>JBLJBB010000121.1:0-15783 GCA_047638115.1 Bacteroidales bacterium | reverse complement strand
GGCGGTTTTGTTTTCACAACCTTGACATAGCTTTTCTTCTATTCGGTCATCTTCTTTGCCAAATAATGTTTCTTCCCCTTTGATAACTAGTTGCTCTGTTTTACAACTCATTGGGATTACATATTTCAAACCGTCCATTTGAAAGATGTTCCAAATTATGATGGATGCTATCTCTTTTTGAAGTTCTACGCTTGGAGAAGCTTTAAATTTATCTTGGTAATAGTCAATAAAAGTATAAAGCAGATTCTCACGAGCTATCAGCAAACTATCCCCTTGCCATTCATAGCCGTAGGAAGATTGGAAAGCAACTGTTGCCCATTTTAACCAATCTACGTGGTTATCGCAGTATTTGGAAACAAAACGCAATTTTTTATCTAAAAAACCAACTCGTTTTGGAAGTGGTAACAATTCTTGGCTATCAGATACTGGATCATAACGAGAGACAATAAAAGGTGCTTCCCCACAGGTGATTTCTAATTTCAGCAAAGCAATATACTCTTGCCAGTTATTTTCAGTTACAGGTTCAGTATCACAGGCATCATTCATTTGTTTAACAATGGAAAGTGGTGTGAATACCTCTGCTTTATCTCTGGTTCTTATTAGTTGTTCTTCTTTGCTTTTTATGGCTCGTGGCTGTATCAAATTACCATTTGTGCCCGTTACCAAATCGGTTGTAATAGGAGCAAGTGGAGCAAAAAGATCACCTTTTGATTCATAAGAATCTGTAGCCCACAGAATATTTTTAGCTGTGGTTTTATCTTGCAAAAGAATTTCCAGCAGGTTGTCCTTTTTTAAGAGATATTCTTCTCGAATGTCAATATTTTTAAGAAATTCTTTTTGATTATTCATATACTACTTTTAGTTCATAGGTTGAACTTTTTCCTCAATAAATGCAATTTCCTCATCACTTAGCTTATATTTTTTATATAGTTGTTGATCAATTTCTGAAATTGATTTTGACCAATCAATGTCCGAACTCTCAGTAAAGTCTTGAAGAGGAACATGTGACCATTTTTCCTTAGTATTATCTTGTGTTATCTTAAGAACTGCTAATAGTGTTCTTGCAAATTTTGTTTTTACATATTTTAATGCGTTATATGCGCTTATCTCTTGTTCAAAGTCTCCAATAGATATATACATTTCTGTAAAGGCTTCGTATGGTTTGATAAGAATCGGATTACCAATCAAGTTTGCAGAAATTTTTTTATTAGAAATT
This sequence comes from Bacteroidales bacterium, assembly GCA_047638115.1. Taxonomy (GTDB): domain Bacteria; phylum Bacteroidota; class Bacteroidia; order Bacteroidales; family WCHB1-69; genus UBA5429. Next base: position 14,567 of record JBLJBB010000121.1, on the reverse strand, counting down.
CCAGTTCCGTAAGCCTTTGGTAAAATTACTCTATATTTATTGTGTGTGGGGGGCTGATTGATGTATACTGATTGAATCCACATCGTTGTTCTTTTATTATTAAGCCTACCGTAAACCCGAGTATATTCCTTTCCGTCTTCTGGTTTTGTTGCGAAAAATAATATGCCATTGAATAAATTAAATACCCCTGTACCAACATCGTCTTTATGCCCTTTCGATTGCATACCTTCAACTTCTGGATGTTGTTCGTGTAATTTCGTAGTGAGTCTATAAATACCACGCCCAGAAATAATATTTGTTAAAGCATTCTTTTTTAGTGTTCCCACTTTCAGTGAAATTCTTTTTAACTCTTCGAAACTTGTAAATGACTCTATTCCGCCATAATCTTGATTAGCATCTCTGAAGAGTATAACAACCCCTCCTGCGATACCTACATCATGGAATATTGCTTTTGAATCGTGTTCATAAGATATAACTTTAAGATGAATATCGTTTAACATTTTTTCATTCCACTGCTTTGGAGTACTACCTGCGTTAAACAAAAATCTTGCAGGTGAAATCAGTATATATTTATCTGATATTCGTTCAGCTGAATCATAAAAGAAGTTATATATGGCGTTATCTCTAGCCGATGTTCCACTTTCTTCCTGATAAGGCGGATTCCCTACAACTGCATCAAATTTCATATCTTCTTTTAATTTAAATAGTTCTTGTACTTTTTCTTTTGCTGTTCCTTTTTGGGCTTCTGGAGTAATATCATGTTGAACAAAATTCTTTCGAGAGATCTTATGTTCAACATCAAAACCAAAAATGTAAGACTGTGTTATACCCTGTAAAATGGGTGTTGGGGACAAACCATAAACTTGGTTTTCTAAAATATGTTTCAAGCAATCTTCATCGCTCTGATATTGTTCTCGGGTATTGTTGAATAGTTTTTTAACTATCTCGGTTATATACATGCCCGATTTCATGTACAAGTCTATAAATGTGCTATCGGTGCTGGTAAACAAACCGGGGTCGTGTTCTTCCAGATTATTAATCATCATTTGAACTACCCTTTTTGGGGTAAATATTTGATTGGTTTTTTGGTTAGGAATCAATTCAAAAATATCTTCGTCGGCAATAAAATAATTGGCTAATTGCTCTTTCTTCAACCTAAACTCTGCAATAGAGGCATTGAACCTATATTTGTTAAACACCCCTTGGAAAGTTTTCCTTTCTCCATCTTCTTCATAATCAAATCCATCACGAAGTTTGTGAAACTCCTCTTTAGTAATACTGGTAAGTTCTAGAAAATCTTCCTCATCAATTTCTAAATCAAAATTATCAATCGTAATTTCATCGTTTGAGCCATTTGCCATTATAAACATAGGAATGGTGCGGGTAAAGGAACGTAATCGATCTCTAATTTCTTCTTCTTTAGTTTTTTGAACCTTCTCTACTTTTTCTTCCTCTTTTTGCGTAACTACTTTATTTACAAAATCAAATTCAATAGTATCAACCAATTTTTGTTTGAGAAAGTTACTGTCTTTAACATCAGCATTATTGAATTCTTCAGCGATTTGGGTTATTTTTTCTTTAATTTGTTTCGTTACCTCGTTGGTTTCGGCTTGGGTAGCTTTATAGATCTCTTTGAACTTTGAAATCAACGGTTCTGCGACCTCTGTAACCTTTTCAATTAATTCATCAGCATAAATTTGTTCCTTATTCTGTTCTAATAGATTATCAACAACCCTTTCTGTATTCGTTTTGAATATCTTTTCACCAAGAATAATTCCTGTATTTTGATTAATTTCAATAATCTTATTTTCGTTTATTTTTCGGGCATCATCTAAATTTAGAGTATCTGATGTTTTTTGAACACGTTTATTTTTTTCCACTTGCATTTTATCCAAAATTTCCTCAACCTCTTTAGGAAAACTGAAAACACCTTTTAAAGTGTCATTAAACAAAAGATTGGTCATAAAACGTGCATTCACAATCTCTATGGCTGCCAAAGCATTAGGGAATGTAAGAACCTTATTGGCATCAAGTTCTATCATTTCACCATTAACATCTTCTGATATTACAGGAAAGAAATTCAACAATTCTTTAATATTTTCTTCTCTCTCTTTCTCAGTAATTTCACCATTTACAGCTTTTGGATTTAAACCATTAGCAAAGAGGTCGTAAATTTCAAGAACTCGAGTGGGTGCAAAATCAAACAAATAGGAAGATTTTTTAACGACCGATTCACCATTTCTCACTTCTTTATATGGATTTTGAGCTCTAAAAGCTGCTTGCATATACGATGCAGGTGATTTAATATCAGAGAGCATTAAAACGGCAGTCCACTCTTTAATAGTTACTCCAGTAGTTAATTGTCCGCAAGTGAGCGTAATGGTTTTATCATATTTAGCAATGGCATCTTTTACTCTTTTAAAAGAGGATTCATTCGCCTTAAAATCGCGTTCTTCTTCTTCAAAAGTTCTACCATCACCTGCTGCTACAATAACTTTATAATCTTTGAAAACGGGATCCTCTTTAAGCAGTTTCTCAAGGGCTTTTACAGATTCCACCCTATTGCCTACATACCAGAATGTGTGTTTAAGTTCTTCTCTCAGTTCAGGTGTAGAGAAAGGATACTTTTTGTTAGTGGAAAGATTCTTTAGAAATTCTATAACTTCTTTCTCATGAACAAACTTTTTATCATTGGCCCGGAAAAACTCATTCAAATCAAAAGCATAATCTCGAGTTTCAGAATCAATTTCAACTCCCTCATTAACCTGATCTGTTATCATTTGAGAAATACGATAGGTAAACAATTTGAGATCGGGTAATTCTGTATGTTCACCTGTTTCCCCTTCTTCTATCTCTTTTTGTTTAACGATTTGCTCGTCTAAATAGGTCCAATTGTAAATTGCCTCTTGGGGAAATTTCTCATTTGCCAAAGCTTTAAAAGGTGTCCCAGATAGATGAAGTGTATGTTTACGCTTAATATAATCAAAAGCACTTTTAGTTTTATCTGTATCTACACCTTCATGTGCTTCGTCAATAATTAATAAGTCCCATTCCAAGTCAGCTATCCAACGTAGTTTCTCTATACCATTAGCACTAAAATATTTAGAACCTTTTAAGTCTTGCAAAGAAAGAAAAGTAATAAGTGGTTTATTTTTTTTAATCAAAAGGTAATCTTCTCTTGTGAGAGTAGCCTCATTCTTTAAGGAAGAAGTCTCAGATATAAAAACATATTCCTCAACAAACATTTTAAAATCGTCAAACCATGAATTGGCAATAGCAGGTCTATTGGTGACAATAAGCACTTTATTGGCATTCAATTTTTTGGCTAAATCATAGCTTGCCAAGGTTTTACCAAAACGGGGTTTTGCATTCCAAAGGAATTCACCTTTTTCATTTTTTTCAAAATACTCAAGCGCTTTTGTAACAGCTTCCTCCTGTTCAATACGCAGTTTATATTCAACTTTTTCATTGTTCTTTTGGACAGATGAGAACTTTTCTTTACGAAAAACATCAAATAACTCTTTAGATTTGAATGGTTCTCCATTAAAAAAAAACCATTCTTCACCGAGATCTCTTTTTCTTTCAATCCCTTTCTTTTCAAGAAATCTATGAAACACTTTATCGGTAAAACTTTCTTCATTACCCTCAAAAAAAGCAGGAGCACTCCACAACTTGGTATAAGCTTCATAGAAAGCTGCCGTTTTTACTTGTTGCAAAATTCTATCATCAACATTTTCTCTTTCAGTATATCCAATTTTTTGAGACCCATCCGTTTGTATCCGATTCGGAAGAATATACGAATACACCTGAGGATAAACAACTTTGAATGATCTTATATTTTGTGTAATGTTACTCATAGACTCTGTTTACTTTAATTATTAAAATAGATATAAACAATTGCAAAAATAGTGATTTTAATTGTTAGATTTTTGACGGACATAAAAAAAAAAAGTACTTTAGTATTTTTTATCTTAATGTCGCTAATTTACTATTTATAATTTGTTATTTAAAATAGTATATTGCACAATGCTTGATTATATTCATTGAAGGTAATTGCGGACTTCAAAACTATCATACCGTTAAGATATTGAAAAGTGTTACAACGTTTTAATTTATTACAGTTTCGTTTATTATTATACATTAGTAGGTGGTACTAGTTTTCTTTATTGATTTAATGTTATTTCTTTCCCCAATTTATTTTTCCAGCAAATTCAATTGGTATATTCATGGATTTCATAAATTGCGGCAAATCAATTATTAATTCATTATTTTCATTAAAGTATTCTAATGGGTTCCCGAATTCTTTAGTTGGATAACGAAAATTATCAGGTTTAAATTTACTACATATCAAAGAATTCATTAGAAGAACCTGCAATATTTTCGATCCATAGTTAATCAAAATGATTGTTTTTACAGCTTCTTTTTCCATTTTTATGGCAACCGATTTTTTGTCAGGATTTTTATCTAATCTCAAATCAATTGTTGGAAAAATTCTTTTAATATAATCACAAACAGCTTCAAAGGCGGTTGGAAATTGGTCTTCATCAATTTTCTTACCTTCATTGTTTATAGATTTTATCATATTCAAAGTTCCATTAACAAATTCTTTTTCCGAACCAGAATCAATTATTTTTTTTGAATTTGTTAAAAGATATGGGTCAAATTCTGGTATCAAACCATCAGATTGTTGCTTAAAATAATTAAATAGAAGTCTAAAGGCATTTATCGGGTCGTGACTTATTTCTTTTTGAAGTTGTTGATTTGTAATTCCACCAATTGACAGTCCAATATATTTAATCGTTTTTTCAACACTTTGATGATAATGATAAAGCGAATAAGAATACTTTTTCTCATTGTATAATAACTGAGCTACTTCTAAGTCTACTTTAGCTAGTTCTAATAGTGCTATCATAATTTTTACTTTTTAATAGTTAATTAATACTACTTTTTAAAATACCGCCTACGTTTTACAGTTTGAAAAACAGCCTATTGTGGGCAATTTTCTATCAAGTTTACAAAATTTGAAGCGAGCAATATCCATTGAAATTGCTAACATTTCGACTATTTTGTAAATACATTGTTACCAGTTTGTGTTTGTTTATTTTTACTAAAATCATTAAAATGTCTATTGAAAAGATATAATAATGAAGTAAGTACAATGCAGAAAAGCAAAACACTATCAATCCAAAAATGTCCATTTTTAAAAGGGCTATAGATTAACTTTTTTTCTGAAAACCATTTCAATACCGTAACGAATATAATTGCAATAGGGAATACTATTGTATAAATCCGATGAACGAATTCAGATAACCACGGATAATGATCAAGATAGGTTTTCCCTTCTCTTGAAATTTCAAATGGCTTCATTTCATTTGTTAAATCCAACTCAATCTCCTGTAAATACTTATATATTTTTTCAATCTGGAAATTTATTTGATAATACATAATTACAATCCATAGCAAAGCAAAAATCAAAATACTATTTATATAGTTGAAATTAATTTCAATATCTCCAATGTTTTTTCTTATTAATTCATTTGAAATATTAGTGCTTTCTTCTGGATTTGTAATTTGAAATGACAACAATGCAATTAAACCTAAACAAATTAATGTGTAGAAATTTCGTTTGTTTAACGATACTTTTTGATTCTCAAAAGTGTCCTTATAATGGTCGTACAGTATTTCTATTTTCTTTTCTTCATTCATTTTTTGGACGCTTCATCAAGTGCTTTTAATATTGAATCTTTTGTGAAACTCATTGCCCAAGAAGCTCCAGCACCAAGTAATTCTTCAGGACTTTCGAATTCTCTTTCAATTTTAACTCCGACCAAGCGATTCCTTTCTTCCTTGCTTTTAGCTATTTCAAAGTTAATCCAGTTTTTATATCCAATTTCTGTAGATTTTGGATGTTTTTTATTGGCATTTTTCCCGATTATAACTAAAGTATATGTTGCTTGTCGAATCGAAGTGGTTAAAGCAGCTTTTATCCTTGATACAGCCCAAGTATTAATTTCTCCAGGAGTTAAATCACTCATATAAAAATCAAAATCAGGATTTGCATCCCATGCTTTTAATAAATTCCTGTAATTTTTGTCATCATCGTAGTCGAAGCTAACAAATACTTTCTTTTTTGCCATTTTTTAAAATTTTTAAGTTTATAATTAATGCAATTGCCTATATTTTTTAATTGCTGCCCACGGTTGGCGATAAGATTCTTGTGGCATCCATATCACCAGCCAGCGAGTTGTTTTTATTTATTGTTTATTCTTCATTGTCAACGAGAACAAAGCAATATTTGTTTCTGCGTTTGTTAGCGGTTTGTGCATTTTCGTCTTTGCATTATTTGTCGTTATCATTTGTTATGAAAAAATTATTGTTGCTATGATTGCAGCTACTCCAATTAAAGTCGCAATTATTACACTCCACTTTGTCCAATAAAAAGATTTTTTAGCAAGTTCGTCATTACCTTTTACTTCAGTTTTTGTTTTGATATCTTTACCAATATTAATGTTTCCGCTATTATTAAAAATGTCTCTTACTTCATATTTATCTCCTATAATTATTTCAGTTTTAATGTCTGCAATTTTTGTTGTTGGTGTTTCAAAGAAATAGTCAAAAACATAGACATTGTTAAATTTACTTTTAACGATACTTCGTTTACATTTTGAAACTACCTGTCCTATGCTTGACAACATCTCGTTTACTAATTGAGGAATTTTATTTGCATCTCTGTCTTGCTGTCTTAATTTTAAAAAAATAAATTCATCATAGGTGATGTTGTCAAAATTAATTTTGTTTAACTGTTCAGGATGTATAGTTGTAAACAAAAATGCTGGTGTTATCAAGGCTGGTTTTGTTTCATCATAATTTAGATTTTCAATGTCAAAAATATTTTGCCAACTCATTACTGTGTCGTTATGAAAAGTCGCACTTTCTAGTTTTTGAAAATTGCTATTATCAAAATTATATTGATAGTTATTCAATATTCTTGACATTCCACTATTGTGTAATTCTGATGAATAATTATGTGTTTCTTGAAAGTCGAAATCAGAATAATCTAATATGTAAAGGTAATAATCCGAATTTGCCAAAAACATATTTTTCGGAAGAATATTGTTGTTTATCTTTGCTATGCTTGAAATCATTAACCCCATATTGTTTTTCTTTTTCATTTTTAATTTTCATTATTAACTCTGCTCATTTTTGTATGACTTTCATTTATTGCGAGGTCGTTCTGCCATAACGGCTGTGTCTATAAAACATTTGGCATTTCGAAGCGGCTTCCTGTCAAGTCACAATTACTTTTGATACAAGCCAAAACGTTTGAGAAACCACTGACTGCCAAATGTTTTATTCACGATGTTATGTAACGTATTTATTTACTATCCATCAATTATTATTTTCAATTGTTCTGAATATTCAATCAAAGTTCTATTGACTTCCTTCATAGATTTCATTAATGGCTCTAATTCCTCATATTGAGATTGAATCTGTTGCGGACTTAAAAATTTATTATCTTCAAGTTTTTCTGAATACCATTTTCTGAATTTAGCCTGATATTCAGTCAAATGAGGTCGCAACCCTTTGTTTAAAATATCTGTTAACAATTTGACTAATTGAGTAGATGTGTTATTATCTTTTAAAAGTACACCATCAAATGATTTAAGCTCTTCCCGTGTAATTTGAAATAGTGAATACCATGAATTATAAACTTCGACTATTACATCCTTTCCCTCCTCTATCTCAATTGCTGCCTTTCTTGTAATAAGTTCGATATAAATTTTGTGAGCTATTTCAATATTTTTATAATTTCTAATTATTTCATACTCCACTTCAACCCCACCTACTTTGTACTTTAATTTGATAGGTTGAATGTTACGCTCAACAGAAGTACTTTTTTTATACAGCCTAATCAAATAACTTACAATTAAATATATTGCTACACATAGTAACAAAATCCATACATTCATGGTCAAAGAAAACGAACCATTATCTTTATCAAAAAAGAAATCAATAATATTTAGTTTATTACTTTCCATAGTTGAAAAATTAATGTTTTATGAATCTTTTCTTCTCATAGGACGACTTAAATCATATACACAAATTGCTTTATCATTAAAAGTTTGGTCGATTAGAAATCTCAACTTCTCAATATCATTTGAAATCTTATCCCAATTAACAACAGAAACTTTTGCTTCTGATTTGAGTAAATTATCTATTATTCTGTCAGGCATATATGGATATCTTCTTTCATATTCTGTCCTTTCATTGATTGACATCCAAGATTCATTCTCAGGATAAATACGTTCCTTTTCACCTGAATGGCTTGCTGTATAATAAGTACAATTAATTGATGGTAGATTAATAATTAAAATTCCAGATTTTTCATTAACTTTCCCATCATACATACTTGAATACAACTCCCAATCAATATGTTTTCTTCTTTTGGTTTCAGTGCCAACAAGTAATATTGTAACAGTAGAGTCTTTTAAATAATCATCACGAATGATTTCTCTTATTCTTTCATCTGATAAATCATCATCAATGTCACCAGTATCGACAGATGCATCAATAAAAATATCATAGATTTTATTTAATCTGAGTAACTCATTTTTGTACCATTGGTCATTTGCGTGGTGATAACTAATAAACACCTTATGTTTTATGTTGCTCATATTTTGAGATTTAAGTAATTATGGAATCCATTACATTGCTTAGCGGATGTTGGCTACTTTTATAATCTGTAAACCTTTTAGTTTCTAAAATAAATTCTTTACCATGCTTTTTCACAAAAGCATTTATGTCATAAATATCTCTTATTATCGGTTTGGTTTTTATATAATCCGGTAAGTCAGAGTTTTTTATTCCCTTTAAGGTCAATGTAGCTAAATCTGTTGAGTCGTAACCATAGCCTACCTCAAAAGGAACCCATTTTGAAGACATTGTATTTGGAGAAATAATACAGATCATATGAGTAGAACTCTTTATGCCTTTTTTAATTGCTGCAACAACTTCCTTAGGATTATTCTCTTGCTCAGCTTGTTGAAGTTCTCTGTCAAATTTGTCAAAGTATACATCAATTGATACAGACCTAAGGTATTCTGCAATTTTTTTTGCTTCTTCTTTGTCTCTTTTCTGATGACTAATAAATACTTTCATTTGTATTGTTTTTTAATATGTTGTATAACATTCAGCGCTAAAACTAGGTGGGCTTTGGCGTCAATTGGCTAGCGTGTGTTAGTTTATTTTTTTATTTTTGTTTGTCACGTGGAGAATGCCCACTTAGTTTTAGCGTATGTTCTACCTTCTTTGTTTTTTTATTCACTTTCATTTTTATAAATATTTAAAATCAAATCTACTGTTGAATGCTTATAAATAGATGGTGTTCCTGTCGCTAAGACTTTATTATTCTCATAATTTAATCTTTGCTTTTGATTTCTGAATGAATAATCCGAATAATCTTTATTATCCTTAATGCCATTCTCTTTAATTATTTCCCAAATTCTATTTTTATTAATACTTGATTGTTTTTTCTTTATCTCATTTACTAAATCAGCAGCGGACAACGGATATTCTTTTAATTTATCCTCTTTTACCTTCTTTATCACCTCTACTTGATTTATCGGAGTAATATTTCCAACCAATTTTAATGTTTTCGCTCCTTGTGTCTCAGAAAACTCACCTTCTTTAATTATTTGAAATTCACTAAGTAATTCCTCATCAACTACCAATATTTGTGTTTCTCCTTTCTCAATAATTCCACGTTCTGAATCAAGTATTGCGGCGTTTTGAGGTCCTGATTTCCCGATTTTTTGAACTAAATCAAGCCATTGACTATTATTCTGTTCTATCCTCTTATTAATTATCATTTCAAGTTCAGCAGACTGAATCTTTTGAGTTCTTCCACCATATCTAAAATATATTTCCCCGTTTTTTAAAATCTGGTCTTTACCTTCGTCCTTTTTGGAAATTATTGGTTTTAAAAACGCTTCGTATATATAAAAAACACCAAAGGTCATTCCATTAAGATTATATATTTCATGTTCCCATGAAATATTTGAAGAAAAAAGCTCTAACAAATGACCTGAAACTATTTCAGGGTCAAGTTTGTCAAATTGTTCTGATGCTTTCACTGATAAGCCGACTAATTCTCTTCTTGGTCTATCTTTTACACCAAATATTAAATATCCACCTTTATTATTTGAAAAGGCAGCAAAATCACGATAATAGTCAGCAAGTCCAGCCAAATTAAATGATTCTTTAAATTCTAAATATTGACTTTCACGATGAAATAAATTCCCATCATCTTTAAGTTTTAGAATTTCAGCAACTATATTTTCATTTAATCTTTCTGACATTTATATCTCTTTTAAATCGTTTCGATGTTGCAGTAGTCTTTTTTTTACAATGAGGCACAACATATTTATAACCTTAACTCTTTCTCCTCTTTATTACGGCTAGTTTCTAATATTATTAATGAATTACCGTATTTTTTTATTTCGTTTGCAAATATAAAAAAAGAATTTGAACTGGCAATGGTTTTTCTTATAATTAGAGGAGTAGGATTAATAATTAACAAATATTAAGAGTTCACTCCAATTAAGACTAGAGACGAGAGACGAGGGACAGGAGATTAGTATAAAATCCAAAACCCAAACCCCAATAACTAATGGTAAAAAAAATTGAACGCAGATTAATGAATAATGAAAAAAGGTTCAGGGTGCAAGGTTCTAGGTGCAAGGTTCAAGGTCCAAAAAAAGAAAGGAACAAGAATTCCTCCTGTCCCTTTCCCCATTTGCTAATTTACAAATTTGCTAATTTGCTAATTCTTCAGCGCTTTTAGTAACTTCACTTTGTCATCTAAAGCAATTTTAGCGACGGCGTAAAATTCTCTCATCCAGAGTTCGATGGTGGCGAGGGCTTGATCTTTTTGTTGTCTGGATAGTTGAGATTCCCCTAACTCTTTCATGAATTCTGCTCGGGATCCATTTACTTGAGCTAATAACTCTAAGGATTGCGTGATCCCTTCTGGGGTGATTTTTAGTTTTTTTACTTTGGCTTGCATTTCAGGACTTTCAGATAATCCTGTGTAAAACTTTCTAACCGCTTCCAACCAATTGATGTGCGATTTTGGAACCTCACCGCTCAACCCTAACTATGCGCCACTGTACCCAAATTCGTCCAAGATGGTAGCGATTTCGGTTTGTTTTTTTGCATTTTCGAAGGAGACTCTAAATTGCTCCAACATTTCTGTTTCGGTAAGGTGATACTTTTTCTTAGCCATAACTCTTTTTTTTTTGGTTAATAATTTTTATTTACACTTCCAAGTGAAGCCAAAAATATGTTCATATCATCGCTCTCTTTAGGCAATAGACTGTTATAGCGAGTACCCGCTCATGCCCAATTTGAATCCTCCCTGCCCAAATTGAAGCCGCTCATGCCCAAATTGAAACCGCTCATGCCCAAATTGAAGCCGCTCATGATCAAATTGAAACCGCTCATGATCAAATTGAAGCCGCTCATGCCCAAATTGAAACCGCTCATGGTTACATTGAATAAACCCTGGGTCTATTCAATAAACTGTGTCAAAAAGGATAAGTTCATCATGTTCACATTGCTTTTTATTTGAAATGCTTTTTTGTCCCGCATGTATGATTTCAAATGAGCATGATGAATTTAATCCCAAAGGTGATCAGATCAATAATGATATGAAAATTTTAAATAAAGAAAGAACGAAATGGTGTTTGGGGAAGTTTATTTCTAGGTTTTAAGTGTGTGTATGTTTTCTGCGGGACAAATATACAAAAAAAACAATATTAAAAAGCTACTATCAAAAATTTTCACCCTGGCAGCAGACTAGGGGGGGGATTATATTTAACCACAAAGAACACAAAGTTTTAACAAAGATTCACAAAGAGTTTTTAGCTGCAGAGCAGCGTTATATTTGTAGCAAATGAATTCCCGACCCATTGTCCCCGCTCCGTAGGAGCGTTATATTTGTAGCAAATGAATTCCCGGCCTATCGTCCCCGCTCCGTAGGAGCGTTATATTTGTAGCAGATGAAATACGAACACTCTACCCCGCCACAGCGTGGCGTTATATTTGTAGCAAATGAATTCCCGACCCATCGTCCCCGCTCCGTAGGAGCGTTATATTTGTTAAATAATTTTTTTAAATTCTTTTTACAATTAAAAAAAAAATTCTATTTTTGCGTTACTTTTAAAACTAAATATTATGGCTAACACTTACTCACAATGCTATTTTCACGTTGTTTTTTCTCCTGACATCTATAAATCATTAATAGACAAATCGTGGAGTAATAATCTAGAAATTTTCATTACATCAATTGTTCAAAAAAATGGGCACAAAATGATTGCAATAAAATGTATGTCAGATCATGTTCATGTATTTTTTGGGTATAATTTGAATCAGAAAATTCCTGATTTAGTTAATGTTATTAAGATGACATCTACTAAATGGATTAAAGATCAGAATTTCTGTAAAAATTCCTTTCATTGGCAGACAGGATATGGTTCTTTTACACATGCAAAATCTACTGTATCACGTGTTTATAAGTATATTATGAATCAAGAAAACCATCATAAAAAGATAAGTTTTAAAGAAGAATATTTGTCCATTTTAAAAAGAAATGATATTGATTTTAATGAAAATTATTTATTTGATTTTTTAGAACCAGAAGAATAATCCATTGAACAAATATAACGCTCCTACGGAGCGAGGTTGGTTTGTCGGGATTTTGTTTTCTACAAATATAACGCTGCTCTGCAGCGGGTCAGTTTGTCGGTGTATTCGTTTTGCTACAAATATAACGCTCCTCTGGAGCGAGAGAACTTTGTGGTATTTTGTTTGCTACAAATATAACGCTGCTCTGCAGCGGGTCAGTTTGTCGGTGTATTCGTTTTGCTACAAATATAACGCTCCTCAATTTTGGACTACGGACTACAGACTACAGACCACAGACTACAGACAACAGCCACTAAATAAGCAAAATACAAAAACTGAAAGCTAAGAGCTGATAGCTGATAGCCCTTGGCCTTTCGCCCTGAGCCCTGAGCCCTGAGCCCGAGAAGCATTAGGGCGGAGCCGAGAAAGCCCGCAAAGGAGGAAGCCGATGTGATGCAGGGAGTAAAAGAGCGACCAACGGAAGCTCCTTTTACGACCATGCAGTCACACGGCTTACACCTGCGGACTTGAAGGCGGAGACCGACCCCGAGCGAAGCGAGGGGGAATGCCAAAATAGTGAATAATGAATAGTGAATAATGAAAAATGAAAAATGAAAAATGAAAAATGAAGAATGAAGAATGAAGAATGGAGCACGAACACACGAGCACACGAGAAACTATTTTGTGTAATTTTGCCACCTAAAATTAAAGTACCTAAATGAATTTTGAAAAAATTATTATCTCTGTTTACGATGAGATTCGTAAGCTTGAAAATATAGGAGAGTTGGCTTCTTATATTCCTGAATTGAGATTGGTTGATCCAGATAAGTTTGGAATTTATATTTCTACAATGGATCAAGGGACATACGGCATTGGAGATTATTTAGATCCTTTTTCAATACAAAGTATAGGGAAAGTGTTATCATTAACTTTGGCGTATAAAATACTAGGGGAATCAATATGGAGCAGACTGGGGGTTGACCCATCCGGAACCTCCTTTAACTCATTGGTGCAGTTAGAAGCCGATAAGGGGATCCCCAGAAATCCATTTATCAATGCAGGTGCTCTGGTTATTTGTGATATCCTGATTTCCCATTTGATACATCCTAAAGAGGAGTTTTTGGCTTTTGTTAGATCGATTTCTGATAATTCAAAAATCAATTATTCTCAAAAAATTGCTGATTCTGAAAAAGCAGTTGGATATCGAAATATTGCACTCTGTAATTTTCTGAAATCGTTTGATAATATTAAGAATGACCCATCAGAAGTGCTTGATTTTTACTTCGATTTGTGCTCTTTGGAGATGAATTGCAGAGAACTTTCAGAGATGTTCCTTTTCTTAGCGAACAATGGTGTTAATCCTTTCGATCAAACGACCATCATTACGCAAAGTCAATCGAAAAGGATCAATGCATTGATGCAAACTTGTGGATTTTATGATGAATCAGGTGAGTTTGCTTTCAAAGTGGGTTTACCGGGTAAGAGTGGAGTAGGTGGAGGGATCATTGCAGTTCATCCCAATCAATACGCCATTGCAGTCTGGAGTCCACTGTTAAATCCAAAAGGAAATTCATATAGAGCGATCAGGTTTCTGGAAGAATTTACAACAAAATCGCAGTTTTCAATTTTTTGAGAAGAACCACAATATTTCATAACTATTTTTTAACAAATAAGCAAAAATGAAAAACTCACTTAAATCATTTCTAGGACTCGCATTACCACTATTTTTTACAATATTTGGTTTTTATGAAGCGTATAAAGTATTAAATATTCCAGATGAAAGTGATCTTAAATATATAACATCTACAATAGCACTTTTATCTCTTAACTCTTATCTTTTTTTGGGCATTCCGGCTATAGAGCCGCGCTAATAGCACGGCTCT
>JBLJBB010000120.1:0-41344 GCA_047638115.1 Bacteroidales bacterium | reverse complement strand
ACTAAGATTTAATAAACAAAGATCACAGTGTTTCACAGTGTTGAACGATGTTACACAGTGTTAATTTAATAAATTATTTTGTAAATATGGATAATCAAATGATGTACAGGGCTATTGATTTTTCACTCTTCACTCTTCACTCTTATCTTTATCAATAGCCCTGAACTAAAGTACAGGGCTATTGATTTTTCACTCTTCACTAATTTATTATGATTTCATCCATAAACGTCCAACAACTCTTCCCACTCCCATAATGCCAATCCGGACAAATAGTTTGCGATTCTGTTGTGATTTTGATTGCTCTTACACCCTTTTTTGAAAATTGAAATAGTACTTTTTTTACTTCTACAATATTATAATCTCTCAACTCATTTCCCGTTAGAAAAATCGTTTTTCCCTTTTCAAAACGATCTCCATCTACAGAAATCCACAATGTTACACTTTTAGGGGCAAATATCCAATCGTTGATCGCATCCATAAATCTTACTTCTACACTTGAAATCTCTTTGACAGAATCCAAATCAATAATGAGTTCAATATCTTTCCCCTCAAACCCTTGCCACTCTTCAAAAAAATTGTAAGAGCCCAATTTTCCATTAGTTAAACCAATATTCCCTTCTCCACTGTACTTTTGATTGAATGGTGTATAATATTTTACAATGCAATTATAACCCTTGTGTTTAATGGGATCTTGATCTAAACTACTATATTTTTTGCTGCTATATTGAGCAAATTTTGAGGCAGATAATTTGTTGTATTCACTTATAATTACATATTTTCCAACGTTAGAAAGCTCAATTTGCTCAAAGATCATCACATTTCCACTTCCCTGACTTAAAGGAATATGGATAGAATCATTAGCGTTGACAAGATAACTCTCAATCTCAACACGATCAGGATTGGTTTCCCAGTCGTTTTGAAATCCATCTCCATAAATAGTGACTTGATAAAATTTTCCAGAATCAATAAAATCTAATACAATAGGAACAATCCTGCTTTTTTCATTTGTGATGGTTCCTACATACCATTTTTGCTCTTTTTTTCTCGCTATAGAGATATATTTTCCAATTTCACAACTCAAAACTTTGGTTGCATCCCAACTACTAGGCACATCTTCCATGAATTTAAACTCTGGTTGATCTTCATAATTTTCAATATTATCGGAAACCATCGCCATAGGACTAAAAAACACAACCATCAACGCCATTTGATGTGCTCGTGTTGTTACTAAACGTTTCCCTTTTGCTGGGGAATGTTTTGTTTTAAAAATGCCAGGAGTGTAATCCGCAGGACCAGCAACATATCGCGTAAAAGGAAGTATCGTTGTATGTGAGGGTGGAGTTGGTTTATAACCACCATTCCACTCGTTTCCACGAATGGCTTCCTGAGACATTAAATTGGGCCATGTTCGGTCTAAACCAGTTGGTTTTATACTTTCATGCACATTTAAACAGATCTGGTATTGAGCTGCTTTTTCTACCACTTTTTGAAAATGATTTACCATATATTGTCCATGATGTGGATACCCTAAAGGTATGATTTTTCCAGCATATCCAGTTTTTAAATATCTAATTCCTAATTGATTGCATAATAGAAATGCACTATCTAATTGTCTTTCATATTCAGGAATATTCCCACCTGTCTCGTGATGGGAAACAAAATGAACATTTTTATTTCGAGCATATTTTGTGACTTCTTGAAGATCAAAATCTGGATACCCTTTTGAAAAGTTTTGAAGAGGAAAATCACCACTGTTCCATGTTTCCC
This sequence comes from Bacteroidales bacterium, assembly GCA_047638115.1. GTDB lineage: Bacteria > Bacteroidota > Bacteroidia > Bacteroidales > WCHB1-69 > UBA5429. The sequence continues at coordinate 39,577 of JBLJBB010000120.1, read as the reverse complement.
AACCTTCGTTCCACCCTTCTGCTAATACGCCTTCAATGTTGTGTTTAGCCGCAAAATCAATATATTGTTTGGTTCTTTCTGTAGTAGCTCCATGTTTTTCACCTAATGACCATGTGTATTGCCCTGTATGCATTCCCCACCAAATACCAATAAATTTGATCGGTTTTATCCATTCTATATTTTCAATTTTTGAGGGTTCATTTAGGTTTTGTATCAAATGAGATTCAATTAACTTTCCAGGGATTTCATTGATTAGAACCACGCGCCAAGGTGTTTGAAAGGGAAGAGAAATACGAGCACAAACACCATCAGGTTCTGGCCATAATTTGCTCATAAAATAGGGCTTACCAGATGAAGTGTTTTCTAAAAAGAATTCAGAATAGTTCAATAACTGAGCTTCATGAATAGAAATAGTGAGTTGATTATTTCTGCATATAGTTATTGGAGTAGCCGCATCTTTGATCTCTGCAAGCGGGAGTTGTTTGTAAATGGATTCATATGCAAAGTCAGCAGCAGGTGCAAACCATGCGGAATCGTTAGATGCAAAATTGAACTGGGTTAACTCATTTAAGATAAATATTGTATCACTCTTATTCCATTGGTCATCAAATAAATGATATCTAAAGGCGATACCGTCATCATAAGCTCTAACGTAAAAAAATAATTTGATTTCTGGAAATGAATGATTTACGATTGTAATAGATGTTTCGTTGTAAATGTTTTCAATTAAACTATCCGTTCCCCATATTGGTTTCCAAATTTCATGAAAATAATCTGTAGAGTAAGATGTAATTTCAAAAGTATTATTGTAAAAAATCTCTTTTAATGGATCAGATTTGAATTTAAATTGAAACCCCAAACTTGAAGGTTTGATTAAGATTTCTCCTTTGTATAAAACAGAATAAGTTAATGTTCCTTCTTTAGCAGAAACTACGACTGAGCGTTCTTTATTTGGAGAATAAATGGTGATTTCTTCATTGATTAATTGTGCATTAGCAAAAAAAAATTGTAAAACAAAAATAAACAATAGGGTTGTTTTGTGAATTGAAAAAGTTAAGAAAAAGTTCATATCAAAAAATTTGAAGCGAAAGTACAAAAAAACTACATCAGAATAATCATTTTTTACTAATAAATATCCAAACAAAACAGTAGCACACTGATGACACGGATTAAACAGATGACCACAGATTTATTTGTTATAAATTTTTTTAATTTATTTTTGAAAATATTAATTTTATTTCTGTTTTATTCTGCTTTTTGAGAAAAACCCCTTTATTTTATTTCTAATCTAATTTAAATTATGTTATTTTGACTAAATTAATCTGTGTAAATCAGTTCAATCTGTGTCATCAGCGTGCTATAAAAAACTTAACTAAATTGACGTAATCTAACTAAATTAAAATGTTAAAAATTGTTATATTAATTAACTTTTTTTAGTATATTTGCAGGTTAATTTTTTTCAAATAACTAAATATTAAATATAAAAAAATGAGTGAAATAATTGGAGTTTTTGGTCGCCAAATTTTGGATTCAAGAGGGAATCCTACAGTTGAAGTTGATGTTTATACCTCTGCAGGAGTAATGGGTCGTGCTGCTGTTCCATCTGGAGCATCAACCGGAGTTCATGAAGCGGTTGAATTAAGAGATGGAGATAAATCGCAATACCTTGGTAAAGGGGTACTTAAAGCGGTTCAAAATATAAATAAAGTACTTAATGAGGAGTTAAAAGGGATGTTTGTATCGAATCAAAATGAGATTGATGCAAAAATGATTGAAATTGATGGGACTCCTAATAAAGCAAATATGGGCGCAAATGCAATTTTAGGTGTTTCTTTAGCAGTTGCAAAAGCAGCAGCACAGGAGAGTAATCAGGAATTGTACCGCTATATTGGTGGCGTTAATGCAAATACATTACCTATCCCTATGATGAATATCATAAACGGAGGTTCACATGCTGATAATTGTATTGATTTCCAAGAGTTTATGATCATGCCTGTGGGTGCTGAAACGTTTGCTCAAGCATTAAGAATGGGTGCTGAAACTTTTCATAACCTAAAAGCTGTATTAAAATCTAAAGGTTATGCTACTAATGTAGGTGATGAAGGTGGTTTTGCTCCAAATTTAAAATCCAATGAAGAAGCTATTGAAGTAATTCTTCAAGCGATTGAAAAATCTGGTTACAAACCTGGTATCGATATTTGTATTGCATTAGATCCTGCCTCTTCTGAATATTTCTTAACAGATGAGAAAGTATACCATTTACATAAATCTACTGGAGATAAATTAACTCCAGCACAAATGGTTGATTATTGGGCAAATTGGGTAAAAAAATATCCAATCGTATCCATTGAAGATGGTATGGCTGAAGATGATTGGGATGGTTGGAAATTGATGACTGAAAATTTAGGAGAACAGATTCAATTGGTTGGAGATGATCTATTTGTAACGAATGTTGATCGTTTAGGTCAAGGGATTCAAACCGGAGTTGCCAATTCAATATTGATAAAAGTTAACCAAATTGGATCTTTAACAGAAACTATCAATGCAGTGAATATGGCACATAAAAATGGATATACCGCAGTTATGTCACACAGATCTGGCGAAACAGAAGATACAACGATCGCAGATTTAGCAGTTGCCCTAAATACTGGTCAAATTAAAACAGGATCTGCAAGTAGAACAGATAGGATTGCAAAATATAACCAACTTCTTCGCATTGAAGAGATGTTAGGTGCATCTGCATATTTCCCTGGAAAAAACTTCCCATTTATGAGATAGTCATTTATTGAATTATAATACTGAAAGAGCTCCTCAAAAGGGAGCTCTTTTTTGTTCATAATGGTCTCAAATATAAGAAAGTTAACGTATATTTGCACTTCTAAAATATAATATATGAAAAATACAAAATATACACTACTTTTTTTCCTTTTTATTTCTCTAACTTTTTGTAAGATAGGGTATTCCCAAAATGCACCCGGGGGAAATGTTTCCAATGCGACTTCTTTTATCAATGCATTGGGTGGGCACGCTTATTCCACTTATCAAGCAGGGGTTCACACGGTTTATGTTACCAGTGACATCCAATTGGCAGCACCAATAACCATAACTAATGGTTTTTTTAAATTGATTCCAGCAGATACAACATGTATTTTCACCCCAGCAAACGCTATGAATAGATTGATTACGGTGCAAACGGGAGCGAACCTAACTATTCAAGGTGTTCAAGGAGCCACTGAGAACGATAATGCTTATTTAATTTTTAAAGGGAGGAGCAGTGAGCTGGTTAAATGTAATCAGAATATTTTTTATAATTCTGGAACATTGATTGTTACTTCTCAAGTGATTATTGAAGATCACAATGGTTCTCAAGCCACAATTTATAATCAAGGAAATCTGAACTTTTATGGTGGATTAGTTCGAAATAATATTTCCACGGGAAATGGAGGCGCATTATATCATCATTCAGGGTATGTGACGCTTGATAGTGTCGTTTTTAATAACAATATAGCTCCATTTGGTAGTGTTATTTATCAAAATGCAAACTCTTTTTTGCTTTTAAAAGAGACTACTCTTAATGGTGGTACAATCTATTTATCTGACAATGCAACCATCTCTGTTAATGAGCTATTTCATACAAATGGAGTTATAAATCTTCAAAAAAATAGTTTTATACCGTGTACTCCATTAGTAACTTTTCTTGGTACATTACCATCAGAAACATCTACTCATGTACTAAATTCATTTCAACTAAATAGTATTCCTGAAAATTATATATTAAGTTTAGCCAATGATAGCTCTGCTTTAATGTTAAATGGAATTATTGAAACATTAAATTATAGAACTTGTGTATATTTCTACTTTGCTCCCACAGATTCAAATTATTATGAAACAACTTCTTTTATTCATTCATTTGAAACTAATTCACTCTGTGATAGTTTAGTGCTTGTAAATATTGAAATAAAACCATTTTTAGATACTATATCACTATCTTTATGCTCTTATGATTTCCCTTATTTTACGGAAGGTCAATCCATAACAGAGCCAGGAACTTATCAATTTAATTATTCAGCAATTGATGGTTGTGATAGCACAATATACTATTTTTTAGATTTAATCCCCACGATAGTAGATACTCAATATGTTCAAGTTTGTGATATGGGAGTGCCATATATTTTTGAAGATAGCACCATTTTAACAACAGGGGAATATATTTTTGAATATAGTTGTGGCAGTGCTACTCATTTGTTTTTTGAAGTTTTTCCAATCTATAAAGATACTCTAGTTGTGAATATTTGTGAAAGTTCAATTCCCTATCAGTTTGATCCACAACATATTTATTCTGAAAGCGGAGTATACACGTTCTCATATATTACAGAAAATGGGTGTGACAGTATCATTACTTTACAACTTACCATTTTCCCTGATTTTGAACCCGAAATCATAGGAGATTCAACGATTTGTGAAAATGAGACAACCCAATTTACGGCCATTGGAAGTACTCATTTTCTTTGGAATACTGGAGAAACAACACCATCGATTGAACCATTAACATCGGGAATCTATATAGTAACAGTAAGTGATGCATTGGGTTGTTATCAAAAAATAATTTCAAAATCATTATCCATTAATACGATTCCTCAATTACAAATAAATCATTTAGAACCGTTTTGCCAATACGACTCCATAATCATTATGCCAACAAATGCAGATTATTATATCTGGAATGGATTGGACACAGCTAATCTTTTCGTAGCATATAATAATAATCCCCTTTATTTAAAAGCAGTTAATTCAAATGGATGCTTTGTTCTGGACACCATATATCCAATAATGAATTCTGCACCCAATTATTCAATTACAGGTGATCTCGAGATTTGTTATGGAGATACTACTCAAATTGATATAACAACTGGCTACACTTATTTATGGTCTACAGGTGCAAATTTACCTACTATTGAAGTGAGTCCAACTGAAACAACCCAATATTTTGTAACCGTTACAACAGAGCAAAATTGTAGTTATGTGGATAGTGTTACTATTCAAGTTCACCCTTTACCGATAGTTCAAATTATGGGAGATACAACCCGTTGTGAAGGTACTTCCATAACTTTGATTGCATCTGGGGGTTCTCAATATCTTTGGAGTAATTTAGTTGAAAATGACACCATAATTATCGATCAAACAGGAACATACACTGTTACAGTTACAAACGAATTTGGATGTTTTTCTGAAAAAGAAGTTCATGCAACTCTTTTTATCAATCCAACGATTTCAATATCTGGAGATTTAGAGATTTGTCAAGGGGAAAGTTCAACGTTAACTGTAGTTAGTGATGAACTGTTTGTATGGTCAACAGGAGCAACTTCAAATACTATTGAAGTAAGTCCCACTCAAACAACGCGCTATTACGTAACAGCAACTTCAATTGAGGGTTGTATTACTGTTGATAGCATAGAAGTTACAGTTCATCCTCTCCCAAACTCTGAAATCATTGCACCAGATCAGTTTTGTAGTAATACCTCTGTTCAAATTACGGCAACTGGAGGTGAAACCTACTTGTGGAGTACTGGAGAAACTTCACCTTCAATAAGTTCAACAATAGGAGGCACGTTTAGTGTTACTGTTACAAGTTTGTATGGATGTAATACGATTGTATCAAAAAATATTACAACTTTACCGGCTCCACAAGTAATTATTACAGGAGACTCCATAAAATGTACTGGACAATCGACACAATTTACAGCAAGTGGGGGATTCTCTTATATGTGGAGTAATGGATCTACACAACCAATCTCCACAGTGACTTCTGCAGGTTTGTATACAGTAACCGCCACAGCATTAAATGGATGCGTTGCATCAAAGTCCATAAATTTTATTCAAAGCGAACCCAATATTATTATATCAGGGGATACAAATATTTGCGTTGGAGAAACAACAATTTTAACAGCATCAGGGGGCACTTCGTACAATTGGAGTAATAGTCAAACCTCTTCATCAGTATTTCTTTCTCCAATTCAAACCTCCTTTTATTATGTTACAGTTACGAATTCGTTGGGATGTTCCAGTATTAAATTGGTAACATTGATAGTTAATCCTCTCCCATCTGTATCTATTATGGGTGAAAATTCCATTTGTCAAGGGGATTTAACCACATTAACTGCAAATGGAGGATCCAATTATCTGTGGTCAAACGGTTCATCAACCGCAAGTGTTTATATTTCTGCCGCAGGATTTTATAGTGTTACCGCAACAAACATCCAAGGGTGTAGTGCTACAGCAACAACCTCTGTAACCGTTAAAACAAAACCAACAGTTTCTATATTGGGAACACCATCTTTCTGCCAAGGGGGTTCAACAATATTAACTGCAACAGGAGGTTCAAGCTATGTTTGGAGTAATGGTATTAATACGCAAAATAATACAATTAATATTCCAGGAACATATTCAGTCACTGTTACTAGTTCAAATGGATGTACTTCGGTTGCCTCCATTGTTGTAGTTATGAATGATAAACCATCCCCTTCAATCATTGGGAACAGAACATTTTGTGCAAATTCTCAATCCATTTTAACAGCAATGGGTGGTGGGTCATATTTATGGAATGATGGCACACCTGGACAATCAATTACTGCGACAACAGCAGGAACATATACTGTAACCGTGACGAATCAGAATGGATGTACGGCTAGTGTATCTGCTAATACAACCGTTTATCCAGTACCAACCCCCTCAATTTCTGGAAATAGCGAATTTTGTCAAGGATTAAGTCTGAATTTAATTGCATCAGGTGGAAACTCTTATTCCTGGAGTAATGGTTCAACAGCAACTTTTATTAATGTTAACCAAACAGGCACCTACGTGGTAACGGTAACAGATACTAGAGGTTGTACTGCCGAAGCTACAAAAACAGTAATTGCTCATCCGTTACCTGTAATTACCATTACAGGAGACACAAATATATGTACAGGGGGCTCAACGTTCTTAGTAGCTAATGTTAATGGTGCTACATCATATGTTTGGAGTACATCTCAAACTACCCCTTTTATTAATGTAACTCCAACGATATCAACAAACTATACAGTTATCGTAACCAATGTTAATGGGTGCTCCAATTCTGTAACAACAAGAGTACATGTGAGACCATTTCCAACTGCAACAATAACTGGCAATACCTCTTTTTGTAATGGTGATTCAACTATTATTATGGCTCAAGGTGGTTCTTCTTATTTATGGAATAACAATATCACAGAACCTTCAGTAACTCTTCATGATGGTGGACTTTATACAGTTACAGTTACATCGCAATATGGATGTAGTTCAACTGCTTCTGCTTCAATTATAAAGAATAACTTACCCATTCCAATTATTTCTGGAGCAGGAACAATTTGTGAAGGTCAAAATGGATCGTTAACAGCATCAGGTGGAGTTTCATATCAATGGTCGAATAATGTCTCAACCCCAACTACAAATCCATCAAGCGCTGGAACTTATACAGTCACAGTTACCAATGCTAATGGGTGTACTGCAACATCCTCAACCAATATTACTGTAAATCAACCTCCAGTTGTTACAATTAATGGAGATACTACATTTTGTCAAGGATCTTCGATTATTCTTACTGCATCTGGATCAGAAAATGTATCTTATGTATGGAGTAATTCAAGTACAGGGAGTTCAATATCGGTAAATTCCCCAGGTGTTTATAGTGTAACTGCTACTCATTTAAATGGCTGTACTGCTGTTGTAAATAGAACTATTACATCTAAAAACCTACCTACACCTCAAATTACGGGTGTTTTGACCCCTTGTTTAGGGAAAGGAACAATACTGACCGCTACTGGTGGAGCAATCTATAATTGGTCAAATGGGAATACAAACGAATCAATATCAGTGAATCCTTCCATTTCTTCTGCTTATTCAGTAACTGTAACGGCAGTAAATGGGTGTTCTGCCTCAACTTCAGTGGTTGTCTCACCCCATCCATTACCATCAGCATCAATTACAGGAGGTTCTCCAATTTGTGAAGGAAGTACTGCTACGTTGACTGCTACCGGTGGGAATAGTTATTTGTGGTCAACAGGTATGAACGGATCAGTTATTACAGCTACTATTGCGGGGACTTACACTGTTACTGTAACAAACTCTCTTGGTTGTACTGCAACATCTTCTATTTCATTAATTGTGAATCCTAATCCAACACCCCAAATTTTAGGAAACTCTTCTGTTTGTGAAGGGTCCTCAATACAATTGGAAGCTACTGGAGGAATCTCCTATTTATGGAGCAATAATGCTACTACATCAACCATAAATGTAAATCCAGTCACGTCAACTTCATATTCTTGTTCAGTAACCAATAACTATGGTTGTCAAGTAGTTGTTTCTAAACCAATAAATGTAAATCCTTTGCCTGTTCCTCAATTATTTGGAGGAGACCATTTTTGTGAAGGGACAACTATGGCATTAACAGTTGCTGGAGGCAACTCATATATTTGGAATAATGGAGACACTACTGCTCAAATAACCATATCATCTCATGGTCTTTATAGTGTTACAGTTTCATTAAATGGATGTACAGCATCAACATATACTTATATTACAACATTGCCTATTCCAGTTACAACCATATCTGAACCCATTTCAATTTGTCAGGGTTTCTCAACTACTTTGGTTGCTTCTGGTGGAGTATCATATCTTTGGAGTAATGAAGCCAATAGTGCCTCTATCAATGTTTCTACTGGAGGAACATATACTGTAACTATAACGAATTCTGATGGTTGCTCAGCAATACGATCCACAACTGTAACAATCCTCGCTTCACCTGAAGTAACAATTACTGGTGATTTGGAAATATGTAATGGTATGAATACTTCTTTAACTGCACACGGTGGAGTTACTTATTTATGGAATTCGAGTGCTACAGATTCTACAATAACGATATCTCCAACTACAAACACACAATACTCTGTAACTGCTACAAATAGTTATGGCTGTTCATCTTCAACTTCAACTACTGTAACTGTTAATCCTGTGTATCTAGTAAACAGAGTTGCTGAAATATGTCAAGGAACGTCATATAATGGACAAGGTTTTACAGTTCCTACTCAAAATGTGGCAGGTACTTTTGAGTTTTTCAATAATTTATCTACATCAAATGGTTGTGATAGTATTATAAAATTAACATTGACTGTTAAACCAAAACCAGTGATTACCCAAGCGATTACAGGAAATTCAGAGATCAATATAACGGGTAATTACACATATATAATTTCAAATACTCAATATGCAACTTCCTATGAATGGTCAATATCAAATCCTACCTGGACTTTGACAAATAGCACTACACAATCGGTAAATTTAGCGATTAATACACCAGGAATTGGTACATTAAGTGTTTATGGTGTAAATGAATGTGGAGTCTCTTCACCAGCTACTTTAAACATTCAATCAACCGTTGATATTGAAGAGTCTGACATTGATGATAATATTGTGGTTTTTCCTAATCCAGCAAATCATTTTGTTACTATTAAAAATAACACTACACAATCTTTGACTCATGTTCAAATTTTCGATTTTACTGGGAAATATATTAACCAATATGAATTACATGCATTAAACACGAATATTAACATTGAAACCTTATCTAAGGGGGTTTATTTGTTAAAAATTTATCATAAAAATAAACTAATTACAACCTCAAAACTGATTAAAAACTGATACACAATATGAAAAAAATAAGATTTTTTTACTTTTTATTCTTCATTTTCTCCACTTTTCAACAGTATATTTATGCACAACAAAATGAGATAAAAAATGGATATAAAATTTCGATTAAACTAAATCAATATCCAGATAATACATTGTATTTAGTTGCTTATAAAGGTGGTGACCCTTCTGTTATTGATAGCGCTTTTTCTAAAAATGGAGTTTTTACTTTTACCCAAAAGCAAATGCTCCTTCAAAGTGGAATTTATTCCATACTTTCTAAAACTAATGAATCAATTTTTGATATACTAATAGATCAAAGTAGATTTTTTAAAATAGAAACCAATTTTAAAAATCCATTAAATTATATCTCTATCAAAAAGAGTGAAGAGAATATCCTTTTCTTTGAATATCAAAAAGCTGTTGCCTCAAAACAAGATCTATCAACTTTTATGGAAACAATTCCAAATTCTTTTCTTTCAAAATATATCAAAGCGATTCATTTTCCAATAACAGAAACATTCTTTTTAGACACAAATTTCATGAATAAGAATTTATCCACTGATGAGATAAATCAATATATTTTTAACCATTATTTTGATCATATAGATTTATCAGATAAAAGATTGTTTAGAACTCCATTGAAAATAAATACTAAATTCTATTTTTCACAATTATTTTCTCAAATGGTAACAGAAGATCATGAGATGTTTCAATTTGTGGATCAATTTTTTAAGAGAACAATTGACACAAATACTCGTCCAATAGATTTTGAGATCCAAAATTTCTATGTTAAAAAACTTATGCAATTGTATATGAATAATATACCTCAGTTTGATACTCTATACCTCTATTTATATGATCATTATTTTTACCCAGAAAAAGACCAGTGGGGTATATTTGATGACTCTTATAACCGAATTTTCTCTATGATATCTGAACGTAAAAGAAGAACAATGCCGGGTAGATATATTGAGCCATTAATTGCTTACGATTCTGAAAAACAAGCAGTTAATTCAAAAGATATTCAAAGTAAATATACCATAATCTGGTTTTGGGATCCAGATTGTGAACATTGTGTTACAGAAACCCCTGTTTTACACGAATTTTATAAACAAAAACATCGAGAGTTAAACTTTGAAGTTATTGCAGTGTCTGTAACAGATGATTATGATAGATGGATAAAATTTATTCAGGATCATCATCTCGAATGGATAAATTTAAGTTATGCAATGGGTGAACCAAATTATGATTTTCTTGATTATTTTGACCTTACTTCTACACCAGGGGTATTTATAATCGATAACGATCATAAAATAATTGGAAGACAGATTTCGTTAGATAAAATTCAAAAAATATTAAAATCAAATACAGTTCAATAACATAAAAATTATAAGGAATGAAAAAATTAGTATTACTATTAGTATTTCTAATTAGTGTTGGAACCTATTTCACACTAAATGCTCAAAAAATCAAAACAGTAGTTCCAAAACCAGGGCATAAATTGGTTTTTAAAATTGATGATGCAAAAGATCAGGTTGTATATTTAGCCATTCATTATCGAGAGAAATTATTGTTAAGAGATTCTGCAAAGAATGATGGAAGAGGCGTTTTTATGTTTGCTGGGGATAACTTATATGAAGAGGGTTTATATACCCTTGTTTCTCAATCAAAATTACCCTATCTAAATTTTATTATAGATGGTGAACAACATTTTAAATATTTTTTGGATACAATTGGTGATGTGAGAAATTTTAGAGTGGAAGGATCTCCACAAAATGCTGAAATGCTAAGATTCCAAAGAAAAACAGTTAGAGCACAACAGCAAGTGAAGTTTTTTCAAGAAAAAATGAAAGAATTTGAAAATAGTAACAAAGATAGTCTGGAATTCTATACCCAACAAATGAAAAATTTAAATAAAGAGATGGAAGATTTTATTAAAGATTTAATAGCTCAGAATCCTAATTATTTGTTTTCAAAATTACAAAAATCGTACCAATATATTGATGTTCCAGAACCTCCTGTAAGAGCAGATGGCACCATTGATTCAAATTTTCAAGCGATCTACTATAGAACACATTTTTGGGATAATTTTGACTTATCTGACAGAAGATTTCTTTATTTACCCTCTTTTGAAAGAAATATGAAAGAGTATTTTACCAAGATATTGTGGATGTATGAACCAGATACAATTAATACATATATTGACATGGTTCTCAAAAAAGTTGAATCAGATAGCGTAATGTATAGATATTTTATTGAATGGTTATCTTATCAATTTGAAACCAGTAAAATTATTGGGCATGATGCTGTGTTTGTTCATATTGCTAAAGAGAATCAATTGAAAGGAAAATGCAATTGGATAGATGAAGAAACATTGGGCAAATATCAAAGGAGAGTATCCAGTATGGAACCACTATTGATAGGGAAAAAATCAGTCGAATTAATTATGCCAGATACTACTCAAACTACAGACTTCACTAAATGGCACTCATCTTACAGACTATCAAAACCGTACGTCGTATTATGGTTTTATGATCCAACTTGTCACACTTGCAAATCAGAATCAGAACATTTAAGAACAGTATATGATTCCTTAGAATCAATAGGTAAAAGAAACTTTGATGTATTTGCTGTTGGTAGTGATACTGATATTGAAAGATGGAAAAATTATGTAAAAGAAAAAAATTATCCTTGGATTAATGTAGGAGGAAACTCAGCAAATATTGATTATATCGAAGTTTATAATATCATTGGAAATCCTACGATGTATATTATTGACAATTCAAATAAAGAGATTATCTTAAATAGAAGAATTGAAATGAATGCAATTCCTACTTTTCTGGAACAATATGAAAAAATTAAAGAATCGAAAAAACTATTACAACAACCCAAATAAAAATAATACATGAATTTTGTAGAAGAATTGAAATGGCGTGGCATGCTCCACGATGTAATGCCCGGCACAAATGAACAATTACAAAAAGAATTAACATCTGCATACGTAGGAATTGATCCAACTGCAGATTCATTACATATTGGACATCTTGTTGGTGTGATGATGTTGTACCACTTTCAAAGATGTGGACATAAACCCATTGCACTACTTGGTGGAGCAACAGGGATGATTGGTGATCCATCTGGAAAATCACAAGAACGAAATTTACTCGATATAGAAACACTTAGATATAATCAAGAGTGTATCAAAAAACAATTGGCAAAATTTTTGAATTTTGAAGATAATTCTCCGAATAGTGCACTTTTAGTAAACAATTATGATTGGATGAGCCAATTCTCTTTTTTGGATTTTATTAGAGATATTGGCAAGCATCTTACTGTGAATTACATGATGGCAAAAGACTCCGTTAAAAAGAGATTATCTGGAGATGGTGAAGGGATGTCATTTACAGAATTTACTTATCAATTGGTACAAGGATACGATTTTTTATATTTATACCAAAAACACAATTGCAAATTGCAAATGGGTGGATCTGATCAATGGGGAAACATTACAACTGGGACTGAATTGATTAGAAGAAAAGCAAATGGAGAAGCTTTTGCATTAACTTGTCCATTAATTACCAAAGCTGATGGAGGAAAATTTGGCAAAACTGAAAATGGTAATATTTGGTTAGATCCAAATAGAACATCACCATACGCTTTTTATCAATTTTGGTTAAATTGTTCTGACGTCGATAGTAAGAAATATATTCGTATCTTTACCCTCTTAAATCAAGAGGAGATTCTTTCGATGGAACAACAACATGATGAAGCACCACATTTGAGAATTCTGCAAAAAGCATTGGCTAAAGAATTAACCGTTAGAGTGCATTCTGAAGAGGAGTACATTGCTGCTGTAAATGCTTCTGAAATTCTATTTGGAAAAGGTACAGCTGAATCATTAGCTGCTTTACCTGAATCTACTTTCTTGTCCGTTTTTGAAGGAGTGCCTCAATTTGAAGTTTCAAAAGATATCATCAATACAGAGTGTTCCGTAATAGATTTTCTTACTGATCAAGCACCAATTTTTGCTTCCAAAGGTGAGATTCGTAGAATGTTAAAAGAGAATGGTTTGTCAATAAATAAACAAAAAGTTGATGAATCTTACAAAATCTCTTCAGAAAGTTTGTTGAATACCAAATATATTCTTGTTCAGAAAGGAAAGAAAAATTACTTCATCGTAAATGTTATTTAAATAAAATATTATGGGCTGGTTTGTTATCGTTTTTATGATTCTATTAGGAATCTTTGCGTTATTACTTGAAGTATTAGTCCTTCCAGGTGCTATAGTTGGGATTATTGGATCTCTTTTCATTATTGGAGGTGTCGTTTTATCTTATGCAAAATTTGGCGTTATGGCTGGAAATATTACCCTATTTACTACTGCAATTTTTATTGTTATTACTGTCGTCCTTTTTTTAAGATCAAAAACTTGGAAGAAAATGACTTTAAAAACACAAATAGATGGGAAAGTGAATCTTCAACCTGAAACTTTAAAAGAGGGGATGGAAGGGATCTCAATTTCTAGACTAGCTCCAAGCGGTAAAGCAATGTTTGAAAATGAAATCGTGGAGGTATTCTCATCTTTAGATTTTATAGATCAAAATCAGCAAATTACTATTTTTAAAATAGAAGGAAATAAAATTATTGTCAAACTTAAATAAAAAATTATGGAACCCTTTTCAATTTTAATCATTGTCGGAATAATATTTCTATTATTCTTGTTTTTATGGATTGTCCCACTTGGTTTGTGGTTTAATGCTTTACTTAATGATGTAAGAATATCCTTACTTCAACTAATCTTAATGAGATGGAGAAAAGTACCCCCTAGCATTATTGTGAATGCATTGATAACTGCTTCAAAAGCTGGAATCCCCTTGAATAGAGATCAATTGGAAGCGCATTACCTAGCTGGTGGTCGCGTAATTCCTGTTGTTAATGCTTTAATCTCTGCCGATAAAGCTAATATTTCTTTAGATTTTAAAGCTGCTACTGCCATTGATTTAGCAGGTAGAAATATTCTAGAAGCTATACAAACTTCTGTAATTCCTAAAGTTATTGATACCCCACCAGTTTCTGCTGTTGCTAAAGATGGTATCCAGTTAACAGCAAAAGCTCGTATTACCGTTAGAACAAATATCAAACAACTTGTGGGTGGTGCAGGGGAAGAAACGATTGTTGCTAGAGTTGGTGAAGGGATTGTTTCTGCTATTGGATCAGCAATGACACATAAAGTGGTGCTTGAAAACCCAGATTCAATTTCAAAACTTGTTCTTTCTAAAGGATTAGATTCAGGTACTGCTTTTGAAATTTTGTCAATCGATATCGCTGATGTTGACGTTGGTAAAAATATTGGAGCACTTTTACAAATGGATCAAGCAAATGCTGATAAAAATATTGCACAAGCTAAAGCCGAAGAGAGAAGAGCAATGGCCGTTGCTACTGAACAAGAGATGAAAGCAAAAGCTCAAGAAGCAAGAGCTAAAGTTATTTTAGCTGAAGCTGAAGTCCCTCTGGCTCTCGCAGAAGCATTTAGAAAAGGTACATTTGGCGTTCTTGATTATTACAAATTAGAAAATATCAAAGCCGATACACAAATGAGAGAGTCAATCTCTGCACCAAAACAAGATAAAAACAAATAATGAAGTAATCTTAAGTAAAATCATAATCATATGAAATCTTTTTTTTTTCAACTAATAATTTTCTTCACATTCCTCTCTAGTTTTGCTCAAGATATTATTCTTGTTGAGCCCCAAAAAACTGGAGGTTTACCTCTCATGGAAACCTTAGCTAAAAGAGAAACTTATAGAAATTTTACTCAAGATACCCTTACAAATCAACAGCTGTCCAACCTACTCTGGGCAGCTGTTGGTATTAATAGACCTAATGGTAAAAGAACAGCTCCCACTGCTAGAAATGCTCAAGAGATTGATCTGTACGTTTTTATGAAAAGTGGAGTCTATCTATATCTCCCAGTTTCTCATACTTTAAAATTGGTTGTGCCAGGAGATAAAAGATCTGTTGCTTTAAAACAAGAGGGATTTACTGATTGTCCACTCGTTTTATTGTTTGTTGCTAATTACGATAAAATGGAAAAATTTGCAGAATCAGATCGCGAATTCTATGGTGCAGTAGATGCGGGTTATATCAGCCAAAATGTGTATCTTTTTTGTGCTTCAGAAAATTTAGCTACCTGCGCAATTGGAATGATTTATCGTCCCGAAATAAAAGAGTTGCTGAAAATCAATGGGAAACCAATTTTAGCACAAATAGTTGGAATTAAAGAATTGTAGATTTTTTTTACCATTTCTACTCCTCCATTTTTTTATCAATTGAAAAAAAATCAGTATTTTTGCAAATTAAAAATATTGTAATATTATATCATTATGGGAAGAGCATTTGAATTTAGAAAAGAGAGAAAATTTAAACGCTGGGGAAACATGGCAAAGGTATTCACCAGACTTGGAAGAGAAATCACAATGGCAGCCAAAGCTGGCGGTGCTGATCCTACAACAAATTCTAAATTACGGCTTCTGATTCAAAATGCACGTGCAGAAAATATGCCTAAAGATAATGTTGAGAGAGCGATTAAACGTGCCTTTGAAAAAGATACATCTGATTATAAAGAGATCGTTTTTGAAGGTTATGCACCTCACGGTGTAGCTGTTTTAGTAGAAGTCGCTTCTGATAATAACCAACGTTCTGTGGCAAACATTAGAAGCTATTTTAATAAATATAACGGTTCTCTGGGAACTCATGGTATGCTAGACTTTATCTTCGATAGAAAATGTCGTTTTACTATTGCTAAAAAAGAGGGACTTGATCTTGAAGAGTTTGAATTCGAACTTATTGATTTCAATGTTGAAGAAGTTTTTGAAGATGAAGGGGATATTTTAATTTATGCTGAATTCCAGAACTTTGGACCAATTCAAAAATTTCTTGAAGAGAATGGATATGATATTAAAGAATTCAAATTTGAAAGAATTCCTAATGATATGAAAACTGTTACTGAAGAACAAAGAGTGGAAATCGAAAAACTTCTTGAAAAAATTGAAGAAGATGATGATGTTACCGCAGTTTTTCATAATATGGCGTAATTTTTTGTGTTCTAACTATTAATATTAACCACTATGTACTATTATAAATTTCGAGTTGTTTGCGATACTGTTGATGATTTTGTTCGTGATATCGAGATACTTGCAACAGATAATTTTGAATCTTTTCATAATATTTTATATTCCTCAATTGGCCTCACTGGAAATGAACTGGCTTCATTTTCAATCTGTGATGCAAAATGGAATAAAAAACAAGAGATTACACTCATAGATATGTTTGATGATCAAGAAGTTGAAACACCAGAATATGATGAAAATGATGACTTCTCGACGCAATCAAATATCCCAAAATTTGTAATGAAAGATGTTTTACTGAAAGACTTCATTACTGATCCTCATCAACAAATGATTTATGAATATAACTTTTTAAATCCTCAGTTTTTCTATATTGAATTGCTTAAAACGCTTGAAGCAAATCCTAATATTACTTACCCTAGATGTACAAATAGTGTTAAAGAACTTCCTAAACAAGCTCAAGCACTTCATATTGCTGAAGATGACACTGAATTCGTATCTGAAGAAGGTTATAGTGAAGAGGATTTAGATGCTTTTAATGATGAATTTAATGACGATATCTCAGAATTTGATCAATTTGATGACTCTAGAGAATATTAATACTCCTACTTTAGTTGTTATTACAGGGCCAACTGCTGTTGGCAAAACAGAATTTACAATTCAACAAGCATTAAAGTACAATACTTCCATATTATCAGCAGATTCACGACAATTTTATCGTGAAATGAAAATTGGTACAGCTTTCCCCTCTGATGAAGAGATATCAAAAGTTCCCCATTTTTTTTTAGGAAATAAGTCTATACATGATTATTATAGCGTTTCTAAATTTGAGCAAGATGTCTTGCAAATTCTTCCAGAGCTCTTTAAAAATAATAATATTGTAATTCTTACTGGTGGAAGTGGTCTCTATATTGACGCGGTTTGTAAAGGAATTGATGATATACCGGATCCAGACCAAAATATTAGAGATGAGGTGATTCAATTGTTCGAAAATGAAGGAATTGAAGCTCTTAGAAATCGATTGAAACTGTTAGATCCAGAATTCTATGAACAAGTGGACTTGGCTAATCATAAAAGATTGATGAGAGCTATTGAGGTCTCTTTACAAATGGGAAAACCATACTCTTGGTTTTTAACCAATTCTTCAAAAAAAAGAGATTTTAATATTCTAAAATATTGTTTAAATAGACCTAGAGAGATTCTGTATGATAGAATAAATTCAAGAGTTGACAATATGATCAGTGAGGGATTGTTGGATGAAGCTAAAAAACTGTATCCTTTTAAACACCTTAATGCACTCAACACTGTGGGATATAAAGAATTGTTTGATTTTATTGAAGGTAAAATTTCTTTGGAGGATGCTATAGAGGATATCAAAATTCATACCAGAAGATACGCTAAAAGACAATTAACATGGTTTAAAAGAGATGGTGAATATATAAATTTGAATATCAATTAATGTATGACAAAATGGTTAGATAGAACTGAGCTTTTATTAGGCAAAGAAGCTCTAGAAAAACTAAAATCGAAACATGTCCTTGTTGTTGGTCTAGGTGGTGTTGGGGCCTATGCGGCAGAACAAATTTGTCGCGCTGGTATTGGAGAAATGACCATAGTTGATGCTGATGTTGTGGATGAAACAAATATTAACCGTCAACTAATTGCACTCACTTCTACTATTGGAAACCCTAAAACTGAACTTCTAAAAGATAGATTGCTGCAGATTAATCCCCACTTAAAATTGCATGTTATTCAAGAATTTATAAAAGATGAAAGTACAGAAGAGTTATTGAATAGGAGTTCTTATGACTATGTTTTAGATGCCATAGATACCCTATCCCCTAAAGTTTTCTTAATTTCTAAAGTTCTACAAAAACAATACCCACTCATTTCTGCTATGGGTGCAGGTGGTAAACTAGACCCTGCATTAATCCAGGTCGTTGATATTAAAAAAACATTTCAATGTAAATTAGCTTTTACTGTAAGAAAAAGACTTCATCACTTAGGTATTAGATCTGGATTTAAAGCAGTCTTCTCACCAGAAGTTGTTCCAGATCATGCTGTTGTAATTGATTCTCAGACAAGTATGAATAAATTATCCGTGGTTGGTACAATATCGTATATGCCAGCAATGTTTGGGTGTCACATGGCTGCAGAAGTGATTAAAGATTTAATTAAATAGTTTTAAGTTTTTTTCTTAAATATTTCAAAAAAGTTGTATATTCGCAGTCTAAATTTATACTGCAATGATCTCAGAAGCTCTACTACACTTTGTATGGAAAAATAAGATATTTTCTTCATTTAATTTCAAAACAACACACGGAAAAGAATTGCAAATTATTCATCCTGGATTTTCACATCAAGATGCAGGTCCTGATTTTAAACAGGCAATATTAAAAATTGATGGTATTATTTGGGCGGGTGATGTTGAAATTCACATTTCCAGTTCAGATTGGTATAAACATAATCACCATTTTGATGATAAATACAATAGTGTGATTTTACATGTTGTTTATAACTTTGATAAAGAAGTTTTTATAAATAACAATGAAATGATCCCCTCTTTTGAAATTCAAAATTATATTTCAAAAGAGTTACTTCTTAAATATGATACTCTTTTTCAATCATATCAAACCATCCCTTGCGCACTTTTTATCAAAAATTTTACTACCTTAGTTACTGATCAAAATCAAATATTCTTTTCTCAATTGTATCAGAGAGTGCTCATTGATCGCTTAGAAGAAAAACAAAAAATGATTTTCAAAATCCTGGATCACTCTTCAACTGATTGGAATGAAACAATTTTTAAGTTGTTAACTAAAAATTTTGGATTCAAAACCAATGATAATGCCTTTGAATTGCTTTCAAAAAGTATCTCATTCAAAATATTAAAATATCACTCTCATAATCATTTGCAAATTTATGCTCTTATTTTCGGACAATCAGGATTACTAGAAGAACAAAGAGAAGATGAATACTACAATACACTTCAAAATGAGTATCAATATCTCAGAAAATTATATAAATTGATACCCATACACAAAAAAAGTTGGAATCTTTTACGTTTACGACCTCAAAATTTCCCGTGTATTAGATTGGCTCAACTCTCTGAAATTTTACACCACTCACCTGATCTTTTTTCCAGAATTGAAAATCATACAGATATGAATCAATTTGAAAAAATATTTGTAAATGACACCGATATATATTGGAAAACGCACTTCCATTTCGGAAAAACAACACAAAGTCATACAACTTCGATTGGGAAACCAACTTTTTATCTTTTAATGATTAACACAATTATTCCATTACTTTACGCTTATGGAACATTCACAGGAAATTATGAATATAAAGATAAAGCATTGGATTTATTGTCAAAGATTGAGCCAGAAAATAATAAAATTATAAGACTATATAAAAACCTAGGTTTCCCAGTAACCTCTTCATTCGATTCTCAAGCCATTCTCGAAATGGCGAAGTCTTATTGTAATAAAAAACTTTGTTTAGAATGTGGAATTGGAAAAAAGATCTTATCTGAATAACTTTGCAAATTGTTCCAAAATAATAATTGGTTCTAAATCTTCTAACTTTTTATTAATCATTGGTTAAAATCGTGTCAGGATCAATGGTTAAAATCCTGCGACCTGCATAAGGATTTATGGGTTTCCCTTTTTGAATGATTACAGAATCTTTTTTAATCTGAGTTTGAGTATGCAAGGTCTCCTCTTTTGGTTTTTGCTGAGATATTTTTGTAGGAACAGGAGTAGTTTGTTCTGGGATTAGAGTGTCGGTTTTATATTCAATAGTTGGAGTTGTTTGAAGAGAAGTGTCAGCAGGAATAGTTTGGATTTCTCTTTGTCTAGACAATTGGGAAGAGTTGTTCTTTTTAACCAATACTTGTGTTAATAACACACTCCCAGTAATGATCCCACTAACTATTAATATTCCTGAAACGATTTGAATGGCAGAAAAAGCCATAAAACCTGCTTGTTTGGCAAACAATAACCAAAATATCGGTTTGTACTTAAACTCCCGTTTTTCAGCTTTTTCTTTAATTAGTTTGTCAAATTGATCCATGTTTATTAATTATTGATTTGTAGTTGAATGAGTTGTTTGAGTTTATTTCTTGCGAAATTGAGATGCCAATGTGAAGTTCCTTCTTTCATTTGTAAGAGTTCTGCGATTTCAGCATGGGTGTAGTCTTCAAATACATATAGGTTGAATACGGATCTGCTCATGAAAGGCAATTTTTGAATCAATTGCATCAATTCATCACTTGAAATCTTACTAATCGCACCGTTTTCTTCAAAATGGGTTATTGTGGAGGTGTCAACAGAATCATAATCAACAGTGTCAATATTTGACTTGTGTTTTCTTTGATAATCTAGTGCCGAATTAGCCATAACTCTTTTCATCCATGCTTCAAAAGAACCTGTATTTTTGTATTTGTCAAGGTTAGCAAAAATTTTCATAAAACCTTCATTGAGCATATCTTGAGCTTCCTCATAATTGGAGGCGTAGCGATAACAAACATGAAACATCTTGCTATAGAATGTTTTAAACAATTGATGCTGCGCATGCCTTTTTTCAGACAAACAATCTGCAATCAATTGCGTAAAATCATTCTTTTTGTTCAGGTTGTTATCCATTTATATAAACGTAAATTACGATGAAAAACTTGGGTAGCTTTAAGGTCTTGCTTCAGACATGGGGATTTTATTTCCATTTTTAAATGCTACAATAAAAGCATCAGGATACTCTTTTTTTATTTTTTTTAAGAGTTGAGCTGCATCTTCAAATTTTATTTCCTCTCCAGCTGTAAATTTCCAGAGGTTTTTCTCAAAATATTTTTGAACTTTTGGATACTCTTTGAATTGTTTGTCTTTGACATCTATATTTTGAGGTGTTGCCAAGAATTGGACTTTAAATACTACTGTATTGGAAATAACTGCTGATGTTGTATCAATTTGTATAGCTAAAACGGTGTCATTTTGAACAGAAGTTTGTGGTTCTTTTGGATTTTCTATAACAATAGGGGATTTTTCGGGTTCTTTATCTGGTGGATTTGGAACAAATAGTAAAGGATATTTAGTTCCTTCTATCTGGTTTTTGTATTCAATGAAAGCATTATAAAGAGATATCGCCATTATATCTTGTGTACTCTCTTTAATCAGAAACTCTTCTTCAATTTTATTGGAAAGAAATCCTAATTCGACTAAAATACTTGGCATAGCAACTTTATATAATACCCAAAAACCTGCTTGCTGAACTTTACGATCTGCTAATTGCGTATTTTTGAGAAGATGGTTTTGAACTTTTGATGCTAAAATGGCAGAATTCTTTAAATATGCTGTTGAATATAATGAAAAAATTACACTTGCTTCTGCAGAGTTTGGATCAAATCCACCATAATTCTCTTTATAGTTTTTTTCTAAAAGGATGTCGGCATTCTCTTTTTTTGCAATCGCTATACTTGCTTCAGATTTCTGCAACCCCATAACAAAAGTTTCAACACCGTGTGCACCTCTGTTTTCACTAGCATTGCAATGTATTGAAATGAAAAGATCCGCCTTATGGTCATTTGCTATTTCTGCTCGACGAAAAACCTCCACTGTTACATCTGTTTTTCTGGTGTAAATCACTTTTACTTCAGGACAATTTTTCTCTATTAATTTTCCAAATTTTAAAGCTACTGCTAAGGTAATATCTTTTTCTTTACTCTTTTTCCCAACACAACCTGGCATTGTTCCCCCATGTCCAGCATCAATAACTACTTTATTTACTTTGTCTTTAGATTGAGAGAAGAGTGTTAGATTAAAAAAAGTTATTATGGTCAATAATAAAATGACATTTTTTCTGTTCATATCATGAAATTTTTGCGTATTTTTGATGGTTTGTAACTACAAAAATATATATAAGTAATAAAATAACGACATACTTGGAAAGAAAATTATACCTATATCAATGTTTATATCTTTTTAAGTGGAATATATTGTTTATATTCAGTATTTTCACATTTCAAGTTTTTGGTCAATCTAATAATGATACAATCACTCAATATAATAGAGAACCCCAAATCTACACTTCTGTTAATGATACTTTAAAACAAAATTTGCTTGATTCTCTGCCAAAAACTTCCAAAATTGTTAAAAAAATATCGAAGGATGCGTTAAAGAACACAGTTTCTTATGTGTGTAAAGACTCCATTTATTTTGATTTTCATTCAAAAATAGCTGTTTTATATCAAGATGCGAAAACTACCTATGATGATATGAACCTAGATGCTCATTATATTGAAATCAATTTCAGCAAAAATGAGTTGTACGCTTCTGGAATTGCCACTGATGATGGTGAAGTGTTGGGTTCACCTGTTTTTAAACAAGGTGAAGGTACTTATAGAGCCCAAGAGATAAAATACAACTTTAATACCAAAAAAGGGAAAATTACAAAGGTAATCACTTCAGAAGGGGAGGGCTTTATTCATGGAGAACATGTGAAAAAAGTGGATGATAAAACCTCTTATATATCTCATGGACAATATACAACCTGTGATCTTGATTGTCCTCACTATCAAATTAAATTTACCAAAGCTAAAGCAATCCAGAATGACAAAATTATTACAGGAGTCGCTTTCCTTAGTTTTGGTGATATTCCCACTTTTTTAGCGATTCCTTTTGGCTACTTTCCCATGCAAAAAGGGAGAGCATCTGGTTTTGTTATGCCTACTGTGGGAATGTCTGAAACAAGAGGGTTTTATTTTGAAAATATGGGCTATTATCTTGGGATCAGCGACAATTTAGATGTAACACTTTTAGCCGATATTTATACACGGGGTAGTTGGGCTTTAAAAGCCAAAACAAATTATGTTTTTAGATATCAATCTCGTGGTGATGCCTTTATCAGCTTTGCTCAATCATTTGAAGGAGAGAGAAATACTGATTTATTTCAAAGAAGAAATGACTTTAAAGTTGAATGGAATCATAAACAAGATCCTAAATCTAATCCTAATTTGAATTTTTCTGCCCATATCAACTTAATAAGTAAAACATATAATCAAAATTATATTACAAGTGTCAATGATTACTTGTCTAATCAATACAATTCATCCCTCAGCTTATCTACTAATATTAAAGGTGTTTTCTTTTTAGATGCATCAGCTTCATATACTCAGAATACACAAACTCAAATCGTCTCATTAGGTCTACCCGATATTAACATGTCACTAAATCAAATGTACCCTTTTAGAAAAAAAGGACGCGTCGGAGCACCAAAATGGTATGATAATATTTCAATCAAATGGAATTCTCAATTTGGAAACCATATCAATGGAATAGATTCTTCCTTCTTTCAAGTGGAAACATTGCAACAAATGCAAACGGGAATGAAACACACAATTCCATTGTTAATTCCCATTAAAATTGCAAAATTAATCAATTGGAACACCTCTGTTTCCCTCACTGATAAATGGTATTTGCAATCTACAACAAAAGATTTTTCTACTGATACAGTTGATAATTATGTTACTGCTGTTATTACAGAAAAAACAAATAAAGGGTTTTTTGCCCTTCATGACTTATCTGCTCAAAGCTCCGTAAATACTAAAATATTTTTCCTTTATGGATTTAGTAAAGGATTCATTAAGGCGGTCAGACATGTTGTTACTCCAGATTTAAGTTTTGTGTATAGACCAAATCTTAGTGGGGCTACGTACGGAAGATACTATAATACAATCAAAGGTGTTTATCAAGAGTACTCCTATTTTGACAAATCGTTGTATGGTGGAGTGTATGCAAATACTCAAGCAATTACCAGATTCTCAGTAACGAATAACATTGAAATCAAAGTCCCCTCAAGAAGAGATACCATAACCGGAGTGAGAAAAATTGCATTGATTGATAATTTAACCATCTCTTCAGGTTACGATTTTGCTGCAGACTCTTTGAGATGGATCCCCTTAGAAATTTCTGGGATGACAAAGTTTACTCAATATTTAAATGTAACATTTAATGTAAGATTTGACCCGTATGTAATTAATGATAAAGGAATTAGAGTAAACCAAACCGAATGGAAAATAAATAATAGATTGTTTAGATTTTCGAGTTCTCAATTTCAATTGGGACTTAATTGGAGGTTAAATAGAGATTTTTTCAAAGGAAATAAGAAACCAACTCCTACTCCGGAAACTACACCTTCAAGTAATAGTAATTTGTTTACTGAAAATTCATTAGGAATGGAGACCACCAGACCCGATTTTACAAATCCATGGAACTTAACGATTAGCTATTCTTTTAATTATAATGTTACCGAAAATTATGGTTTCTTTATAATCGATACGATACAACACTTCGATAAAAACATTATTCAAACACTTAATCTTACAGGTGATTTTAACATCACCAAGAAATGGAAAATCGGATTTACGACAGGATACGATTTTAAAAATAGTCAGTTTTCCTATACATCTTTTGATATTTATAGAGATTTACATTGCTGGGAAATGCGATTTAATTGGATCCCATTTGGTTATAGAAGAGGATGGAGTTTTACAATAAATGTAAAAGCAGCTGTTCTTAAGGATTTAAAGTATAACATGAAAAAAGATTTTAGAGATAATATATTCTAATTCAATTTCATCAATACTATGTATAAAAGGAATTAAGTTTTTTTAATAAAATGAAACTATAAAAAAAGGTATCTTTGCCGTCAAAATTTTAAAAATTGGGAAGAATATTGGCTATTGATTACGGTCAAAAACGCGTTGGGTTCGCAGCTTCGGATGAACTGAGAATATGCGCTAATGCTTTAGAAACAGTGCACGTCTCCAAAGCATTTGACTTTGTTATGCAATATATTCAAAATGAGAAAGTTGATATTATTGTCTTGGGTGAACCTAAAACCATGGAGAACCTTAATTCAGATTCAGCTCGATTTATAGAACCTTTTTTTAATAGATTAAAGAAAACTTTACCTGAAATGACTATTGTTAGAGTGGATGAGAGATTTACTTCAAAAATGGCTTTCCAAACCATGATTGATGCAGGTCTTGGGAAAAAACAAAGATCTAATAAAGATCTTGTTGACAAAATTAGTGCAACAATCATTTTACAATCTTACATGCAGCAATTAGATATTGAAGCTGCTCGTGAATCTTAAAAAAAATTATCAATTATGTTACCAGTATATCTTTTTGGAAATCCTATATTAAGAAAGCAATCGTTGGAGATTACTACAGATTATCCAAACCTCAAAGAACTCATTGCTGAAATGTTTGAAACCATGTATAATGCTGATGGTGTTGGATTAGCAGCTCCTCAAGTTGGTCTTAATATTAAACTTTTTGTAATGGATACTGAACCATTTGTTGAGTTATATCCAGATACAATTCCCCTTAAAAAAGTTCTTATCAACCCCGTTATTGAAGAGGAGTCTGGAGAATTGTTCTCATTTACTGAAGGTTGTCTTAGCGTTCCAGATATTCATGAAGAGGTTGTTAGAAAATCTGAAATCAGAATCACCTATATGGATGAAAATGGGATCAAACATACAGAAAAATATAATGGTGTTAATGCTCGTGTTATGCAACATGAGATTGATCATCTTGAGGGCAAAGTTTTTACAGATAGAGTTTCTACATTGAAGAAAATGGTCCTTAAGAAAAAGTTGACAGATATCATGAATGGAAAAGTTAAACCAAAGTATAAATCAAAAAATTAATTTATGAGAACAAACATCTATTTTTTAACATTTTTGATTATTATTTTTTTATTTTTTTCTTGTAACAATAAAAAAGAGAGCTCAAATATCGAAACCAAAGGGAAAGTTCAAACTGAATTATTGCAATCTTTACAGGTAGTTGATTCATTATATCTTTTAAAAATTATTGACATCCCAATTATGTCAAAATTTGTGGCAAATTCTAAGGAGTTTGCACTCAATTATCCAGAAGAAAAATTAACTCCAACCTATCTGTTTAAAGCGGGTATTTTATCTATGGAGATGGCAAATTATGCCGAAGACAAAGAAACAATCGTAAAACATGCTCAAGAAGCATTGTCTATATTTAGCAATATTCAGAAAATTTATCCTGATTTTGAAAATGTGAATTTGTGCTTGTATAATAGAGGCGTTATTTATGATGTAATTTTAAACGATTATAATAGTGCCGAGATCGAATATAGAGATTATATTCATAAATATCCTGGAGATTCTAATACAACTTGGTTAAAGGAATATGTTGATAAACATCTAGGTAAATCACCGGATGAATTGTACCAAGATATTAAGAAAAAAAAGAAATAAAATTAGAATTTCAATTCTAATTGTGTCTTGATATGAAAACTCTTTCTGTGTAAAGGAGTTCTTCCATATTCTAAAATTTTTTGCTGGTGTTCAAACGTTGGATACCCTTTATTGCTCTTCCAATTATATTCAGGAAACTCTCGATCCACTTTGGCCATAAAATCATCTCTATAGGTTTTTGCCAAAATTGATGCAGCGGCAATAGAGAGATATTTGCCGTCCCCTTTTATGATACAATGATAAGGGATTTCAGTTTCATTTTTAAATCTATTGCCATCAATTAATAAAAGTTCAGGTTTTATTTTTAATAATTTTACTGCTTCGTTCATCCCTTTTAGTGAGGCATTTAAAATGTTTATTTGGTCAATAATATCTTCAGAAATTGAAACAACGGAATATGCCAAAGCATCTTTAATGATCACCTCCCTAAGTTGTTCCCTAAGTTTTTTAGATAATTTTTTGGAATCATTTAATAGATCATTTGTGTAATCAGGTGGGAATATAACTGCAGATGCAAATAGTGGACCAGCTAAAGCTCCTCTTCCTGCTTCATCACAACCACATTCGATGGTTAAATCTTCTGAGAAACTCGATTTTAAAGACATATCCCAATAAAAAATATAGTAATTAATATCTCGTATAAGAAATATTTATTCGGATTTTGGACAAGTATAGATATCAATAATGAAATGGGTATATAAAAATATCGAATTATAAAATGTAATTCAATTCCAGATAACAATATAGTTCCCATTAAACAAATTAAAAGTGCATTTAAAGTGATCACTTTTTTTCTCATTACAATCACTTTAGTTTCATAAATCAATGAAATCTTGACAATTAAATACAATAATATCAAACTGTTCAAAATAGTGAAAATTAAAGGTAGTGTGCTGATTTTTATGCTACTTCTAAAAATGTTAAACAAATTTATTTGAGAAAAATTTTCCCATAAAATATCCAAACTGTCCGTGAAAAAATAGTATGCAATAAAATAGATTCCAATAATTAAGATCCCAAAAAACGAAACAATAATATCTTTTGGACTAATAACAGTATTGATGATCATTGATGTAATTAAAAATAGAAAAAGAACGATTGTCGAGGGATCAATTAATAAAGAGAGCCCAATAAACATCCCAGAATATAAAACTTTACTTTTTGTTCGTCCTTTAAAATAGGAATCGTTCAATAAAAGTATAATAATGATAAAAAAATTGGTAAAAAAAATGGGCGATACAACTTTTAAATTTCCACTCAATACTAAAATTGAAAGATATATGATTGATGGGTATAATGAACTTTTGGTTGCGAAATTATTAATTGAAAAATAGTGTTGAACTCCAATAATTGATAAAATAAGAACGATTGAAACAACGAATGAGCGAGCTATATTGTTGTTTGATAGTGAATTGAAAATTGATTTATATAATATTGGAAATCCAGTTGGATCCATGAATGTACTGGCTTTAAATATTTGATATCCAGCAAGAATAAGTAATAGAGCTAATAAAAACCACTGTAATCCTATATATTTATTTAGTATTTTAAACATGTTCCTACTTTTTTGCAAAAATATATAAAAAGGAGTTAAACAAATGTTAAAATAGAAACGAAAAAAATTGTAATTTAGCAATCTAAAATTAAATTTGAAACTTGAAAATAATGTGTTGTAGATTAGTTCATTATATTTTGATTATTCTTTTGTTATTCAACATAAATAAAAGTGTTGCTCAAGAAAATTCATCTCAAGTTCATTCTAAAGATTCTACCCACTCATTATCTCCGGATTATCTTCCAGTTAATTATTCAAATATTGCACAGCACCATTTTTTTCCATTAGTTTTTAGACCAATTGACACCACTATGGTTGAAGTGAATCATTATTCAAAAACGTTGAAAACGGAAAATTTATATCAAACTTTGGGAGTTTTTGGGCAAGCTCACCAATCCATGGTATTTAATTTTAGAAAAGAGATGGGTTTTACTTTTATTCAATTCCCTTACCCTTTAAATTTTAAATCTCAAAATGATCTTCATATATTTGATTTAGAAACTAGTTATACTAAAATTGGTTATTTTTATGGAGTTTCTGGGGAAAATGCACTCACTTTAACATTTGCTCAAAAAATTAAAGATTTTACTGTTTCATTAAATTTGTTAGCAAATAGCAATACTGCCTATTTTTTACACCAAGCCATACAGGGTCTCGTTGGAGATGCCATGATTAGATATGAATCTCCCAATAAAAAATATGGATTTAGAACAAGTTACATCATAAATAGAGCAGAAAATCAAGAGAATACAGGCCTTTCAAATATTGAAGAGTTTAAAGTTCATAAATTGAAAAGTATCAAAGCGTATGCCGTGAACTCTTCCAACGCAATACTTCAGGTTTTAACTCACGATATTAATTTTCAACACTATTTTAATATTTCAGATTCAAAAGGCAATTATTTTGGAACATTAACACATAATTCACAGTATCAAAGAATTAAAAGTAGTTACTTCGATTTTTTAGATACATCTCTTACGTATCAATTATATACTTTTGATTCTGATTCAACTTTTGATACCCTTTCTTGTTATAAAATTGTGAACTCAATTCAATGGTCCAATTTTTCACCAAATTCAAAAATAAGTAATGCCAATAATTTTTTGTTATTGGCGGGTGGTATAATGCATGAGTATTTTGAAGATAGTAGAACCTTTTTTAATTTCCATTCATTTTCTCCATTTGTTAGAGGACATATTCGATTGATAAAGTTCCTTGATATTCAAGGCGCTTTTTCTTATTCATTTGGAGGTTATACTCATAATGATGCGATTGCTAATTTAAAAGGAGAGTGGGCTTTTAAGAAAGATTTGAATCTAAAATTAGGTGTAAATGCAAATTTTTATAGAGTTTCACCCAATTATAATTATTCCTTTTTTAATTCAAATCATTTCCAATGGGATCTCCAATGGAAAAAACAAAATATTGCAGAATTAGGTGCTTATTTAACATTTAAACAATTCAAAGCTTCGGCAAATCTATTTTTACTTGATAATGTAGTTATCTTTGGATCTGATTATAATCCTGTTCAATTAGAGGAATTCTCAAGGGTAGTTCAGTTCAATATTTATGCTCCTTTTAGATATAAAGGATTCGGATTAACGACAAATCTCTCTTTACAAAACTCAACTTCTGATTCCATTCCAGTCCCATTATTTGCGGCTAAATCTTCAATTTTTTATATTTTTGATATTTTCAAAAGAAAACTGAAACTTCAATTAGGTTTGGATGTTATGTATAATACGACATACTTTGCCAATGCATACTCCCCTGCACTGTACTCTTTTTATTTCCAAGATAAACAAAAAGTGGGAAATTTCTGGTACATTGATGCCAATGCCACAATACGGATATCAAGATTGTATTTTTTTGCAAGAATAGGAAATGTACTCTCCCCATTCCAAAATTATAATATGTTTACAACTCCTAATTACCCCATGAAAGATTTTCTGATCTCAATTGGCTTAAATTGGAGATTTCACGATTAATCATCTTTTAACAGATAAAATTCATGGAATATAGATTAGAAAAAGATACCTTAGGTGAAGTTCAGATTGAAATAGATCGCCTTTGGGGTGCTCAAACGCAAAGATCACTTGAAAATTTCAAGATTGGACATGATCTAATTCCTATAGAATTGATTCATGCAATTCTCCTTGTGAAAAAGACTGCTGCAATGGCAAACTATGAATGTGGTGTTTTATCTTATGAAAAAAAAGAACTGATCATTCAATGTTGTGATTTGCTCCTTTCAGGGAAATATGACGACTCCTTCCCGTTATCTGTATGGCAAACAGGTTCAGGTACCCAAACCAACATGAATGTAAATGAGGTGATTGCTAACCTATCTCATAAGATTAATCCAGATGGTGTTACACTCTCTCCAAATGATGATGTAAATAAATCACAATCTACTAATGACGTTTTCCCAACAGCTATGAGAATTACAGCAGTTGTGAAAATTGTCTCTATACTTTTCCCTGCTATTCAGAAACTGGAATCTGCCCTGAAAATGAAAAGTGAGCAGTTTAAGAAAATTCAAAAAATTGGAAGAACACATTTAATGGATGCCACACCTCTAACTTTAGGTGATGAGTTTTCTGCATTTGCATCTCAAGTGTTTCACTGTTTTGAAGTGATTCGGTTCTCCTTAAACCATCTTCTCGAGCTCCCAATCGGGGGTACAGCCGTTGGAAATGGAATTAATACACCTAATAACTACGATCAAAATGTTGTAAAATTTATTCATAAAGAGACAGGAATCCCTTTTCAAGTTGCCTCTAATAAGTTTGAAGGAATGGCATCACACGATTCATTTGTGGAGTGCTCTTCCGCTCTCAAAAGATTGGCAGTATCCTTAACAAAAATTGCAAATGATATCCGTCTCCTTGCTTCTGGTCCACGTTGTGGATTGGGAGAACTCAATATTCCTGCCAATGAACCGGGCTCTTCCATAATGCCAGGAAAAGTGAACCCTACCCAATGTGAAGCAATTACTATGGTTTGTTGTCAAGTTATTGGGAACGATTTGGCCATTACATCTGGTGCATTACAAGGACATCTACAATTGAATGTTTTTATGCCCATGATTGCCAAAAATATACTTCATTCTATTCAAATCATTTCAGATGCCATGAACTCATTCTGCGATAATTGTATAGTGGGTATTGAACCTAATTATAAAAATATTGATAAACATTTGAACAATTCTCTAATGTTAGTTACCAAACTAAATCCTCATATTGGGTATTATAATGCTGCAAAAATTGCACAATATGCTCATCAAAATGATCTTTCAATTAGAGAAGCTGCCATTCAATTAGAACTACTTACAGGCGATCAATTTGATCAAATTATGATTTCATAAAACAATTTAAAAAAATGAATAAACAAAAATTTATTACCCTTGACAATATTACAGATCTTTTACCCAAAGATTTTACAGAAGAACAAATCGCAAAAGCAAAAACTTTGTTCTATAAAAAAATGGCGCTTGAAATGCACCAATTGTATGGTGGAAAAATGCAAACAATTCCGAAAGCTCCCATTTATGGGTTTAATTGGTTTAATGTTTGGTACACTCCTGGTGTTTCGTCTGTCTCTACAACCATAAGAGATGATAAAGATACCTCTTTCCAGTTAAGTAATCGCAAAAATATTGTTGCCGTTGTGAGTGATTCTACAAGAGTTTTGGGAGATGGTGACTGTACTCCCTCTGGCGGATTAGGAGTTATGGAGGGAAAAGCAATGTTGATGAAATATTTAGGTGGTGTTGATGCTGTTGCTCTTTGTATTGATAGTAAAGATCAAACAGGAGAACCAAATCCTGAAAAAATAATTGATTTTGTAAAAATGGTTCAACCTAGCTTTGGAGCAATCAACCTCGAAGATATTTCGCAACCCAATTGCTTTAAAGTTCTTGATGTGCTTCGTAAAGAGTGTGATATTCCAGTTTGGCATGATGATGCTCAAGGGACAGCATGCGTTACATTAGCTGGCGTTATCAACTCCCTTAAACTTACTGGGAAAAAGATGTCTGAAATTAAAGTTGTGCTTTATGGAGCTGGTGCATCTAATACAAGTATCGCCCGATTAATGATTACAGATGGTGCTGATCCTAAGAAAATTGTCATGTTTGATAGCAAATCCACTTTGCATAAAAACTGCGAAAGATACAAAAATGATCCTCGCTTCTACGTTCAATGGGAGCTATGTCAAATAACAAACCCCAATTGCATTACTACCCCTGAAGAAGCTTTCAAAGATGCTGATCTTCTGGTGGCACTTTCTAAACCAGGCCCAGATACAATTAAAACAGAATGGATCAAACTAATGGCAGAAAAAGCGATTGTGTTCGTTTGTGCAAACCCTGTTCCAGAAATATATCCCTATCAAGCCAAAGAAGCAGGAGCATATATTGTTGCTACTGGGAGAGGAGATTTTCCTAATCAAGTGAATAACTCGGTGTGTTTCCCCTCCATCTTAAAAGGGACGCTTTTAGTTTCAGCTCGTAAAATTACAGATACAATGGCTATCAGAGCTGCTCACTCTATCGCAGAATTTGCTGAACAAAGAGGTATAGACGTTGAAAATATTATGCCAACAATGCTAGAATGGGAACTATTCCCAAAAGTGGCTGCTGATGTGGCTATGCAAGCTATTAAAGAGGGCGTTGCTCTGAAAAATCTAACCTGGGAAGAAGTGTATAATGCTGCAAAAAAAGATATCATGGAAGCTAGAGAAATTACTCAAATGCTTCAAGATAAAGAATATATAACACCCATATTTGATGAGGTAATTGAAAAAATTATGAACGATGTGATTCAAACATTACAATAAATTCTAGATTATGAAACAAAAATTAATTTTAGTATTCCTTTTTTTATTAACTATAAATGTAACCCCTATGATGGCTCAAAAAACAATATTTAAAGAGATCGATATCAAAGATCTTCAAGATAACGTGGTTAAACTGATTGGCGACGATTGGATGTTAATTACTGCGGGTTCTATTGACTCCTGTAATATGATGACAGCCAGTTGGGGAGGTATAGGGCACTTGTGGAATATGCCTGTGGTATTTACCTTTGTTCGCCCTCAAAGATATACATTTCAATTTACAGAAAATGAGGAGTATTTTACACTAACTTTTTTTGAAGAAAAAGATCGTAAAATTTTAAATTTTTGCGGCTCAAACTCGGGTAGAGATGTCAATAAAATGAAAGAAACTGGATTAATACCACTAGAGACTGAGCTTGGAAATGTCTATTTCGAACAAGCAAGAATCGTTATTGAATGCCAAAAGGTATATTCAGATTATATTGATCCTCAGGGATTTATAGATCAAAATTTAACAAATACAATCTATCCAAAAAAAGATTTTCACAAAATGTATGTGGGAAAAATTTTAAGGGTATTAGTGCGTGAATAATTCAAAATTTTACTATATCTTTGCAGCGTAATTGCATTTGATAAAAATGAGTACTAAAACATCTATGAAAAGTAACGAAAAATTGTTTCAACAATTTCCTGAAGTCTCAACTCAAGAATGGGAAGCAGTGATCATGAAAGATCTCAAAGGTGCCGATTATACTAAAAAATTAATCTGGCAAACCGATGAAGGTTTTAATGTTCGCCCTTACTATAGAGCTGAGGATCTTGTTGATATTTCTTACCTTGACGCACTTCCAAATGAATTTCCTTATACAAGAGGTTATAAAACTGATTCTAATAATTGGGAAATTGTTCAAGAAATTACAGAAAAAGATCCTAAAAAAGCTAACGAAATGGCAATTTATGCCATTGGAAAAGGGGCAAATCTTATCGCTTTTAACGCTACTGATATTACTACCATAACCCAAATGGAATCCTTGCTAAATGGGATCAATTTGGAAAATCATGGTGTACAATTCAATCATTCTAAAGCGTATATCCCTCTGGTTAAACTTTTTATTGAATATATCAATGCTAAAGGATACAACAAAGAGAATATTATTGGTGCTATCAATTTTGATGCTATTGTTTTTGCTTTGAAACAAGGTAAATTTTACCGTTCTAAAGAGGAAGACTTGGATCAAGCTTTTGAACTGATCTCTTTAACAAAAGAACTTAAGAAATTTAAAGTTATCAATGTTAATGGATTAGCTCTTCATAATGCTGGTGCTTCTATCGTTCAAGAATTGGGCTATTCTTTAGCTACTGCTAACGAATATATTGCATATCTTGTGGCTAAAGGGATCCCTGTACATCAAGTGACTCGTAAACTACAACTTACTTTGTCTGTAGGAACGAACTACTTTATGGAAATAGCTAAACTACGTGCTGTTCGTTTGTTATGGTCAACTATCGTGGATCAATACAAACCAGAATGTGATTGTGCATATCAATTGAAAGTGAATACCGTTGCTTCCTCATGGAATAAAACTTTATATGATCCTTATGTGAACATACTAAGATCTACTACTGAAGGTATGGCGGCTTCTATCGGAGGTGCCGATTCTATCGCCCTTAAACCTTTCGATTTGGTGTTTAAACAAGAGGATGACTTCTCTGCCAGAATTAACAGAAATATCCAAGTGATCCTTAAAGAGGAATCATACTTCGATAAAGTTGTTGATCCTGCAGCAGGTTCCTATTATATTGAAAATCTCACCCATTCTATCTCCGAACATGCTTGGAAACTGTTTCAACATGTTGAATCTCAAGGAGGCATGATCGCCCTTGTGGAAAATGGAGAAGTGAAAGCTGAGATTTTAAAAAGTTGTCATAAAAGAAACATGGATATCGCTACCCGTAAGGTTATCTTATTGGGAACAAATCAATATCCAAATACTAATGAAATGATGCTTGACAAAATGGAAAGATCTTGTGATTCAGATTCTTCTGGATTACAATCCTACCGTGGCGCGAAAGCATTTGAAGATTTGAGACTCGCAACTGAGCAATTCGCTAAAAACAATTTCCGTCCTAAAGTTTTATTATTGAAGATCGGAAACTTAGCAATGAGACAGGCAAGAGCTGGTTTTATTACCAACTTCTTTGGCTGCGCTGGTTACGAAATCATTGACAATGCAGGATTTGCCTCTGTGGAAGAGGGTGTAAATGCTGCATTAGATACACATGCCAATATTGTTGTCATGTGTAGTTCTGATGAAGAGTATGCTACCTTAGGTGTAGAAGCTGCTCAATTACTAAAAAGTAAAAATCCAAAAACACTTTTTGTAATTGCTGGCAACCCTTCTGAATCTATCGAAGCACTGAAAGCTGCTGGAACCGACGATTTTATTCACGTTAAAGTAAACGTGTTAGAATCTCTCCAAAAGTACAACAACCTACTCCTAAATTAGAACATTGTGTTGGCTATGAACCTGACGAAGGTAATAGTATATTTTTATTTTATTTCTCTGTGTGTGGCCTGCCGCTCCCCCCAAAAGGAGTCGGCGGGCTTCTTTTTACAGATTACCGATTCCTATAATAGAACGGTAACAATTGATA
Source organism: Bacteroidales bacterium (assembly GCA_047638115.1). Taxonomy (GTDB): domain Bacteria; phylum Bacteroidota; class Bacteroidia; order Bacteroidales; family WCHB1-69; genus UBA5429. Next base: position 3,397 of record JBLJBB010000120.1, on the reverse strand, counting down.
AAGAGCCACTTAGAATTGTATCTCTCTCCCCCGGTATCACTGAAATGGTGTTTCTACTCGAGTCAGAAAATAAACTCGTAGCCGTTTCTGATTACTGTAGCTTTCCTCCTCAAGCGAAAAGTATTCCTAAAGCAGGCGGATTAATCCAAATTAATATTGAAAAACTACTCACTTTTAATCCAGATATTGTCCTTATAGGATCAATTATTACAAAAGCTGACGTAGAAAAAATTGAAAAATCGGGTATCAAAATTATTGCCATCAAAGAGGAAAATAAAATTGATGGTATATACAATGCCCTATCTCAGTTAGGTAAAATTTTGAATAAAAGTGAGTTAGCAGATCAAAAGATTACTGAACTTAAAAATCAACTCTCATCAGTTGTGGTTGATAAGTCCAAAACGCCTAAGTCTGTATATTATGTCGTTGGTTTTGGAGCATCAGGTGATTTTACAGCCCCTTCCAACTCACATATTCATGATATCATAACACTAGCAGGAGGTAGAAATGTAGGAGATCAGCTACAAAACTGGAGCGTCAGCAGAGAGTATCTCTTCAAAGAGAATCCAGATCTTATTTTTGTTAGAAAAGAGGATTTTGAGTTTTTTACCAAAACATATCCTTATACAGAATTGAAAGCCGTTAAAAATAAACACACGTATCCTATCGAATCTGGCTGGATGGATGTGATCTCTCCTAGAAATATCTTGGCAATTCAAGAGATCAATTCTAAGATTGTTCAATAATTCTGTACTTGATTTACCCACTTTTTTTTTATAACTTTGCAAAACCAAAGCGAGGCCTCAAAATACCTCAAAATATTTAAAATACTTAATGTAATGTATTAATAGTTAATTTGATATATTTATTATTTAGACAGATTACAAATTTTGATTATTTCTTATTCAGTGACTAAATCTTCATTTTATGGAAACTCTTAACCTTAAAAACAACTTAAAACACAATTGGAAATCTGGTTTAACAGTTGCGTGTATTAGTATTCCTCTCTCTTTAGCTTTAGCCATTGCTTCGGGGGCAACTCCTGTGCAAGGGATTATTACAGCTTTATGGGCAGGATTAATTGGCGCTCTTCTTGGTGGTAGCCATTTTAATATTATTGGTCCAACAGGAGCACTCTCTGGAATCTTGATCTCTTTTGCGATCGTGCATGGCTCTACGTCTCTTCCTGTAATTGCTATATTAGCTGGAATCATCATCCTTTTCTTCTATATTTTTAAATTCGACAAGTATATTATTTTCATCCCAAGAAGTGTGGTGCAAGGGTTCACCCTCGGTGTTGCCTTTATTATTGCTTTTGGTCAGTTAGATTCCATTTTTGGAGTTACAGGAATTGAAAAAGGGGAGAGTATTGTAGATAATATTGCACTTACATTATCACATTTTGCTGAATTTAGATGGTCTGTTTTTGCTATTTTCCTAGGAAGTGTTCTCTTTATCTTAATATGGGATCAGAAAATAAAGAAGTTACCTGGCTCAATCATTATTGCTTTCTTGGGTATTGTTGGTGCAATTATTCTTCAAAAAACCAACTCTCCTTTTATGCTTTCTGTCCTTTCTGATAAGTTCCCAGATATTAAACCCCTCTTTTTTGATAATTTCTATAAAGATATTAATTTAGATATTCTCCTCTCCAAGAAAATATGGGCAACTGCCTTTGCTGTAGCAGTTATTGGTATTTTGGAAACGTTGTTATCTGGTCAAATTGCGAAACAGATGACAAAAATTCCGTTTAATAGAACCAAAGAGGTGCTTGGATTATCCATTGCAAATCTCGGTTCTGGTTTAATGGGTGGGATCCCAGCTACTGCTGCTTTAGCGAGAACTGCTTTAAATATTAAAAGTGGTGCAACCCATAGAACATCTGGTATTTTAAGTGCCCTATTCCTTGCCATCATTGTCCTCTTTTTACTTGTTTTTTTCAAGATGTTGCCTATGGTGATTATTGGAGCTATTCTTTTTGTAGTTGCCATCAGAATGTCTGAAGTGAAGCACTTTATTAAATTGATTTACAATGAGAAAGCTGCTTTTGCAATCACAACAACGGTAGCTGTAATCACGGTTATTGAGGATCCGATAGCAGCGCTTTTAGTAGGTAGTTTTATTTCATTATTGATTTTCGTGAACCATGTTTCCTACGGTGATACCGAGGTTACCCTTTGGAAAGATGCGAAGTTGGAAGAGACTTTGTTGAGTCCAGCCATTGCTAAAAGAGACAAAATCGAATCAGAACTTATCGTCTACAAGATCACTGGAACTCTTACGTACATCAATATGCCCGCTCATATAGATACGGTAAATAAAATTGTTAATAACAAGTACGTCATCATCTCTTTGCGCAACGCTTTTTATGCGGATAGCGATGGGGTAGAATATCTTGGTGAGTTGGTGGAGATATTGAAATCCAATAATGAGCATGTTTATTTGTCAGGTGTTAACGACATGATTTTAAAAGCGATAGAGAACGAACATTTCTATAAACAAAAAATTTCTGAAAACAAAATCTACGACCGCACCTCCGAAGCGATCAAGGATATTTATCATATTTAGTTGATAGATAACGGACTACAGACTACAGACTACAGACTACAGACTACAGACAACGGACTACGGACAATGCTGTATAAGGTTAAAGGTTAAACGCTTCGCTTAAAGAATTGAACACAGTGTTTAACAGAGTTAACACGGTGTATCACAGAGTTAATATATCCTAATTTTAAATTTCAAACACTGTGAAACACTTTTTTTTCATTGTGTTCCACTGTGATCTTTTCTCTTTTAAAAAATATCAAAAACTTTATCAACAAAGTGCGCAAAGTAATTTCGCAAAGAAATATTTGCACATAGTTAACAGCTAAACCAACCTCGCAAAGGTTGCAGAAAGAATGAATAATGAATAGTGAAGAATGAATAATATAAAAAAGTTCGCTGCAGCGCAGCGTTATATTTGTAGCAAAACGATTACTGCGAGATGTTTTCTCGCTCCATAGGAGCGTTATATTTGTAGATAAATTATTAACCTCGAAGAGGTTTCATGTGAATAACCGTATGCAAGCTTGCGCAGCTTACGGATTAATGAAGCCTCCACAATCATCTACAACCCCAAATGGGGTTGCATGTATTTTTTTCCTTTTTACTTTCTTTTTGCTTGATCAAAAAGAAACAAAAAATCAAGGCCACAAAAATCCCTCCCGCTCAGCCAGACCGATTAACGAACTGAAAAGTCAAAAGTCCAATGTCAAAAGTGTTAATATCCGATGAATAACACTTTTTTATCTCCATTCAACGAACGCACGAGCACATGAGCACCCGAGCACATGAACCGTGGCCTTGCCACCGCACTTGCGCCGAAACATAATGAAATGTAAAAATCAAATTC
>JBLJBB010000119.1:0-46039 GCA_047638115.1 Bacteroidales bacterium | reverse complement strand
GTCGGTCTCCGCCTTCAAGTCCGCAGCCCCCATCCGTGTGACTGCATGGTCGTAACCGTAGAGACGCCATGCTTGGCGTCTCTACTAAAAGCTATCGCTCTTTTACTCCCTGCATCACATCGGCTGTTTGCTTTGCGGGCTTTCTCGGCTTCGCCCTAATGCAAGGGGGCGTAATGCTAATGGCCAATGGCTAAGGGCTGTCAGCTGTCAGCCATCAGTTTTTTAAGGTTTTAAGGTTGAACCGCTTCGCTGTTGAACCGCTTCGCTGTTTAAGGGTTTTAATGTGTAAAAGTTTAATCTTCCATTTTTATTAACTAATTTGCAAATTTAAATATTTAGCCACGAATTCACGAATTAAAAACGAATTAATTTTTCAATTCTAATTTTATTATTCATTATTCACTATTAATTATTCATTCTTCTGGAGTTTCACAGTGTTAATGTGTCCTGTTTTCAATTTCAACCTCGAAGAGGTTACAGATTAAAAACCGTAGGTTGTGAAGCTACCTGCGGATGAATGATGCCCTAAGAGTATCTACAACCCCGAAGCGGGTTGCAGTAAATCTGAAACCTGATAGCTCAATAGCACACAGATGACACAGATTAAACAGATTTACACTGTGGCACACCTTTTAACTCTCTGGTACACTGGTGCGCCACGAGGCGTGTGTATCATAGGTAACACATGAGCGTGAGATCCCCATAGCCATGAACTAAAGTACATGGCTATGGATATAAAAGCACAATATATAAACAAAAAACAAAAACTGATAGCTGATAGTTGACAGCTGATAGCTCTTCGCCTAATTTATTGATTTTATCAATAGTTTTTATATATATTTTTAATTTTTTTTTGCTTCATTTTTGTAATATCTTTGCACAAAATTAATATTCTAATCAACTGTAAATCTTAATCATAAAAATTTAAAAACTATGAAAAATATATCAAAAAAATTATTTGGGATTCTTGTAACCATCGCATTGTTAATTCCACTTTCAAATGGGTTAAATGCTCAAAATGAAACCTCAAAATTTCAATATCGTGCCGTGGCAGAAGTGGGTTTTGTGGCTGCACTCTCTCATCAAATTCAACTAGGGAATGGCGGAACCTATTTCGATTATGTTAAAAATGGAGGACAAGATGTTTTGTTCCCTACCCTTCGTTTCTCTTTAGAAATGGATCTGAATAAAAAGAATACCTTCATAATTTTATATCAACCACTTAGAATAGAAACGCAGGCCGTTTTACCAAATAATACTACTTTTAATGGGGTTCTATTTCCTGCAAATTCCGGGATTAAAGCACTATACAATTTCCCATTTTATCGTTTTAGCTACTTACGTGAATTGTCTGCAGATAATGAAAAATTTAAATTTGCACTAGGGTTGACTGTACAAATTAGAAATGCAACCATCTCTTTTGAATCAACAGATGGGAAATTATATACTGATAATCGTGATATTGGTATTGTTCCTGCGCTTAAATTGAGAACAAAATACCATTTTAATCCCACTTTTTATACTGAAATTGAAGCGGATGGAATCTATGCCCCAGTTAGTTATTTGAATGGCAGCGATAATGAAATTGTAGGAGCTATTTTAGATGGGAGCTTGCGTTTTGGAGCAAAAGTGAATCCATTTACAAATATGTTTCTTAATTTCAGATATTTAGGTGGTGGTGCAGTGGGTTCTGGAGATCCAGATTTCCCTGGTGATGGATATGTAAAAAACTGGTTGCATTTCTTTAATGTTTCTGCGGGATTTGTTTTGAAACTATAATGACTCCAATGAAAGAGATTGTTTTAATAACGGGTGCAAATGGATTGGTAGCTCGAAAACTGTCTAAAATCCTGACAGAGAACTATAATGTAAGGTTTTTAACACGTCTGAAACAATCAGATAACGAATTTGAATGGAACGTAGATCAACACCTGATTGATGCCTCTGCATTGATGGGTGTTGATCACATTATTCATCTGGCAGGAGCCAGTATTTCAGGGAAAAGATGGAATAATTCGTATAAAAAAGAGATTATTGAGAGTCGTGTAGCAAGTGCCAATCTGCTATTCAACACCCTTAAGGAACACAATCTGCATATTAAAAGTTTTATATCTGCCTCTGCTATTGGATTTTATGACAACACCAACAGAGCGGTTATCCATACCGAAGATTCCCCTAAAGGGGATGGGTTCTTATCTGATGTAGTTTATGAATGGGAACAAAGTGCTGATCGGTTTTTGTCAGCTGGCATCGCAGAACGTGTTGTAAAAATCAGATCTGGGGTAATATTAGATTCTCAAAAAGGAGCTTTGCCAAAAATGGTGATGCCTATCAAATATGGATTGGGCGCTCCATTGGGTGATGGAGGGCAGTTTGTCCCATGGATCCATATTGATGATATTTGCAACCTATATAAATTTGTTTTGGACAACCCAACTTTAAAAGGTATTTTTAATGGAGTGACCCCAAACCATTCTACTAATCAAGATTTGACGAAAGAAATAGCCCGAATATTAGATCGGCCTTTAGTGATGCCCAAAATACCTAAAGTTGTATTACAACTTTTTTTTGGTGCGGGATCAACTGTACTTTTGGAAGGATCAAAGGTCTCTTCTGAAAAAATTGAGAAGGAAGGATTTCAGTTTCAGTATAAAACCTTGACAGAAGCCCTAGAGCAGCTATTATCCAAGAAATAAATGTAAAAAGTTAGTATGCTCTTGCAAACAACACTCTTTGAGTAGATGGTTTTCCTGTTAGGATACATTTTCCCTCTTCCAAAGGATTATTCAAAGGGATACATCTGATGGTCGCTTTCGTTTTCTCCTTTATTGCATCTTCTGTTTCTGGAGTACCATCCCAATGAGCAGCCACAAAACCTCCTTGATCAAGAAGAGAGTTAAACTCATCCCAAGAATCAGCTTTACGAGTAGTCTCTTCTCTATATTTCAAAGCTTTGTTATAAATATTTTGTTGAATATCTTCCAATAAATGTTCAATATATTGATCCAAATTTTCGAATGAGATGGTTTGTTTCTCCAACGTATCACGGCGTGCAATCTCCACCTGATTATTTTCAAGGTCACGAGGACCCACAGCGATACGAACAGGCACCCCTTTCATTTCATATTCATTGAATTTCCAACCAGAGCGACGAGAATCATCATCATCAAATTTTACTGTTATATTTTTAGTTTTAAGGGCTTTCATTACAGGTTCCATTTTCGCTTTAATGGCCTCTAACTGTTCTGCTTCTTTATATATAGGTATAATCACTACTTGAAGTGGTGCTAATTTTGGAGGAAGAACCAACCCATTATCATCGGAGTGACTCATGATAAGTGCTCCAATAAGGCGGGTAGAGACACCCCAAGAAGTAGCCCAAACATACTCTAGCTTATTCTCTTTGCTTAAGAATTTAACATCAAACGCTTTAGCAAAATTTTGACCTAAGAAGTGAGATGTTCCTGCTTGTAATGCTTTTCCATCTTGCATCATGGCTTCAATACAATAGGTATCCAAAGCACCAGCAAATCTTTCATTTGGAGATTTCACCCCTTTGATGACAGGCATAGCCATGTGGTTTTCAGCAAAATCAGCATATACATTCAACATTTGTTCTGTTTCTGCAATAGCTTCCTCTTGGGTAGCGTGAGCAGTATGCCCCTCTTGCCACAAAAATTCGGCAGTACGCAAGAATAAACGGGTTCTCATTTCCCAACGCACTACGTTGGCCCATTGGTTACAAAGAATAGGTAAATCTCTATATGATTGAATCCAATTGCGGTAGGTATCCCAAATGATCGTTTCAGAAGTTGGGCGTACAATCAATTCCTCTTCTAATTTGGCATCTGGATCAACCATTATTCCACCATTTGGATCATTTTTTAAACGATAATGGGTTACCACAGCACACTCTTTTGCAAACCCTTCCACATGAGCTGCTTCCCGACCAAAGAATGATTTTGGAATAAAAAGTGGAAAATATGCATTCACATGACCGGTATCTTTAAACATTTTATCTAATGCATCTCTCATTTTTTCCCAAATAGCATATCCATAGGGTTTAATTACCATACATCCTCTAACTGCTGAATTTTCAGCAAGTTCTGCATTTTTTACAATGTCAATATACCATTGTGAATAGTCTTTTTCTCTGGGTGTAATACTTTTTGCCATCTCTTCTAGTTTACATTAAACTTAATGATTTTTTTGTAGTCTAAATTTTGTGCAAAGATACGAAAAAGCAACCAAACATAATAAATTAAGAGGTAAAAATATGAAAACGAGACTATTTATTCCGATTATCATCCTAGCATTTATCGCGAGTTCTTGTGCGGTAGGAACTACCGTTTATTACGATGACGTGTATGCGCCATCATCAGACAAACAATATGTCGAACCGGTTACTCCCCCCCAAAATAACCAGTATTCTCAAAATCAAGATTACTACCAATATCAAGGAGATAATCAAACACAAGGGAATAACCAAGATCAAAACTATTCTGATAACAATAATTATGATGCTGGATATAATCAACAAAATTCAGACAATAATTACTATTATGAAGATGACTATACATATTCAGATAATGAAACCTATTATACTGACTATGACAACTATGATAACTATGATTACTATTATACTTCACGTTTAAGGAGATTTCATACCAATTATTATACTGGTTTAGGATATTATGATCCTTATTATACCAATATGTATTACTACAATTATTCTCCTGCATCTTGGGGTATGAGTATCTATCTTGGATATAGCTGGTGGTGGCCAACTTATTATTATAGACCATATTACTACGATTATGGATATTATAGTTATGGATTTAACTATGGTTGGGGCTGGGGTTGCCATTGGCCTGGATATCATGGGTATCATAACGGATATTATCATGGTTATAACAATGGGTATTGGGATGGGTACTATAATGGGTATTATGCAGGATATTATCATAATAACTATGACAACAACTCCTCTTACTATTATGGTCATAGAAATAATGTAGGTCCATCTACAGGAACAGGTGGTAGAAGACCAAAACCAGGTGAAAATAATGGAAATGGAGATAACAAGTCTGTTTCTCGTTCTGTTACTCCAACAAGTTTCAATCAAAACTATGCTTCTATTGTTGACAAAGCCGATTTAACGAGACCAATACCTGGTGAAAATAGAATTAATAATAATAACAATGTGACTAATTCTAGAACTGTTCCCAATAGTAATATAAATAATAATAGAACAATTCCTAATAATTCAAATTCTTCAAGCACTGCTACAAGACCAAACTATAACAATCAACAATATAGAGAGGAGAATCCACAAAACAGGCAACCTAACAACCAAGGGAACTATAATAACCAACAAAACAGGCAACCTAACAACCAAGGGAACTATAATAACCAACAAAACAGACAACCTAACAACCAAGGGAATTATAATCAAAACAGACGACCTAATAATCAAGGAAATTATAATAGTGGCTACAGACCACCTAGTACAAGAACAAATCCTAATCTAAATTCTCAAAGAGAGAATAACACACAACCCAATAACCAAGGAACTTACAATAACAGAACAAATCCTAATAATCAAGGAACGAATCCAAATTATAACAGGAACTATAATAACAACAATAGAAATCAAAATTCTCAAGGAACTGTGCCTAATAACAACTATAATAATAACAATAGATACAATTCCAACTCTAATTCTGAAGGAACAGGTAGAACCTATAACTATAACAATTCTAATAATTCGAATTCCCAAGGAACAGGTAGAACATATAATAATAATAGAAGCAACTCAAGTTCACCAAGTTCCAGTGGAAGTTATAATAGAGGAAGTTCAAGTTCACCAAGTTCCAGTGGAAGTTATAATAGCGGAAGTAGTCGGAACAGTTCAAACTCTTCAGGATCTTCTAGTTCAAGTAGTAGAGGTAGTTCAAGTTCTTCAGGATCAAGTAGTAAAGGTGGTTCTAGTTCCAGAAAATAATTGATAAAGTTGATAATTTAAAATTTTTAAAACATGAATACTAAAAACATTCTTTTATTAGTAGTTGCATTTTTCACGATGAATGTAATGATTGCACAAAATGAGATTGATGCTTTACGATTTTCAAGAACAGAGTGGAGTGGAACTGCAAGATTTATTGGTGCTGGTGGTGCTTTCGGAGCTGTTGGAGCAGATTTTTCAGCTCTAAGTACTAATCCCGCTTCTATCGGCTTATTTAAAAAAACGGAGATCTCAATAACACCTCTGAATTTTTCAATTTTACGTTCCGAATCAACGTATAATGATGAATTAACTCCTACAACAAAAGTGAAAAATAGTTTTTCAAATTTAGGTATCGTTTTTGCTTGGGATGGTGCTACTGGAAGTAAATGGAAAAAAGGTCAATTTGCTATTGGATTTAACCAAATCATGAATTATTCCAATAATTTTGCTGTTGAAGGCAGAAGTAATGGAAGTAGCATGGGACAAGCTTTTGCTGAAGCAGGGAGTGGTTTCCTTTATGACGAACTACCTCTTGAACAACATTTTGCATATCAAGCATATATTATTGACCCCGTAAATAATTCTGCAAGTAATACAGAATATGTTTCGCCACTTGTTGGGAAAGACCTATTACAAAAAACAACCGTAAATACCACTGGCAAAATCAATGAATTGGCATTTTCATTTGGGGGTAATTATGACGATAAGTTTTTTGCAGGAGCCACATTGGGAGTCCCTTTTTTATCTTATACTGAAACAAGAAAATATGAAGAATCTGATGATAATAATCTTATTGATCACCTAACTTCTTTCTATATAAATGACAAACTAATGGTAAATTCAACCGGTGTGAATTTAAAAATTGGTGTTTTATATCAACCAGTTTCATTTTTACGTATTGGTGCGGCATTTCATACACCTACTCTTTATACAAATGTTCATGATATCTTAGAAAGAGAGATGGTCTCAATGGGTGATACTACTCTAAATGTAAGTTATACAAATGATTATAACTACCAATTAATCACTCCAATGAGAGTAATGGCAAATGTTGCTTTTTTAATAATGAAAAGAGGGTTTATTAGTGCAGATTATGAATTTACTGACTATTCAAAATCTGAAATGGGTGCTTATGGTTCCAATACATATCTTTTTAAAGATGAAAATAAAGCAATAAGAGATAGTTACAGAGGAACCCACACAATTAGACTGGGAGGTGAATTATATGTTACTAAAAATGTACTTCTTAGAGGAGGATACTCTTACACTAGCTCTCCTTACCAAAATAATATAAATGATGCATCTTTACAAACTGGCTCTTTCGGGTTAGGTTTTAGAGGAACCACTTTTTTTGCTGATGTGGCTTATCAACTTAAGGCATCTCAACAAGATTATTGGTTTTTCAATCATGAAATGGTAAATCCTATTAATCAACATTTCCTCTCTCATAGTATTGTGGGTACAATTGGGTGGAAACTATAACAAATTTTAACATTATTCAATCCATATCAAAAAGTTCGCGTATCTTTGCAGCGAACTTTTTTATTTTAAATTTATGTTAATAGAAAAAAAAGAAAAACTTGCCATTGTATATAAAGACAGAGAATACTCCTATTCTGAACTTTTACAATATTCGACAGCTTACCAACGTTTTTTTTCAAAAGAAGGAAAAAAACCAGAAAAAGTACTCATTTTTGCAGATAACTCTCCAGAATACTTTTTTGCAACCTACGGATCATTTAGATGTGGTGCTATTGTAGTTCCTGTTGATGCTACATCAACTCTGAAGGAACTTGCATTTATTATGAATGATTGCAGACCGGAGATCATATTTATTTCCGATTCTAAAAAAGAACTTGTTACTGAGGCTGTTGCCTCAATTGAAAATTATGAGTGTAAAGTTTATACTTCTAATGATATTGACATTCAAAACGTTAATAAAATTGAAGTTACTCCAATCCCTGAAGCTCCTAATGAGCAATTGCTTTGCATCATTTACACTTCAGGAACCACTGGCTCACCAAAAGGGGTTATGCTCTCCTCTAAAAACATTTTATTTAATATTGATGCGGTAAGTCATCAAGTGCCTATCTACAGAGAAAATGTAAATGTGATGGTTCTTTTGCCACTACACCACAGTTTCCCATTTGTAGGCACTATGTTAGTTCCAATGTATGTAGGAGCTACTGTGTATATCGCAGACGGATTAACCGCAGAAAGCATCATTTCTACTTTGAATAAAGGAAAAATTGGATTAATCATAGGTGTTCCAAAATTATATGAAACTCTTGCTAAAGGGATTATGGTTAAAATTAATTCCAGTGCTGTTGGAAAATTAATGTTTAAATTAGCTAAAAGGATTCAAAGTAAAACATTCTCTAAAAAAATATTTAAAGCTGTTCACCAAAAATTTGGGGGGCATATTGAACATTTAGTATGTGGAGGTGCTGCACTACCTGATGAAACTGGTATAGTATTTAAAACTCTTGGCTTTTCAGTACTCACTGGATATGGTATGACAGAATGTGCCCCAATGATAAGCTTTACCCGTCCGGGAAAAGATGAAATTGGTTACTCTGGAGAACTTCTCCCAAAACTGGAGATCCGTTTCTCTGAGATTGGTGAAATTAGTGTTAAAGGCCCAAATGTGATGTCAGGATATTATAATCGCCCCGAAGATACAGCTCAAATTCTTAAAGATGGATGGCTTCATACGGGTGATATTGGAATTCTTGATAAAAAAGGATTAAAAATTACAGGAAGAATCAAAGAGATCATAGTTACCTCAAATGGTAAAAATATTAATCCAGTAGAATTAGAGTTTGAACTTCTAGAAAAAACAAGTGTAATGAAAGAAGTTGCTGTTTTTCTCGAAAATGACATTCTTCAAGCTCTTGTTGTTCCTGACCTTGACGTTGTTCGACTAAAAACAGGTTTTTCTGTTGATGACCTCTTAAAAGAGGAGTTCGCTCAATATAACAAAGGGGCAATGACCTATAAAAGAATTAAAAAATTTTATATCGCTTCTACAGACTTGCCTAGAACTAGACTTGGAAAAGTACAAAGACATTTACTTAAAGGACTTATCCCTAATGAAGAAAGAATTCAAAATGAAGATATTATTGAAAACTTAAGTCCTGTATATCATTCGTTGAAAACTTTTATTGAAAGTGAAACTGGCAAAAGAGCTGCTGGGGATTCTCATTTTGAAATTGATTTAGCGATGGATTCACTAACAAGAGTTGCTTTGATTGCTTATATTGAAACAGCATTTGAGTTAACCATCAAAGAGAATCAGATAGATGAATATGCAACTCTCAATAAATTAACAAGTTATATTGAAGAAAATTCATCTGTTGTCAAAGAAACTGAAATTTCTTGGAAAGAGATCTTACAACATAAACTTGAAGATTTAAAACTTCCTAAATCTGGCTTTATTCATTGGTTATTAGATAGAGTTATTCGAGTTGGGTTCCACTTATTTTATAGATATACCGCTAAAGGGACCGAAAATATTCCTGATGGCCCCTGTATAATTATTGGGAACCATAGGAGTGGTTTTGATGGAGTTTTTATCACTTCAAAAATGAAATGGTCCATCGCAAAAAGAACATTTTTCTTTGCGAAAGATAAACATTTTAACTTTAAATTGGCTAAATTCCTCGCAGTACGTAGTAATGTGATTTTAATGAATGTAAATACGAACATTAGAGAATCTTTACAACAAATGTCGGAAGTGCTTAAACAAGGCAAAAATGTAATTATTTTTCCTGAAGGTACCAGAGCGAAAGATAAAAAACTAAAACATTTTAGAGATGCTTTTGCCATTTTAAGCACAGAATTAAATGTTCCTGTCCTCCCAGTTCTTATTAAGGGTTCTGAATTAGCTACCTATAAAAGTATTAGAATTCCCAAATTTTTATCAAAAATTGAACTAGAATTTCTACCTCCAGTATTGCCTGCTCCAGGGGAAACCATTAGAGAGTATAGAGGTGAAATTGAAACCATCTATCAACAAAAACTATAATCAATAAATTTAAAAGAATATGTCTGAAATTGAAAACACAACCCCTATTGAAAATGAAGTAATTCAAACAGAATCTGAAATTGTTGAATCAACTATTGAAAATAAAAAGCCAAGAATAAGAAAAAATATTCTAAAAATAGTTTTTAATATTTTTATAGTAATAGCTATTGGTGTACTTTATGTACTACATTTTCTTTCCCCAAAACCAGAAGTATTTGTACCCAAGGAGTTTACAGGAATTCCAGGAACAGGTGAAATTCTTTACGTTAATTTAGATACCATTAACGAAAATTATGAGTTAGTGAAAATTTTAACTGGAGATATTAAAGCAGAAATGACCAAACAGGAAACGATTTTTGGAAACAAAGAAGCAGCATTTCAAAAAAAATATGCTCAATTTCAAGAAAACTATTCCAAAGGAATCTTGACACCAATCCAAATTGAAAATTCTCAAAAACAACTCCAACAAGAGTATGAATTGCTAGAATCTGAAAAAGAGATGGTGTTTTCAAATTTACAAAACAGACAAACTGCTGCTCTTACTCAAATTTATGACTCCTTACAAGTAATTATTAAAAGAATAAATTCACAAAGAAATGCCTCTTTTGTCCTTACGTATCAAACAGGAAGTCCATTTATGGTTTTAGCAGATCCATCTAAAGAGATCACTGACCAAGTGCTTTTTGAATTAAATAAACCCTATAAAAAATAAAATAATTGTAATTTTCCCTTTTTTTTGAATATATTTATCTAAAAAATATATACTTTTATAAGAAAATTATTGTTATTTTTGCCGCTCGAAAATTTAAAAAAAAATAATATGACAAACAAAGAAAAAATTGGCGCAAAAAAAGAGAGTGTAACACCTCAAAAAAAATCATTTGTTGCTAAAACGATTACCTTTTTTACAAAATACAACAAAATCGTTTATGGTGTTATCATTGGAATTCTAATTGTCATTACTGCATTACTAGCATTTAATAGATTTTATTTAACACCAAATTCTGAAAAAGCTTCATTAATGATTTTAAAACCTATTGAAAAATTTATGGTAGGAGACTCAGCTTCAGTACTTATTGCTCTTGAAGGTGATGACGAATTCGATGGTTTTTTATCTATTGCTAAAAGATATAGTTTAACAAAAACAGCAAACACTGCAAATTATTTTGCTGGACTTTGCTATTTGAAATTAAATGATAAAGAAGAAGCTCTTAAATATCTGTTAAAATTCAAACATAAAGATGAGGTTCATTGGTATGCTTGTCAAGCTGTAATTGGGGATATTTATGATGATTTAGGAGACACTAAAAAAGCTTTAAAGTATTACGAATCTGCAGTAGATGGAGATAATGATCCATACTTTACCCCAATTTCGCTTTTTAAACTTGGACAAATGTACGAAAGAGAAGAACAATGGGAAAAAGCTATTGAGTCATATACAAGAATTGAGAAAGATTACTATACTGAGTATACAAATATGGGAGTATCTCGTTTTGTAGATCGCGCGAAAGCGAAATTGAATAAATAATGAAAAAAGTAAACCTTTCTGAACAATCAGGTTCTTTTCCAAAAGCTAACCAATACAAAATAGGAATTGTTACTAGTGAATGGAATCCTGAAATTACTGATGCTCTTAGAGATGGTGCAGTGAACTTTCTTCTTGAACACGGAGTCTTGAAAGATAATCTGAAAATTCATAGTGTACCTGGTAGTTTTGAATTACCACTTGGTGCCGCTATGATGTTCGATGCTGATGATGATCTAGATGGTGTGGTTTGTTTAGGATGCGTTATTCAAGGGGAAACCAGACATTTTGATTTCATCTCTCAGGCAGTTGCTGATGGAATTATGCGTGTTGGATTAGACTACGGAGCACCAGTATCTTTTGGGGTATTAACTTGTAATTCATTCGAACAAGCTAAAGAAAGATCTGGTGGAAAACATGGAAATAAAGGCGTTGAAGCTGCAGTAACTGTTTTAAAAATGATATCCCTTCAACGAAAACTTAAATAAGATGAAAGTTGTTTTTATGGGAACTCCCGAATTTGCAGTAGCAAGTTTGGATCTCATTCATCGTTCACATCATCAGGTTGTTGCAGTTGTAACGGCACCAGATAAACCAGCAGGACGAGGACTAAAAGTGCAATTTTCTGATGTAAAAGAGTACGCTCTCGAACATAATATTCCGATTTTTCAACCTGAAAAATTAAAAGACCCTCAATTTATAGATCAACTCAAAAATCTTAATGCTGATGTATTTGTGGTCGTTGCATTTAGAATGCTCCCTGTAGAAGTTTTTTCCATACCACCCAAAGGCACTTTTAATATTCATGGTTCTCTCCTTCCAAAATATAGAGGAGCTGCTCCTATACATTGGGCTGTTATCAATGGAGAGTTGAAAACCGGAGTAACCTCATTCTTCTTAAATCAAGAGATTGATAAAGGGGACATCATAAACTCAAAAGAGATTGAAATCGGATTTGATGAAAACACAGGGAGTGTTTATCAAAAATTAAAAATATTAGGAGGTGAACTTGCCGTTGAGACATTAGATCAAATCGAATCTAATTCAATTCATCCAATTTCTCAATCTAAACTTGAAGATTTCAATCTTAAACCTGCACCAAAATTAAATAAGGAGAACACTTTAATCGAATGGAATAAACCTGCCTTAGAAATTTATAATCTCATAAGAGGCCTATCTCCATACCCGACAGCATATACCAGAATTAAAAATATTCAAGGGGAAACCCTTGTTTTAAAATGCTATAAAGCTGAGATAATTTATCAAAAAAATACACTTCAAGCAGGCACAATCGTTACAGACAATAGGAAAAAACTTACTATTTGTTGTGCAGATTATCAGATATCTATCCTAGAAATACAATTACAAGGTAAGGTAAAAATGGATATTTCAACGTTTTTACAAGGGTTTAGGATCGAAAATTACACAAATATACTATTTTAGTATAATATAATAGCTAAAAAGTTAATAATTATCAACAATTTATTTGTTTATCAACAATTGTGAGATTTTTGATTATTTTCAACAAATATTTTTTAAATTTGCAGATGTTGAAAATAAGTTATTAATCATTAAAACAATTCAAATGAACAAAGCAGAATTAATTGGTTCAATTGCTGAAAAAGCAGGGTTCACTAAAGTTCAAGCTAAGATAGCATTAGATGCTTTTGTTTGCGCTACTTCTGAAGCTTTAGCAAAAGGAGAAAAAGTTTCTTTAGTTGGATTTGGAACTTTTGCAGTTGTTAAACGCGCTGCAAGAAAAGGTCGTAATCCTCAAACCAAAAAAGAGATGGACATTCCAGCTAAAAATGTTATCAAATTTAAACCTGGAACTGAACTGACTGAAGCAATCTAGTCTAAGATTTTCCATGATCTAAAAAGAGCCCTTCAAGGGCTTTTTTTTATAATATACACTTATGAAAACTATTGATGATAGAAAAATTCGTAATGAGGTGGCTAAACACTTAACATCATTTTTAACAGATGAACGTAATGCACGATTGCTCGATGTTATTGAAAACAGAACCAGACACCTCACTATTGTAATTGAAGATTTATATCAAACACAAAATATTAGTGCTGTTATGAGAACTTGTGAATGTCTTGGAATTCAAGATATCCATATTGTTGAAGGGGAAAATGAGTTCTCAATTCATAAAGCGATCTCAATGGGTGCTGATAAATGGCTTACAAAATATCACTATCCAGCAAAGGACTCAAATATTGTTGATTGCATTTCTCAACTTAAACACAAAGGGTACTCTGTCATTGCAACATTGCCCGGAGATGATAGTTGCTTCCTTCATCAATTAGAACTGGATAAACCCATGGCTTTTCTTTTTGGAACTGAACTTACTGGGCTCTCTGAAGAGGCAATCAAACATGCAGACAAATCTGTCAAAATTCCCATGTATGGATTTACAACGAGTTTTAATATTTCAAATTCAGTGGCAATTATTGCTACTTATTTAATCGAAAAATTAAGAAATTCTTCCGTAAACTGGAAATTATCAGAAGAAGAGAAAGAAATCATTTATCTGGAATGGCTACAGAAATCAATAAAAACACCAGATTTAATCATTGAAAAATTTTTAACTGAAAATTATTGAAAATATAAAAAATAATTGTATCTTTGCAGCCCAAAAAAAATTGAAAATATTATAACATAATACAGCAATGAAAAGAACTTATCAACCTTCAAACAGAAGACGTAAAAACAAACATGGCTTTAGAGAAAGAATGGCTACTGCTAATGGTCGCAGAGTGCTTTCAGCTCGCAGAGCTAAAGGAAGAAAAAGATTAACCGTTTCTCATGATGGTTTTGATAAAAAGTAGTTCTTTTTTTTTCTTAAAAGTACTAAAAAAGAGGAGATTTATGATCTCCTCTTTTTATTTATTTTTTTATGAAAATATTTTTAAAATGAACCCAAAAATATCCTAAAAAATACTATTTTTGCGACTCGAAAAAATATTGAAAATTTATATTAAAAAATAATATTATAATGACAAATCAAATCAACGGGAAAATATCTCAAATCATTGGAGCCGTAGTGGATGTTCAATTTGGTGAAAATGCAACTCTTCCCAATATTTATGATGCTTTAGAAATCATTAAAGAGAATGGTGATAAGATTGTTCTCGAATGTGAACAAGCAATCGGCGAAAATACAATGCGTTGTATCGCTATGGATTCAACGGATGGGCTGAAACGAGGTATGGATGTTATGGCTACTGGACGTATGATCTCTATGCCAACTGGAAATATCAATGGAAGATTACTTAACGTTATCGGTGATGCCATCGATGGTATCGGAAAACTAGAAACTCCTGTTCGTAAAGATATTCACCGCGATCCTCCATCTTTTGAAAGTTTGTCAACATCTCAAGAAGTTTTATTTACGGGAATTAAAGTTATTGACCTTATTGAACCTTACGTAAAAGGGGGAAAAATTGGCCTTTTTGGTGGTGCTGGTGTGGGAAAAACCGTACTTATCATGGAGATGATCAACAATATCGCAAAAAAATACTCTGGTATGTCCGTTTTTGCTGGTGTTGGAGAGCGAACCCGTGAAGGGAATGACCTTCTTCGTGAAATGCTTGAGTCTGGCGTTATCCAATATGGGGACGAATTTATGGAGAGTATGGAAAAAGGGGGATGGGATCTTTCTAAAGTGGATAAAGATAAATTAGCAAACTCCCAATGTACCATGGTGTTCGGTCAAATGAACGAACCTCCTGGAGCGCGTGCCCGCGTTGCCCTTTCTGGTCTTACCGTTGCTGAATATTACCGAGATGGGGATGAAGAGTCTGGGGGTAGAGATATCCTTTTCTTCGTAGATAATATTTTCCGTTTTACACAAGCTGGTTCTGAAGTGTCTGCTCTTTTAGGTCGTATGCCTTCCGCTGTTGGATATCAACCTACCCTAGCTTCTGAAATGGGTGTACTTCAAGAGAGAATCACATCCACCAAAAGAGGATCTATCACTTCCGTACAAGCAATTTACGTGCCTGCAGATGACTTAACTGACCCTGCTCCTGCAACCACTTTCTCTCACCTTGATGCTACCACTGTATTAAGCCGTAAAATCTCTGAACTTGGGATCTATCCTGCTGTTGACCCTTTGGATTCAACTTCACGTATCCTCAGCCCAGATATCGTTGGTGAACTCCACTACAAAACAGCTCAAAGAGTGAAAGAAACCCTTCAAAGATATAAAGAACTTCAAGATATTATCGCCATCTTAGGTATGGAAGAGCTCTCTGAAGAGGATAGAAAAATTGTGCACCGCGCACGCCGTGTGCAACGTTTCTTGTCCCAACCTTTCCACGTTGCTGAACAATTTACAGGTTTAAAAGGGGTGTTCGTGCCTATCGAAGAGACCATCAAAGGGTTTAACATGATCCTTGATGGCGAACTCGACCACCTTCCTGAAAATGCTTTCAACCTTGTGGGCTCTATCGAAGAAGCTATTGAAAAAGGAACTAAAGAACTTAATGCCGCTAAATAATTATGAGACTCGAAATTCTAACTCCCGAAAAAGAGATCTACCTTGGGGAAGCTTCACTACTATTGCTCCCCGGTTTAGATGGACTATTTGCTATCTTAGATAGACACGCCCCAATGATTGCTGCCCTTTCAAAAGGGAAAATAAAAGCAGAAACACCCTCTGGTATTCAATACTTTGAAATCAATGGCGGGGTTCTTGAAGTGCAACATAATAAAGTGCTGATTCTCGCTGAATAATTGTGATTTGAAAACAAATTACACCATTCCGATTTTTATCCCTGAATCTGCTTGCCCTTTTCGCTGCTCATACTGCAATCAATACAATATCACTAACAAAGCCACCTCACCTTCACAAGCTGAGGTGGTTTCTGTTATTGAATCGTATCTGCAAACCATTCCTGAAAACAGATCTCAAATTACGGTTAAAGTGGCCTTTTTTGGAGGTAGTTTCACCGGATTGCCATTGAATGAACAAGAGAGTTACCTCCAAACGGTGCAACCCTATATTGAGCAAAAGTTGGTGGATTCGATTCAACTCTCAACCCGTCCCGATTATATCAATGAAGAGTTTTTGAATCTTTTAAAAAAGTATCATGTAACCCTCATTGAGCTTGGGGCACAATCCCTTGATCCTGAAGTGCTTATTCAATCACACCGGGGACATACAGTGGCTGATGTTGCAAAAAGTGCCAAGCTAATTGTTCAACACGGTTTTGAATTGGGATTACAAATGATGATTGGTCTTCCTGGAGATACTTTAGAGAAATCATTATTTACTGCCCAGAAATTTGTTGAATTTGGAGCCACTTACACCCGAATATATCCCACTTTAGTGATTAAAGATACCGATTTGGAACAATTATATCATGCTGGAAACTACACTCCTTTAAGTATTGCAGAAGCTGTTGAATGGTGCACACCTATTTATAAAATATTCACTAACAACAATATAACCATTTTACGCATAGGCTTACACCCCTCCGAAGGGTTTATCAATAGGGAAGTGTTGGTAGCAGGCCCATTCCATGTATCTTTCAAAGAGTTGGTTTTAACAGCAATCTGGAAAGAGAAATTGATACAATTATCCCAAAACAACACCTCAGACACCTTTATCGTTGAAGTACCCAAAGCTGAAATTAACTATGCCATAGGCTACAATGGTACCAATAAAATCTACTTAGAAAAACGTTTTCGAAAAGTGATGTACATCCAAATATAATAACCTTCCCAACTTCATTCTTATCTCTTCACTCTTATCTCTTATCTTTTTTTGGGCATTCCGGCTATAGAGCCGCGCTAATAGCACGGCTCTACAACCGTCGGTCTCCGGCCTGTACTCCTCGTTTCGCTGCAAGGGTCTGATCGGCCGGGACGTAGAGACGCCATGCATGGCGTCTCTACCAGAGCTACCGCTCTGCCCGATCCGTCATCCCCTAGGCAGCTCAACTTGCGGGGTACCTGGCCTCCGCCCTAATGCGAAAAACCGCAAGCGGTTTGTTAGTGAAAAGTGCTGAATATTAATAATATGAAAAAATTATTGACAAAAAATACTTGCTTTTTTAGAATAATTAAACTAGAAAATATGTTCCTATTTGTTAAAAATTGTTAATTATTAACAAATTTTAAAAATAATTTGGAAATGTATAAAAAATGTTGTATAATTGCATTCGAGAATTTAAAAAAAATAAGTATGAAAAAATGTAGTTTTAATTCAAAAAATTTTATTGCTGTATCCATTACAATGTTATCAGCTATTGTAACAATCTTTGTTATTTGTGTTGCATTAGGTCAAAAAGAATTTGAGTTTATTGCATCATCTTTATTCCCATTAATTGGTACATGGATGGGAGCAATTATTGCATATTATTTCGCTAAAGAGAATTTTGATGCAGCAGCAAGTCAATACAACAAGGTAATTGACAAATTGACTCCTGAACAACAATTAGGTTCTATATCAGTTTCATCTGCCATGAAGTTGATTAAAAATGCTCAAGTTATTCAGTATGATGAATTTGCCGACAAAAGTGTATATACTGATTTGTTAAACAATCCCAATATGAATAGTTTCAATAGATTTATGTTCTTAAAAAACAACAAATGTCAATATATCTTACATAGAAGTACTTTAGACAGAGCTTTAACTCAACATTTAAGTGTTACAAATTCAAAACCAGAAGATTTAAAACTAAAGGATCTAATCAATTCGACTGATGAACATATTAAAGGATATGTAGAAAAAGGAATTGAATTTATTAGTTTAGATGCAAATTTATTAGATGCAAAAAATCTTATTATAAAAAATAAATATTGCTTGGATATTATTGTAACATTAAATGGAGTAAAAGGGGAAGATGCTCTTGGTTGGATAACAGATGTAATAATTTCAGAGAAAATAAATAATTAAAAATTAATTAATAATGAAAAAAGTGTTTTTTTTAAATAATGATACTCCAATCATTGTATCATTTGTAGTCAAAAATGGTGTTTTAAGTGCTAATTATAAGATTCAAATTAGCTCAATCAAAGAGAATAATGTTCTATTTATAACCAAGGGAAGTAATGTCATTGGAAATAAAGATCATATTTTAGATTTGCCAGTAACAGTTTTTGATAATAGCGTATTATGGGCTGTCATAGATTTTAAAGGAATGGATCTTACATTAAGCAAAAATTTTGATCTTGGTATAGAAATTAAACAAGGGAATAATAAACTTAATGATCAAATTGTGTCTGGAGTTCTAACTGGTGATTTTCAAAGCCTTCAAATATTCATTGAATTACAAATGAGTTAAATATGAAAAGAGTTTTTTTATTTATTGGTATTTTTATTACATTTTCTCAACTTCTAGGACAAAATGTACAGGAGACAGACTCTCTAATAAAAAAATGGGTTTTGAATTATGCTATTCCAGATTTACCTGCATTGAATGCACTTTCAATGGAATCATCATCACTTTTAAGACCTTCAACTCCTCGAGATTTTTCAATTGCAACTTCTCAGTTTTTTAATGGTAATTCTATAATTATTCCAAAATCATTTGCATTAGAGTTTGCTCCAATTGTACTTATTAAATACAACAAACTTACTCTTCAAAGTTTTCAAAAAATGCCAATTTTGTACAATTCTAGAATCTCATTAGCAACATTCAGAGATTCTTTAAATGTATCGAAAATTGCAATTGGATACCGAACAACATTGATAAATAAAGGAGATATAAAGTCTGATAAAAATATTACTCAGGTTTATCGTTTTCTTGAAAATATTAATGATGAAAGGAATAATTTCATTAATCAGCAATTAGACTCAATGAAAATAAGCCAATATCAATATGCAAATGATACTTTACTTCAAAAAAATCTAATGGATAAGTTTGATTTATCTATTAAAGCAAAAAAAGATTCAATGAATTCAGCTTTAAAAGAATATAAAGAAAAAGTCTTATGGAATAAGGAAAAATTAGATATTGCGTTTTCATTTGTATTTTCATCGTTTGACACAATGATGAAAAATATTCAATACAACTCATTTTTATTTTGGGCTTCATATGGTATTCCAATATCTGATAATGGACAGTTTGTGATTGGATTACATACAAATCTATACAATTATGAAGGAGAGAATCAAATAAAAGTTGCGATTCCTGCAAGATTTTATTTAGGATCAAATACTTTTAAATCTTATCTTGAAGGTGAATACCAATATCTACAACAAAATAAATCTAACAATTTATTGATGAGATTAGGATTTGAATATAACCTCTATTCTGGATTTTGGGTAGATTTCAATGCTGGATTTTATCAAAATTTTTCAACTAACACTAATCGTCTAATTACAAGTTGCAAAATAATTTATGCTATTCCAGAAAAATAATACTGATCAATAATTTTATATTAAATATAACTTCATTGGGTTATAAGTAATATAAGCTAAAAAAATATCGTTTAAATAGACGAAATAATACAAAAGCACAGTTTGAAAAATAAATAAATTTAATAATAATACATTGAAAATAAAAAATACAAATTTAAAAGTAGAATTACAAATTTGTATAACATTTAAGCACAAAGATTTTTAACAAATTAATAATTTAATAAGATACTATTATGAGTACAACCTTAATTCCAACCGATTTTTTATTTAGCAATAGTGAACATGTTTATCTTTTGCAATTAGGATTAAAAGCTTGTGGATACACCATTGACAACATCGAATTTGATGATAGAATCTATGGGAGTACTACTAAAATTGCAGTACAACAGTTTCAATCAGATTATGGAATAACTGTAAGTGAAAAAATTACCAGCACTACTATTGTTCAGATCAATAAAATTCTAGATCAAAAGTATAGAATCAGTGGTTTTATGACTGATAGTAAAAATAGACCTGTAGAAGGTGTTACTGTAACTTGTAATCTTTTTAACAATCAAACACTGGGAGTTTTTTTAGGACAGGGGATTTCATTAAAGGATGGATCATACAATATCTTTATAAATCAAAATATTCCTGTAAATCTTATAAATAAAGATGGATTTTTAAAAAACAAGTTGAGTATTCAAATTATCTATTACAAAACAGATGCTGACCAAATAACATCTGATGTTTTATTAATTGAAAAACTTGAATCCATTTTTAACTTTTCATCAGATTTATTATTTTATACTGGAGAATCAATATATAAATCCATTGAAACAGTTCTTGAAAATCAAGGTGTTAAAATTGACGCTTTAGCTTTAAAAACTCCAACTGAATTAGTTAACATTTCTACTCAAACAGGAATTGATAAAGAAATTTTAATAAAAATATTGTTTGCTTACAATGTTTCTGAATTATTTTTCACCAATCCAGAAGTAGAAGCCTTTTTTGGGTATTTGTATCAAAATTATCCAGCAAATATGCCAATTCAAATTTTTACTGAAGAAGTAAAAGTTATGGATCAAACGGCTTGGGATAACTATAAAACAAAAATCTCATTTCTTATAGCAACTGGTTTAAAAATAATGTCAGAAAATTTACTAAATGAAGCTTTAATTATAGCGTGTAAAGAAAGCTATATAAATAAGTATGACAAAACATGGATTGATAGAATTGTCCTTCAAATAACAAATACTAAAACTTATTGTTATTATAATTCTGAATTATTAGAAGGCAATGTACCATTAAGTACAATAATTGAGCTATCTGGAGTTACAATGCCAATTGAAGAGAAATGGAAAGTTGCAGAAATTTTCGTTTTATATATCAATGATTTTAATCAATTTATAAAAGTTCTTGATAGTGCGAAAATGAGAGCTGATTTTAAATCAGAGAACGTAGATAAATTAATTAATACTTTCAATATCAGTCGCATTTTTCGTAATTTTAAAAATTCAATAATCAAATTTCAAACATTACATCAACCAGAAATTGACTTATACACTTATCGTTTTTTGGGAACAATTGACAAAACGTTTTGGAAAAACTTTGTCAGCACAAGTAAATTTCCTTCAGATTTAAGTGAAGAAGAATACGTTGAACTAATTATAGATTCAATTCAAAAAATTTGTACTGATATTTCAACGATAACTGAATTTAATGCTTTTCCAGAATTTCAGCATTTAAGTACTATTCAAACCGAATTATTGAAAAATAAAAATTTTAATTTATTATCAGATAGAGCTGAAATTTTAAAAAATGATCCAAAAATAACTGATGAAATAATAAATGAAGTTAAATCAATTCAAAATATTTATAGAATTACACCTTCTCCTAAAGTTGCAACAATAATGTATAAAAATGGAGTTAAAAATGCTGGAGACGTGTATTTTATTGGTAAACGACAATTAGAGGATCAATTTAAAAATGATTTGACTCAGCAAGAAATTGATTCTGTTTTTGAAATGGCTTCCGCAAGATTTTCTAATTCACTTAATGCTTTCGCCAATTTTAATAATGCTTTCAATAATCTAACTCCAGCATCAATTTCCAAATATGATATAAATTCAATTATTGACGAATTAAGAGAAGATTTTCCAGATATTGAGACTTTATTTGGAAAAACTGATTATTGTGAATGTGACCATGATACCTCTGTATACAGTATTGCTGCGTACTTAGGCGATCTTTTAGCATTTATTGATACTCGCAAAACATCTCCTAGCAGTAATACACCTTTAAAGTCTGTATTAGATCAAAGACGTTCTGATCTTAGTCAGATTTATCTTAATAAAGAAAACTCAAATACAGTTCTACCATATATTGATTTAGTGAATGAGGTTTTGGAGGAAGCTGTTCTTAAAACTGAATATTCAACATTTAGTAGAAATTGTAGTGAATGTCAAACTACTTTATCATCGAAGGACTTATGTGCGGCTCCTGAACATATTTTATTTGAAAAAGTAATTGAAGAAAATTTAGATGAGAAAGATGTTACAGCTTACGATATTTTGGCTGAGCAATATTATCCAATGAATTCTTCATTCAATCTTTCACTGACTGAAAGCAGGTCTTATCTTCAAAAGATGGGAATTAATCGGTATGAATTAATGGAGTGCTTTCAATCTAATTATGAAGGGTCTGTCATTCCAAGTAATATAGATATAGCAACAGAATATTTTAATTTAACTATCCAAGATAAGAACATTATTACAGCAAATTCTACCGATATTACAACAAGAAATTCTGTATGGCATAAATTCCTTGATCCAGCAGGAAACATCCAAAGAATGAATACATTTGATTTTATGAAAGATACAGGTCTGTCTTTCTATGAAGTACTTGATATTTTAGAATCTGATTGGATTGGATTATCTGGTAAAGGAATTACAGTTGACTGTTCTTATAAAAACAAAATAATTGAAGGAACTGAAATTATTTTTGATAGAGCTCATCGTTTTATACGTTTATATAAAAAAAGTGGTTGGAAAATTTGGGAATTAGACCAATTACTAAGAAGCACTATAGCAGTTGATAATACTTATTATGATAGATTAAATATTGAAACTATTTATAATTTGATGTTGTTTAAACGACAACAAATTGAGTTAAATTTGTCTTGTGACGAATTACTTACATTCTATCAAGACATGAAATGTGTTGAAGACTATGAAAATGGTCGAAAAATTCCATGTCTATATCAAAGAACATTTTTAAATAAATCTTTATCTAATCCATTAAATCAACATTTATTGGATATTTATAATGATCCTACTAAAATTTTCACAACTGATGATCATCCTTTAATAGCAGCTTCTCTTACCGTATCCACTAATGATATTGAAACTCTAATTTCTTATTATAAATCCATAACTTCACAAACCGTAGCACATGATTTTGAAGCTCTAAACTTTATATACCGAAATGTTCTCTTATCTGAAAAACTCAAAATTTCCGTCTCAGAATTATTAATATTAAAAAAATTGTGTCAAATTAATAATCTTCAATACAGTATTAATGAAACTCAAACATTAACTGATACCAATAATAAGATCAATAATTTTAATATTGATTTTAATGACTATAATTTTTTAATCAATCAAATAATTAATTTGAATGATTCAACTTTATTTGTTAATGAAATTGAGAAATTAAAAAAATCATTTTGCGTTGAACTTCTTCCTCCAACGTCAACTCAAATCTTAGAAAATCCATATATAGTTAATACAAAATATAGAACAATATTTACAGATTATTTATTACAAATTGATAGATTCAGTAAAATTGAAACAATAGAAACATTGATTCAAATTATTGAAAATAGTACAGATCGAAGTGATAGTCAAATAGATGAATTTATTAGACCATTATTTCCAGAAATACTCGGTATTATGCTAAACGCAACAAATCTTCATCATGAAACGATATCTGATAAAACTACATTAATTAAAAGATATCAATTGGTAACAGATTATATTAATAATTCATCCAATGCAATCTCAATTCAAACAACAACTGCAAATATTTTTGATTTACCTAGTGAAATATTAAACCCATTTATTTTACAAAATATTGATCTAAGTACAGATACCGAAACTAGATTAGGAACAACATTATTAAAAGAATTAAGCAATATTGACAATTATTCTGGTGAAAAAGAATGGATTAGAATTTGTCTATATGTATGCCAAAAATTTAATTTTACAATCAAAAAAATTGATATTACAGTTGATGATTTTAAATTATTGTTTAATCTGTCCGATGATAATAATACAATTGATTTTGAATGGAATTATTTTAAACATAGTTCTGGATCGACTTCAAATACTATTTTTCAATATCTTGAACTAATACAATTATTACAATTAAGAATTAAATATGGAAGTACAAAAGAAGGGAAAAACTTATTATCAATAATATTATCCAACAGATTTCAAACAGATGTTATATTTATTATTAATGATTTATGTAAACTAACAGGTTGGGATTATAACGATATTCTGAATATAAATGAACATTTTTCAATCCTATATACTGATTATTCTAAAACTAAAACTTACCAAATTATTGAAGAGTCTCTTTCTTTTAAGAAAATCACAAACAGCTCGTTGGAAACTCTATATAAATGGGGAAAAATCATATTTTATACTGAAGATCAAAATAAAACAGAAAAACAAGTAGCCTCTGAAATCAAAGAAGCAACAAAAGCACACTACGATATTGATAACTGGATTGATAATATTTTGCCAGAAATTCAAAACCCTATCCGTGAACAAAAATCGAACGCATTAGCTTCATTTTTAATTGCTTTTGATTTACAGGCTTCAACTAAAAAAGGGTGGAATGATAGAATTGATCTTTATAAGTATTTTCTCTTAGATACTGAAATGAGTTCCATGATGAAAACTTCACGTATCGTTCAAGCAACTTGTTCTATTCAACAATTTGTACAGCGATGTTTGTTAAATTTAGAAAGTGAAGTTGTGATTGATGAAAACTCTGATGGAGAATGGAAACAATGGGAATGGATGAGAAAATATCGTTTATGGGAAGCAAATAGAAAAATCTTTTTATATCCAGAAAACTGGATAGAGCCTGAACTTAGAGATGATAAAACACCATTCTTTAAAGAATTAGAAGAAGACGTCAATCAAAGTGATGTTACAGAAGAACAGGTTGAAACTGCATTTGAAAATTACTTACATAAATTACAAACTGTTTCCAATTTAACAATTTGTGGTATTTATAGAGAAGTAGTCGATAACAATCAAGGATTATCTTTAAATGGGATGGAGCTAAAAACAGAAAAGGTTGACAATCTTCATGTTATAGCAAAAACAAAATCATCTCCAATTGAATATTATTATCGTAGCTATGACGCATTAAATGCTCGATGGTCTTATTGGGAAAAAATTGAACTAGATATTAAGGGTGAAAATATTATTCCTTTTGTTTATAATAGAAAATTATATTTATTTTGGTTGCTAACTACTGAAAAATCTTATAATAACTCTGAGTATAGTACAAGTAGTGTCCCCGATAAATATACTGAAATTCAACTAGGTTGGAGTTGTTTGAAAAATAAAAAATGGAGTCCAGTTCAATATTCCCAAAAGAAACACTTGCAGTATAAACATTATAATGCATCTGATTATTCTTTAATTGCATATTATGATTCAGTTTTTAACGAATTGATTTTTACAATTTACAATTTATACTATTTGAACACTAATAATCCAAGAGAATATCATTCTTGTGATACCCAATCTGGAGTATTTTATTTTGATGGGGATGTATACAAAGTTGTATCTAATATTAACCATTTTATTTCAAATCATATTCAAAGTGATATTGATCATTTGAATTCTCTTACAATTACAGGAGCAGGTAATTTACGTATTGGATCATTGAGTGGGGCAAAATATGAAAATGGCTTAAAAAAGATTGATGAAGAAAAGTTACAGTTATTTAATAAATTAAGCAGTGGCATTGAAGCAGAAATGAAAAGTATGCCAATTAATCTTGACGATGTAGATAGCTCAATATATCCGGTTAGATCAATATTTCGAGCTTCGAAATTATATCCAATGGAGAAAGAATTAGATAATTATATTATTTATTTGCATGACGTAACTTCTCAAGATTTTTATTCAACAAGAATATTAACTACTAGTAATCAACAACCTAATTTGGTTTCAATGGTACATTCAATGCCTTCTTTTTGGCATGCAATGTACTTTTCTCATCTTGTGAATCCTATGTTTTATCAAGATACAAAAAAATCATTTTTTGTCAAACCCGTCAATGTTAATCTAAATGATTGGAAAGCAGAATACAAATTTTATCCTTTCTATCATCCATATACAAATTTGTTTATAAAGGAACTAAACAGAGAAGGTATTGGAGGATTGTTAAATAGAGATCTTCAAATTCAACCTCAAAATTTCTTTCCTCAGAACAATTTTAACTTTGATGATTATAACCCAGCTCAAAACGTTAAATTAGATGAGTCATATCAAACAGATATTAATAATCCTCATGATATTATAGATTTTAATTTATCAGGTGCTTATGGTTCTTACAATTGGGAGCTATTCTTTCATATTCCATTTTATATAGCATGTAAATTAAGCCAAAATCAAAAATATGAAGAAGCTATGAGTTGGTTTCATTATATCTTTAATCCTACTGATAAAACATCATATACTTCACCTCAAAAATATTGGGTTTTTAAACCTTTCTTCACATTATCTACACCGGAAAATCGTGCCCAAGAAATCAGAAATGTTTTAAATAATATTGAAGAACATGTCTCTCAAGTAAATGAATGGTTGAATAATCCATATAAACCACATTTAGTGGCAAGAACTCGTCCAGTTGCTTATCAAAAAGCTGTAGTGATGAAATATATTGACAACATTGTTGCTTGGGCTGATCAACTATTCAGACAAGATTCAATGGAATCAAATAATGAAGCGACACTATTATACATGTTGGCTTATGAAATTTTAGGTAAACGTCCTGAGATGATACCTCAAACTAATTCAAGTTCATCTTTTTTCAATTATGAAATGATTAAAAATAGTACTTCGTACAACTATTTATCAGTTTTTGATAACTCTTTTAAATACTCCTTTAAAGAAAAAACAGCAATTTCTTGTATTGCTCGCCCTGATATTGCTCAACCTGCTTTTTATCAACAGAAATCTGATTTTATAAAAAGTGCAACTTCAACTCAAAAAACTACAAATAGTAAAGATATAGTTTTACCACAAAAACCACAAACTCAATGTGATTTTATTGAAATTAAAGCGCAAGAACAAGCTATAAGAATTGGTTATACCCAAAAAGTAAAACAAAAGCCATTACCAAGAATTGATGCTGATCATTTCTGCATACCTTTTAATGAAAATTTATTGAGTTTTTGGAATACGGTTGAAGATAGATTGTTTAAATTACGTCATTGTATGAACATTGATGGAGTTGTTAGAGAGTTACCTTTATTTGAACCACCAATTGATCCTGCATTGTTGGTAAAAGCTGCTGCTGCAGGCTTATCAATAGGCGATGCTTTAAATGAAACTACAGCATCTCTTCCTTATTATCGTTTCAGAGTGATATTACAAAAAGCTTTAGAATTTTCAAATGAAGTGAAACAGTTTGGAGATAAATTATTATCTACAATTGAGAAAAAAGATGCTGAAACTCTTAATCTATTAAGGAATAATCAAGAAATTTCTTTACAAAAATCAATAAAACAATTAAAGAAATTGCAAATTGAAGAAGCAAAACAACAAATTGAAAGTATTAACGAAACTATTAATAATACTCAGTTTAGATACAATTATTATACCAGTAGAGCATTTATGAATTCTTTTGAAATGACCTCATATATGCTCAGTGAGAAAGCAAACGACTTGAATTTGGCAGCTTCAAATTTAAGTTCTTTAAGTTCAATATTAAATTTAATTCCACAATTTGATCTTGGTGGTGCTGGTGCATGTGCAAGTCCATATGTTGTTACTTCATATGGAGGAATACAGATTTCATCTTCAATAAATGCAGCAGCTTCAGTTATATCTACAATTGCTCAAACAAAGGATAGAAAATCATCCTTAATGTCAATAATAGGTGGATATAATCGCCGTAAAGAAGAATGGAATTTCCAAGCAGATACGGCAAAATTAGAACTCAATCAATTAAACAAGCAATTGACAGCTTCTGAAATTCGCTTAATGATTGCGGAAAAAGAATTAGAAAATTTTGAAATTCAAATCGAACAAAGTCAATCAGTTAAAGAATATTACCAAAATAAATTTTCTAATGATGCACTATATAATTGGATGATCACACAAGTATCATCATTATATTTTGATGCCTACAAATTAGCTTATGATATGGCTAAAAAAGCTGAAAAATGTTACCAACATGAATTAGGAATTTATGAAGCACCAAAGTTTATTCAATTCAATAATTGGAATTCACTTAAAAAAGGCTTGTTATCAGGAGATAAATTAATTCAAGATCTTCACCGTTTAGATGCTGCGTATCTGAATAACAATCAAAGGACTTTGGAATTAACCAAACATATTTCATTAGCACAAATGTTCCCAAATGCATTATTATCTCTCATTGCAAATAAAGAAGTTGAATTAGAAATTCCTGAATTCATTTTTGATCTTGACTATCCTGGACATTACAAAAGAAGAATTAAATCTGTGTCTGTAACTATACCTAATACGTCAGGCCCTTATTCAACTGTAAATTTTATGTTGACATTATCATCAGCCAAAGTTAGAAAAAACACTTTCTTAACTGGTAATGATTATATTGAGTCCTCTGATGGAAATGACGATCGGTTTGTTTATCAAGTAGGAGGATCAGAATCAATTTGTACTAGTTCAGCTCAAAACGATTCTGGTTTATTTGAACTCAATTTTGGTGATGAACGTTACCTCCCATTCGAAAATGCTGGAGTGATTAGTAAATGGAAACTTCGTTTTCCTGCTCATTACAATAACTTTGATATTTCAACAGTTTCTGATATTATTATGCACATAAATTACACTGCATTATATGATCAGTCTTTGGTAAGTCCTGCAACAAAAGCTATAGCTGATATCTTACCAACTTATGGGGTACTTTTATTAAGTCCTAAACAAGATTTTCCTGATAGTTGGAGTCAAATAAATCCAGATCAACCAGCTATTTCAATTGGTATTACGTCAGAATATTTGCCATTCTTATCAAGAGGAATAGCTTCAACTTTAGCTGTAAATAAAATTAGTGTTGTATTAACTTCATATATTGATAAGATTAATCCAAATATTACTATTACATTGGATCCTATAAGTGAGGAGATTTCTCCTACTATTACATTATTAAAAAAACAAAATGGTGGGTCTTCTGAAACGATTCCTG
This sequence comes from Bacteroidales bacterium, assembly GCA_047638115.1. Classification (GTDB taxonomy): domain Bacteria; phylum Bacteroidota; class Bacteroidia; order Bacteroidales; family WCHB1-69; genus UBA5429. Next base: position 16,640 of record JBLJBB010000119.1, on the reverse strand, counting down.
AAAACGGAAATATTTATCTTTATGAAGGAGAAATAAATCTAACTGCACGCAAAATAATTGGAAATTGGAATATTCATTTTAACAATATTATACCTTCCGAAGTAGAAAATCTAATTTTTGGTTTTACATATATAAAAATTGACTAATTTTGCAACTGTATGATTATGAATGAAAATCAAAAATCGAAGCGAGGTTCATCATCTGTATCACAGTCGGAACAAGGTAATGAAAAGACCAACGTCCCACAAAATGCGGATAAATCTCCTGCTCCAAAAAATAGTACTGGAGCAGGAGATAATAAACATGCTTCGATAAACTTACCTGTTGGAGGTGGAGCTATCAGAGGAATAGGTGAAAAATTCCAAGCAAATCCTGTAACCGGAACTGGTTCATATACTGTTCCACTTGCTATTAGCGAAGGACGTGGAGGTTTCACCCCTCAATTAGCATTGAGTTATGATTCAGGAAGTGGAAATTCTGTGTTTGGATTAGGATGGAATGATGGGATCCCTTCAATTTCAAGAAAAACAGCAAAAGAATTACCTCAATATAATGATTTTCCGGACCATGAAAGTGATACTTTTATTCTATCAGGTGCAGAAGATCTAGTTCCTATCCTAGATAATGATGGACATCAATCTAACCGCACCTATGGTGGTTATACTATTTTCAGTTATCGTCCACGTACAGAAGGCTTATTTGCACGAATTGAACGTTGGGTAAATATAAATACTCATCAATGCCATTGGCGAAGTGTAAGTAAAGAGAATATTGTATCAGTATATGGGTTTTCAGTAAATGCTAGAATTGTTGACCCTAATAATGATCAAAGAGTATTTTCTTGGTTGTATGAAGAGAGTTGGGATGCAAAAGGGAATCTTATTCACTTTAATTATAAAAATGAAAATAGTGAAAATATTCTTCCATCATGCTATGAAAATCCAAGGTTACAACAAGCAAAATTTGCAAATAAATATTTAAAAAGTGTCCAATATGGGAATGTAACACCTTTAACTGATACTAACTATCAATCTCGTGTTCCAAATTCCTATAGTTCAGATTTCTGTTTTAAAATCGTCTTCGATTATGGTGATGAGATTATTCCAAACAATGGATGGACTGCCCGAACTGATCCATTTTCAGTTTATAGCGCAGGTTTTGAAATAAGAACTTACAGACTGTGCAAACGAATTTTGATGTATCATCATTTTGCTGAATTGGGTGAAACTGATGTTTTGGTTCGATCTACAGATTTATCATATTCAGATGAGAATGGTGCATTTACACTTCTTAATTCTGTCACTCATAAATCTTACTGTGGAACAGAGACTGAAACATTGCCTACTGTGGAGTTTTCTTATTCTGAGTCAAAAATTGCGAATAGCTTCAAAGAGATTTCCGGTGATAAACTACAAAACCTTCCATTCGGAGTAGATGGACAACAATATCAGTGGATTGACCTATATAGTGAAGGAATTAGCGGTATTATGTCTATGAATAATCAAGCTTGGTATTTTATGCCAAACTATGGAGATAAACAATTCTTAGATCCATTAGATGAAAGAGAGCCGCATTTTGGTAGAATGAAAGCTGAATCTGCAAAACCGGCTGCAACTAATAATAGACAATTTACCTACCATATTGGAGATGTAGATAGTGACGGACTTCCTGAATTGATCATTCAAGGGGAAGCAATAAATGGATATTATAGCAGAACAGAAGATGGTGACTGGTTGAATTTTAGAAATTTTGAGAACTTCCCAAATATCAATTTCAATGATTCAAATCTCCGTTTTATGGATTTGTCAGGAGATGGGTTAGCTGATATTATCATTAGTAAAGGAGATTATTTTGATATTTATTTTAGTGATGGAGTTAAGGGGTATGGAAATTATAGAAAAGTTCGTTGCGAAACCAATGAAGGAGATGGCCCCAAATTACTCTTTTCTGACATAAAAAGAAGGGTCTTTCTTGCAGATATGAGTGGAGATGGATTAACTGATATTGTTTGTATTACAAACACATCCATTGAATATTATCCCAATTTAGGTTATGGAAAATTCGGATCAAGAGTAAGTATGAGTAACCCACCTCTACTAGACAGCTTAGAACAATTTGATCCTCGTTTTGTGTTTTTAACTGATGTTGATGGAACTGGAACTACCGATCTACTTTACATATCAAAAGGGAAAATAAACTATTATAAAAATCTTTCCGGCAATGCTTGGGAAAAACAAATAGTTCCTGACTCACTAGTTGTAAACAACACAAAGCAAACATTTATTCAGACAACTGACCTCTTAGGCAATGGAACTCAATGTTTAGTTGTTTCTTCTTCTATTCCAAATCAATCCAAAAAGATTCGATATTTGGAACTCACTTCTGGCATTAAACCTTTTTTATTAAAGAAGATAGTTAACAATATGGGAGCTGTAACTGAATTACATTATGCTCCTTCAACTAAATTCTATATTCAAGATAAAATGAAAGGGACTCCTTGGATTACAAAACTTCCATTCGTAGTTCATGTCTTAGAATCTGTTGAAATAACAGATGTTGTTAGTTCAAAATCATTCAAAAACAAATATGCATATCACCATGGTTATTATGACCATCAAGAACGTGAGTTCAGAGGATTTGGCATGGTAGAACAATGGGATATTGAATCTTATGATCTTTCTTCAAATGTAGACCCTTTAGACCTTCCTCCTGTTTATACAAAGACATGGTTTCATACTGGTTATTATCATCAAAGAGATAAAATTAGTAGAAAATATGAAGATGAATATTTTAAGGATATATATTCTTGGAAATTACCAGACACTAAATTACCAATCAATCTAACGGGTGAAGAAGCTAGAGAAGCTTGTCGAGCATTAAGAGGTAGTCCTTTACGAATAGAAATTTATTCCCTAGATGGAACTCCTGTACAAAACATTCCTTATACAGTTGAAGAAAAATCATATTCATTACAATGTCTTCAACATAGGACTAAAAATCAATATGCAATATTTTTAAAAACTGAAAGTGAAACACTACAATATGCGTATGAGAGAGATGTCACTGATCCACGTATTAGCCACCAGTTGATTATAGAAAATGATCAGTATGGTAATCCACTCAAAACTGTTCAAGTTGCATATCCAAGACTTAGCTCTTCGGCTCTAACAGAGCAGACCACATTAAAAATGGTTTATGCTGAAAATTCGTTTATTAACAATCATACAACCGATTTTAATTTAATTGGAATACCTTATCAAAATAAACAATTTGAAATACACAACTATCCCTATTCTGATCATAAATTAGTTATTTCTGATTTGATTTCAAATATTGGAATTGCTGCAGAAATTGACTATGCAGAAGCTCCATCACCAACATTGTTACAAAAAAGACTTTTTCAGCATACAAAAACGCTCTTTTGGAATCAAGCACTAACGAGTGCTTTACCTTTAGGCCAAATCTCATCACATGCTTTACCATATCAACAACAATCTCTTGAATTAACTCAGATGTTGATTGATGATTTTAATTCACAAGGATTAAAAATCACTGATACTTTATTAGAAAATGATGGAAAGTATATAAAAAACGTTATAAGTTCTCAAAACAACAATTGGTATCTATGTAGTGAAATTCAAAATTTTTGTGCCTCGTATTTTTATCTTCCTGAATGTATCACTGATCAATTTGGGAATACTACTACAATGGAATATGATACATACCATCTTTTTCCAGTTACAATTACCGATGCATTAGGATTTCAAACAACAGCTGAATACAACTATCATTATTTACAACCTTGGAAATTAACCGAACCAAATGGGAATAGTCAAGAAGTTGCTTTTAGTACACTAGGAATGGTGACAAAATTAGCTTTGATAGGGAAAAATGGAGAGGGTGATACATTAGACGATCCTACCGAACTTTATGAGTATGATTTACATTGTTGGCAAAGTTCTCAAAAACCGGTTTATGCTTATGTGAAAAAACGGGAGCTTCATGGAATGGAGAATTTACGTTGGCTGGAAGCTTATGTATATACCAATGGGATTGGTGAAAACATTATGACAAAAACCACTGCCGAAGATGGATTGGCATGGACTTTAGTAGATGGAGTACCTGTTCAAGTGGAAACAACATCTCGTTGGTTAGCAAGTGGTAAAGTGATCACTAACAATAAAAATAAACCTATAAAACAATATGAACCTTGGTTTAGTACTACTTATGAATTTGAAAATGAAGAGGAACTTACTCAATACGGTGTAACTCCAATTTTATACTATGATTCAATAGGAAGATTGATTGAAGTTCATTTTCCTGATGGAACTAAAACAAAAGTTGTTTTTGATAATTGGAAACAACAAAACTTTGACCAAAACGATTGCGATCCAGAGTCTCCATTTTACAATACACCTCAAATTGTTGATATAGATAATTTAGGTCGCCCTTTCAAAACATCCGATGATAACGGAACATATGGAATGGTGGAAACACATAACAAATTGGATATTACCGGTAGAATTGTTCAAGTTACTGATGCCTTGAATCGTATTGCAACGATCAATAAATTTGCTCTTAGTGAAAAACATCAGATTTATGTCAAAAATATTGACAGTGGTGAACGTTGGATGATAGTTGATACTGCCGGAAAACCTTTGGCAAAATGGGATTTAAGAGGGCATATTTTTAAATTTCAATATGATGAATTACAAAGACCTACTGATACAATCGTAAACGATGCTTGTGTTGAAAGACTGGTCTATGGAACAACTTCTGATGAAAACCAAATTGGTCAATTAATTCAAAACTATAATCAAAGTGGTAAATCTGAATTTGTGAAATTTGACTTTAAAGGGAATCTTTTATGCCAACTTACAACATTTTGTGAAGACTACTCAGGAACTATCGATTGGAATGGAACACCATTGTTAATAGAAGAAGAATTTAAAAACAAAATCGAATATAATGCATTCAACAAACCATTATTCTTTTTCCAACCTGACGGATGCGGAATTTTTTACTATTATGATAAAGGTGGACTTTTAAATACAGTGGTATACCCTGCTTATGACGGATCTGGAGATATAACTCACATTCAGAACATCACATATAATGCTCGTGGACAACGTGAAAATATTTACTACGGGAATAATACTAAGACTAGATTTGACTACAATCCTTTAAATTTCCGATTAACAAGAGTACTCACAACTCGCAATAACGGAAGTGATATTTTGCAGGATTTAAATTACACATATGATTCTGTCGGAAACATCATAGAACAATATGATGATGCACAACAGATACATTACTTTGATAATGAAGTTGTTTATCCTATAAATGAATACACGTATGATCCATTATATAGACTTCTAACCGCAAAGGGAAGAGAATTGAGTAATTTGTCAATCCCGACAGAAGAAGATTTTGTAAATTATATCTCTTGTCCAAACCCTTCGCCTGATGCTATACAAAAATATACTCAAACCTTTCAATATGACCAGTTGGGAAATATCCTTCAAATGAGTAGTGTGGGCAATTGGACAAGGGATTATGAATATAATTATCCTATGGATAACAATTATTTGATTGGTCATGGTGGCGGAACAGTTTACACCTACGACTCTCATGGGAATATGTTAACAATGCCCCATTTAACAAGTATGGAGTATGATTATCAGGATCAACTCATAAGTGCAGGAAATGGAACGTTCACATCTTATTACAACTACGATGGTGAAGGTAACAGAACCCGAAAAGTTGTTGTAAAAAACAACATCGTAGAAACAAGATACTATATAAATGGATATGAGATATACCGTAAAACAGTAAATGGAGTGATTGATGTTGAAAGATTAACCGTCAACATCAGCGATGACTCAAAAGTGTTTGTTCGCATTGAGAAAAAGTCTGATGAAGATGAAGTGATCAGATACCAATATGACAATCATTTAGGTTCAGCTTGTTTGGAATTGGATGTTGCAGGACTAATTATATCTTATGAGGAGTATCATCCTTTTGGAACTACATCTTATCGTTCTGGAGCAAATGAAGTGGATGTCTCTTTAAAACGGTACAAGTACTGTGGAAAAGAACGTGATGAAGAAACAGGGTTGTATTATTATGGAATGAGATACTATGCCGCATGGTTGTGTAGGTTTATTAATGTGGATCCGTTGCAGTTTAAATATCCATACTACACTCCATTCCAGTATGCAGGGAATAAACCGATTACTTATATTGATTTGGATGGAGGGGAGGAAGCTGATCCCTCTACTGGAAAAATAGCTGGAACCATTTTTTTAAGATTTGAAGACACACAAAATGTAACACAAGCAGATAAAGATGCCTATATCCTAAATTATAAACAAAATATTATCAATAATTTCGGAAAAAACCAATATAGTTATAATGGAAATCCTGTTAATGTTGATGATCTTCATGTTTTGGAGGCACCCGCTACTTTGACCACAGAAAATTTATCCAAAGGTCAAAGTTTATTAACAGTTGGAAATGGAACTACTGCTCATCCCGCATCACTTGCATCAAGATTGTCATATATAAATCCTGATCGAAAAACAGGATATATGTATTATATAAGAAATGGTAATGATGCAAGTCATGAATTAGGTCATTTATTGGGATTATCCGATAGGTATATTTGGGTTTTTTTTCCTAATAATATAAAAGAGCTTCAAAATTTGAATTCAATATCATTATTTCTGGAAGATGATTTTTCAAGAAATAATTTAATGGGTGCAAATGGCACTGAATTAACTCAAAAACAACTCTCATATATTTTTGAAAACAAAACTGAACCTAATTACTCTGTACCTGTAATTATTACTAATCAAAATTTTGTAATAGCAAATGATGATTTTGTTAAAATGGTTGGATTAAGAGCTGTTTTAGGAAAAGTTAATAGCAGAGATAAATTCTATGCTACTAATAGTGAATTGGGAAATGCACGTTTAATTATGGGACAACATTTTACATATGGACTTGGGGCAAGATATACTTCTAAATGGATTACAACAACACATCAACAAGTTTTTCACAATCAAAATCCTTTAACTAATAAACATAATCATAATATAATTAAATTTTTTAGCAGATAATTATGAAAAAAATCTTTTTAATTATTACTTGTTTGTTACTTTATAGTACAATATTATTCGGACAGTTTCCTTCTATTCAAACTTTTAATATTATTTTGAATAAAGAATATTCTATGACAACACGATATCCATTATATAGTGGAGATATTGCTTTAGAGCAATATTATACATCAGATTCTTTAAATACAAAATCGGTTGGTTATTATCATGGAAACTTGATCTGTGAAATGGATCTTGATAGCTCAGTTATTAATGCCATTACAGAAAGAGGATATTCCAGATTTAATCTTTTAAAAAGTTTTCCAATAGAATTACTTTATTTTTTTCATGATTCTATTGTAACTTTGAGTACTGCACAATATTATCTTCCATTAGTTGATACAATAATTCCTAAAATGAGTAATTTAAAGTTTTTGTGGATCTATGGAAGAAATTATCGAAATTTTCAAATTTCAAAGTGGAACATTCCATTGATTTTCTTACATCTCGATTGGTGTGAGCTCCCATCTAATATTGATATAAATCAGTTTGAGTCTTCATTAAAAATTTTAGAAATAAATACTAACAAAATTAAAAAAAACACTATTTTAAATTATTCAAAACTAGACAATTTGGAATATTTTAGTTTTCAAGATTATTCAAAAAATTCTCAATATTCAATTATTTTCCCCAAAAACATTAAGTGTATTCATTATATGATTAATAACAATCAAACATTGAAATTTCCAATTTCTACAGAAATTTTGTTTTTAGCAATTAAAAACAAAAAAAATGCTATCCCAATTCTAACTCATTTAATAAATTTGAAATTTTTAAGTATTCTACCAGCAAATATATATGACAAAAAAAATTATGTTCCTTTACCTAAAGAAATTTCACAACTAAAATCATTACATTCACTACAAATTTTGTATTTGAATGATGATAATATTGAAGTCATATCACAAATCCCTCATTTAACAACATTACAATTAATTGAGCAAAAGGAGATTCCCCAAAATTTAGACAAATTAATAAATATTGAAAATATTGATTTCTCATTACAAACACCAGATTCAATCATTCAATCATTCAAAAAAGCTTTACCAAATGTCAAAATTAAGAGATGTGAATATTATTATGGACCTCTTTTTGGGTATTAAAAGTAAAAATACAAATGATGAAAAAGTTGGATTTTTCAAACCTAACAAATAATAATAAATTATTGCAAATAGTGAATAAAAAAGAACTCTCTTTTACAGTTAAGTTTTTAAATATAAATTAAAAGTCTAATAAAAACTAAGTTTGAATAAAAAATGAAAGTAATTTCTGAACAATTCCCGGAAAATCAATACGTAAAAGAGATTTCTAAAAAATCTCAAATTATAATTCATCATACTGTTTCTGGTCCAGGGATAAATGGGGATGTTGCGTGGTGGAAATCTACTCCTGAAAGAATTGCCACTCATTTTATTATTGATCGTGAAGGTATTATTCATCAATTTTTCTCTACTGAATATTGGGCATATCATCTAGGATTGAAAGCAAGTGTCTTTAAAAAATTTGGTTTAAAATATAAAAATTTGGAGAGTTCATCCATTTCGATTGAATTAGACTCATGGGGGCCACTTACTTCTGAAATGTGTCCAGTTGGTAATCCCAAATTTGGGAAAGTCCAAAATGTTTTCGAATATCCAGCAAAAACTCCTTTCAGAAAATATTGCTTTTATGAAAAATATTCAGAAAAACAATTAATCTCTTTACAAGAACTTTTATTATTTTTAACTGAAAAATATAAAATCCCTGGAACTTTTAATGAAAATATATTTGATCAAAATAAAGAAGCACTTTCAGGAAAATCAGGAATTTGGGCACACGTTTCCTATAGATCTGACAAATCAGATCCACATCCACAAAAAGAATTGGTTGATTTATTAAAAAATTTAGCCAATTTCAAATAATTCAAACAAATAAGAATAATTCAAAGAAAATCTTATAATAATGATGATGAATGAAAATCAAAATTCGAAGCGAGGTTCTTCATCTGTATCACAGACGGAAAAAGGAAACGAAATTACCAATGTTAAACAAAATGCGGATAAATCAACTGCTCCAAAAAACAGTAATGGAACAGGTGATAATAAACAAGCTACGATAAATTTACCTGTAGGAGGCGGTGCAATTAGAGGAATAGGTGAAAAATTCCAAGCAAATCCCGTAACTGGAACTGGTTCATATACTGTTCCACTTGCAATTAGTGAAGGTCGTGGAGGCTTCACCCCACAATTAGCATTGAGTTATGATTCAGGAAGTGGAAATTCTGTGTTTGGATTAGGATGGAATGATGGGATCCCTTCAATTTCAAGAAAAACAGCAAAAGAATTACCTCAATATAATGATTTTCCGGACCATGAAAGTGATACTTTTATTCTATCAGGTGCAGAAGATCTAGTTCCTATCCTAGATAATGATGGACATCAATCTAACCGCACCTATGGTGGTTATACTATTTTCAGTTATCGTCCACGTACAGAAGGCTTATTTGCACGAATTGAACGTTGGGTAAATATAAATACTCATCAATGCCATTGGCGAAGTGTAAGTAAAGAGAATATTGTATCAGTATATGGGTTTTCAGTAAATGCTAGAATTGTTGACCCTAATAATGATCAAAGAGTATTTTCTTGGTTGTATGAAGAGAGTTGGGATGCAAAAGGGAATCTTATTCACTTTAATTATAAAAATGAAAATAGTGAAAATATTCTTCCATCATGCTATGAAAATCCAAGGTTACAACAAGCAAAATTTGCAAATAAATATTTAAAAAGTGTCCAATATGGGAATGTAACACCTTTAACTGATACTAACTATCAATCTCGTGTTCCAAATTCCTATAGTTCAGATTTCTGTTTTAAAATCGTCTTCGATTATGGTGATGAGATTATTCCAAACAATGGATGGACTGCCCGAACTGATCCATTTTCAGTTTATAGCGCAGGTTTTGAAATAAGAACTTACAGACTGTGCAAACGAATTTTGATGTATCATCATTTTGCTGAATTGGGTGAAACTGATGTTTTGGTTCGATCTACAGATTTATCATATTCAGATGAGAATGGTGCATTTACACTTCTTAATTCTGTCACTCATAAATCTTACTGTGGAACAGAGACTGAAACATTGCCTACTGTGGAGTTTTCTTATTCTGAGTCAAAAATTGCGAATAGCTTCAAAGAGATTTCCGGTGATAAACTACAAAACCTTCCATTCGGAGTAGATGGACAACAATATCAGTGGATTGACCTATATAGTGAAGGAATTAGCGGTATTATGTCTATGAATAATCAAGCTTGGTATTTTATGCCAAACTATGGAGATAAACAATTCTTAGATCCATTAGATGAAAGAGAGCCGCATTTTGGTAGAATGAAAGCTGAATCTGCAAAACCGGCTGCAACTAATAATAGACAATTTACCTACCATATTGGAGATGTAGATAGTGACGGACTTCCTGAATTGATCATTCAAGGGGAAGCAATAAATGGATATTATAGCAGAACAGAAGATGGTGACTGGTTGAATTTTAGAAATTTTGAGAACTTCCCAAATATCAATTTCAATGATTCAAATCTCCGTTTTATGGATTTGTCAGGAGATGGGTTAGCTGATATTATCATTAGTAAAGGAGATTATTTTGATATTTATTTTAGTGATGGAGTTAAGGGGTATGGAAATTATAGAAAAGTTCGTTGCGAAACCAATGAAGGAGATGGCCCCAAATTACTCTTTTCTGACATAAAAAGAAGGGTCTTTCTTGCAGATATGAGTGGAGATGGATTAACTGATATTGTTTGTATTACAAACACATCCATTGAATATTATCCCAATTTAGGTTATGGAAAATTCGGATCAAGAGTAAGTATGAGTAACCCACCTCTACTAGACAGCTTAGAACAATTTGATCCTCGTTTTGTGTTTTTAACTGATGTTGATGGAACTGGAACTACCGATCTACTTTACATATCAAAAGGGAAAATAAACTATTATAAAAATCTTTCCGGCAATGCTTGGGAAAAACAAATAGTTCCTGACTCACTAGTTGTAAACAACACAAAGCAAACATTTATTCAGACAACTGACCTCTTAGGCAATGGAACTCAATGTTTAGTTGTTTCTTCTTCTATTCCAAATCAATCCAAAAAGATTCGATATTTGGAACTCACTTCTGGCATTAAACCTTTTTTATTAAAGAAGATAGTTAACAATATGGGAGCTGTAACTGAATTACATTATGCTCCTTCAACTAAATTCTATATTCAAGATAAAATGAAAGGGACTCCTTGGATTACAAAACTTCCATTCGTAGTTCATGTCTTAGAATCTGTTGAAATAACAGATGTTGTTAGTTCAAAATCATTCAAAAACAAATATGCATATCACCATGGTTATTATGACCATCAAGAACGTGAGTTCAGAGGATTTGGCATGGTAGAACAATGGGATATTGAATCTTATGATCTTTCTTCAAATGTAGACCCTTTAGACCTTCCTCCTGTTTATACAAAGACATGGTTTCATACTGGTTATTATCATCAAAGAGATAAAATTAGTAGAAAATATGAAGATGAATATTTTAAGGATATATATTCTTGGAAATTACCAGACACTAAATTACCAATCAATCTAACGGGTGAAGAAGCTAGAGAAGCTTGTCGAGCATTAAGAGGTAGTCCTTTACGAATAGAAATTTATTCCCTAGATGGAACTCCTGTACAAAACATTCCTTATACAGTTGAAGAAAAATCATATTCATTACAATGTCTTCAACATAGGACTAAAAATCAATATGCAATATTTTTAAAAACTGAAAGTGAAACACTACAATATGCGTATGAGAGAGATGTCACTGATCCACGTATTAGCCACCAGTTGATTATAGAAAATGATCAGTATGGTAATCCACTCAAAACTGTTCAAGTTGCATATCCAAGACTTAGCTCTTCGGCTCTAACAGAGCAGACCACATTAAAAATGGTTTATGCTGAAAATTCGTTTATTAACAATCATACAACCGATTTTAATTTAATTGGAATACCTTATCAAAATAAACAATTTGAAATACACAACTATCCCTATTCTGATCATAAATTAGTTATTTCTGATTTGATTTCAAATATTGGAATTGCTGCAGAAATTGACTATGCAGAAGCTCCATCACCAACATTGTTACAAAAAAGACTTTTTCAGCATACAAAAACGCTCTTTTGGAATCAAGCACTAACGAGTGCTTTACCTTTAGGCCAAATCTCATCACATGCTTTACCATATCAACAACAATCTCTTGAATTAACTCAGATGTTGATTGATGATTTTAATTCACAAGGATTAAAAATCACTGATACTTTATTAGAAAATGATGGAAAGTATATAAAAAACGTTATAAGTTCTCAAAACAACAATTGGTATCTATGTAGTGAAATTCAAAATTTTTGTGCCTCGTATTTTTATCTTCCTGAATGTATCACTGATCAATTTGGGAATACTACTACAATGGAATATGATACATACCATCTTTTTCCAGTTACAATTACCGATGCATTAGGATTTCAAACAACAGCTGAATACAACTATCATTATTTACAACCTTGGAAATTAACCGAACCAAATGGGAATAGTCAAGAAGTTGCTTTTAGTACACTAGGAATGGTGACAAAATTAGCTTTGATAGGGAAAAATGGAGAGGGTGATACATTAGACGATCCTACCGAACTTTATGAGTATGATTTACATTGTTGGCAAAGTTCTCAAAAACCGGTTTATGCTTATGTGAAAAAACGGGAGCTTCATGGAATGGAGAATTTACGTTGGCTGGAAGCTTATGTATATACCAATGGGATTGGTGAAAACATTATGACAAAAACCACTGCCGAAGATGGATTGGCATGGACTTTAGTAGATGGAGTACCTGTTCAAGTGGAAACAACATCTCGTTGGTTAGCAAGTGGTAAAGTGATCACTAACAATAAAAATAAACCTATAAAACAATATGAACCTTGGTTTAGTACTACTTATGAATTTGAAAATGAAGAGGAACTTACTCAATACGGTGTAACTCCAATTTTATACTATGATTCAATAGGAAGATTGATTGAAGTTCATTTTCCTGATGGAACTAAAACAAAAGTTGTTTTTGATAATTGGAAACAACAAAACTTTGACCAAAACGATTGCGATCCAGAGTCTCCATTTTACAATACACCTCAAATTGTTGATATAGATAATTTAGGTCGCCCTTTCAAAACATCCGATGATAACGGAACATATGGAATGGTGGAAACACATAACAAATTGGATATTACCGGTAGAATTGTTCAAGTTACTGATGCCTTGAATCGTATTGCAACGATCAATAAATTTGCTCTTAGTGAAAAACATCAGATTTATGTCAAAAATATTGACAGTGGTGAACGTTGGATGATAGTTGATACTGCCGGAAAACCTTTGGCAAAATGGGATTTAAGAGGGCATATTTTTAAATTTCAATATGATGAATTACAAAGACCTACTGATACAATCGTAAACGATGCTTGTGTTGAAAGACTGGTCTATGGAACAACTTCTGATGAAAACCAAATTGGTCAATTAATTCAAAACTATAATCAAAGTGGTAAATCTGAATTTGTGAAATTTGACTTTAAAGGGAATCTTTTATGCCAACTTACAACATTTTGTGAAGACTACTCAGGAACTATCGATTGGAATGGAACACCATTGTTAATAGAAGAAGAATTTAAAAACAAAATCGAATATAATGCATTCAACAAACCATTATTCTTTTTCCAACCTGACGGATGCGGAATTTTTTACTATTATGATAAAGGTGGACTTTTAAATACAGTGGTATACCCTGCTTATGACGGATCTGGAGATATAACTCACATTCAGAACATCACATATAATGCTCGTGGACAACGTGAAAATATTTACTACGGGAATAATACTAAGACTAGATTTGACTACAATCCTTTAAATTTCCGATTAACAAGAGTACTCACAACTCGCAATAACGGAAGTGATATTTTGCAGGATTTAAATTACACATATGATTCTGTCGGAAACATCATAGAACAATATGATGATGCACAACAGATACATTACTTTGATAATGAAGTTGTTTATCCTATAAATGAATACACGTATGATCCATTATATAGACTTCTAACCGCAAAGGGAAGAGAATTGAGTAATTTGTCAATCCCGACAGAAGAAGATTTTGTAAATTATATCTCTTGTCCAAACCCTTCGCCTGATGCTATACAAAAATATACTCAAACCTTTCAATATGACCAGTTGGGAAATATCCTTCAAATGAGTAGTGTGGGCAATTGGACAAGGGATTATGAATATAATTATCCTATGGATAACAATTATTTGATTGGTCATGGTGGCGGAACAGTTTACACCTACGACTCTCATGGGAATATGTTAACAATGCCCCATTTAACAAGTATGGAGTATGATTATCAGGATCAACTCATAAGTGCAGGAAATGGAACGTTCACATCTTATTACAACTACGATGGTGAAGGTAACAGAACCCGAAAAGTTGTTGTAAAAAACAACATCGTAGAAACAAGATACTATATAAATGGATATGAGATATACCGTAAAACAGTAAATGGAGTGATTGATGTTGAAAGATTAACCGTCAACATCAGCGATGACTCAAAAGTGTTTGTTCGCATTGAGAAAAAGTCTGATGAAGATGAAGTGATCAGATACCAATATGACAATCATTTAGGTTCAGCTTGTTTGGAATTGGATGTTGCAGGACTAATTATATCTTATGAGGAATATCATCCTTTTGGAACTACATCCTATCGTTCCGGAGCTAATGAAATTGATGTGTCATTAAAACGGTACAAGTATTGCGGAAAAGAGCGTGATGAAGAAACGGGACTATATTATTATGGAATGAGGTACTACGCCGCATGGTTGTGCAAATTTATTAATGTCGATCCGTTGCAGTTTAAGTATCCGTACTATACTCCGTTCCAGTATGCAGGGAATAAACCGATTACATATATTGATTTGGATGGAGGGGAACCACTTCTTCCCCTTGTTCAAGAATATTCATATACTCTTTTTAATTATTCTACTAACTATTATACAAACAATGGAACAACATATGCAAATGACAAATTTTTATATGAAAATATTACCAAATCAATAAATGATCAATCTATCTCATATCAATATCAAGCAGTAAGTTCCGATGCTACTTATGTTTTTGTAGCTCCTACAAACAGTTGGAATCTAGAATCTTACAATATTTCAGCAGTCAGTGCAACATGGGAGAATCCTTCCATAAATCAAAATTTTATTACTCCCCAAGAAATTCCGTATTCTAACAATGATCTTTTTATCCAAAATTCAAATAGTCTCATTGATGGTTTGAATTTTCTTTCTGGAATGACATCGAGTGGCGCTAACATTAAATCTTATTCAATTTTTAACTCAAAAGGTTGGGTTAACAAAAGTGGAAAATTTTTCTCTTCTGATTTGTTAAAAGTAGGTGAAAATGGCAAATATGTTAGAGGTGTTCAAGGGTATCGAAATAGTGCTGAAATAGCTCAAAATTACGCAAAACAATTTAAAACATTAGGTAATGCTGCTTCTTATTTTGGTGGAGCTTTAATTCTTGGAGAGGTTTTAATTAATTCAGAAATTACTGTATCCAATGGTATTAATGCATTCATGACTGGTATATCATTTACAGGTATTGGAGCACCTATAGCATCTGTTTGGTTTGCAGCAGATTTTATGATGTATGTTTTCACGGGACGGTCAATCTCTGATAGAATAGATGATAATACTAAATCAATTGATTGGGAGTGGTAATTTTTAAATTTTTTAAATTATGATTAATTATATAGCATATAGAGTTTTTGAATTTTTTGATAAAAAAGACAATAAACAATCGACAAGTAGAGCTATTGCCTTTTTAGCAATTTTAGAAATGTCATTTATAATACCTCTTTTTATTATTTTTAACTTTTTTTTTAAGGTTAATTTTGATAAGATATCATCTATTAATGGAGTTGAATATTATTTTGCATTTCCAGTTACTATAATCTTTATGTTAATTAACAATTTATTCTTTAAGAATAAATTTAAAGGAGAAAGTCTAACCCGTTTGAAGGCTAAATACCATAAAGAAAAATATGTATTGCCAATTTGGATTATATTTTTAATACCCATTATTTGTATGTTTATTATTCCTATCATATATGGAGCATTAAATGGAACATTAAGAGTAGTTTCTCATTAGGTTTTTATAAATATTGAGATTTTGTGAGTATCTAATGTAAACAAATAAAATAAGTTGTCTAAATAATTGGTGATACTTTTGATTGTTTTTCGATTCGGGAATATAAAATGTACTGAATTTAGGTAATATTCTGATTCTTTCATCTTTAATTTAATTAGTCGATCCTTAAAAAGGATATAAACGATTGAATGTTAATAATATAAGTTTAT
>JBLJBB010000118.1:0-13512 GCA_047638115.1 Bacteroidales bacterium | reverse complement strand
TACTATAAAACCTCTCATTTACTTATCGTTATATTTTTAATGCTTTAGCCCTGTCACTTGAAATTATCTTGTACTTTCAGAAAATGGGTATATTGCAAAAAAAAAAGCAGAACTTTGACATTCTGCTTTTTAAATATAAAATCAAAAATGTTTAAATCACCCAAGTGTCTCCACTGTTAAGAAGATCATCCACACATTTGATTGGATTTTTTGCTTTTTGCTCATCAATAGAATCTTGAAGCATTTCACAATAGGTGTTTGAAACTGCAGAGCGAATAACGCCCAGCGCAACAGGAAATTCAGGTGGTAACATCTTAGAAAGATTTAGATGTAACCCTGGAGATTGGTTATACATATCATGAACTAAAACATCATCTATAGTGGCTCCGTTCTCCCCAATAGTGACCACTTCTAAGCCATGAGGTCCTAATTTGATCCCTTTGTTTTTATCCTTTCCAAAGATCATTTTTTCACCATGTTTAAGAACCAATTGCATATCTTCCTTGGTCTCCCTGTTAGTGATCATATTATGAGTACCATCGTTAAAAATTACACAGTTTTGTAAGATTTCAACCACAGAAGTGCCATCGTGTTTTGCAGCTTCTAACATCACTTCTGTGATAAATTTGGGGTTAGAATCGATACATCTTGCAAAGAATGTTCCTTGAGCACCAATTACCAATTCACCCACTTTAAAAGGGTGTTCAATGGTTCCGTAAGGGGATGTTTTAGTAACACTTCCAATTTCTGAAGTTGGAGAGTACTGTCCTTTGGTTAACCCATAAATTTTGTTATTGAACAACATAATATTCACATCTAGGTTTCTTCTGATAATGTGAATAAAGTGGTTTCCACCGATGGCCATAGAGTCACCATCACCTGTAGGAATCCAAACACTTAATTTAGGGTTTGCAATTCTTACACCAGTAGCAATAGCGTTAGCTCTACCATGAATTCCATGGAATCCATATGTATTTACATAATAAGGGAAACGAGAAGAGCATCCGATACCGGACACCAACACGTAACTCTCTTTTTTATATCCAATGATTGGGAACACTTTCTCTACTGCATTCAATATAGCGTGGTCACCACAACCTGGACACCATTTTACCATTTGATCACTTGCAAAATCCTCATGCGTTAAAGGTACAGGTGATTTTTCCATTTGTTTATATCCCATAATAACCTCCTAATTAAATGTTGTTGATTGCGTTAACTAATTCTTGAACTGTAAATGGGAGTCCTTGAATTTTATTATATTGTTTAAATTTGAAATCTGGGTGTGACATTCTCAAATAGTTAGCAAATTGGCCACTATTTAATTCACAAACCAAAATATTTTTATATTTTGCAAATACTTCAGCGGTATTTGCAGGGAGAGGCATTATATAAGAAAAATGAGCATGAGCAATTTTTTTACCAGATGCATTTACCTCTTTTACAGCGGTTTGTACAGCACCTCTGGTACCACCCCAACTCACTACTAATGTGTCTGAATCAACAGCACCAGTAACCTCTTGTTTAGGGATTCTGTTTGCTAAACGGTTTACTTTTTCAGCTCTAAATTGAACCATTTTTTCATGATTGTGAGGGTCTGTTGATACTAAACCTTTTCCATCAGTTTTTTCAAGACCACCAATCCTATGTCGTAAACCTTCAGTTCCTGGGATAGCCCATTGACGAACTAAAGTTTCAGCATCTCTTTTATAAGGTTGGTAGTTTGGATCATTAGGTTGAGCAATTGGAGGGTTTATAGTTGGCAGATCAGCAACTTTAGGGATACGGAATAGTTCACTTCCTTGACCTGTATTACCATCAGTAAGTAAGATAACAGGAGTCATCGTTTCCATAGAATATTTAGCAGCATTGTAGGCAGCATAGAAGCAATCACTAGGAGATCCAGCAGCCATAATTATACAAGGAGCTTCCCCATTTCTTCCGAAAAGAGCCATATTTAGGTCAGATTGTTCAGATTTTGTTGGCATACCGGTAGAAGGACCAGCGCGTTGTACGTCAACAATTACAAGAGGAAGTTCGGTGATTACAGCTAATCCAATAGCTTCAGATTTCAAAGAGAGGCCAGGACCAGAAGTGGTTGTTACAGCTAAAGAGCCAGCAAAAGAAGCTCCAATTGCAGAGCAGATACCAGCAATTTCATCTTCAGCTTGAAACACTTTTGCTCCCAATGATTTGTGAAGTGCAAGTTCCATTAGAATTTCAGTAGCTGGTGTAATTGGGTAAGAACCTAAGAAAAGGTCTCTTCCAGATCTTTCAGCAGCAGCTAGTAAACCCCAAGCAGTAGCCACATTTCCCGTAATATTTCTGTATTTCCCTTTTTCAAGTTCTACATTAGAAATTTGGAATGTTGACTCAAACTCCTCCATAGTTTCAGCATAGTTAAACCCTGCTTCAAGTACTCTTTTGTTTACTTCAGCAATATTTGCTTTTGTTTTAAAGCGTTTATCTAACAAACAACCAGGAGTATCAAGTTCAAAGTTAAAAATGTAATACACCATACCTAAGCAGAACATATTCTTCGTTCTAGCAGCAGCTTTGTTGTCTAGTCCATGAGCTAAAGCAGTCTCTTTTGCAAGAGTAGTGATAGGTGGTGCAATCACTTTAAATGAACTAAGTGACCCATCTGTTAATGGATTGGAAGTGTAACCCGCTTTTTCAAGAGATTTCTCATCGTATCCATCGCCATCTGTAATAATTGTTCCTCCTAAAGATACCCATTTAAGATTGGCTTTAAGAGAAGCAGGATTCATTGCAACGAGAACGTCGCATTTATCTCCAATTATTCGGGTTTCTTTACCTATATGAACTTGAAACCCAGAAACTCCCGCGACCGTATTATGGGGAGCACGAATTTCAGCAGGATAATCAGGGAATGTTGCAATATCATTTCCTGCCAGGGCTGCTGCATCAGAAAAGAGGGTGCCTGAAAGTTGCATTCCGTCTCCGGAATCTCCTACAAACTTTACAACAACACTATCTCTCTCAATTATTTGCTTATTTGTTGCCATAAGAGATTTTTTTTGTTTTTGTTTTTTAAATGTATTATTTTTTAATTATTTTCTTATAAACTACCCCTTTTGAGGTTTCAATTTTTATGATATAAACACCAGATTGAATGTTAGATAGATCAAATCTAATTAGTTCTTGTGATTCCCATATTTTGTTTAAAACTATTCTTCCTGAAAGATCAAAAATGGTTATATTGTTTATATTTAAAGATTGAGAAAGGAATATATTAACTTCGCCAAATGTTGGATTTGGAAATACAGAGATCAAGTCTGAAAGATCAAGATTCCGAATACTACTAGTTGTATCTAAATTGAATACATCAGCAATATTATAGTGATACAACACGGCAAAATTGTATTTTGTAACCTCTTTTGCATAATCGAAGTTTAATGAAGAAGGTAAATCTTGTTCGGTATGATAGAAATCAGTAAAATAATGTTCAATAGCAAAAATGGCATTAAATCCTGACTGATTATATGCCCAGCTATCAGTATATTGCCTCATCGATGAGTTGTCATCTGGGAAAATTGGAGTTATAGAAGTGTAGGTTTCAAAAATATCAAATGCAGTATTGTATAGATCTACAGAATTGTCATATTGGTAAAGATCGAGTTTGTATGGTTGGTTTGTTGGTTGATGGGCAACCATGTCATTGTTTAATACAACCGTTTTTCCAACTTGCCCCATTGTTGCTCTATATTGTGCATCGTAATATGCACCTTTCAAGCCAATCTCTTCAGCATCCCATCCCATAAAGTTAATGTTATATTTTGGAACAAGGTTGTTGACATGAAAAATACGTGCGATTTCAATGAATACTGCACAACCAGAGGCATTATCATCTGCGCCTGGGGCATTAGCCGTTAACTGCCAATTGTCATCCAAAGAAATGGCATCCAAATGAGCTCCTATTATATAGGTTGTATCCGTAGAAATAGCTCCAGGTATATTCCCTATAACATTATAAAAAAATCTATTTAAATCTCCTGTTAGCCAGGTGTATCCCTGAAAATGGAAAGAATCAACATGAGCATTTTCAATACCATAAGATTTTAAACGATTAACAATATAATTAGCAACTTCAATATTTCCGATTTCAGTATTATTGCAAAACCTATTTTCAAAAGCAACTAGATCAACAATAGTTTTTTCAATGCTATCGCTATTGATTTGATTTAGAAGATTATCAAACTCTTCTTGCGTTTGCGCCTTCAAGCTAAAAAGTGATAAAACACTGATAACTAATATAGTTACACCTCTTTTCATGATGTTAATATTTGTCGGGCAAAGGTATATAAAAAACTCAAACACAATTAGAAAAAATTGTCTAAATTAAACTAAGTTAAGATTGTTTAAACTTTTTTATAAATTGTGTCGAAAGTAATCAAAAAAGTTGTATTTTTGCACCCTCAAAATATGGCGACCATAGCTCAGTCGGTTAGAGCGTCGGATTGTGGTTCCGAAGGTCGTGGGTTCGAGACCCATTGGTCGCCCAAATTTTAACAAAGCAGCTTTTTTGGCTGCTTTTTTTGCAAAAAATAATATATCTTTGCAATATGAAAATGAGAAGATTTTTTATTGTTTTAATGCTTTTAAGTGTAACTTTAAGCGGGTGTAACAAGAAGCAATTGATGCCAAAACCGAACAATTTGATACCTTATGATAATATGGTTTTAATAATTGCAGATAGTTATGTTATTGAAAGTATGGTTTATTATTTATCACCTGATTCTGACAAGGTTACCATTACAAAATCATTATATTATGATCTTTTTAATAAATACAATATAACAAAGGAACAATTCACATCTTCTATATCATACTACTTAGCGGAAAAGTCTTCAGCAGAGAAACTTTTGAAATCTGTATCTGACAATATTGCTGAACGTAGAAAACTATACGTTGATGAAACTGATGATATAGAAAATGAAGAATATACAATTCAATAAAGAATGGACTCTATTTCTAGATAGAGATGGTGTTATCAATGAAAGAATTGTTGATGGCTATGTATTAGATTCTAAAGAGCTTATTTTAACTTTTAACCTTATTCAGTCACTTTCAATTTTTAGTCAATATTTTGGGAAAATATTTGTCGTTTCAAACCAACAATGTGTTGGGAAAGGTTTATGTACCTTAGAAACTATCGAAAATATTCATGCATCACTGAATGATTTTCTTCTCAAAGAAAAAATTTTAATCACAGAATTTCTTGTTTGCCCTCATAAAGCTTCTGATCATTGTAATTGTCGTAAGCCAAATCCAGGCCTTGCTTGGCAAGCACAATCAAAATACCCTGAAATTGACTTTTTAAAGTCGGTTATGGTTGGGGATATGTTATCAGATTTAAAATTTGGGAAAAATTTAGGGATGAGTACTATTTATGTTGGAGAAAAAAATGTTTCAAATTGGAACGAGATTGAACAACTTTCAGATTATATTTTTGATAATTTATATGAATTTGCAAAAAACATTCAATAATGGGTACTAAAATTCTATTTTATTTCATTCTTTATCCATTATCAATAATCCCTTTAAGAGTACTATATATAGTATTTTACATATTTTATATAATAATCACTTATTTTTTAAAGTATCGAAAAAGTGTAACCATCGACAATCTAAAGTTCTCTTTTCCTGAAAAAACTGAAAATGAGATTTTTACATTTTACAAACAATACCAAAGACATCTTACCCATATTGCTGCAGAGATGTTGAAGATGTTGACATTAAGCCGTAAACATTTAGCAAAAAGATACTTTTGTTCCAATCCCGATTTGGTGAATTCTTTTTTTGAACAAGGGAAAAGTGTGATTTTAGTTTCCAGTCATTACAATAATTGGGAATGGATGGTACTTGCTTTAGATTCTATGTTTAAACATCATGGGATTGGTGTTGGAAAAGCAAATAGTAATAAAGATTTCGAAAAATTGATCAATATTGCCAGAACTCGTTATGGTACAGAAGTAGTATTTGCAGATCATGTGAGGGAAACATTTGAACACTATATTTCTGAAAATAAGCCCTGTGCATATATGATGTTAAGTGATCAATCCCCAAATAATTTAAAGAAGGCATTTTATACTACTTTCTTAAATCAAGATTCAGCCATGATTTATGGAGCGGAATACTTTGCCAAGAAATACGATTTTCCAGTTTTCTATTATCAAGTGATTCAAGATAAACCTGGATATTACCATGTTGAATTAGAGTTAATTTCTGCATTACCTCAAACTACAGAGTATGGTGAGATTACAGAAAAGTATGTGAATTTGTTAGAAAAAACAATACAAAACAAACCCCAATATTGGTTATGGAGTCATAAAAGATGGAAAAATCGTGGAAAACCAAGACCTAAAACAGATAATATTTAAAACTAAAAAACTATGAATGATACCCTAAAAACAATGTTTGATCATAGAAGTATTCGAAAATACACTGATCAAGTAATATCAAACGACACTTTACAACAGATTTTAAAAGCAGCATGTAATGGATCAACTATGGGTAATATGCAATTATATAGCATCATTGTTACTCAAGATAAAGAAAAAATGAAAGAGATGGCTCCTTTCCATTTTAATCAACCTATATCAACTAATGCTCCGCTGATTTTAACTTTTTGTGCAGATTTTAATAGGTTTAACAAATACTGCTCATATAGGGAAGCAGATACTACTGCATATAACAATCTTCAAAGTTATCATTGGGCATTTATTGATGCAATAATAGCTGCACAAAATGCATGTATTGCTGCAGAATCATTAGGTTTAGGAATTTGTTGGTTAGGAACCATAACTTACAATGCCGATAAGTTTATCAATGCATTTGATCTACCTAAAGGTGTGATGCCTGTAGCATGTATCTCTTTTGGATATCCAGCAGAAACTCCAGAATTGACCGATAAACTACCAATTGAAGCACTAATACATTATGAAAAATACAAAGATTATTCAGAAGAATCTATTAATCAATTGTATCAAGAAAAAGAGAAACACCCTAATACCCTAAAATTACTCGAAGAAAATCAACTTCCCAATTTAGCTAGAATATTCACTGAGAAGAGATATAAAAAGGGTGATAATGAATATTTTGCTACGGTAATCACAAATGTATTAAAGGAACAGGGCTTTTTATCTTAAAAAAACATAAAGGATTTGTTTATTCAGAAAAAAATAAGTAATTTAGCCCTTTCAAACAATTAATAATAAATCATTATAATTCAACACTATAACAAATAAAAACAACAAATTATGGCATTTAAAGGTACATTAATCATTGACACAGAGAAGTGCAAAGGTTGTGCAGTCTGCATTACAGGTTGTCCGCAAAAATGTATTGCATTAGGCAAAAAAGTAAACAAAAAGGGGTATAATCATTTGGAGATGATTTCCGATACTTGTATTGGGTGTGCAAATTGCGCAATTTTATGTCCAGATGGCGTTATCGAAGTTTACAAAGTAAAAGTATAATTTTTGAACAATTGAATCTAACAATTGAACAATTTAACATTTTAACAATAATTTAATATGGCTAAAGAAATAAGATTAATGAAGGGTAACGAAGCGATTGCAGAAGGTGCAATTCGTTGTGGTTGTGATGGCTATTTTGGTTATCCCATTACCCCTCAGTCAGAAATTTTGGAGTATTTGACAGTTGAAAATCCATTTCCTAAAACAGGGATGGTTGTACTTCAAGCAGAAAGTGAAATTGCATCTATCAATATGGTATATGGGGGTGCTGCATGTGGTAAAAAAGTGATGACATCCTCTTCCAGTCCTGGTATCAGTTTGATGCAAGAGGGACTTTCATATATCGCTGGAGCAGAATTACCTGCACTTTGTGTGAATGTTGTTCGTGGTGGTCCTGGTTTAGGAACTATCCAACCTTCACAAGCAGACTATTTCCAAACCGTTAAAGGGGGTGGACATGGAGATTACAAATTGATCACTCTAGCTCCTGCATCTGTTCAAGAGATGTACGATTTTGTTGGGTTAGGTTTTGACCTAGCTTTTAAATATCGCAATCCAGTTATGATCCTTTCAGATGGTCTCATTGGACAAGTTATGGAAAAGGTTGAGATTGATGATTATAAACCTCGCTGGACTGCTGAATATATCGCTGAGAACTTCCCTTGGGCTGCTTTTGGTAAACCAGCATCAAGAAACCATAACATTGTTACTTCATTGGAACTTGATTCTGCGAAACAAGAGCAAGTGAACAGAAGATTACAAGCAAAATATAAAGTTTGTGAAGAACATGAAGTTCGTTACGAAACTTTCCAAACAGAAGATGCTGAATACCTTTTGGTTGCTTACGGTTCATCTGCCCGTATTTGTCAAAAAGTTATTGAATTAGCACGTGCTGAAGGGATTAAAGTTGGATTACTTCGTCCTATCACTTTATGGCCATTCCCTACTAAACAAATTTTTGATCTAAGCAAACAAATGAAAGGGATTCTTTCTGTTGAGATGAGCGCTGGACAAATGGTGGAAGACGTTAGATTAGCTGTTGGTTGCTCAGTTCCTGTTCAACATTACGGTAGATTTGGTGGAATCATTCCTACACCTACTGAAATCTTGGAAGCATTAAAATCTTTATAATCGTTAATAATAAAATTTCTAAATAAAATGACTAGAGAAGAAATCATAAAACCCGAAAATTTAGTGTATAGACGTACACCGGTTTTGACCGAAAATGTGATGCACTATTGCCCTGGTTGCGGTCACGGTACTGTGCATCGCTTGGTCGCTGAAGTGATCGAAGAGATGGGAATCCAAGAAAAAACTATTGGTGTAGCTCCTGTAGGTTGCGCTGTTTTAGCTTATAATTATTTCGATGTTGACTTTATTGAAGCGGCTCACGGAAGAGCTCCTGCTGTTGCTACTGCTGTAAAAAGACTTCACCCTGAACATTTTGTGTTTACTTATCAAGGTGATGGAGACTTAGCTGCTATTGGTACTGGTGAAACAATTCACGCTTGTAACCGTGGTGAAAATATGACCATCATTTTTGTCAATAATGGGATCTATGGTATGACTGGTGGACAAATGGCTCCTACAACTCTTAAAGGTATGAAAACATCAACATCTCCTTATGGTAGAGAAATTGAAACGATGGGACCTCCTTTGAAAATGACAGAATTGGTTGCACAACTTCCAGGGACATACTACGTAACTCGTCAAGCTGTTTATACACCTGCCCTTGTTCGTAAAGCTAAAAAAGCGATTAGATTGGCTTTTGAAAACCAAAAATTAAACAAAGGGATCTCTTTCGTTGAAATAGTATCAAACTGTAATTCTGGTTGGAAATTGACTCCTGTTAAATCTAATGAATGGTTAGAGGAAAACATGTTGCCTTTCTACCCACTCGGTGATATCAAAGTGCCAACTCAAGAATAATTATTACCTGTCTTTGTACTTCTTTTACTTAGACATAAATTAAATAGTTAACAATTAAAAAATAATACAATGACTGAAGAAATAATTATAGCAGGTTTCGGTGGACAAGGTGTACTTTCGATGGGTAAAATCTTGGCTTATTCCGGTGTAATGCAAAATAAAGAGGTGAGTTGGATGCCTTCTTATGGACCTGAAATGCGCGGTGGAACCTCAAATGTTACCGTTATTATCAGTGACGAGCGCATCAGCTCTCCTAGCTTAAATCAATTTGATACTGCCATTATCCTGAATCAACAATCTATGGATAAATTTCTTAAATGTGTAAAACCTGGTGGGTTACTCATCTATGATCCAAATGGTATTGTTGAACATCCTTCAAGAAAAGATATCAATATTTATCAAATTGAAGCAACGGATAAAGCCGCTGAAATCGGAATTGCTAAACTTTTCAATATGATCGTTCTAGGTGGATTCCTAAAACTTAAGCCAATCATTAATCCTGAATATTTAAGAAAAGGTTTAGAAAAATCTTTACCAGCTCGTCACCATGGTCTAATCCCTGAGAACGAAAAAGCTGTAGAGATTGGAAAAGAGATCCTAAAACCATACCACGTTTTATAATCGATAATCTATCTTAATCTATAAAAGATCACTTTATAATTTAGTATAAAGTGATCTTTTATTTTTAATATTAGAAAGAATTAATTTGTTGAAGGATGATATGGAAAACTAAAATAGAATGTGGTACCTACACTTGGAGTAGATTCTACCCATAAATCGCCTCCTAACAATTGTGCAAAACCTTTAGAAATTGGGATTCCAAGTCCTGTTCCACCATACTTTGCTTGAATTTTTGTATCTGCTTGCGCAAATTTCATAAAAATCCTTTCTAAATCATCTTTTTCAATTCCGATTCCTGTATCTCTTACATAAAACTGAATATTTTTTTCAATGAGTTGATATCCAAATTCAATAGTTCCAACTTTTGTAAACTTTATAGCATTGTGTATCAAATTATGAAGTATTTGAAATATTTTATCCTTATCACTAAAAACTTTAGACTTGTGATCAGATAGACCATTCTTAAAATTTAAAGCTAAATTTTTCTTTTTAGCTTCTCTTTCAAACAACAAATATAATGCTTCATTTAATTGATTAATATTTAATTCTGTAAAAATAACTTCTTCTTGATTTGTTTCAATTGAAGAGATTGTGATTATATCTGTTAGAATTGTAAGCAACTGATTACTACTCTTTTGAACAATTTCAATATATTTTTCTCTTTCTTTAATCGTTGAATCTCCTTCTTTCAGTAACTCTGTGAAACCACAAATCGCATTTAGTGGAGTTCTGATTTCATGTGAAATATTATTTAAGAATGAAGTTTTGAGCTTATCACTCTCTTCAGCTTTAATTTTTGCTAAGAGTAACTCTTGATTCATGATTACCAACTCAGAAGTTTTATTTCTAACTTTCTTTCGTAAAATAAAATTAAATAACAAAATCATTATGGTAAAAAAGAGAAGAATAATCAACCCCCACTTTAAATAATTTGGAAAAAATACGTGATACTCTTTGTCAAACCATTTATGTATTGATGTATAATACACAGAAGCTGGATCATTTTTAAAATTTGCTAAATGCTTATCTATTTTAATTATGAGATCATTATGTTTGTTTTTAGTAAAAGCAAAAAAGAGATCTGATGGTCTAAGTATGATTCCAGTAGGTAAAATATTCTCATTACACATCCCTGAAAAATAGAAAAATCTATTCGCAATGATCACATCAACCTCTTTATTTTCCAATGCTTTTACAGTACCTTCGTATGTATCGTAATTAAAAACTAAATAATCAATATTAAAATCACTTTTCAGTCCAACTTGCAAATATTCCTCTTGAATAGAACCTTTTAAAACCCCAATTTTTTTATGATTAAGTTCAAAAATAGAGTTAAAAGGTTGACCTTTCAATGTAAAAACTTCAAGCCAAGAATTTAATATAAATAACTTATTGAAAGAATAAAGGGAGTCTCTTTCTTTTGAAAAAGCAACATCAGGAAGAATATCAATATCTCCCTTTTGCAACATATCTAATAGGTCGTTCCAATTTCCATAAATATATTCAACACAAAAACCCTCTTTTCGTGCAATTTCATTCATAATATCAATAAAAATCCCATCCGGTTGTTGACTAGGATTCATAAAGATTTTGGGTGAGTTATCGTAAACCCCAACTTTTATACAATTTTTATCAAGATTTGGAATTGCAAATGCAATATTTTGATAAATAAACAAATGAATTGCTAAAAATGCTAAAATGGTTGAAATCTTTTTCATTGTAGTGGATTTATTAAAGTAATCCCATCCCACATCTGTTATTATGTTCATAAAAAAAACAAACAGCTCAATCTTTTTATAATGAGCAAATATAATACAATTTTTCATATACTCATATGCTCATGTGCTCATGTGCTCCATTATTCATTAGTTTTGGGCATTCCGAAATGGGCTCAGGGCTTAGGGCTCAGGGCTAATGGCCAATGGCTAAAGGGCATTCAGCTATCAGTTTGAAAATCAGTGGCAACCGCGTTCCAATTATTAATGAAGAATGAAGTATCAATTAGTAAATTAGCAAATAAAATGAAAATCTCTCACCGATGGTGAGAGAAATGTATCCAAATATAAATACAGCACGCTGTACTTCGATGTTAACAAGGATATTTATGCAAAAATACAAACAACAACTTACTTAATGTACATGTATTTAGTGTTAGTTATGGGCTTTATTTTCTTTCCCTTTCCTATTCATCCACCATTTCATAGACATACCCTATTCTCCTACTATCACTAAATCTTTAGGGATGGTTTTTCAACGTTCAATGCTTACGTTCAGCGCTAAAACTAGGTGGGCTTTCGCGTCAATTGGCCAGCGAGTGTTAGTTTATTTTTTTTATTTTTTTTGATGTCTAAGTGGAGAATGCCCACTTAGTTTTAGCATTTGTTAACAACATGCAGTTATTTTATTGTTTTCAGAAATTGAGCAGCTGTCATCACAGGTAACTTTGCCTTTTGAAAATCTTTTAAATTTCTAGTTATTATTATATCAACTTCATTTTCAATTGCAGAAAAGTATTGTAAAGCATCTTCAAAATCTTTAAAGTCATTATCGTTTAGCGATAATCCTACAACTTTTTCATCCAGACTTAAAATTTGGACAATCAATTTTAACTTACGTAGAATTAATTTGGCTTCATCTGGTTTTTTTGATTGTAATAGGATGTAATTAGTATTTGCAAAAGTCAATGATGAAACACTAAGTTGTATTTTGTTTTTATCTGCAAGGGTGAACAATAATGCTGCTTCATTATAGAATGGTTCTCTTTTAGCAAGAAGATCGATAATGATGTTTGTATCAATGAGTAGCTTTTTCATTTATATTTTTCAGTCAAGTAGTTAGTATAGTCTTTTTGAAAATCAATGGATTCATCAAGTTTTAAAATCCCGCTAAGACTTTCAACAAGTGGTGATATTTCTGTTTCTATAACGCTCTTTTTAGTAATAGATTCAAGATAAGATTCAATCATTTTTGAAAGACTAATATTGTGATTATGAGCATAATCCTTAGCCATATCAATAATTTTTTTGCTTAAACGTAAAGTCAATTTTGTTTCCATAAATATAATTTTAAACGTACAAAAGTACAAAAAATATACGTCAAAGTCAAGTTTTTTTTTAGCTTGTTGCTAACGTTTGGCGCTAAAACTAGGTGGGCTTTCGCGTCGATTAGCCAGCGAGTGTTAGTTTATTTTTTTATTTTTTTGTTGTCTACGTGGAAAATGCCCACATGGGGTTTAGCGTTTGTTAGGGGCCGTTATTGTCCTAGATTGATTTTGAAGTGAGGTAATTCTACCTGAAATTTCACTTTTGCTTGAAGAGCATTGAACACTCTTAATAAAGTCTCAATGGTAACATTACTTGTATTATTTTCAATCCTTGAAATTTGAGCTTTTTGAACACCAATTAGTTTTCCAAGTTCTTCTTGAGTTAATTTACGTTCTTGTCTGGTTTGTTTAATTGCT
>JBLJBB010000117.1:0-4987 GCA_047638115.1 Bacteroidales bacterium | reverse complement strand
CGGTCTCCGCCTTCAAGTCCGCACCTATAAAGTGTGGGCTGCATGGTCGTTAAAGGAGCTTCCTTCGGTCGCTCTTTAACTCCCTGCATCCCATCACTTTCCAGGTTTGCGGGCTTTCTCGGCTTCGCCCTAATGCAAGGCTTCGCGTGCTCATGTGCTCGTTGCATTTTGTTGGATTAATGTTGATTGGAAAAAATGGAACGCGGATGACGCGGATTTTCAATCGCGGATTTAAACGGATCTGTTTTTATCCGTATTGCGAAGCATCCGTTGCATCAGCGTTCCAATATTAAAAAAATAATGAAAAATTAAACAATAGGGACTTTCTCCTTTGTCCTAGAATAGAACAAAGTGATCATTTCTTATTTACAAATTTCTAAAACTCTAACCACAAAGATCACAAAGTTTTTAACAAAGGAACACAGAGGAGTTTAGATATTGTTTATTTATCTTATTTGTATGAAAACAAGATAGTTGCACATTCCCTTCCAAATTGAGGGGTGGCTGCAGGCCAGGGTGGATTTTTTGACAACCACAAAAGATCCAAAAAATCATTCTTTTTTTTATTAGCGCATTCGCGGCTAATATTATTCTCGCAAAGTACGCAAAGAAGAATTAGACAACAGACCGCGGACTACGGACTACGGACTTCGGACTACGGACTTCGGACTACGGGCAATACACACTAAACCAACAAAATACATAAAATGAAAGCTGATAGCCGACAGCTGAAAGCCCTTAGCCATTGGCCATTAGCCTTGAGCCCGTCGTGCATTAGGGCGGAGGCCAAATACCCCGCAAGTTTTTGTGGCTAGGGGATGTTAGATCGGGCAGAGCGACCGGAGGAAGCTACTGCCCGGCTAAACAGCCCCTTGACAGAAAAACGCGGAGTATGGGCCGGAGACCGACGGCGAGCTTGCGAGCCGGAATGCCAAAATAGTGAATAATGAATAATCAAATTAGCAAATTAGCAAATTAGCAAATTTGCAATTAGTTTTGTATGTATATGATATTCAGACTATTGACAATCGCCTATAGTCTGATGTCCCTAGTCTGTAGTCTGTTGTCTGTTGACTGTTGTCTTATTCGGTTATTATTTCGTATTTTTGCACCCTTAAATCTTTTTATATGAAAAAACTTATCATTCTTACGTGTATTGTTATTATTTCCGTTAATCTTTTCGGTCAAGATACTGTGAAAACTTTTTGGAGCGGAAATAGATTGATGTCGATCGGTGTTAAAAAAGATAATAAAGAAACCGGCGAATGGCTCTTTTATCACAGTAACGGAAAACTTTGGACACAAGGAAGCTATGAGAATGGAGTTAAAGTTGGGCTCTGGAAAATGTGGAACAATGCAGGAGATCTCCTTCAAGAGTACTACGCAGATAATGGATATTCAAAAACTTGGTACCCTAATGGAACGCAAGAATCTATCGGTCAAATGAAAAATGGTTTGAAAGATGGTGAGTGGACTTTTAATTACCAAAATGGACAACTTCAAAAAAAAGCATTCTATCTTAATGATGAAGTTAATGGTAAAGTTACTGAATACCACTACAATGGGCAAAAGAAATTTGAAGGCGAATACAAAAATGGAAAGTTAAATGGATACGCTTATTGGTGGAACGAAAACGGAAATTTAGAGATTGAAGGGAATTCTATCAATGATCTTCAAGTGGGAGAATGGAAGTTCTATCATCCTAATAATATTCTGGGAAGTATAGGTTCTTTTAAAAATGGACTTCAAGATGGAGTTTGGAAATATTATTATGAAGAGGGTAAATTATGGAGAACTGGCTCTTATGTTGATGGAAAAAGGGAAGGGGAGTGGATCGCCTATTTCGAAAGTGGAAAAATTCAAAGAAAAGGTTCATTTTGCAATGATAAGGAGTGCGGAAACTGGATCCAATGGTATGAAGATGGAAAAATAATGGATAAAGGATCGTTTGAAAACGGTTTAATGACAAGCCAATGGATAGGTTATTATACTGATGGAATCAAGAAATATGATGCTCAATATGCCAATGGGAAAAGAAATGGGTCTTATAAAAACTATTGGGAAAATGGAAATATCAAATCATCTGGTAAATATAAAGAGGATACACAACATGGAAATTGGAAAGATTTTGCCCAAAACGGAAAGATTTTAAATAAAGGATCCTTCAATGAAGGGAAAAAATCGGGCAAATGGACTTTCTACAACCAACATAATAAAGTTGTAAGAGTGCAAGAATTTCTTGATGATGAATTGTATGGAATGTTTATAGAATATCATCCAAATGGAAAAAAAGCAAGTAAAGGATATTTTCGTAAAGGTCAAAAAACAGGTGTTTGGTCCAAATGGGATGCTAATGGCATACTTTATTATAAAGTTGATTTTTCCAACAATCAACAAAAGGTTATCTTTAAAGGGAACTAATTTGGGTTCACTAATCTAAATAATGTATGAAAAAGAAAATTAATATTCAAGAAATTATCTCAAAAATGAAAATAAAAATTAACGATGTAACGATTAAAACATTTCATTTTAATTTCATTCAGGTAAATACACTCGTAATTCACGATGAAACTAACGAAGCCGTAATTGTAGATCCAGGAAACTCTAATCCACAAGAAGATGCTGCTTTGTTAGAATATATTCAAAATGAGAATCTTAAAGTTAAGTATATTGTAAATACACATCCTCATATTGACCATGTTTTGGGGAATAGTTTTTGTAAAAAGAACTTTAATGCACTATTATTATCACATAGTGCTGGGATGCCAATTTATGAACAATCAATAGCTTATGGTTCAACTTTCGGATTTACACAAACCGAATTTCCAACTCCAGATCAGTTTATTTCGGAAAAAGATACACTTATTTTTGGTAACCAAAAATGGAATATCCTAGAAACATTCGGACATGCAGATGGTAGTATTTGTTTTTATGATCCAGAAAATAAGTTTGTGATCGTGGGTGATGTACTTTTCGAAGGGGGTATTGGTCGCTCCGATCTCCCCACTGGAAACTACAACATGCTGATCTCAAATATTCAAAACAAACTGATGACACTCCCAGACGATGTTTTGGTGATACCTGGCCATGCAGATACAACTACTATTGAAAAAGAAAAAAATACAAATCCTTACTTATAATATTATACATTATGTTAGAAGATATTGAAGAGGGCTACGAAAGAAGAGATATTTACAATCAAGAAAGTGTAGATATACTCGCAGATAGTTACCTCAATTTGATTAAAGTTGCTAAAGAGGATCCCAATAGAGAGGGACTTCTTAAAACCCCTGTGAGAGCAGCAAAAGCATTTCAGTTTTTAACTCATGGGTACGGGTTGAATCCTGAGGAGATCTTAAAAAGTGCTATATTTCACGAAAATTCAAAACAAATAGTTGTCGTTAAAGATATTGAAATCTATTCATTGTGTGAACATCACCTACTCCCTTTTTTTGGTAAAGCACATATCGGTTATATCCCAAATGGTAAGATTTGTGGCTTAAGTAAAATCCCAAGAGTAGTTGATGCTTTCTCACGTAGATTGCAATTACAGGAACGTTTAACGGCTCAAATTAAAGATTGTATTCAAGAGGTTCTAAATCCAATTGGCGTAGCTGTAGTGATCGAAGCTCAGCACTTATGTATGTCTATGAGAGGAATTCAAAAACAAAATTCAGTAACAACAACTTCTGAATTTACTGGAGCTTTCTTGAATAACTACAATACTCGACAAGAATTTATGCATTTAATAGGGACTAAACTACATTAATAAAAACGTCCCACTTTTTTCCTTTTTCGCTCCTCTTCTTTGGCTTTCCGAATTCTAGATTTCCTACTCTTAATATGTTTAACTCTATAAGCACTCTCTTGCTCTTGTACATCCTCTGAATGTACAGGGTAATCTTGTGTTTTCAATATACAAATTATTGGACGACCAACCCAGTCAATCGGTAAACAAATCGTAACTGTGTCGGTTTTTGGAAGTAAAATTAGCTTTTTCATAGCATTCTCTGTTTGTAGTTTTTGGTACATTTATTATTAATTATTTCGAAAAAGTTCACATTTTTGAGTATAATATTCATTTTATTCATCATTTATTGCAAATCTACCTTTTGAATCAATTAAATTTATAAATATATAGTAATCAAAATTATACACTTCAAATATACAATAATTTTTGAAACACAATACATAATTATATTTTTTTTGAATTATTTTTTAAATATCAGAAAATCAAAAAGATGCTAATTATTTGAGAAAAAAAGTTACTTTTTGTATTTTCGTAAGGGAATTTATTGTATTTTTGCAGTCCCAATAACGAAGGATGTTTAAGTAGCTCAGCAGGTAGAGCACATCCCTTTTAAGGATGGGGTCCTGGGTTCGAATCCCAGCTTGAACACAAAAAGGTCATCGTATGATGACCTTTTTTAATTTCAACCCCCAACTCTCTTCCCTATTTATATTTTGAACTTTAATAATTAGAATTTCAATTTCCATTCATTCTTCATTCTTCATTCTTCATTTTTCATTTTTCATTTTTCATTCTTCATTTTTCATTCTTCATTTTTCATTTTTCATTCTTCATTTTTCATTTTTCATTCTTCATTTTTCATTCTTCATTTTTCATTTTTCATTCTTCATTCTTCATTTTTTAAATGGTTATTTAATATATACATAAATATATTTATTTTGGGTTTTATTTCATGATAAATTTAAAATTCACTAAATCCCAATAAAAAAACATCTTTTTGCAGATTCAAGAATGCAGAAAAATTGCAATATTTTGCAATAAATGCAAGAAATGCTCCATTTTTGAGTCAAAATACTTTCAATTTTTGACATAGAAAGAGAGTTCTAAGTACAAAAATGGAATAAAAAATTGAATGACTGTAATTTTTTCATGCTGATAATCAATGAGAAGTAAATAAAATGAAAAAAAAGATAAAAAGTTAGCTGAGCGTATTAAAAAAGCTTGTATTTTTGCAGT
>JBLJBB010000116.1:0-8638 GCA_047638115.1 Bacteroidales bacterium | reverse complement strand
ATAGAAAAAGAGTTCTTTGATTGTGAGATTGTTAATCCTTAACTTAATGACATTGGGGTCGGGCTTGTTCCGGGGTCCGCTTCGCTCCCGTACTTCATTCCGCTGGCGCTCCATTCCGTACCGGCTTCGCCGCCCTCCACATCCCTAACGCAACAAAACCTTCGGTTTTGAGTGAATAGTGAATAGGCAGCATTATATTTAAGTTAAAAATTTTATCAATAAAAAAAAATAAAAAAGTTCCCAAATTGAGAATTATTTATTATCTTTGCAAACTATTTAAAATCTATGGACAGAATATTTGCAAAAAGTACGTTGAGAAACTTTTGGGAAAAACATCCAGATTCTGAACAATACTTAAAGACATGGTATGATATTGTAATGAGTTCAAATTGGAATACACCCAATGATGTTAAACAGACATATGTTAATGCAAGTGTACTTAAAGATAGTCGAATTGTTTTTAATATTAAAGGCAATTCGTATAGACTGGTTGCAAAATTCAACTTCGAGAAAAAATGGATATTCATACGTTTTATAGGAACTCATCTTGAATATGATAAAATAGATGCAAATACGATTTAAAGAATATTAGCTATGGAAATAAGACCAATAAAAACAGAAACTGACTATATTCAAGCTTTGAAAAGGCTTGAAACCATTTTTAATGCAGAAATCGGAACTAGAGAAAGCGATGAAGCTGACGTTCTAGGTTTGTTGATTGATGAATATGAAAAAAAACATTATCCAATTGAAGCCCCAGATCCGATTGAAGCAATTAAAATTAGAATGGAAGAGATGCAACTTAAACAAATTGATTTGGTAAATGAAATCGGCGGGAAAAGCCGTGTGTCGGAAATACTTAACCGAAAAAGAAAACTAACAGTCGATATGATTAGAAAATTGACTATCCGTTTAAATCTTTCACCAGAATTATTAATCAATGACTATCAACTAACTCGATGAACTTAGTTTTGTAAATTCACGAATTTGCTAATTCCCGAATTTGCTAATTCACAAATTTACTCATTTTCTCAGGGATAACGCTTTCAAAATGAAGCTCTTCGTCGGAACTTGGATGGATAATGGTTAAGGAGTGACAATGAAGCGCGAGTCTTTTAAGGGGATTACCTGTTGCGCCGTAAGCTTTATCACCAACAACAGGATGACCAATTTCAGAAAAATGGGCACGTATCTGATTTTTTCGTCCTGTGAAAAGTTCCACTTCAACCAGTGTTGTATCAGGATTCTCTTTGATCACTTTATACCCCGTTTTTGCATACTTTCCCTTACTGGCATCATCCACAGAGTAAACATGATATACCGAATTTTCAGTCAAATAGGAGGTGATAATTCCCTCTTTATCTTTTAAATTTCCTTCAACAAGAGCTACATATTTTTTCTCAAAATCTTGCCAATTGTCTTGTAAAAACCGCTTTGCCCGCTCATTTTTTGCAAAGATTAACAGCCCCGAAGTTTCTCTGTCTAAACGATGAACAATAAAAATTCTGTTCTTTAATTTGGAATTTCCTCTTTTAACGTACTCTGTTAACATATAATACGCCGTCTCTTCCCGCTCTTTTTCGGTCGCAATGGTCAATAAACCAGATGCTTTACTCACCACCAGAATATCCTGATCTTCATAAATCACTTTTATCCCTTTAGGATGGTGAGATGACGGAATCTTAACCGGAATTCGTTTATTTATCATAAGCAATCTTTTTTTCTTCTTTTAAATGAGCCACTTCCTCCTCACTATATTTCATATTATTAAATTTTAGCCACAAATTCACGAATTATTTTTTCTTATCTCTTCATCAATATCCCTGCACTAAAGTACAGGACTATTGATGGAGAGATTCTTCACTCTTCACTCTTTACTCTTCACTCTTCACTCTTCACTATTCACTATTCACTATTCACTATTCACTAGTTAGTCCCGGTGTTGGTAGTGCAATGAATCCCCTGTGGTGTCGTAAGCAATTTTATTATTAGTCATGAATATTCTGGCTTCGATACATTTTTGACAATCTTCTGCATTTTCGTCGGTACAAGGTTTGTTATCATAGAGTTTGTAAGAATCTCTGAATTCTCTAGGTGTGATGTTAGGCATAAACACATTAGCCCCAATCTTGATCGCTTTCTCTCTCCCCATCTTGTCAATCGATTGCATCGCGGTTGATGCCGCAATATTGATATTGGGCATCAGGATTCTCAACATAGCGATCATTTTTAAAGCCCAATCGAATCGATCCAGCTCCGGAGCTAACAAATTTTTAAACTCTAACAATGGAGTATCATTGTGCATCAAATAGGGACCCATCCCCACCATATCAATATCCATCTTATGCATCCATAACAAATCATTGGCCATATCTTCCAGTGTTTGGAAGGGGAGTCCAATCATCACGCCTGTGCCCGTTTGATACCCAATCTCTTTAAGATATTCGATACATTTTACACGTTCATCGAAAGAGTGAAGTTTGTTGTTGGGGTGTAATTTTAAATATAACTCAGGATTAGAACTCTCAATGCGTAACAAAAATCGTTTGGCTCCGGTATCAAACCACTCCTGATAAGTATCTTTTGTTTGTTCACCGCAAGATAATGTGAATCTGAGTCTTTCATCGGTTTGTTGATGTATTTGTTTAATCAGATTGGTAACCCTTTTTGTGAATGCAGGGCTCTTCAATTCTCCTGATTGTAGTACAATAGAACCATATTTGTTTTCATAGGCAAAACGAGCTGCATCCAAAATCTCTTCATCGGTGATGTTATAACGCTCAATTTTTCTATTCGACTTGCGGATACCACAATAGAAACAATCCTTGCTGCAATAGTTTGAAAATTCAATCAATCCTCTTAAATAGACAAAGTTTCCAACGGTTTCCTCCTTCACTTTTGCCGCTCGCTCAAACAGTTTGGTGCGCTCTTCTCCCACAATCGACAGATTGTGAATGATCTCCTCTTTTGATAATATCGTATTCATATTTTGTTCTTTGGTTTATTTTTTCATAATCTCTTCAGCAAATTGGAAAGATTCTTTTTGAACCAGATCAACCTCTTTGGAGAATTGTGAGTTGGCGATTACGTGAACCCCTGAATTTGGAAAAGCTTTTTGTACTTTTTGGTTGGAAGGAGTTCCTAATTGATCAAACATTGTTAACATGGCATCCACTTTAACAACTTGATCCTGATGTTTCTCATCTTTGTAATAGTATCCTAGAAAAACAGGACATTTCACTTTCTGAAATGTCTCTTTGGTCATAGTAGTAGACACTAGTTGTTCTAAGAAAACCACCGCTTCTAATCGGTATTTACAGTACCAATAGTTGCATTCAACGGAGTTAAAATCATCATTTACAGTTCTATATTTCCCGCCAAAGATGATTCTTGCAATATGCAAGCCCCACGGTTTGGTTAGCAGGGTAGTGGGGGCGTTGATTTTAATATTGGGGGAGTAGAGGATCAGTCCATCTACTAAACCGGGATATTCAGCAGCCAGTTTTAGAGAGAGCGTACCTCCGGTTGAAGTGCTCATGAGCATCACTTTTTTCCCCAACTTATGGGCAATTACCAACGCCTCTTTTGCTGACTCCCAAAGCGAATCTGGTGCCATATTGATCAATGGATCAGTAGTTTCCAATCCATGGGTGGCTAGTCTTGGGAAATAGGCATTACACTGGAAATGTTTTGCAAACTCAATGTTAACGTTTGCTCCTTCATAATAGCTGGCAGAAAAACCGTGAATATACAACAAAACCCACTCTGTTTGATTTTTAAGTGTATCATTAGCCCAAATGATTCGGGATTCATTGTCCTTTTTAATGGGTAATGATTTCTCCCTCAGCACAATAAACTGTTCAAGTGAATTCAAATTATTGGTGATTGAAGGGAGTTGAAGATTATACTTTGGAGGATCCACTTTTGGACCTAAACCATACACAATACCAAGAACTGATAAAAATATTATTGTTCCGATAAGTATCTTCTTTTTCATAAAAGTATGATTTAATGAGTATTAACACTCAATGGGGAGATTCCAATTAGTGATTACAGCCACACCCACAATCTTCGTGGTCATGGTAGTGATCATGATGATGTTCGTGATCATCATCTGTATCATCAATTACTTCAGGATAGTATCTTCCTTTATTGTTTTCGTATGCTTTTAGGGTATTGAGAAGTAAACAGCTCATAGTTACGGCACCCACTCCACCAGGAACAGGGGTGATGGCTTCGCAAAGTGGTGCTACTTCATCAAATTTTACATCCCCACAGATTTTATATCCTTTTTCAGATGATTTATCTTCCATTCTGTGGATTCCCACATCGATAACGGTAGCTCCATTTTTTACGTATTCCGCAGTGATCATCTCTGGTTTTCCAATAGCAACCAACAGAATATCAGCTTCTTTACAAACCTCTTTTAAGTTTTTGGTTTTGCTATGGGTGATGGTTACGGTTCCATTTGCATCTGGACTATTTTGAGCTAAAAGGAGTGCTAAAGGTTTTCCTACGATGTTGCTTCTTCCTACAACTACACAATTTTTACCCGCAATTTCAATATTGGAGCGTTTTAAGATCTCCATACAGGCATAAGGGGTAGCAGGAAGGAAACAATCTTTTCCAAGCACCAAATTTCCCATATTTTCAGGATGGAAACAATCGATATCTTTGCGAGGATCTACATGTGCAATCACTTTTTCCACTGAAATATGATCTGGAAGAGGTAATTGGATGATGTAACCATCTATCTCATCATCTTTATTGATGAAGTCGATCACTTCAAGAAGTTCATTTTCAGATAGTT
Organism: Bacteroidales bacterium; assembly: GCA_047638115.1. GTDB lineage: Bacteria > Bacteroidota > Bacteroidia > Bacteroidales > WCHB1-69 > UBA5429. The sequence continues at coordinate 3,828 of JBLJBB010000116.1, read as the reverse complement.
TTGATGGAAATTGATATACGGAGCACATATATCCCACCTCTTTGGTGTTTCTTTGGATGCTCTCTACATAGGTTTTTGAGGCCCCATCTTCTCCAACAATTATCGCTGCTAAATGAGGGGCATCTTTACCATCATTCAATAGTGCATCCACTTTCTTAGCAATCTCTTTTTTGATCTCTGCTGCAATCAGTTTGCCATCAAGAATTTTTGGAGTATTATTTGAATTATCCATGATGTTTTCGATATTAAAAATTATTTTCTACCAGGCGTTGAAAGGGCTTGCATGAGGTTTTTAGCTTTTCCACTATTCACCATTTTCATCATTTTGCGGGTGTCCTCAAATTGTTTCATCAAACGGTTAACATCTTGAATATCAGAGCCACTACCCATAGCGATTCTCTTCTTTCTGCTTCCGTTTAACAAATCAGGATTACTTCTTTCCTGAGGTGTCATAGATAAAATGATCGCTTCAACCCCTTTGAAAGCATTATCATCGATATCCATATCTTTGATCGCTTTTCCCATACCTGGGATCATACTCATCATATCTTTGATATTCCCCATTTTCTTTATTTGGGCGATTTGAGCCAAGAAATCGTTAAAGTCAAACTGGTTTTTAGCCAATTTCTTTTGTAATTTAATCGCTTCCTCTTCGTCAAACTGCTCTTGTGCTTTTTCAACGAAAGATCTGATATCTCCCATCCCTAAGATCCGTTCAGCCAAACGATCGGGGTGGAACACATCCAATGCTTCCATTTTTTCACCAACCCCAATAAACTTAATCGGTTTATTGACCACTGCTTTGATTGAGATGGCTGCTCCCCCGCGGGTATCACCATCCATTTTGGTTAAGATAACTCCATCAAAGTTAAGTTTATCGTTGAATGCTTTAGCTGTATTGACAGCATCTTGTCCCGTCATAGCATCTACAACGAAAAGGATCTCGTGAGGATTGACCGCTTTTTTGATATTGCCAATCTCTTCCATCATCATCTCATCAATGGCCAAACGACCTGCGGTATCGATAATCACCACTTGGTGTCCCCAATCTTTAGCATGAGCTACTGCTTTCTTAGCAATATCTACAGGGCTTTTAGAGTTAGGATCAGTGAAAACTTCCACTTCGATTTGTTCCCCTAACACTTTTAACTGATCAATCGCTGCTGGACGATATACGTCGCAAGCTACCAAAAGAACTTTCTTATTTCTTTTGGTTTTCAATAACTTAGCCAGTTTTGCAGAGTGTGTTGTTTTACCAGATCCTTGTAAACCCGCCATCAAAATGATGGAAGGATTCGATTTGATATTGATATCCTCTGCCGCTTTTCCCATCAGTTCAATCAGCGCATCATACGTGATTTTTACTAATAACTGACTTGGGGAAACCGCTTTTAATACATTTTGACCTAACGCTTGTTTTTTTACATTGTCAGTAAAATCTTTAGCAATTTTATAGTTAACGTCGGCATCCAACAGTGCTTTACGCACCTCTTTCATGGTTTCTGCTACGTTAATTTCAGTGATATATCCTTGACCTTTAAGGACTTTAAAAGCTCTGTCGAGTTTGTTACTTAAACTTTCAAACATAATTGATCTCTCTCTTTATTATTCTAATTCTTTTGCAATCTTTTCATTGATCATTTTTACAAAATCAGCGATGGATAATGTTCCTTGATCTCCTTGTCCATGTTCTCTTACAGAAACCAATCCTTCAGCTTCCTCTTTCTCACCAACGATCACCATAAATGGGATCTTTTTCATTTCAGCATCACGGATCTTTTTACCTGCTTTTTCAGCGCGCTCATCAATGATGGTACGAATCTCTTGCTCTTCTAAGATCTCTTTCACTTTCAAAGCGTATTCCTGATATTTTTCACTGATTGGAAGTACAATCACTTGTTCAGGAGTTAACCATAATGGGAAACGACCCGCTGTATGCTCTAACAAAACAGCTACAAAACGCTCCATAGAACCAAATGGGGCTCTGTGAATCATGATTGGACGACGTTTTTGTTGATCTGCATCTATATATTCCAATTCAAAACGTTCTGGAAGGTTGTAATCCACCTGAACTGTTCCCAACTGCCATTTTCTACCTAGGGCATCTTTCACCATGAAGTCCAATTTAGGACCATAGAATGCTGCTTCTCCTGTTTCTGTAGTGGTTTTTAATCCTCTTTCAGCAGCAGACTCAATGATTGCTCTTTCTGCTTTTTCCCAATTCTCATCAGAACCAATATATTTCTCAGTATTACTTGGATCTCTCAATGAGATTTGTGCTGTAAAATCTTGAAATTTTAAAACTTTAAAGATATAGAGGATAATATCAATTACTTTACAGAACTCATCTTTAAGCTGATCAGGTGTACAGAAAATATGAGCATCATCTTGAGTAAACCCGCGAACTCTTGTCAACCCATGTAATTCGCCACTTTGTTCGTAACGGTAAACAGTTCCAAACTCAGCAATTCTGATAGGAAGATCACGGTAAGATCTTGGTTTTACAGAATATATTTCACAATGGTGAGGACAATTCATGGGTTTTAACAAGAAACTTTCCCCCTCTTGAGGAGTTGTGATTGGGTGGAACGAATCAGCTCCATATTTTTGGTAGTGACCAGAGGTTTTGTAAAGGTTTACATCTCCAATATGTGGACACATAACTTGTTGATATCCATATTTTTTCTGAATTTTCTTCAAGAATTGCTCTAAGCGGTCTCTCAATTGTGTTCCACGAGGCAACCACAATGGTAATCCCATCCCCACTTTAGGTGAAAAAGCAAAAAGTTCCAACTCTTTACCCAATCTTCTGTGGTCTCTTTTCTTAGCTTCTTCAAGAAGTTCAAGGTACTCATCTAATTCTTTCTTTTTAGGGAAAGAGATTCCGTAAATACGGGTTAACTGTTTTCTTTTCTCATCGCCTCTCCAATAGGCACCAGCAGTATTTAACAATTTCACTGCTTTGATGCTAGCTGTATTGAAAAGGTGTGGTCCGCGACACAAATCGGTGAACCCAGCCGTTTGGTAAAAAGTGATGTTACCATCCTCTAATCCTTCAATAAGTTCCAGTTTATATTCGTCCCCTTTTTGAGTAAAATATTCGAGAGCTTCCGTTTTAGTCACCTCTTTTCTTTCAAACTGCGCTTTAGTTTGGATAATCTCCATCATTTTAGCTTCAATTTTAGGAAAATCGTCAGAAGAGATAGAATAGTTCAGAAAATCGATATCGTAATAGAAACCATTTTCAATATCTGGACCGATACCAAATTTCACACCGGGGTATAATTGTTCTATAGCAGCGGCCATCACATGAGACGTTGAATGCCAATAGGTAGCTTTTCCCTCTTTATCTTCCCAAGTAAAAAGCTGGAAATCACAATCATTCGTAATTTCATAATTGAGAGATACTATTTTGTCATCAACTCTGGCAGCAAGGACGTTACGAGCCAATCCTTCGCTAATACTAAGAGCAATTTGGTAAGGAGTAGAACCACTTTCGAATTGCTTTTTTGACCCATCAGGCAGTGTAATATTAATCATCTGTAATATATTTTTAATAAGTGTGCAAAATTACGAAAAAATGGTGAATTATTCCCCAGTTCAAGGATATAAAAATATCAATATACGCTATTCATGAAATTGAATTCGCAAATTGGTGAATTAGCAAATTAGCAAATGATTAAAAAGCCACAAATTCTTCATTCTTCATTCTTCATTATTCATTCTTTTTGGGCATTCCGGCTATAGAGCCGCGCTAATAGCACGGCTCTACAGCCGTCGGTCTCCGGCCTGTACTCCTCGTTTCGCTGCAAGGGTCTGAACGGCCGG
>JBLJBB010000115.1:0-12346 GCA_047638115.1 Bacteroidales bacterium | reverse complement strand
AAATAAAAAATATATGTTTTCATTTGGATTTTAACACAGAATCTTTGCGTGAGATGATTAAAAATCAGATTGATATATTGCCACGAATGCACGTAATATCAGAGGTCAGAGATCAGAGACAGGATCACCTTCACACTTTGCGTCTTGGCGGCTTTGCGTGAGATTTTGATTGTCGTAATCAATGACCTCATTTTGCCAGAAGGACGAATCATTTTGCAAAAAGCCCGCCGCGCCAGCCCTAAACTCTAAACGCTAAACACTAAACCTCTAAACCAACAAATCAACCCATCAACAAATCAACAAATCAACTTCTCAAAAAGCCTCCCCTCCCGGCCGGCAGAAAGCAATTATGACCACAAAATAACGCGAATGATAGATTTTTTAGAAAAACACTAAGAATTTCTTGTTTATCTCCTTTGGCTTTTCTACTTTTACAGCCTATACCCAAAAGCTTGGTTCTGTGAGGCTTGTTTTGGTTGGTGTGCCTTGCCGTGCCGCATGTTTTCCTCTTGGGTATGCTTGTTTCATGCACCCATCCGCAGCCTTTTTGGGACATGAACAGTTTTAAAGGGCTGCTTGCACATTTACTATGAGGCAACCGGGAGCCGGAAAACCCGGAATAAGAATAAAGGGCTGTGATGGACGCTGATAAGGCGTGCAGATGGCTCTTTTGGTGTTTTTTTGAGTGATGAATTTTAAATGAATTGATATGAAGCTATTGAATGGTAAAGAGAAAATTGAAGCGGTGATGTTGCCGTATTGCGGATATCTCCCAATAGGTGGCGAGATATATGCAATAGAGTGGCGGTTGGCGGATAGTTAGCCACAATGTTAAAAATGCCTGCGATACTAAATATGACATATTTTAAACATAAACATTAAACTTAAAGCAAAATGAAAAGAATAATTTTTATTGCATTAGCAGTAGTAACTATTGGATTGACAATATATTATCATCGGATAGACGATAATAAGGAATATAATGTTAATATAGGTGTTCTTCCAACTCTTGTATCATCTCTGCCTCATTGGGTTGCAGTAGATAAAGGATTTTACAAAGACGAAAAAATAAAGGTGTTTGAAAAAAATAACAATAGTAGTAAATTCTTAGTTGAAGCCTTGCAAAGAAACGATCTTGATTTTCTTGTCGGTGTATCAACAACTGATGTGTTAAACGCATTTGCTGATAATAATAACCCATTAGACGCAAAAATTATTTCCCATGCCCAAATTAAAGGCTCTGAACCTTTTGAAGGATTATTAGTCGCTAGGGGTAGCACGATAATAAACTTAAAAAACTTAGAAAACAAAGTAATAGCCGTATATCCGGGTGGCACAGCTGAGGCGACACTTAAAGTTTTTCTTTCCAAAAAAGGAATAGACATTAAAACAATAACATTTAAAGAAGTTGCACCTCCGTTGCATCTAGATGTTTTGCGTTCAGGAGATGTCGATTGTTCTTTTACCTATGAACCAATGCGTACTTTCTGTTTGGAGAACGGAAAAACAAATGAAATTTACAGCAGTATATATGCATCATTTTGTGACCCCGTGGCGATCGGAGTCACAGTGTTATCAAATAAAATTATACAAGAGAAACCTGAGATTAAAACAAAAATCATAAATATTTGGGATAAGTCTATTGACTTTATTAACAACAATCCTAAAGAAGCCAAAATAATTTTAATGAAATACTTAAATCTAAATGAACACACTGCTCTAAATGCCTCTTGGACATATTTGACTAAGACTTCAGAAATGAATGAGAGGGTTTTAGAAAACACGATCAACGCTTACAAAGAAATAAATGTTATTAACCAAGCATTTAAATACGATAAATCAATTCTATTAAAAAATGATTAAACTAAACGATGCTTCCTTTAGTTTTAATAAGTACAATAAAGAAATTATTATTGTTAAGAATTTTAACTTTATAAGTAATAAAACTGAAAGGTTATATATTAAAGGAGATAATGGTTCTGGCAAAACCACATTGTTAAAAATACTTGCTGGATTTTACAAATTAAATTCAGGAAGTTATGAATGTGATTCTAAAATAGGATTTATACCTACGAAGTTAGATAACTTCCTAATGCCATGGTATTCCGTGAAGCAAAATTTAAATTTCTTTAAATTTAAAGCCGTTGATATTAATAGGGCCACAAGTGATACTGAATATCTCAATTTTATAAATCACTTCTTTCCTAACGAAGATACATCATTCTTACATAGAAAGGTTTACGAATTATCTAGTGGACAAAAAGCTGTCATATCTTTTATTTGTTCACGGTTACTAACCTCTGAAATTTACTTCTTTGACGAGCTTTTGGCTAATGTCTCTATGTCAATATCTGAAAAGATAATAAATTATATTGTAGCGGAAAACATGAATATAATGTTCACAGTTCATTGTGAAGAAATCGGAAAACAGTTATGCACAAAAACATTGCAAATAGAAGATTTTCAATAAGGTTTATTTCCATTCTTATTGTATTTATCCTATGGTATTTAATCTCGTTGATGAAAATTGCGAATAATACAATACCCAATCCTATTAATGTCATTAAAGTACTCCTATCAGTCGAATTATTTGAAATTATTAAAAGGCTACTTATTACTTTAGGTATCGTTGTGAGCATTCTAATTTTCTCATCAATATTTGGCTACTTAATAGGATTAATCTGTGGTATAAATAAATTTATGCATTCTCTTTTATACCCGATTCTTAATAGTATAAAGAGCATTCCAATTACAGTTTTGCTTCCGGTTTTTGTTGCAATATTTCACCTAAAGTATTTTTTATATCCCTTAATAGCTTTACCCCTGATTGCAAATCTTAGTGTCAATATTTCACAAGCTGTTAAAAATATAAATGAAAATAGGTTGAATATAGTCAGTCTCTGGGGCATAAAGAAATTTGACATAATTAGGCATATTTATTTTTGGGAAACAGTAGAACCATTTATGTCAACAATGAGAATATTAGTCACATATGCTCTTACAATAGAAATCGCATTAGATTATTTTTTATCAACTAGCGAGGGCATTGGTAGTTATATTTTTAAACAGTATAATTCATATGCGGGCAATAAATATTCTTTTATGTTCGCTGGTATATTGATTGTTTCTATGGCAGGAATATTTAGTATTAAAATTGTAGACCAAATTTCATCAAAGCTTGTAAAATGGAAAGAGAAAGTATAGAATTAAAAAGATTTGAAAAAAAAGCCAATGGTTATGCTAAGGCATTATCACTTGCACCAAATGCTAGAATATTCGAAATTATTGCAATTCTTAATGTTATAAATGATTTTGTATTAAAAAGTGATACAAAAAAATCTAAGATTAGAATTGTTGAATTAATGGCTGGCTCTGGGTATTTGACCAATTTTTTAATACGGAACGGTTTTAAAAACATTGATGTTTTTGAAATTAGCACTAATATGTCAAAAAACATAAAGTGCGATGGGGTTAGATTTCATCCAATTTCTACGTTATTAGATATTGATGATCATCTAAAAAAAATCAAACCTCATATTGTAGTTTCATTAGCAGGTTATCACCATTTAATGTCGTATAATGCAAATGAAGAAATCGACTATGACCAGAGTTATGAATATCAAAAAAGAATAACAGAACTTTCTCTTAAATATGCTGCAAATAATCATTTAATAATAATTGCTGACATTTTTGAAGATGAACTTTTAAACGAGGTACAGAATGAACCAATTTACTGGGATAATAAAGCAACGAAACTACTTCCTAAGGATTTGATTAAAAATGAATTTATTAATAATATAAAAAAGTCTAAAGACATTAGGAACTATTCCAATATTTTGAAAGATTATTATTCAAACACTTTATCGCAAGAAAATTCAACACTTGCTTGGTTTAGAGAAGTTGTTGAAGAATATTCAGTACCTGGTCACAAGGATGTAGCTATTTCAAAATCATTTATTGAAAGGTTAAGTGCAAAATATTCTCTAAATTATTCAACATATATCACTCCATGGATTTTTAAAGATAAAAAACAATTAATAGATTTTGTAAAATCATTCTGGTTTACTGAATTGAAAAGCAACAAAACCTTTAAAGACATTGAGAATTATATAGACAATAATCATTTAATAAGGTCTTTGGATAATGGTGTATACTCATTTAATTGGCAACTAGCAATAATAACAGTTCAAAAAAAAGATTGCATAAAGGTTGATAATTATTTTCTGAAAGGGATAGTTTATTTATCCGCATTGGTTCTTATTTTATTAGTATCCATTTATTTAAAGGAGAAAACTCTTTTCTTTAAGGCAAATGATGTTTTTGAAAAAATAATTTGGATGGCAAATGCCATTTTATTTAGAGACCTGATCTTCGAAAAAATTAAAACACTGTGGCTAACAAAAAATATATGATAATTGCCGTTTCCGTGCAGATTTGGAAGTTTACAGCCCGCAACAACGGCGGTGCGGCTCGACAGGAAAGCAACCCGCAATCGGCAAATACATATATTTCCGTACGTCAGGCAACATAAAAATAAAGTACAAACAAAATAGGTATTTAAGAAATAAAAACAGTAAAGACTAAATTATTATGAAATTAAAAATTTTAACCCTTATGCTAGGAATCGTCCTGTTCAATTTGAATTGTTTCTCACAATTGAATTATCAGACGATTACAGAAGAGTTTTTCAAAACGTACTCAAAAAATCCATTAGAAGCATATGAATATCTTTTTCAAGGCAACAAATGGATTGAAAAAAGCAAAATTGAAAAAAGCAAAATAGATTTCAGAGAATTTTTAAAAGACTTAGGAGAATATTGTGGGTATGAATTAATTGCTTCAAATCAATTAGGTGATTCTTATGTCATTTCAAGTTTTCTTGTTAAATATGAGAGACAACCATATAGAATCAAATTAGAATTTTATAAACCAAAAGAAGATTGGAAAATACAGAACTTTTCTTACGACACAAATTTTGATGACGAGTTTAAAGAATCACTTCGTTATGATAGATTAATGCTCTTGAAGAAAAATTAAAAATCACCTTGCCTAATAATCAGGAGTTCATGTGGTCGGCACGATCAGGCATGAACTCCCGGTTGGGCGAACCCCCATAGGAGTGGTTTTGGTTATGGAAATTAGAAACTTCTTATTAGGTTGGTTGGATATAGAGCAAAAAGCCAATAGCCCTCTGCGTCAGCCTTAAACCTCTCAACGCCTCAACCCTGGCCAAAAGCCAATAGCCCATCACGCATCACGCCAGATTCATCCTGCCAAAAAAGTAGATCTACCAATGGGTACAAGTTTTCCAAAAAAAATAAGCCAAAAGTGTTGGAGAAGATAAAGCTGTTCTGTAATTTTACAGCCATTCCGGAGGGGATAGGTCGCCGGTTGTTGATGGAGACTTAATCCAGCGACCTGATTCACCGGAGACGGGGTTCATGCAAAAAAATACGCAGCCCGGCATGAACCACCCTTGGGCTGCCTGCACAAATTACGAAAAGGCAACCGGGAACCCGAAAAACCCGGAAAAAGAATAAAGGGCTGTGATGGACGCTGATAAGGCGTGCAGATGGCTCTTTTGGTTTTTTTTTGAGTGATGATTTTTAAATGAAGTGATATGAAGCTATTGAATGGTAAAGAGAAAATTGAAGCGGTGATTTTGCCGTATTGCGTATATCTACCCAATTGTGGCGAGATATACGCAATGGAGTGGCGGTTAGCGGCTAGTTGTGTGCAATGCTAAGCACTACCCGACTGACAATACTATGGACAACCGATTATTCAAATTGACAATGACATAACCTAAATTTTAAAAATATGAAACACCTCACAACACTTTTAGTTTTTTGCTTTATGACACTTGGACTGTATGCCCAAATTCCGAATGACACAATTGCTAATTATGACTTGCCTCAAGTAATTGTTACTGCACATGGTTTTTCCAAGAAAGCAAATTCAAACACAACAAATAGTAACTTATTGACCGAACAAGTTGCTTCAATACGACCAGAAAAAATTACGGATGGATTAACCTTTTTACCCGGAATTTATAGCGTTCCTGACGGAATTGGTGGACAAACTATGAATATCAGAGGGTTTGAACAAAATCGGGTAAATATTTTCTTCAATGGTATTCCTTTAAGGTCAAATACGGAAGGAAGAATAAGCACTGATGGATTGTTTTTTACAAACTCTGATATTTCAATTGAGAAAGGAAATGCCTCTCTAATTTATGGGGCTAATTCATCTGGAAATGTAATTAGAATAGACAATAGAATTTTTACTGATGAAAAATTTGGAATAAAGTTTAATTCGTTTTGGGGCAATAATGGTAAACAAAGCTACAATACCTTAATTACGGGGAATATAAAAAAGAAATTCTATTACCAAGCATCTGCTAATTACTTTAAAAGAAATTCTTTTAATCTTTCAAATGCATTTGATACAATTTCAAGTCAAACAAACAGAAACCGAGTTAACAGCGACCAAGAGAATTTAGAATTATTAGGCACAATAACATATGCACCTAATAGTAAACATCATATTAGCCTAACAGGTATGCACAATGAAAGTAAGTTTGGTTATCCACCATCAATTTCAAACCCGAGATATAGGCGAATGGATTTCTGGCACAATACAATAATTGGGCTTAGACACACTTCATCATTTGGAAATAAAACTAATTTGGAAACAAATATTTATTACACATACTTAAATGATACTCTAAACGAGTATAAGGAAAAAACATTTACTTCCATTAAACGATTTAGCTATTGGAATGATAAAACAATTGGAGCAAGAGGTATCTTGTCTTATCAAATAAATAAGTTACATAAGTTAAACTACTCAATTGACTACAAAAATGATATTCACGAACAAGCTTGGTTTACAACTGCAACCACCAAAGCAAATACTCTATTATCTGCGTTAGAATATAGAGGAGAGTTTGTTAAAAGAATTTTCATTAACGCAGGTACTTCATATAACTTTGCTAATCCAAGCTATACAAGCAGCAATGAAAACATCATTAGAAAAGATTTATCCGTTTGGAACTACCAATTTTCTGCTGCATATAGTCCATTAAGTTTAAAATATAAAGTTCATGCAGGATACAGTCGTAATTCAATATTTCCCCGCATGAGGGATTTATTTGGGGATGTTCTAATAGGTTATACTGCTAATCCCGAATTAACTTTTGAAACTAGTGACAATATGGATATTGGTATTGGTTCCAATTTTTTTAAAAACAAATTATCCATACAATTGGGTGGCTATTACAGCAACATTAAAAATCTTATTACACAAGTCAAAGCCACTGATACAACAAACCAAGTTATCAATTTACAATCAGCAATATTTTCAGGTGGTGAATTAATGGTTAAGTATTCTCCAAGTGATAAATTGTTTGGAATGGTTAGTTATTCATACTTAAATGCTAAAAATACTTCTGATAATCGGACATCGGATTTCATTGCATATCGCCCAGAACATCAATTAAGGACATTTATATCCTACATGCCTATTAAGTATTTTGGCATTGACTTGACATATACATTTGTTTCAAAAAGAAATTATGATAATCAAAGTATTTGGTATGAACTACCAGATTATTCAATTTTTGATTTGGGTATTACATCAAAGCCAATCAAGTATTTTACATTTTGGTTTAAACTAAATAACCTCCTTGACCGAAACTATGTCAGTGCATTTGACCAACCGTTACCAGGGAGAGAATTTCGTGTTGGATTAACTTTTGACTTTAAAGTTCCTTCAAAATGAAATCTATTGCTTCAATCATTTTTGGTTTTTTGCTGTTTACAATTTGTTCTTGTAATCAAAATACAGGAACAAGTAAGACTAATAGATTAATAAAGGATTATTTCAACCGTTCAATTGATATTCCACAGAATGTAGAGCGAATAATTCCTTTATATTATGTTCAGGCAGAAATTATTTGTGCAATTGGTGCGAAAGGGAAAATTGTAGGGATAGGAAAAATAAATGAAAAAAGTTCTCCTTTTCTAAATATTAATTTTCCAGAAATGTTGAAGTTGCCACAAGTAGGTCAGGGCAATATTAATTATGAGAAAATAATTTCGATTAAACCGGATATTGTTTTTACCGGAACTGAAAAACCAGTTATCGAACGATTAGAGCAATTAGGGTATGTGGCTATTGCCACATACCCTAAAAGTTTGAAAGATATTATGGACGAAACTTTATTTTATGGAGACATCGTTGGAAAAAAGCAACAGTCGCTAAGGATTTACGAATTATTTAAAAATATTGAAGATAAAATATTTGAAATTTCTAAAAATATTCCTCTGAATAAAAGACCAAAAGTTTATTATATCCGAACTGACGCATTAACATCTCTTGGTGGTAATGTCCAAGGAGAGATAATTGATTTAGCTGGTGGTCAACTCGTGACTAATGGGATTGGCGATAATGCTACAAGTTTACAAATGTCATTTGAAGACATATACAAATTCAATCCAGATGTGATAATTATTCGGGAAAGGGCTTCTATTAAGCCCGAAGATATTTTCAATGATGAAAGATGGAAAAATATAAATGCTGTCAAAAACAAAAGAGTATTTCAAGAACATTCAGGTTGGACAGAGTATCGTTTAGAAACAATTTTCGGAATTATAGAAAAAGCGAAATGGTTACAGCCTGAATTATTTAATGATTTTAATCCCCAAGCTGATTATAATAAATTTATTGAAATCGTAAAACAAAACAACCAATGAATGCCCAACAGAAAACTATTACTGTTGTTATTCTCATTTCTCTAATTGTCATTAGCTCAATTTCCCTATCGTATGGTAATTACAAAATTGACTTAAATATTATTTTAAATTGGTTTTGTTCCCAACTAAGATTAACAACTAATATTTTATGGACAGAAGAACAAAGCATAATCTTATCTGACATTCGGTTGCCAAGGATTGTTTTAGTTTCCTTGGTTGGTTCAAGTCTTGCAGTATCAGGAGCTGTCTTACAATCTATTTTCAAAAATCCGCTTGTTAGTCCCTATATTTTAGGTGTATCGGCAGGTGCTTCATTTGGAGTTTCAATTGTCATCGTTTTTTTTCAATCGTACAATTTTTTATTTCTCCAATCATTTGCATTTATTTTTGGTGTTGTAGCAGTATTATCGGTATTACTTGTTTCACGGTTATTTTCTTCAGGCAACACCATTATATTGGTTTTATCTGGTGTAATCATATCTGCTTTTTTCTCTTCTTTAGTTTCCTTATTGCAATATTTTTCTGAAGAACAACAGTTGCAATCTATTTTATTTTGGACTTTTGGAAGTTTTAATAATTCATCTTGGAAGGATGTTGTTTTTGTCAGCCCAATAAATATAATTTGCTCAATAGTACTTATTACCCAAAGTTGGAGAATTAATGTTTTATCCCTCGGAGAACAAGAAAGCCAAGTTCTAGGAATTGATACCAATAAGTTCAGAATAATGCTTATTGGAATTACAACCTTGTTTACAAGTTCAGTAACCGCAGTTTGTGGTCCTATTGGTTGGATTGGTTTACTAATTCCTCATGTAGTTAGGTTTATTGGTGGGGCTAATAATTTTTATGTAATAATAAATTCTTTCTTATTTGGAGCGGTTTTCCTACAAGTGGTTGACTTAATTGCAAGAAACATTGCATCAGTTGAAATTCCTGTGGGAATTGTAACTGCAATAGTTGGGTTGCCTTTTTTTATTTTTATACTCTACAAAAGTAAAAGTTCATAAGATGATAGAAGTAAATAAGCTTTCAGTAAGCATTGGTAATAAAACTATTTTAAGGAACATTACTTTTTCTTTAGAAAAAGGAATAATGTCTATTATAGGTTTGAACGGGATTGGCAAGACAACTTTATTAAGAACACTTGCAGGTTTAAATAAGAGTTATTCTGGTCATATTTCAATCAATCAACAATCATTAAGTAGTTTTTCTCCTAAACATCTTTCAAAGTCAATTTCTTTTGTGCCACAAGAACATGTGCCATACTTTCAATTTACTGTTTTAGAAATGATAATGTTTGGAAGAACACCTCATATTAAACAGTTTGGATTTCCTACAAAGAATGATTTTAATGTTGTTGAAAAAATCCTTTTTGATATAGGATTAGAACATCTAAGAGAAAGATACTATACAGAATTAAGTGGAGGAGAAAAACGCTTAGTTTTAGTTGCAATGGCATTAGCCCAAGAAACTAAAATAATTTTATTTGATGAGCCAACAACATTTTTAGATTTCAAAAATGCAATGATTGTAATAAATAAAATTAAAAACCTCTCAAAACAATTAGGAAAAATAATCGTGGTGACAATGCACGACATTAACCAAGCAATTTCTATTGCTGACCAAGCATTAATTTTGTATTCCGAGAATTGCTTTGTTTTTGGCAATGCCGATGTTACAATTAATGAAATCAATTTGCAAAGGCTTTATGGAATGGAATTTAAGACAATGTATGATGACAACTTTAAATTTATTGTTCCAAGTAGAGGTTGTATAAAATGAAATACGGATTTTAAAAAAATATCAAATGTCTTCAAAGTGGTATACAGTTGACTGCCAAGATTGCGGCTCAGAAATTTCAGTTCATCAGGACTGGGATAGAACACCGACTTTGTGCAAATCTTGTTTACAAGAGCGAAAGGACAAATGGTATGATAAATCATGTTCAAGTTGTGGCTCAACAATTCGTATAAACACAGAGTGGGACAAACCGCCATCAATATGCAAAAGTTGTATGGAGCGAAAAAAAAATGATTGGTATGATGTAAGTTGTAAGCATTGCGGAACTTCCATAAGTGTTCACCGAGATTGGGATAGCAAACCAACACTTTGCAAAAATTGCATTGAAAGAGAAAAAGCAAAATGGTATAACAAGTCCTGCAAGCATTGCGGAACAAGCATGAAAGTTTGCAAGGATTGGGACAGCATTCCTGACTTATGTAAACCCTGCATTGAAAGAAAGAAAGCGAAATGGTATAACAAATCATGTAAGCATTGCGGGACAAGCATGAAGGTTTGTAAAGATTGGGACAAAATTCCTGACTTATGCAAATCATGTATAGAAAGGGAGAAAGCAAAATGGTATAACAAGTCCTGTAAGCATTGCGGGACAAGCATGAAAGTATGTAAAGATTGGGACATTATTCCCGACCTCTGTAAATCTTGTATAGCAAAAGAAAAAGCAAAATGGTATGACAAGTCCTGCAAACATTGCGGAACGACAATTAGAGTAAATAGAGAGTGGGACAAAGCACCTGACATTTGTAAACAATGCATAGAAAAAGAAAGAAAGAAGTGGTATGAAGTTTTTTGTGAATGTTGCAGCGGTAAAATAAGCGTTAACAGAGATTGGGACAACCCACCGAAAATCTGTAAAAATTGTATTACTCAATATGCTGCTAAAGATAAAGGTTGTCAGCAATGTGGAAAGAGCTTTAAATTGACAACTAAACTTCAAATTCGCTGTCATCAAAATGGTTGGGAATTACCTTCCATATGTCCTGAATGTAAAAACGATGCACTACTCATCAGAGGAGCTATTGGTTCTTTGAGGGATTTATTTCCATTTGCACTAGAAACAACAATTGAACAAAGAGGTTTTCTTTTTACAGACAAGGTTGCTGTTGTAAGAAGTAAGAAGACAAGAGAAATTGTTGCTGAGGTAAAAATGGATACTCAGGGATTTTTCTTTGTTGAAAGGATCGCAGTAGCTACTAATTTTAAAACAAAACAAAAGATTTCAAAAACATTTGAAAGTGTTGATGGATTTTTCTTCCCCGAAAGAACTGCAACAACAAGGGATTTGAAATCAAATAAAGATACTCACAAAACTAAAATTGTAGAAGAAGGATTTTTCTTCCCCGAATATTTTGCAGAAACAAGGAGTACTGATAAAAATGATGACACAGTTATTCGCTCCAAAGAAAACGAAAGAGGATTATTTTTCAAAGAGAAATATACCGACACGAATAAAAAGAAAAAGTAATGCTTACAAAAATTGACATACAAATTTTGAGGTCAAAGAAGCACATGCACACACCAAAGGCTATATGCAATAAGGGTTTCAGTGGTAATTCAAGCGTTCTACCCCGCTCAAGTTTCTGTGTATGTGGACAGGAAAGTCACCCGCAATCCCTTACTGCACATAGCCTCAGCCGTCAGACTGTCTAAAAACTCCCTCATTGCCTTGAAAAGAAACAAATAAAATTGGATAAAAAAGGAGAAATAATCCAATAATAATACGTAGCTTTAGTGCTTAATTAGGGTCTGCTGAAAAACTCTCAACAGCATGAATAATAGAATATTATGCG
>JBLJBB010000114.1:0-2837 GCA_047638115.1 Bacteroidales bacterium | reverse complement strand
GTGGGACAAAGTGTGAATGTGAAATTAGAAAATTATCCTTACATGGAGTATGGAATCATTAAAGTTGAGATCAGGAACATCTCTTTAGTTCCTGTTCAAGTTGATGAAGAGACCAAAGCGTATATTCTAGAAGTAGTATTCCCGAAAAACTTCACCACAACGTATGGCAAAAAATTGCAGTTCACCCAAGAGATGACCGGGACAGCAGAGATTGTAACGGAAGATTTACGTTTATTGGACAAGTTCATCAACCCGATCAAAGCGGTGATTAAAAATTAGCAAATTAACAAATTCGTAAATTAGCAAATGAAAAAAGGACTAGTGACAAGAGACTAGAGACAAGTAATTTGCAATAAATCAACAAAATAGAAAAAATCATACGTTATTTATTAGCGCATTCGCGGCTTAAATATAAAAATGGAACACAGTGTTTCACAGTCTTAAACGGAGTTTCACAGTGTTAATATGTACTAATTTTTACATTTCACAACACTGTGGAACACTTTTTTTTACATTGTGTTCCACTGTGATCTTTTCTCTTTAAAAAATATAAAAAACTTTAATCACAAAGATCACAAAGTTTTAACACAAAGTTCACAAAGAAAATCAGACTACGGACAACAGACCACGGACAACAGACAATAAATCAACAAAATACACACGAGCATATGAGCATTCGATTTTTGTGACCATGCCACCGCACTTGCGCCAAAACCCCTATTTTCACTACGTAGTAGTGATTCATCTATAGCAAAACAAATACCGACATACGATCCTCACTACGTAGTAGTGATTTATATCAGCCTCGAAGAGGTTGCAGATTAGTAACCGTAGGTTGCGAAGCTACCTGCGGATGAACGATGCTTCCACGACCAACTACTACCTCGCAGAGGTTGCAGAAAAAAATGAAGAATATAAAAATGTTCGCTATAGAGTAACGTAATAGTTGCAGAAAACGATTACCCAAAAAAGCTCGTTAAATATATTGAAAATACGCATGTTATCTTATAACAAAATGGCAAATTTCTTCCAAAAAATTAATATTTCCATTTAAAATGTGCCATTGATCATTAACTTATTTGCAATTTATTTTAACATTTCGCACCGATGTTGTGACAAAAATGTATCATATTTTAACAAAAATGTATTAAAAAGCACCAATTGCATTCTTAAAATGTTAATAATTATTAAAATGGGGGAGTGATGGAGGAAGTGTTTTTATGTTGTTTTTTTTACTATTTTTGTCGCGGAGAAAGATCAAAGAGCTAGAGAGAACCCATAAATCAATATCAATGTTATTTTTTTTGTGTAAGACCAATTTGAGCTAATTAGCCTCTGTCAAAAAAATGTGCTGCTGCTGACAGAAGGCGATAACCAGGTGCACCGCAGGGAATGGCGTATGTCTGCAAAAACCTATAACCAAACCCTGCTTCCGGCACCCAAGCAAACATGAATATATTTGTATATGTTTATGGGCACGACCAATTCGCAAAGATAATAAATTTTTGTGGGTTGGGTGTGAGAGAATAAGTTAGTATTAACCAAATAAAAATCAATGTTATGAAAGATTTGAAAAATTCAATGTTTAAATCTTATGAATTAAACAAAGTGGAAAACTTATCCAAAATTATTGGAGGAGCAACTCAAGGTACAAAATATGATAACGGACATCAATGTGGAAGTGACACTATTGATTATGACACACATGAAGGGATTGCTGTTATTATAGATGGAGTAAAAAAAGTATGTGATTTTGTTGATTTATCTACTCCAGAAATCATCAGTAAACCACCACAACAATAGTATTTCAAATTGAGCTCTCCATTTATGGAGAGCTCATTATTAAAAAACAAAATTATGAAAAAAATCACAATAATTTTACTTTACACTTTTTTAGTTACTAATTCTTATTCTCAAGAATTAATTCTATCTGACTCAATCATACAATTTTATAAAACAAAAAATATTGCTTTTGAATACTCTTATAACAAAGATAATTATAAAAATGCTTTTCAATTGTACATTGATGTATTGAATTTTCCAATTACAAATAAAACAGCTAAGGCATCAGTTTATATAACCTTAGCTGATCTTTATGCTGAATTTCATCAATATGATAGTGCTATCGTTTACTATGATCATGCTTTTTACTCAAAAAAAATGGATGTTGAGGAGTTTGAACGCTCCTATAGAAAAAAATATTTTGCTCTTGACTCTGTGCGTTACAACAACAAAATATTAGAGTACAAAGAGAATTTTGGAAAAATATATTCTTATCAAGAACTGTATATAATAAAACAACTTAGGGCTATGAATGAAGTGGATCAATTAGCCCGAAAATTTGATGATAATTATCCTAATTCTTGCAGAAAAAGTATTTTAATGTTTACAGACTCCTTAACAATGTTAAAAATAGTTGAACTCATTAAAGAAAATCCTAATATTCCTAATCCATTTATTTATGACACATGGGGTTTTTTTATTATTGGCCGCCATATTTTCACGGCTTATCCTGAATTTTGGCTCACCTACATCGAACCCATACAGAGGAAGAGTTTGATAAATGGCTGTTTTGATATTGAAAATTATGTCAGGACTTATGATCGATGTGTGATTTTTGCCCGTAATGAGTATAGTTATTATGGTGAATATGATGATAACGGGAGAATGGCCAATCCGGATACAGCTTTAGTGAATCAAAGAAGAAAAAATGTCGGATTACCCCCATTAGAGCAAAAAGAAAAGAATACAAATAGAATATTCATGACCTATTAATTATACGGTAATGATACTTATTTTTTCTGAAGAAAATGATGAATCTACAAATAACGTTATAG
>JBLJBB010000113.1:0-57475 GCA_047638115.1 Bacteroidales bacterium | reverse complement strand
AACTTAAAAGATATTTTGCAATTTTTTTCAATTTAGTCGGTTGATAGTGATTTTTAAACAATTTTTATGACATTTAATTTCCGTGAAACAATGTTCAGGATTTGGTATTGGTATGTGAGTACTGTTGACAAAAATGCTGAAGTGATCTTTATGAATTATGGGTATAACGAAAAAGAACATGAAGTGCTTTTAGATCAACATCACGAACCAAACAGATATTCTGTGCAATTATACCATCATCTTACCCATGGCATAGAGGTTGCTGGAAAAGATATTGTAGAGATTGGTTGCGGCAGAGGCGGTGGATTGCATTATTTAACCCGAACTTTTGCTCCTAAAACGGCCTTAGGTATTGACTTAGAAGAGCGTGCCGTTAAGTTTTCTAATAAGTTTTATAAAATTGATAATCTGAAGTTTAAACAAGGTGATGCTCAAAATTTATCTTTGGATTCAAACTCTTGTGATATCGTTTTTAACGTAGAATCTTCTCATAGATATCCTGATTTTAAATCATTTCTGAAAGAAGTCTATAGAATTTTACGCCCAGGTGGTCATTTTTTAATTACTGATTTTAGATATAATCACGAATTTGAACAATTCCAAGAGGATATCAAAAAAAGTGGTTTTTCAGTTGTTAGAGAGAAAGATATAAACCAAGATGTTGTGGAAGCATTAGATTTAGATGACCAAAGAAGACGCAATCTGGTATATAAACTTACTCCTAAGTTTTTACATAAAATCGCCTTGAATTTTGCTGGTGCAGTAGGTTCTCCAACTTATAATCAATTTGCAAAAAGAGATTATATTTACTATACCTATATTTTGAAGAAAAACTAAAAAAAAATTTTTAGCTTTTTCTTAAAATTCTGGCTTCATCGTATAAAGCTTTCTCCTCTTCTGTAACAGGTTGAATGATAATGCCATGTGGTGTTGCATTCGTTGTATGATCCACATGTATAAAAGTGATAAACCCATTTACAAAAGATTCTTCATTTGTTCCAGTGGTTACTTTAATATAGGAAACTAAACTACTTTTACCTGCAAAAACAATTTTTGAGGAAAATTTGAGAATTTGCCCTGGTCTAACTGGTTTGGTAAAGTACATTCCATGGATTTTCAAACATACAACTGAACTTGGATTTAAAATGGAGGCAGCAGAAATAAATCCAGATTCCACAAACCATTCTGCCGTTCTACCAGCAAATAGCGTTCCATGGTGATTTAAATCTTCCCCTTTTACCAATCTAGTTGAATAGGTCCAACTGGGTTCAAATACTTTTGTTTCCATAATATGTTGATTTTAAATATGTTTAATTTTTTTAATCGATATTGCAAAAATACTCAATTTATAAATACTAATTTCCAATTTGCTAATTTTCCAATTTGCTAATTTTTTTTTTACTATTTTTGTCGTTGAATTGAACTAACATAAAGAATATGGAATACTTTGTTCATGAATCATCATACGTAGATGAGGGGTGTAAAATAGGAACGGGGACTAAAATCTGGCATTTTAGTCATATTATGGAAGGAGCTGTAATAGGAGATCACTGTAATATTGGCCAAAATGTGGTGATTTCACCTCATGTTATTTTGGGCAATAATGTCAAAATTCAAAATAATGTTTCTGTTTATACAGGTGTAGTTTGCGAAGATGATGTTTTCTTAGGGCCATCAATGGTTTTCACCAATGTTAGTCATCCAAGAAGTGCTATAATCAGAAGAGACCAATACGAAAAAACGATTGTAAAAAAGGGCGCTACTATTGGAGCAAACGCAACTATAGTGTGTGGAAATACAATTGGGCGGTTTGCCTTTATTGGCGCTGGTGCCGTGGTTACCAAAGATATTCCAGATTATGCGCTGGTTGTTGGAAATCCTGCAAAACAGATAGGGTGGGTGAGTGAATATGGTCATAAGTTAACTTTTGACCAAAAAAAACTTGCCACTTGTCCAGAAAGTGGCGAGCAATATCAATTGATTGATCACAAAGTGATCAAATTATAGTTTATTTCGATTATACAGTAGCTTGGCAAGCCGTAATAGCCACTAAGCTCACGATATCTTCCACAGAACATCCGCGAGAAAGATCGTTAATTGGGGCAGCCATCCCTTGCATGATTGGGCCAACCGCTTCCGCTTCGGCAATACGTTGTACTAATTTATATGCAATGTTTCCAACTTCTAAAGAAGGGAAAACCAATACATTAGCTTTACCAGCGATTTCACTACCCGGCGCTTTTGAAGCTCCAACGCTAGGTACAATAGCAGCATCCGCTTGAAGTTCTCCGTCAATTTTTAAATCTGGAGCCATCTCTTTGGCAATTCTTGTAGCATTAACCACTTTATCCACCATTTCGTGTTTAGCAGAACCTTTGGTTGAGAAGCTTAACATTGCCACGCGAGGGTCTAACTTAGCGATCGATTTTGCTGTTTGCGCTGAAACCACAGCGATCTCTGCCAGCTCTCTTTCGTTTGGATTTGGAGTAGCAGCACAATCTGCAAACACCATAACACCATCATCACCCCATTTTTTATCTTTAAACACCATAATAAATGCTCCAGAAACTACTGTAACACCAGGTAATGTTTTTACAATTTGAAAAGCAGGACGCAATACATCACCAGTAGCATTTTGAGCTCCAGCAACCTCTCCGTCAACCTCTTTATTTTTGATCAAAAGGGTAGCTAAATACAAAGGATCTTCCACCAAACGGGTTGCTTCCTCCATTTGCATCCCTTTACTTTTTCTAATTTCACACAACATTTGAGCATAATACTCTTTTTTGGGATTCTCAATAGGGTCAATAATTGTAGCTTTAGAAATGTAAGTTAATCCCCATTCTGCAGCTTGTTTCTCAATTTTTGATCTGTTTCCTAATAAAACGATTTGCGCATAGCCCTCTTTCAATACTATATCGGCAGCTTTTAACGTTCTTTCCTCTTCTCCTTCTGGGAGAACAATGGTTTTGTTTGCCTTTTTGGCATTCTCTTTAATTTGTTCAATTAAGTTCATAAGGTATGATGTATTATATTTAAAATCAGGGCGCAAAAGTACACCATTTTTTTTTATATTTTTGCCATACTATTTAAAGTTTATAAATGAAAATTAGATTTTTTCTCTTTTTGTTCTTGATCAGTGCTCTAACCTCTTTTGCTACCCATAACAGAGCAGGAGAGATCTCCTATAAACATTTAAGTGGGTTAACCTTTCAATTTACAATCACAACTTACACATATACACCAAGTCCTGCGGATAGGCCACAAATTGATGTGTTTTGGGGTGATGGGTCAAGCTCTACAATTAACAGAAATTCTAAAATTGATTTAGGCAACGATATCAGTAAAAATATTTATATCACCAACCATTCTTATTCTTCAATGGGTTCATACCATATAACATTTGAAGATCCGAATAGAAATGCTGGGGTAATAAACATCCCAAATTCGGTAAATATCCCCTTTTTTATTGATGTTTTTCTGATTATTAACCCTTTTTTAGGGAATAATAGCTCACCCATACTTTTAAATCCACCCATAGATAATGGTTGTGTAAATGTGCCCTATTATCACAATCCTGGAGCGTACGATGTTGATGGTGATAGCTTGTCTTATAAACTGATCGCATGCAGAGGATATGATGGCGACAATATCCCAGGATACACATTCCCTTCTGCTTCTAATTCAATCTTTATTGATCCCATAACTGGCGAACTTACATGGGACTCACCTCAGTTGGTTGGAGAATATAATATTGCTATTCAAATTAACGAATATAGAAATGGGATTCTCATTGGAACCATGGTTCGTGATATGCAGGTTTCGATTGCAGCATGTGATAATCAACCCCCAGAAATCTTTACCATTATCGATACTTGTGTTACAGCTGGGCAACCCCTTAATATAGACGTTTTAGTAACAGACCCAAACTCCTCTCAGGTAACTCTTACAGCTACAGGTGCACCCTTATTGTTAACCAATTCACCTGCATTTATTCAAAGTGCTAGTGGACCACCACCGATCACTTCTCAACTGGTATGGAACACAAACTGCACCCATGTTAAAAAAAACAAATACTCTATAACCCTTAAAGCAACTGATAATGGACCCATAATCAACTTGGTCTCTTTCAAAACAATCTATATTACCATCGTAGCCCCAAAGCCAGAAAATTTAACGGCAACTCCTCAAGGGAATACTATCAAATTGAACTGGAATAGAGAAACATGCTCTAACGCAATAGGATACAAAATATTCAAACGCACTAATAGTCAATTTTTTGAACCAGATATTTGTGAAACGGGATTGCCACAATACGCAGGATACCAACAAATTGGAATCACAAATTCTATTTCAGACACCACTTTTATTGATGATGGTTCTGTTGTTCCCATATATCATGGTAATGAATATTGTTATCGTGTTTTTGCATTCTTTGCTGATGGGGCAGAAAGTTACGTCTCAGATGAAGCGTGTGCTTATATTACCAATGATGCCCCATTAATCACGAATGTGGATGTTTTAGAAACCAGTCTTACCAGTGGAAAAATTAATGTAAAATGGTTAGCCCCACCCGAAATTGATACGAATCTTGTGCTACCTCCATATTTTTATAAACTCTACAGATCCTCATCCGCATCCTCTAACTATGTTGAAATGGCTACTTTTACTTTTGAACAAGATTATTCATTTGAAGATATAAATTTGAATACAGAAGAACAAATATACAATTATAAAATTGAGTTTTGGGGACAAGGTGAATTTGTTCCTATTGTAGCAGAAACCTCAGATCCAGCATCTTCCATCTACTTAAAGATTACGCCTACTGATAATGCTTTAAAACTAAACTGGTCTTTAAAAGTACCTTGGCAAAATGTGGCTTATGATATTTTTAAATATAACTCAACCTTGGATCAATTCGATTCCATTGGAACAACTACAGCCCAAAACTTTACTGACGTAAACTTATTAAATGGAGTTGAATATTGTTACATTGTTCGTTCTGTTGGTGGTTATTTTACGCCAGATACGCTATTTCCGTTCTACAATCACTCTCAAAGAGTGTGTAATACACCGATTGATAATCTTCCACCTGACCTACCCGAGGTTAATATTACCACTGATTGTGAAGAGGTTCGTATCACTTGGGGATATGACAATGACACCTCTTACTTAGATGTTTTTAAGTACTATATTTTTTATAGACCGAACTATCAATCAGATTATTATATCATTGACTCTCTATTAGGATTTGGTGAACCTTGTTATCCTTATCTTTGTGAATTGGTTCTTGAGAATAGACCCCATATTACAGGATGTTATAGAATGGCAATGATCGATTCTGTGGGGAATCTATCCCAAATGACTCCAGAAGTTTGCTTCGATGTTGAAGATTGCTTCACCTATACACTTCCCAATGTGTTTACCCCTAACCATGATGGATATAACGATTTATGGACTCCATTCCCATACACCAATGTGGATGTAATAGATTTGATTGTTTTCAATAGATGGGGAAGAAAAGTGTTCCAAACTACTGATCCAGATATTAATTGGGATGGAAAAGATTATCTATCAAATGAACCTGTCTCTGATGGAACTTTCTATTATTCATGTGAAATCACACTCCAGACATTGAATGGTCCTAAAAAGAAACCATTGCATGGAACAGTAATTATTATAAGAGAAAAAAAGTAATTATTTTTTCTGCTCTTTATTAAGTGCAATTACTTCAAAAATTGAATAGGCAAAATAGATAACCATAAATGCCAATCCAAAAGGCCAGCGATCCTCTTTATTGAACAAAATATAGATAATTAAAAAGAGCAAACAAGACACAAATTTGATAATTCTTGATACTAAATATCTGGAAATCATCTTTTTATTGTCAGTTGATGAGGTCTCTCTCAGTACAATATATAGAGTAAACATTGACAAAAGAAAGAAAAATAAAACGATAAAAGGTAAAGCAGGACTAGCATATTTAGGCACTGCTAGTTGAAAAACAATACTTACTGCTGCCATTATAACAGAAAAAACAATAAGTCTGTATGCATATTTAGACATTGGGATAGTTGACATAATCCTATTTTTTATTAATAATATCCTTAACTACTACGTAAATGGCAAGTGTAATTGATCCTATAGAACCTAATATTGTAAATAAAGGTGAAATTGATACATATTGATCCAGTTTAATTCCTCCGAAGGTACCTAAAAAGATGATGAAACCCATCTGAAATGCAACTCCAGAATATCTGGCATAACCCGTAAAAAGTGGATTTTTTTCTTTTTTCATTCAGGCATTAAACACTCTTTGTATTCGTACTTTGCATGGTACAGCTACCAGCAAAATTAGCACCAGGTTCTATAGAGATTTTACCTACATGAATATTTCCAATTAAGTTTGCAGTAGATTTTAAACAAAGTAGATCTGTAGCATTGATGTTCGCTTTTACAAACCCTTCAATATCGATTGATTTGCATTTAACATCTCCCTCTAAAGATCCGTTCTTACCAATAATAATTTTGGCATTTGAAGAGATGTTTCCCTTAACAGTTCCGTCAATTCTGCAATCTCCAGAAGTTACAATGTCTCCATTTAACGTGGTGCCAGGGGCAATAATATTTATTCCTCCAAGCTCTTCTTGTTCAATCATTTTAGCCATCTTGATATTTTTTATAAGTATTAACCATTATCCCATTTATATCTTGCAAAAATAATAAATATCTTTATATAAAAATTATTTTTTAAAAAATAAATAATATCACACTCTTCACTCTAATCTCTTCACCAATAGCCCTGCACTAAAGTACAGGGCTATTAATTCTTCTTCACTATTCACTATTTTATTACTTTTGCAAAAAAAATAGTATCATGAACCTCCTCAAACAATTTCATCAATATATCAGGTTAGAGAAAAATCTTTCCCCTAAATCTGTAGAGGCGTATATGCATGATGTGACTAAATTTGTTACTTTTCTTGCAAATAAAGAGAAAATTGAAATTCAATCTGAGGTACAAACCGATCAACTGTTAAAAAAAATTCAATTGGAAGATTTAAGGCATTATATGGAGTATCTATACGAGAATGGGATCCAAGCCCGATCTCAAGCGCGTTCAATCTCGGGCTTGAAAGCTTTCTATAAGTTTCTTATGATTGAAGAAACCATTGATTCAAATCCAACTACCCTCTTAGAATCTCCAAAAATTGGAAGAAAACTCCCTGAGGTGTTATCAATCCCTGAAATTGAATCCATCATTAATGCCGTAGATCTTTCGCTTCCAGAAGGGCACCGAAATAAAGCAATCATAGAGGTAATGTATGGATGCGGTCTTCGTGTTTCAGAAACAGTTGATTTGTTAATTTCTCAACTTTTTTTTAAAGAGGGCTATATCCGAGTTATTGGGAAAGGGGATAAAGAAAGATTAATTCCCATTGGTGAAACAGCTCAAAATGCGGTTACATTATATTTAGGAGGAGCAAGAGTCAAACAAAAACCTAAAAAAGGGATGGAAGATCATCTTTTTTTAAATCGAAGAGGGTCAAAGTTAACTCGAGAAATGATTTTTATTATTATTAAAGAATTAGCAACAATTGCACAAATTCATAAAAATGTTAGTCCTCATACCTTAAGACACTCCTTTGCGACCCATCTTATTGAAGGGGGTGCAGATTTAAGAGCAGTACAAGAGATGCTTGGACATGAAAGTATAACAACTACAGAAATTTACACTCATCTAGATAAAGAGTATATAAAATCAACCATTGCTTTGCACCATCCAAGGTATTAAATCGAAACGATTACCTTATTCTGAGTGTAACAGTTTTTTTTATAATTTTGCACCTCGAAAAATGTGGAAAGATTTGTAACGCTTGCAACCACAAAAAAAAAATGCTAAACATTCGTTTTCCCCCATTTTTCGTTGTAAAAATAAATGTATAAATTATAAAAATTTTATCATATGAGTTATCTATTTACATCAGAATCAGTTTCTGAAGGACATCCAGATAAAGTGAGCGATCAAATTTCTGACGCACTGCTGGATTCATTTTTAGCACAAGACCCTAATTCAAAAGTTGCTTGTGAAACACTAGTTACAACCGGCCTTGTGGTTTGTGCCGGAGAAGTTAAAACCAAAGCTTACGTTTCTGTAGACGAAATAGCAAGAAATGTGATCCATAAAATTGGATATAACAAAAGTGAGTATCAATTTGATGCGAAATCTTGTGGTGTTATGTCAACAATTCATAACCAATCATCAGATATTAACCAAGGAGTTGAACGTGCTGCAGAAGAGGATCAAGGTGCTGGTGACCAAGGGATGATGTTTGGGTTCGCATGTCGTGAAATGGATAATTATATGCCGATCACTTCCGAATTAGCACATATCTTCCTTCAAGAATTAGCTGATATCAGAAGAGAAGGGAAAGAGATGACCTATCTTCGTCCAGATTCTAAATCTCAAGTAACCCTTCAATATAGTGATGAAGGGAAACCTGAAAGAATTGATGCTATTGTAATCTCTACTCAACACGATGATTTTGAACAAGATGATCTAAAAATGTTGGCCAAAATTAAAAAAGATGTTCAGGATATTCTAATTCCAAGAGTGAAAAAACTTTGTCCAGCAAATGTACTTGAACTTTTTAAAGATGATTATGAATTACATGTAAATCCAACAGGAAAATTTGTAATTGGTGGTCCTCATGGAGATACAGGGCTTACAGGAAGAAAAATTATTGTTGATACCTATGGCGGACGCGGAGCTCATGGTGGTGGAGCTTTCTCAGGTAAAGACCCTTCAAAAGTCGATAGATCAGCAGCTTATGCAGCTCGTCATATTGCAAAAAACATGGTGGCTGCCGGCCTTTGTGATGAGGTGCTTGTTCAAGTTGCTTATGCTATCGGAGTTGCTAAACCAGTAGGACTTTATGTAAATACAAACAGAACAGCAAAAGTAAACTTAACTGATGGACAAATAGCTCAAAAAATTGAGAAAATATTTGACATGAGACCATTTGCAATCATCAATAGATTCCAATTAAAAAATCCTATTTTTGAAGCTACAGCATCTTATGGTCATTTTGGAAGAGATCCTTTCGAAGCTGAAGTGGAGGTTTTCTACCAAGATAATAATACTTACACCAAAAATTGTAATGGAATTGAAAAAACTTTCAAAAAAGTTACTTTTTTTGGCTGGGAAAAACTTGACTTTGTTGAAAAAATCAAACAAGAATTTAGTTTATAATTTTTAGTTATATTTTTTCTTTATAATACCTGTTTAGGAATCACTTTTTTATCTATTTTTGCCGTTATATAATAATAAAACGGTTTTTAAGTTATACTAAAATATTATAGTGAATCAATCATGAATAGATTCAAAAACTTTTTCCAACCTCATAGAATAGGGTTCCATATTCTATTGGCATTAGGTATTACTCTTGTAGTAGCTCTGATTATCCTTTTTTCTCTTAAGATCTATACACGTCATGGCAATGAAATTGCCATGCCAAATTTTATCGGAAAAGATGCCAATTTACTTATTAAAGACACCCTTTCAAAAGATTTTATTATTGAAGTCACTGAATCTGTTTTTGATAAAAAAGCACTCCCTGGGACAGTCTTGAAGCAAAATCCAAACGCCAAGGAGATGGTTAAAAAAGGTAGAAAAGTGTATCTAACTGTGGCTTCTAATCAACCACCTAAAGTGAAAATGCCTCAATTACAGGATGTCTCTCTCAGGCAAGCCGAAATTATGCTAAAAGCAAAGGGTCTTGAATTAGGATCAGTTATTTATAAGCCAAGTCCATACGAAAATGCTGTTTTAGAACAGCTATATAAAGGCAGAACTATCGCATCAGGTACAGATATTAATATGGGTGAGGTGATTACCCTTGTTGTTGGAAAAGATATCGAAGGGCTACCAGCAGATTCAACTATAAATGTTATTGTTAATCCTTAATTTTCTAAAGTTATTATGTTGAAAAAGATCTCATTTTTAGTGGTTAGTGTATGTTTAATGCTTCCTATCAAAGGATTTACACAAGAAAGAATATCTGGGCTTTCATCAAATCCTATTATTGCTAAGGAAGCAATACAATATAAGTTATCCACTCCAAAAAGTATAAATACTCCTTTAGTACTCCCATTTATTGAAGATTTTTCCAGTAATATTGGTTATCCAAACGAAATGAAATTTATTGATAAACAAGTATTTATTAATAATACATATCCAATTTTTCCACCCTCAATAGGTGTTGCAACTCTTGATGCTTTAGATGAAAATGGAGAGATTTATGAACATGCTAATAACTCTGGATTCAACGCAGATACTCTTACTTCTAACTTTATACGTCTAGATTCGATCTTTTCACCTTATAGAGCGATCTCAATTCAAGACTCAATCTATTTTTCTTTCTTTTTTCAACCAGGTGGAGGAACACCTTCGTATCCTTTTGTTCAATGGGAAAGAATTGGAAATAGACCAGAAACTGGAGATTACTTATACTTAGATTTTGGATACTCTTTAAATGGTGAAACTATCTGGACCAATGTATGGAGTTCTCCTGGAGTTTCATTAGATGATTGGTTATTAAATGATCCATTAAAATTAAATTATTTTAAACAAATTTTAATCCCAATAACTCAAACTGTTTTTCTGACAGATAGTTTTCAATTTAGATTCAGAAATATTGCCAGTCTGGAGGATAATGGTGTTGATGGTTGGGCTAGCAATGTAGATCAGTGGCATATTGATTATATTAAACTCGATATTAATAGATCAATGAACGATATTTATCCAAATGATCTCACGTTTGTTTCTCCAACTACCTCATGTTTGAAAAATTATCAGGCAGTTCCTTGGAGCCATTTCCAATCTTCAATGTTGAAACAAAAATTTGATAATAAAATGGCAAATATCTCAAATATAATTAAAAATGCAAGCTATAATTATTATGTTGTAAAAAATGGATCACAACCTTTGTATACATACACTTGTAATAACGAAAATATTGAACCATACTATAATAGTGGCCTTCAAGACTATACTTTCCATGCAACGCCTAATATTGAATTTACTTTTTCACAGGATGGTGCCGATAGTGCCCTTTTTTCAATAACTCATATTCATAAATTAGATGGTGCAATTGGGGATATTATTCCTTCAAATGACACAATTAAATATGATCAAAAATTTTATAATTATTTTGCTTATGATGATGGAACAGCTGAAGCTGGATACTCTCTGTATAACACAAATCCTCAACCAAAATCTTATCTAGCGGTAAAATTTTCACTAAGTCATCCAGATACCTTAAGAGCTTTGAAAATTTGGTTTAATAGAACTTTTAATGATGAGAATGTTGTCCCATTTACTATTATGGTTTGGAATATGGGTATTAATGGAAAACCAGGTGTCGTAATTGACTCATTTCCAGCTCAAATTCCACTATACTCTGAAGATTTTCTTAATTTTGCTACCTATTATCTTGAACGCCCTGTTCCAATTACAGGAACATTTTTTGTCGGAATCAAACAAGAACACAATATTCAGATCAATTTGGGATACGATCAAAATACCGATGCCCGAGAATTTTTTGTATATAAAACTACCAATATTTGGGCTGACCCAATTATCAAAGGATCACCAATGATTAGACCTATTGTTGGAGACTATCTACAACCTCAAAATGTTCCAGATATCAAACTATATGGATTAACACTATATCCAAACCCTACTCATGAAACACTTTTTATAAGAACACCTTCATCACTTTTTGAAAATGGAGATCCAATTTTCTATACAATCTATGATATGTACGGAAAAACTATAATAAAAGAATCCATTCAAAATGAAGTAACTTCTGTTCAAGTGGATCAACTTGCAAATGGAATCTATTTTGTGAAATGTATTTCTCAAAATGGAAAAACAACAACATTGAAATTTGTTAAACAATAAAATCATGAAACTGACACTCGAACGTCCAATAGTTTTTTTTGACTTAGAAACGACAGGATTAAATATAAGTAAAGATAGAATTATTGAGATCGCTCTGCTTAAAGTGATGCCTGATGAATCTGAAGAGATTAAAACATGGCGCGTTAATCCTGAAATCCCAATTTCAGAAGAAGCGTATGCTATTCATGGGATCTCTAATGAAGATTTAAAAGATAAGCCAACTTTTGCTCAAATAGCACCTGAAATTATTCGTTTTCTAGACAATTGCGATCTGGCAGGATACAACTCCAACAAATTTGACTTACCTCTTTTAATGGAAGAGTTCCTTAGAGTTAAATGTGATTTTGATCTCAGAGGAAGAAGATTTATTGATGTTCAAAATATTTTCCATAAAATGGAGCCAAGAACTCTTAGTGCTGCCCATAAATTTTATTGTAAAGAAGAGATTACAAATGCACATCAGGCAGAAGCTGATACTAGGGCAACTTATAATGTATTAAAAGGGCAACTTGACCAATACATTGGGATAAATTATGAAGATAAAAAATCGGGTCAAATTACAAAAATTGAAAATGATGTTAAAACTTTAAGTGCATTTACTTCAGATAACAGAAATGTAGATTTGGCAGGACAAATTGTTTTTAATGATAATGATGAAGAGGTATTTAATTTTGGAAAACATAAAGGTGTTCAAGTTAAAACCATTTTTAAGCAAGAACCCGCATATTATGATTGGATGATGAAAAGTGATTTTCCAGAATATACCAAAAAGATAATCACTAGAATTAATGAAGAGCTAAAATTAGAAACTCTTCTAAATAAGTTTAAATAATATTATTATGGACAAAAAGCAAATCATAATTTTAATAATTATTGCAGGTATTTATATCTTTAATGCTATTCGTAAAATGAAAGCAAAAACTGATGTAAATAATTCCCCAGATAACACTCCTTTTGATGATGATGAAATAGAGTACGAAGATGAAGTAGAGTTTGAACCCGTTAAAATGGATTCAAAACCTTCAAAAGATTTGAACCCCTTTGCAAAAAAATACCAATTTATTGCGGAAAACCTTGAATCTACCTCTTTAGAATCAGAGAGTTTGGAAACCATTTCTGGTCACAAAATTGACAAAAAATCACCTATTTATGAATCTCAAATATCAGATAATGAGAACTATAACACAAATATCATCTCAACTGAAATTGAAGAGGTAAAAAAGGGGTTTTTATATAGTGAAATCCTTAAAAAGAAATATAATTAGTTGAAAATCAAAAAAGTTTGTAGTTTTTGTTGGTATAAGATATATTGATATCTATTTTTTTTATAACTTTACCGCCCAAAAAAATGTAATGAAATATAATGTTTAATATAAATTAAAGGCTATGATTAAAAAATTACTTTTTACACTTAGTGTGATCATCCTTACTGGCAATATTCTCGTTGCCCAAAGTATCTTAAAGGGAAAGGTAACAGATGCTTCTGGTGCTTCCGTTCAATATCTTCAAATACGCTTGTTAAATGATGGCGTTGCCGTTGGAGGAACCACTACAGATGATAAAGGAGAATATCAAATTTATGGTATTTTTGCAGGTACTTATGACCTTGTTGTTGGAGGTTCAGGTCTGTGTATGAATACTTCGAAATTCCCAAAAATTGCCATTGATGGTTCAAGTACTGTATTCAAAAATGTTGAATTTGAATGTAAAAATGAGATTGGTGAAGTAATTATTGTTGACAAAGCAAAACTTTTCGACGAGGATAATTCAAAATCTACTGTTAAATTTTCCAAAGAAGACTTAGGAAGACAACCTGGACGTGGAATTGACAACGCACTTGCTTCTTCTGAAGGTATCTCCAGAGATGCCGCAGGGAATACGAATGTACGTGGTAACCGTGGTGATGGTCAACAAACCATTGTCGATGGTGTTCGTATGAGAGGTTCCGCTTCAGTTGCTATGGGAGGCGTAGAAGGTGTTGAATTAATTCAAGGGGGTATTCCTGCTGAATTCGGTGATGGAACTAGCTTTACCGTAATTACTACAAGATTAGCTCCTAAAGAATTTCATGCATCTGGTGAACTTAGAGGTTCACTCGATGGATATAATAATTTCTTAGCTGCAGTGACAGTTATGGGGCCTTTAGTGAAAAATAAAAAAGATAAAAATGCACCTTCAAAAGCTGGATTTTTAATCTCTGCTGAAGGGTACTATAACATGGATGGAGCTCCATCACGTACTGGTACTTGGAGAGCAACTGACGAAGCTATCGAATCTCTAACAAAAAATCCACTCCGTTACGATAATCTTCAATTGGGTGCTAACTACTCTAATGGTGAATATCTTACTGCTGAAAATTTTTATCAACAACGCGTGAGACAAAATGCTCAAAGTTATGGCTTTGTAGCTCAAGGAAAAGTTGATATTATCGGCGGAGCTAAAGACACACTTGGTAAATCTAAAAATAATTTAAAATTTACAATTAGTGGTTCATATCAATATGGTAAAGGTATGGATTGGGGTTTGTATAGATCTGTATTTAACAACGCAAGTAATGGTACTGACGAAAATTCTACACTTCGTTTAAGTGCTCGTATAAACCATAGAGTAAAAACAGATCCTAAAGAGAATGACATTCTTAAAAACTTAATGTACGACATTAATGTTAGTTATACATTGTTTACAGCAAAAAGTGAAGATGTAAGACATAAAGATAATCTTTTTAACTATGGTCACATCGGTAAATTTACCAAACAAAGAGCTAAAGTTTATCAACTAGAAGATATAACTATTGACGGTGTTACTTATTATAACATGATGGTTTTAAAAACACTTTATGATTCTATTGTTAGATTTGATGGTTCTGGTTCTTCAAACCCAAATTTAACTTGGTACACCCAAAATTTTGTAGATACTTATTCTCCTGAGTTTTTTAGTGACTACTATGGATTTACAATCCCTTATGACCTAAACCTTTATTCCTCATTTGGTGCATTAAGAAATGGAGATGCACCTAGCTTAATCTATGGCCTTTACAGTATGCCTGGCTCAGTTACTTCAAATTATGGAATTACACGTAATTCAACTTTAGGGGCTAAAGCTAGCGTGGCATTAAACTTAAATGATCATGAAATTAAATTAGGTTTTGAATTAGAAAAACTAACCAATAGATCTTGGTCAGTTGCACCTTATGGATTATGGACTTTGATGAGACAAAAACAAAACTTCCATATATCTCAATTAGACGTTGCTAACCCTTTTACACCTGGATATAACTATTTCAATCCTGATGCAAGCAATTATATCGATTATAATCCTTTAATCAATTTAGCTGACCAGTCAGCTTTTGATAGAAATCTTCGTATTAAATTAGGTCTAGATCCTAATGGAAGTGATTGGTTAGATATTGATAGCTATGATCCAAGTTTATTTGATATTGGAATGTTTTCTGCTGATGAACTTTTAATCGGGATCAGTGAAGCAATGGTTAATTATTATGGATATGATTATACAGGTAAAACTTTAACAACAAGAAAAACAAGCATCACAGATTTCTTTGATGGAGAGATCGATGCAAACGGTAAGAAAGTTTTCAATTATGCCATTGGTGCTTATGAACCTATCTACATGGCATTCTACATTCAAGATAAATTTTCAATTTCAAGTTTGATTTTTAATGTTGGACTTCGTATCGACCGCTTTGATGCAAACCAACAAGTTCTTAAAGATCCATTCCTTTTTAGAGAAGCTCACACTGTTGGAACTCTTAAAGCTGGAGAATTTGGATTCGAAGATGACAGATTTGTTTCAAATGCTGATGATAGTTGGGTAGTTTATATTAGCGATAAAGGGAAAACTCCAGATGGAACGACGCAATCAATTATTGGATACCGTGATGGAAGAGATTGGTTCGATGCTAATGGACAACAAATCACTGACCCAACAACAATGTTAGGTGCAACAGGTGGCCCTGCTCTTATTGAAGCATTAGATGAAACCGCTATCTCAAAAGTAAGTGGTAAAGCGTTCGCAGATTATACACCTCAATGGTCATTCATGCCTCGTATATCATTCTCATTCCCAGTTGGTGAAAATTCATTATTTTATGCACATTACAATGTAATCGCTTATAGACCAACTAATTTACAATTAAATCCTGTAAGTTATTTATTTATTGAAAAATTTGGATCAAATTCTGATAGATCAGTAAATAACCCTAATTTAAAACCTCAAAAAAGTATCGACTATGAAATTGGGTTCCGTCAAATGTTAAATGATTTTTCTGCAATAAGTATTGCTGCTTATTATTCTGAAAAACGTGACCAAATTCAATCATATCGTTTTACTGGAGCTTATCCTAGTACTTATTATTCTTTCGACAATATCGACTTTGGTACTGTTCAAGGATTTACTTTAGGTTATAACTTAAGAGCGGAAAAAAATCTAACTTTACGTGCAAATTATACATTACAATTTGCTAAAGGAACTGGTTCTTCTGCAGGATCTAACCTAGCAATTATCGCTTCTGGACAACCAAATCTTAGAACTTTAACAAATTTAAGTTTTGACCAACGTCATAGAATTACAGCTAATTTAGACTACAGATATGGATCTGGTGCTGATTATAACGGATACATTTACAAATCAAATAAAGTTACTAAAGACAATAAACGTAAAGAGTATAAAGTGTTTGAAAATATGGGAGCAACAATTCAGTTTTCAGCTGCTTCAGGGATGCCTTATAGTCGCTCAAATACCCCATTCTCCAACTTAAATTTGGGATTAGGTGGAAAATCTCAATTATCCGGATCAATTAACGGTTCTAACAGACCTTGGATTTTCCAATGTGATGTTAGAATTGATAAATCTTTTATGCTTAAATTAGGAGAGAAAAAAGAGGGTGATAAAATTACTAAAGCTGGAAAACCTGGTTCACTTACCGTGTACTTAGATATTGCAAATATTTTTAACTTCAAAAATGTTGTTAACGTATATACATATACAGGAAATCCTGAAGATGATGGTGTTCTTGCTTCTGAACAATTCCAACAATTGATTAATGCTCAAATTTATGTTCCTTCTTTTGTGAACTACTATAATATGGCAATGCGTAATCCTTATAACTACAGCTCACCTACAACTATTACTTTAGGCGTTCAATTTGGATTTTAATAATATTGGTTACAACGAAAAATAATAAGATTATGAATAATAAAAACAAAATTTTAGTTTTAATTACACTTCTGCTTCTATTAGTGAGTAACTCACTATTTGCAAGAAAGTATGTGGGAACTATTCAGGCACCAGTGCAAAAAGAATCTGCTACATGTTTGCCAGCAACTAACTCCAATCAAATTACAATCAATAATGTTAGAGCATATATTGAAACGAATGGTACGATGTGGTTTAAAGAGATTGCTCAGTATGAAGTTCCTAGAGGTTCTCAAAAAACATCTATGTTTGCTGCAGCTCTTTGGATTGGTGGTCGTGATGTCAGCGGTCAGTTGAGACTAGCAGCTGTTACCTTTCGTCAAAGAGGGGATGATTATTGGACTGGACCTCTAACTGTTGAGGGAGCATCTATTAATCAACAAACTTGTAGTAAATACGATAAACATTTCAAAATTACTCGTGCTGAAGTTGAAGCTCATATTGCAGCTCATGCTAATAATGATCCTACTTATACACCTCCTACAAGTATTACTCAATGGCCTGCTCATGGAGAAAATGGTCAATCATACTATTTAGCTCCTTTTAAAGATGTTAATGAAGATGGAGTTTACGATTATAATGCTGGTGATTATCCTTATTACGATCTTGAAAACGCTCTTTGTCCTTGGACTCCAGAAAACATTGCACTCGCTGCTCAAGATTTATTACCATGGACTCCAGAAAGAAGCTGGATTCAACAAAATTATGGTTATGATAATAAAATGATCTATGCTGACCACGTTTTAAAAGGTGATGAAACACTTTTCTGGATTTTTAATGACAAAGGTGGTCCACACACTGAATCTGGTGGTGATCCAATTGGTATTGAAGTTCGTGGTCAAGCTTTTGCTTTTGCTACAAATGATGAACTTAATAATATGACTTTCTACTCTTATGAAATCATTAACCGTTCAACTTTTGCTTTAACAAATACTTATTTCTCACAATGGGTTGACCCAGATTTAGGATATTCTGATGATGACTTTGTGGGTTGTGATGTATTAAGAGGATTAGGATATTGCTATAACGGACGTGAAACTGATGGTTCAGGATTACCTCAACATTATGGCGCACAACCTCCAGCAGTTGGAGTTGACTTCTTCCAAGGACCTTATATTGATCCTGACGATAGAGATAATCCACATTTTGATAGAGATTCTATTGGCTCAACTGGATACTGTGAAAAATTTGTAAATAGTGAACAAATAACGGGTTATGTTAATGACCAAATGGCTATTAATGGAGTGAACTTCGGTGATCAAATTGTTGATAACGAACGTTATGGTATGAGAAGATTTGTTTATCATGATAATAACAACACTCCACGTGGAGACCCTGATGAAGCTTTTGAATACTATAATTTACTTCAAGGTATATGGGGTGACGGAACTAGAATGCAATGGGGTGGAAACGCTTATCAAACCGGTGGTGTAGAATGTGACTTCATGTTCCCTGCTGATACTGACCCTTGTAATTGGGGTACTGCTGGTAATACTGCTGGTGTAGATGATCAATGGACAGAACAAAATGTTAATAATGCACCTTTCGATCGTCGTTTTATGCAATCTGCTGGTCCATTTACATTAAAAGCTGGTGCTGTTAACTATATTACAGTTGGTATTCCATGGGCTCGCGCAACTCAAGGTGGTGCATGGGCTTCTGTGGAATTACTTAAAATTGCTGATGATAAATGTCAAGCTCTATTTGAAAACTGTTTTAAAGTACTTGATGGTCCTGATGCTCCAGATTTGACAATTAGAGAACTTAATAATGAATTAATCCTTTATATCACTAATGATGATCCTTTAAGTAATAACTACTTAGAATTATATGAAGAAACAGACTCTCAAATTCCTGAAAATATTCCTGGAACTACAACTCCAGCTGATAGAAAGTATAGATTTGAAGGTTACCAAATTTTCCAGTTGAAAGACAAAGATGTGAGTGTTTCTGAAATTTTTAATTCTAGTAAATCTAGATTAATTGCACAATGTGACATTGAAAATAATAGAGCAAATGGTTCTTCAATTGGACAATTAATCAATTGGGAATATAATGATGCTTTAGGTTCTTCTGTTCCTGTAGAAAAAGTTAATGGAGCAAATAAAGGATTATTCCATACTTTAAAAGTAACCGAGGATGCTTTTGCAACTGGTTCTAAAAAACTTGTAAATTATAAAACATACTATTTCATCGTAATTGCGTATGCATATAATGAATTCGCACCATTCTCAATTAATCCTGATATCGCAAATGGATTATATGGTCAAAAAACTGTGTATCTTTCTGGTAGAAAAGCAGCTGGTGGTAGAGCTATAAGACCAGTTTCTGCAATTCCACATCCATCTACTCCTCATAGTGAAGGTACTGTCTTAAATTCAGAATATGGAACTACACCTGTAATTACTCGTATTCAGGGTCAAGGTAATGGTGGTAATTTTGTAGATTTATCTGATGAAACCGTTACAAAAATCTTGAATGGTGGTGACAATAATACTTGGGCAGTAAATGATATAACATATAAAAATGATGCTGGACCACTTTCAATTAAAGTGATCGACCCACTTAAAGTTCAACCTTTGGATTATTTAATCAAATTCGTTGAAGATGATACTGCTGCTGTTGATGTTACAACAAATACAAATTGGGTACTAGAGTTTGCTGCGAATGTTACTGATGAAGAGATTATCGCATTAGGTTATAAAAATAATGATGGGACAGCACAAAGATCATTACCTTCTCAAAAATCGATCTCTGTTACAAATGAGCAACTATTTTTACCATTAGGTATCGCTATTGATATTAAAGATTATTATTTCAAAATTCATCAAGAAGATGTAGTAAAATGGTTAAATGATAACAATACTCTAAACTACAGAAATTACGTGTTCTTTGGGCAAGTTGATTTTATTGGTTCTTCAATGGAATACAAAGATCCATCTAAACCATGGCTATGGGGTGTTAAAGACTCTGAAGGTACATTCCCATCAAATTGGATTAGAAGTGGTGTTCAAGCAGTAGGACCATGGACTGATGAAGGAGCAACTCAAGATGGTGCTGAAGATGAATATGAAAAATGGAAACAAGAAGATATGCATCTTCCTCGTGATATAACTCCAGATGATGGAAGTTCTAGAAAAGTTCGTATTTGGAAAGATCCAAAAGCGCAATTCGAAAAAGTTAATAACGGAACTTGGGCTCCTTATATGTTGTCATCACCTTATGATGGTGGTCCTCAAGCTAAATATGTAACTCCTGATAGTCCAACAAACGAACCTCTTCAACCATACTTTACTTTCCATACATGGCAAATTAGCACAGGTCACCCTGGATATAACTATACTATGACAAATCTTTACTCAGTTGATGTTGTGCTAACACCAGATAAAACAAAATGGACAAGATGTATTGTGCTTGAAGCTTGTGAAAATAAAAACTTATCAGTGGGTAATGCTTTAAGACATGAACCAAGAAAATCTCCATCAGTTGATAAAAATGGTAATCCTGATGGCACAGGAAATGGTTTTGGTTGGTTCCCAGGATATGCTATTAACGTTGAAACTGGTGAACGTTTGAATATTATGTTTAGTGAAGATTCATCTCTTCCTGATTATAATGGATCAGATATGATCTTTAATCCAAGTAGTGTTTATGCTGTAGATCCACAAGGTGAAGCAATTAATGAAGCTACTTATAATTTATATAGAGAACGTTTCCTAGCAACTGGTGATCCAATGTTTGATGCTAAGCTTGTATGGGGTGGTAAACATTATGTATATGTTCTTAATAGTGTAGGAAATACTTCATCTAATATTTTTAGAACACCTGCAAGATACAGAACTTGGAATGATAATGACCTTACTATCAGCAGTAATGGTATGACTCATGGAGGTTACTTCCAAGCTCAAGATCAACAATATTATTCATATTACGATTGTGGTCCTTATGATGAGTGTAGATGGGTAAATGCAAAATTTGGTCAAGTTTTGGCTTTAAATAATGATAGCCCTACGTCAAATATTCAATTACAAAGACGCCAATTAAAAATGCAATTATTCAATAACGTAATGTGGACAAGTATTCCAATGCCTGCTCCTTATCAAGAAGCAAATTGGCTATCTAATGAAGCAAAAGTAAAAATTAGAGTATCACGTCCATATATGAGATATTCTTCTAGATGGGTTAACAATCAAGAAGTTTCTAATGCTTTACCAAATAAAGGTTTCCCAATGTATGCATTTACAACTAAAAATATTGCTCCAACTACAAAAGAAGTTGCTGTTCATACTTCAATTCTAGATAAGATCAATATTGTACCAAATCCATACTATGGGTATTCTGCTTATGAATCATCCGCACTTGAAACATATGTAAAAATCATTAATTTACCTGAAAATTGTGAAATATCTATCTTTACAGTAAATGGTACTTTAGTAAAGAAGATCTCTAAAGGAGATGAAGGTTCAACATTTGTAACTTGGGATTTGAAAAACGATGCTGGAATTCCTATAGCTGGAGGGATATATATAATTCATGTTAATGCTCCTAACATTGGAGAAAGAACATTGAAATTCTTCTGTGCAATGAGACCAACTGACTTAAATGCATTCTAATTAATTAATTGGTAACGTTAAAAATGAAATTTATGAAGAATATATTAAAAACAATAACAATCTGTATATTAATGGGTCTATTTTCAGCAAACTTTATTTCGTTTGCTGGAAATGGAGACCGCTCTGGACAAGCAGGAGCACAACATCTTCTTATTGATCCATGGGCTAGAACAAACGGTTGGGGTACAGCTGGCGTTGCTGAAGTTCGTGGATTAGAATCTATCTTTTCAAATGTTGCTGGGATAGCATTTGTTAATAAAACAGAGGTTGGAATTACACGTACTCAATACTTATCTGGCTCTGGTGCCGGAATTTCAATTAATGCATTTGCAGTAGTACAAGCATTAAGAAAATTTGATAAAACTTCAAAATCTTATAAAAACTTAGGAACTCTTGGTATTTCAGTTTTCAATATGGGATTTGGTGATATTCCTGTTACAACGGTTGATCAACCAGATGGAACTTCTGCCATTTTCTCACCAAGATTAAACTACATTGGATTACATTATGCTTACTCTTTTAACCAATATATCAAGGGAGGTATTGGAATTAAAATTATTAATGAATCTATTTCCGATTTAGTTTCTACTGGTATTGCAATTGATGCAGGTGTACAATATGTATCTGGAATGTTTAATAATTTTAAAATTGGTGTTACTCTTAAAAATTTAGGTATGCCAACCAGCTACTCTGGTGATGGTATTGCTATGAGAGCAAATCCAATTAACTCAGATGTAGAATTAACACTTGAAACAAGATCTGCAGAAGCTGTTTTACCAGCTTGTTTAGTAATTGGAACATCTTATGATTTCCTTTTCTTTACCGATGAATATAAAGGAATGTCTAAAGATGATTTAAGAGATGCTGATTTAACTCGTAAAGATGCTATCCATAGACTTACTTTTGCAGGTGCTTTTACTGCTAATGCTTATTCAAATGATATTTTTGCTATTGGAGTAGAGTATGGATTTAAACAATATGCTATGTTCCGTGCTGGTTATACTTATGAAAGTGGTCAATTTGATATTGCAACTAGTAAAACTTTTTATACTGGACCTAGTGTTGGTGTAACATTTGGTGTTCCACTCTCTGTAAAAAAAGATAATAGTAAAGATTTTTCACCTACAATTTTATATATTGATTATGGTTACAGATTTACCAATAGATGGCAAGGTAATCATTATGTTGGTCTGAAAATCGACTTGTAGAATTTTTTTACCTTATTTAAAATACAAATTAAGGAGGCTTTTTAAGTCTCTTTAATTTCTTTTATAAACTAACCGTTTTTTTATCATGAATCAAATTGTTTACTACTCATCTGAAAGTTTGGAAGCTTTAAAAAAGGAATTACTAGAACTCGAAACAGTTCAACGCCCTAAAATTTCAGCAGCAATTGCTGAAGCTAGAGATAAAGGTGATCTCTCAGAAAATGCAGAATATGATGCTGCAAAAGAAGCTCAAGGTTTGTTAGAGTTAAAGATTTCAAAATTGAAACAACTTGTTGTTAATGCTAGAATTCTCGATGAATCTAAAATAGATACTTCAAAGATATTGTTGTATTCAATTGTTAGAATTAAAAATATTAAAACAAATCAAGAAATGACCTATACTCTTGTGCCTGAATCTGAATCTGATTTAAAGAAAGGGAAAATATCTGTTACTTCTCCTGTCTCAAAAGGATTACTTGGGAAATCTAAGGGTGAAATTGTTTCAATTCAAGCACCCGCGGGTATTATTGATTTTGAAATTATTGACGTTTCAAGATAAACATTATGGAAACATTATTTACAAAAATTATTAAAGGAGAAATTCCATGTTACAAAATAGCAGAAAATGAACGTTTTTTTGCATTTTTGGATATTTCACCTTTAGCAAAAGGGCACACTTTAGTAATACCTAAAGTACAAGAAGATTATATTTTTAATTTAGATGA
Organism: Bacteroidales bacterium; assembly: GCA_047638115.1. Taxonomy (GTDB): domain Bacteria; phylum Bacteroidota; class Bacteroidia; order Bacteroidales; family WCHB1-69; genus UBA5429. The sequence goes on along the minus strand of JBLJBB010000113.1, from coordinate 33,753 downwards.
TCATACAATTGCCGAACTAATGATCTTTGCTAAAAAAATAGCTAAAGCTATCGAGGAAAATGTTACATGTCAAAGAATTGGAGTTGCTGTAATTGGACTTGAAGTGCCTCATACACACATTCATTTGGTACCCATCAATCATGTGGGTGATCTCAATTTTAAAAATGATAGAGTTCAAATTACTAATGAAGAAATGGCTAATTTAGCTATATTAATTTCAAAGTCTGTAAAACTTTAATTTGAAAAGTATGAAATGTTTTAATGAATCACAAATTAAAAAATGTGAAATTTCTAAACCTGATTTTTCAAAAAGGAACTATAATATTATCCATAATGATGATATTTTTGGAACAATTGAAGAGGATCAAGATAAAGGTACTTTAGCAAGTCTTACAACGGCTAAAGGTTCTTATACAATTAAAAGGTGTGGGTTTTTTAATCCATATATTACTATAAGAAAGAAAAACTTCGAAACAAACGAGTCTATTGCTTTTTTAAATCTGAGAAGTGAAACTACTATTACTATTGACGGAAATCTTTTTACTTTTAAATTATTAAATTTGTGGAAGAATCAATGGTGCTGGACTAATGAAAAACATCAAGTATTAATTACCATAAAACCTATTATTGCAGGTACAATTAAAGGTGATATTGAAATTTCTAAAGAAGCATTCCATTATACACAATTAGAATTACTAACTTTAATCGGTGCCTATTTTATGATCAAATACCAAAATGAAACCGATTTCGTTCAATAAATAAAACAAAATACAGTGAAAACATCTATACAATTACTAGAAAATATTGCCACTCAAGTTAGAAGAGATATAATCAGAATGGTCCATTTAGCAAAATCTGGGCATCCTGGAGGTTCATTAGGATGTGCAGATATTTTAACAGCTCTTTACTTTGAGGTGATGGATATTGATCCTAAAACCTTTACTTTAGATGGAAAAGGACAAGATATGTTTTTTTTATCAAATGGGCATATTTCACCTGTTTTATACAGTGTTTTGGCTCATCGTGGTTTTTTCCCAATTCAAGAGCTTTCTTCATTCAGGAAGTTTGGTTCAAGATTACAAGGGCACCCTTCACCTTCCCATCATTTACCTGGTGTTAGAATTGCTTCAGGATCATTAGGACAAGGGCTCTCAGTTGCTGTTGGAGCAGCTATAGCAAAAAAAGCTAATAAAGATCATTCTAAAGTGTTTGTATTAACAGGTGATGGTGAACTTCAAGAGGGACAAAATTGGGAGGCCTTTATGTTCGCGGCCGCAAATAAGGTTGATAATCTAATTACGATCATTGACTATAATCAAAAGCAAATTGATGGATCTTTATCAGATGTTTGTTCATTAGGTGATTTACAAGCAAAACTTCTTGCTTTTGGATGGGACGTAATTTCTGCTAATGGAAACAATATGTCTGAAGTTGTAGAAGTATTAAATAATGCAAAGAATAAAACTTCTAATGAAAAGCCAATTGTAGTTATCATGCATACAGAGATGGGTATGGGAGTTGATTTTATGATGGGTACACATAAATGGCATGGTTCACCTCCAAATGATGAACAAACTGAAAAAGCTTTAGCTCAATTAAGCATCACACTTGGCGACTTTTAATCTAAATATTTCACTCCGTGAAAATTATCTATAGATATATTATTAAAAGTTTTGTTGGGCCTTTCGCTTTAACATTCTTTTTTGCATTGTTTATTTTATTAATGCAGTATTTATGGAAATATGTTGATGATTTAGTTGGTAAAGGATTAGAAATCAAGTTAATATTAGAACTTTTATTTTATGCTTCAGCTACATTTGTAGCTACTGCAGCACCTTTGGCAATTTTGCTTTCCTCTTTGATGACTTTTGGAAATTTAGGGGAAAAATATGAAATGGTTGCTATTAAATCTGCAGGAATTCCAATTAGTAAGCTTTTTATACCTTTATTTATTCTCGCTTTGTTCATTGGTGTTGGAACGTTTATGTTTGCAAACTATGTCAGTCCAAAAGCTTTTTTAAAAAGCAGGACCCTCCTTTTAGATATTAAAGATCAAAAACCTGCATTAACCATAGAAGAGGGTATATTTTATGATGGACTAGATAATTATGTCATTAGAATTGGGAAAAAAGGTCGCGATAATGCAACAATTGAAGATGTAATGATTTATGATCATTCAAAAGGGCAAGGAAATACAACGGTGACTTTTGCCAAGAAAGGGACCATGAAAACTACTGAGGATAAAAAATATATGTTGTTTACTTTATATGATGGTTTTTATTGGGATGAGAGTAGGAATAGTGTTAACAATGGAACAGTAAAATCAAAATTCCCATTAGTAAGAGCGGTATTTAAAGAACAATATAAAAGATTTGATATATCTTCTTTTCAATTTCAAAAAACAGATCAAACTTTTTATTTATCAAACTACCAAGCTCTACCTATTTCAGAATTACGCGATAATATCAATATTGTAAAAAGACAGATTAATGAAATGGAAATTGTACCATCAAACAATTTCTTCGCAAATCTTTATTTTTTTAATAATATCTTTAACAATGATTCCACAAATTCAAGTATTCCAAAACAAAATTCTACTTATGTTTTCGATAGTCTTTCTTTAGATAAGAAAATTGAAGTTATTAATTTTGCCCACATGGGTGCTGGAGTATTTATTAATGCAGTAAAATTTGCATATGATAATGTACAATGGAATAATTATAACTTATGGTCATACCAAATTGAAGTACATAGAAAATTTACCTTAGCTGTTGCATGTTTACTATTCTTTTTTATTGGTGCACCTTTAGGTTCAATTATCAGAAAAGGTGGAATAGCAATACCTTTGGTTGTGACAGTTCTTTTCTTTATTTTTTATTTTATTATCTCAATTATTGGAGAAAAAGTTTCTAAAGGTGATTTAATTCCTGTTCATATGGGGATGTGGTTCTCAACGGCCGTATTGGTTCCGATATGTATTTTCTTATCATATAAAGCTACAATTGATTCATCAGTGTTTTCAATAGAAGAGAATCTTAAATGGTTTAAAAAATTAAAAATATTTCAATATTTCTTAAAGAATAAACTCAAATGAGAATTTTACAAATTTGTCATAAACCACCATTCCCTCAATTTGATGGTGGGACAATTGCTATGAATAATATTTCACAAGGGTTGATACAATTGGGACATGAAATTAAAGTTATTGCAATTACAACACCTAAACACCCTGTTATTGAAAACGATGAGTATGCTGATTACATTAAAAAAACTAATTTTGAATCGGTTTATATTGATACTTCAGTAACTATTTGGGGTGCATTAAAATCCATATTTTTAAATAAATCTTACCACATAGAAAGATTTGATCATAAAAATTTCCATCATAAACTTGCAACATTATTAAATACTGAAAAGTTTGATATTATTCAGTTGGAAACAATATATGTAGCACCATATATTAAAACCATTAAACAATATTCTGATGCAAAAATTGTAATTAGACTCCATAATGTTGAACATCAAATCTGGGAGAGATTAGTTGAAAATGAAGTAAACATTATAAAAAAAATAGTCTTAAAGAAAATGGCTTCATTGCTTAAAAAGTATGAATTAAAGGTTTTTAAAAATGTTGATGCTTACATGGCAATATCAGAAATTGATCATGTTTTTTTTAAAATGTTAGATCTCCCTATACATGGAATCACAATTCCGTTTGGTATTGACATTCGTCAATACCAAATAGATGATGATTATTTGCCTTCTGAATCACCCAAACTATTTCATATTGGAAGTATGAATTGGTTGCCAAATTTAGAAGGGATAGAGTGGTTTATCAATGAAGTTTGGACTCATGTTATTAATCTTTATCCTGATTTAACATTTACTATTGCAGGGAGAAACATGCCTGATTCCATTAAAGCTCAAGAAAGAGATGGAATTATAATTGCTGGAGAAGTTCCAGATGCTAGAAAATTCATGCTTTCTAAAGATATTATGATTGTTCCTTTATTATCAGGAAGCGGAATCAGAGTAAAAATTATTGAAGGGATGGCTCTTGGAAAAACAATAATCGCAACATCTATAGCTGCAGAAGGACTTGATATCGTTGATGGCAAAAATATATTGATCGCGAATACTCCTGAAGAGATGGTAAAAGCTATTGGCCTATGTGTTAACTCTCCCGAAATATGTAAGTTCATAGGTGAAAATGCTCGAAATTATGTAACACTGCATCATCATAATGAAAATATTTCGAATGAAATAATTCAGTTTTATAACTCGTTATGTGATATTAAATCTTAACATAAAATGGATTCATTATTAGAAAATATAAATTCCCCAGATGATATAAGAAAACTTCCCATCCAAGATTTACCGCAATTGTGTAAAGAGTTGAGGGATTTTATTATTAACCAAACTTCGAAAAATCCAGGACATTTAGGGGCTAGTCTTGGAACGGTTGAGTTAACAGTTGCTATACATTATGTTTTTGACACGCCCAATGATAAACTTATTTGGGATGTGGGTCATCAGGCCTATACACATAAAATAATTACAGGAAGGAAAGAAAAATTTTCAACAAATAGAAAATATAAGGGGATTAGTGGATTCCCTAAAATGAAAGAAAGTGAATACGATTCCTTTGGAGCTGGGCACACTTCTGTTTCAATTTCTGCTTTATTAGGGATGGCCATTGCTGAAAGAATTGTAGGTGATCCAAACAGACATCATGTAGCAGTTATTGGTGATGGTGCCATGGGTGGAGGAATGGCTTTTGAAGCACTAAACCATGCAGGCGCTACGAATGAAAATATATTAGTTATTTTAAACGATAACCACATTGCTATTGATGAAAGTACAGGAGCTATTAACCAATACTTATTAGAAATTACGGCATCTGAACATTATAATAAGTTTAAGAAAACTTTATGGAAATTATTAACCATGAAGAAATATAGACCCAATTTTGTAACAAGAGCCATAAGATCAATAGCCGCTTTAATAAAAGGAAATATTGCCAAGGAGAGTAATCTCTTTGAACATTTAGGATTCAGATATTTTGGACCCACAGATGGACATGACGTTCAAATGTTAGTTCAAATTTTGTCTAAATTGAAAAATATTGAATCTCCAAAAATTTTTCATGTAATTACTACAAAAGGAAAAGGATTGCCTTATGCTGAGAAAGATCAGGTTAAATATCATGCACCTGGGTATTTTGATCCAGAAACAGGAGCTATAACCGAGAACAAAAAAGAGGGTAATCCACCAAAGTTTCAAGATGTTTTTGGAGAAACACTTTTAGAAATTGCAAAAACAGACAACAAAGTAGTCGGAATTACCCCTGCAATGTTAACAGGATGTTCAATGACTATTATGAGAGATACAATTCCTGAAAGAGTTTTTGATGTTGGTATTGCTGAACAACATGCAATTACTTTTGCAGCAGGTATGGCAAACTCTGGATTGATCCCCTTTTGCAATGTGTATTCATCTTTTCTTCAAAGGGGGTATGATCAAATAATTCATGATGTTGCCCTTCAACAACTACCAGTAATCATTTGTATTGACAGAGCTGGAATTGTTGGTGAAGATGGGCCAACTCATCATGGAGCTTTTGATTTGGCATATCTAAGATGTATTCCAAATTTAATCATTGCATCCCCACTTAATGAAAGTGAATTAAGAAATCTCATGTTTACAGCATATCATCAACGTACTTCACCTTTTGTGATAAGGTACCCTCGAGGTGCAGGTTCTCAACCTAACTGGAAAAATGAGATGCAAATACTAGAAATTGGGAAAAGTGAATATTTAAACAAAGGAGAAAAACTAGCGATTTTAGTTTTGGGCCCTCTTGGAGTTCATGCTAAGCAAGCTGTTGAAACACTTAAAACTTCTGGGATTAACCCCACTTTAATCAATATTAGGTTTTTAAAGCCACTTGACACAAACTTAATAAGTAAAATTGCTGAAGATCATTCCACAATTCTTACTATCGAAGATGGTTCTGAATATGGTGGGTTACATTCTGCGGTTTCAGAATATCTAACCTCTTCGAATTTGAAAAATAATTTGTATCATTTAGCAATTCCTGATCATTTTATTGAACATGGAGATATGGCAAATCTTCATTTAGAATTAGGGTTTGATGTTTCCAGTATGATTCAATTATTTAAAAAATATTATGACGAAAGTAAATCGTAAGGAAATTGAAATTATGTCACCAGTTGGTTCTTATGAATCACTGATGGCGGCAATTCATGCTGGAGCTGGATCTGTTTATTTTGGAGTTGGGAAAATGAATATGAGATCACGCTCATCAGCTAATTTTGATCATGATGATTTACAAAAGATAACTCAAATTTGTTCAGAAAACAATGTTAAGTCTTACTTGACAGTTAATACTGTTGTTTACAATAATGAAATCGATCAACTAAAAGAACTTCTCGATTGGGCAAAAGTTTGTAAAGTTACTGCAATTATAGCATCTGATTTTGCTGTTTTAGAGTATGCTCAAAGAATTGGATTAGAGATCCATATCTCAACCCAATGCAATGTAACAAATATTGAAGCGGTAAGATTTTTTTCAAAATTTGCAGATGTTATAGTTCTCGCCAGAGAAACTGAATTGAGTCAGGTTGCAGATATAACCAAAAAAATTTCTGAAGAGAATATTTGTGGCCCTTCTGGAAATTTAGTAGAAATTGAGATGTTTGTACATGGAGCTTTGTGCATGGCTGTTTCTGGTAAATGTTATTTAAGTCTAGATAATTTTAACCATTCTGCAAATAGAGGCGCTTGCTTACAACCTTGTAGAAGAGGATATAATGTAAAAGATATTGATGGTGAAATTGAATTAGCAATAGAAAATCAATACATAATGTCTCCCAAAGATTTATGTACTATCTCTTTCCTTGATAAAATTATCCATGCTGGGGTTACTGTGCTAAAAATTGAAGGGAGAGGAAGATCTCCTGAATATGTAAAAATGGTGACAAAATGTTATCATGAAGCATTAGAAGCTATAGCTGATAATACATTTACTAAAGAGAAAATTGATGATTGGATGGAAAAATTAAGAAGTGTCTATAATAGAGATTTTTGGGATGGGTATTATTTAGGGAGAAAAATGGGAGAATGGACAGAAAGATACGGGTCACAAGCGACCAGAGTTAAACAATATGTGGGTAAAGTGACAAATTTTTTCTCTAAATTGAATGTCGCAGAAGTGTTGATTGAAACAAATCAATTAACCAAGAATGATGAAATTATGATTTTTGGACCAACAACAGGAGTTTACGAAGATACCCTTGCAGAGATCAGAGTGGATTTAAAACCCGTTGAAACGGCACAAAAAGGGGATCTATGCTCAATTCCTGTGAAGGAAACTGTTAGGAAAAACGATAAACTATATAAATGGATCGTAGAAGTGGATCATTTTTAATCATGATTTTTCGAAAAATAGGTCTCAACTCTTTCAAAAGCTAATTTTGATCCAATTACAGACATAGGCAATCCTGCCCCAGGAACTGTAGAAGCCCCAACATAAAATAGATTCTTGTAATCCTCATCTTTATTACTTGGTCGAAGTCCACCAATTTGCATAACATGATGAGATAACCCTAATCCACAACCATATTGTAAATGGAACATCTCTTTCCATTCAAGAGGAGTGTAAATTGTTTTTGTTACAATGTTATCAGTTATATTTTGGCCAATCCTTTCTGAGAAATCATCCATAATACTTTGAACAATTAAATCCCGATCATCCCAATTTTCTTTATATTGTAATGAAGGTACTGGACACACAAAAAACAAACTTTCACATCCTTCAGGAGCACAATCATCGTTATATTTAGAGAGTACGTTAACATAATAATAGGGTTTTTCAATAACTCCAGGATCTCTCAATACGTTTTGAGCATACTCTTCGTAGTTACCCCCTAAATAGTAGTTGTGATGATTCACTTGAGGTAATTTACAATTAAGACCAACATAAAAAGTTAAATATCCCATGGTCCATATCTTTTTAGACAATCGATTTTCTGAAAATCTCTTTTTCTTCAAAACTGTTCCCCTAAATAGGGCAGCATCTGCATTGATAACAAAAGAATCAGATTCCCAACGTTTCCCATTTTGATCAATAAAACATTTAATTTCCCCATTTTTGTGCTCAAAAGTCTTTACCTCGGTGTTGTAAATAAATGTAACTCCCATTTTTTCTAATTCTTTAACCAATCCTTCTGTAATTTTATACATTCCACCTTTAACATTATAGTACCCATCGTGCTGAAATTCGATATGAGAAAGTAACGTGTAAATTGCAGGAGTGTCAAAAGGTGTTCTCCCTAAGAAAAATGAAACTAAAGAAATAATTTGTCGCGCTTCAGTTGAGCTAAAATGTCGGATCACTTGATCCCAAAAAGACCTCCAAAGTTTGGGGAGATGATATGGATTCACTTTCAGTAAAGTGATCGCATAATGAGCTAAGGAATTGAAATTTTGTTTTATAACAATGTTCGCAGTATCATTATAAGCTTTGCCACACTCTTCTAAATATTTTCTAATTTTTTTGTCAAAATCTGGCTCAATATCCTTAAATTGTTCAGATAGTTTTTCTAAATCTTTATAAAGATAGAAATTTCTAGGATTTCCTCTGAAATTTACAGTATATAAAGGATCTAATTCAACAAATTCAAAAGGAATTTCAATATTACATTCATCTGCTAATTGTTTGAATTCATAAGACATACTAAAAAAGCTGGGACCAATATCAAAAGTAAAACCATCTTTTTTTATTTGATTCAATCTTCCACCGGCTTGATGGTTTTTTTCAATAATCGTAACTTTATATCCTTGACTTGCCAATCTTAGTGCTGTACTTAGTCCACCAATTCCAGCTCCTACTATTAAAACTTTATTCTCTTTCATTTCTTCATTTTTTTTAATAAATCAGGTAATAATTGTTTTTTAACCCAGTCAAACTCTGGCTCAATTTTTAAGATAGATTCATAGTATTTTTTTGCTTCAGAGAATTTTCCTAATTTAGTATAAGACTGAGCAATTGATACTAACGTGTTTAGATAGTTCCAATCATTTTTAGACTTAAAATACTGGTTTTCAATTAATTTATTAGCTTTCCCATAATAGAAAATTGCTTTATATTTATCACCTCCAAATTTTGGGGGTTTGTAAAATTCAATATTTCCCATCTGTAGATATCCAAAAAAATTAGTTGAATCTAATGAAATTGCTTTTTCCACGTATCTGATACTTCTTCTTCCAAAAAAAAGCACTTTATAGGGATCTAAGGCAATGTTATAACCATTAAAAGCTCCATGATAGGCATTAACTAAGGAGCTGTTTTTGTTACTTTTTTCAATATCGGCAAGTAAAACTTCAGCAATGTCCAAATATTGTCTGGCTTCAACTTTTTTATCATTTCCTAAACACCATCCAATATAACCATATAAGTAATTTAAAAGTTCAAATTTAAAATCGAGATTTTGTACTTTTACTTGCCTCATTTCATCGACACTCCTTTTCCATGAAACCATATCTCCTTTAAGATAGGAATTGTATATTTTTTGTTTATATTGAGTTTGTGCATGACTTGAAAAAGTCATTACTAAGAATAATATTATGAGATAGATCTTCCTTTCCATTGTTGTGTTTTAGAATATTTATAAATTAGTGATTGGATTAATATTGCTAACATCGTAAAGTGTTGTGGAATAGTGAGTAAAAGATTGATAAGTATATTCTGTTTAGATGTTAGTGAAAATAAAATTTTTGTCCCCAAATATAACGAAAAAAATAGAATAATACGATATAAATTCCCATAAATTGGAATATAAATTAGAGACATTGTTGTAAATATCCAAAATAGAAATGCAACTATATATGAGTTTCCAAAAAAAGCAACCATATTTTTTGAAAAACCTGAAATTCCTTCTTGATAATTCTGATACATCCGGCATCTAATTTCTTTAATTCCAGTAATACATGCTACTTTGATTCCTTTACTTTTGAAACTACGAGCAATTTTAATATCTTCAACTTTTTCACTTTTCATAAGTAAATGCGGCTGATTTTGTTGATATATTGTAGCGTCAAATAACATAAACTGACCGTTTGCTGCTGAAAGAGAAGTGAATTTTGATAATCTAACTAAAATTAATGGCAGTAAAGTGGTTAAAATATAATGCATCAAAGGAACAGTACAATATTCTCCTAACGATTTCATGACCTGTTTAGGGAAAATAGTTAACAAACCTAACTTTTTTTTCTTTAAATAAGAAACAGTTTGACCCACCAAATCAGCATCTATCCGAACATCGGCATCAATAAAGAGAAAATAGTCTCCTTTTGCAACTTTTGATAATTGATAACATGCCCAATTTTTACCTAACCACTCTGATTCTAAATTCGAAGACTCAATGAGTTTAATTCTTGAATCTTGTTTCATCAACTTCTCTACTAAAATTTGGGTTTGATCTTCCGATTGATCATTACAAACAATAATTTCAATATTTGAATAAGATTGAGATATTAAATCTGTTATAATTTTTTCAATATTTTTCTCTTCATTTCTAGCTGGAATTAATATGGAAACTCGAGAAGTAAAAGTTTCATCTAAAGAATGAATTATTTTTTGACGAAAAACATAATTTATGAGTACAATCAAAAATTGAATGGCAACAAAGAGAATCGTAAAATTTATTAAAAAAGAGGCCATTACGTTTTTTGTTTTTGGATCTCTAAACAAGCTTTATAGAAAATGTTGTATTGTTCTTCGATATCTTCTTGAGACGAAATCGGTTCCCATTCTTTGAAATATATATAAAGAGTAGGTTTTTTATTTGAAAAATAGTCCATTAAATGTACTGTAAATATAATTTGTGCATTTTTACTTCTAGTCACAATTTTTTGTATCCCCTTTTCAAAAGTTAATGAAGTCTGATAATGGGATTCAATTTTTCCCTGCGGAAAAACAAGAACCATATTTTCAGGATTTTCTAGAAGTGCCTGTGTGTATTGGAGTGTCTCAATTATTGTTTTGGAATGTTTATTAATAGAAAAACCACCCGCAAATCTTAAAAACCAATTTTTATGGAGCTGTTCTTCTAACATCATAAAATGGAATCTTCTTTTAACCACTTTTTGACGAAAATAAACCACCCAGAAACCATCCCACCAACTCATATGATTTGCAATGATTAGTATGGGTTTCTCCTTTTCAATAAATTCTCCATGGATCTCAATTTTATGAAAATTTCTTTTTATATTCCACAATGAGTGTAATCTGAAAAAATGGTAGAAAAGAAATAAGTGCTTTGCTTTTAACATCAAATGGCTATTTTAAAATAAAGGGTTAATACTGCGAAAAATAGAAGTTGCATGATAAATATTTTTGAAGCCATTTTATTAGTCGTATCGATTTTGAAAAAAGTGAAAAGAGTGTGGAAGAAAAATGCTAACAAAAACCAAACAATATAGTTTTTTAGGGGAACTTCTAAAGCGGAAAATGACCACATATCCATATATGGAGCGGCTTGTTCTAAAATAAGATCATAAATCAACATCATACTTGACGCTGCAAAAATTCTAAATAATGGTGTAATTTTCCATTTATTTACTATGGAATGGGTTGTATAAGTTAATAATAACCAATTAATTCCAATAATTAAAGGGGTTTCCCATAACTTGATTCCTAACCCAGAGCCATAGCTATAGGACCCAAAAATTACGCCAGTTTTTACACCCATAATTTCGATGAGCAATCCAATAAAATAGATAAAAATAAAAACTAAAATTGTTTTAGTATTAAATCTCTTTTCGTGATAAAGAAGAACAAATATAAAAGTGATTACCAAAGCCAATGGAGTTAGTTGATAAAACACAGAAGAAAAAGCTGGAATCATAAACCCAATAGCCCCAATTATGTAAAAAAGAACAAGCATTCTGGTAATGAGGCGCTCTTGTTTCATTAAAAATTCCATCATAATCGTATTTTAAAACGTATTAATTTTTTAATTGTAAAAAGGACGAAGAATCACTGCTTTGACAATAAGAAACAGTTTCCAATAATTGGGTACTCGAACACGTGAAGTTAATATAACTTCAACCTTTTCGTTTTTAATTCTCTTAAGCAAACAATGGTAGTACTCAAATGCTATTGAAACTGCTAATTTAGAACCTTTTGGAAGTTTTTTTATACTCTCTTTTGCAATTGCAAAATCGTTTTCAATATCTTTAACAATTTCGTTTTTCGTATCTTCATTAAAAGTTGAATGAACAATATTTGGAAAATAGTTTCTGTTAAGTTCTAAAGTATCGTTTTGTATATCTCGTAGAAAGTTTACTTTTTGAAATGCTGCACCAAGTTTTATCGCTCCTGGTTCTAAGGTTTCATAATAGGATTGATCTCCTTTACAAAAAACTTTTAAACACATCAATCCAATCACCTCAGCAGAACCATAAATATATTTTTGAATCTCTGCATCTGTTTGATAATCAGACTTTGTTAAATCAAAACGCATGCTTTCCAAAAAGGCATCAATATGTTTTTTATCAATATTATTTTTAGAGACAGTTTCTACAAAAGAATGGATTATAGGATTTAAACTTATCCTCTCTACTAATGCATACTCAAATTCTTGAATAAATCGATCTAGTAATGTTTTTTTATCGTAATCATGAAAAGAATCCACAATTTCATCAGCAAACCGGACAAAGCCATAAATATTGAAAATCTCTTTTCTAATCTCTTTTGAAAAAAACTGAGAAGACCAATAAAAAGAAGTGCTATATTTTTTGGTAACTATGCGTGAAATTTGAGAGGTTGTGTCGTTATAAAGTGCAATTTTATCCATAGTTTTAATCATAAATTTACCTTTATTGTTGAAGGTGAATATTTTTGCAAATATAATTATTTTTTTTACAGAATATGCTAGATAAATCTGTTTTTATTATTGTGTTAATATATGTTAATAATTTCCTGTATCTTTGCACTATTATTATAGGATTTATGAAACAATATTTTAAACGTAGATGGTTTGATCGTTCTGATGGGTGGAAAATTACTAAAATTGACCCCATGATGAGACTTAGTCCATTTTTTATGAGAACAAGATTGGATTCTCAAAATTTGTTTGAACAAACCATTAACTTAGAAAAAATGGAAGAGTTTATTAAAACTCATAAAGAAAAAATACCCAATTTGTCAATTCTACATATTATTACTGCAACAATGGTTCGAGTAATTTCTCAAAGGCCACTCCTCAATCGTTTTATTGTTTGGAATAAAATGTATGCAAGAAATTCTGTTAAGATTGCTCTAGTTTTTAAACAATCTTTAACCGACGAGGGTAAAGAGGGGATTTTTATTGCAGATTTTAATCCAGAAGACACACTCGTTGATGTTTCAAATAAAATGGATCAATTAATTCAAGAAAATAAAGTTGATAATGAGAATAATGAAACAGATAAATTGGTCAAAGTGATCAATTTACTTCCAGATTTTGTTCTTAGAATTCTCGTTTGGTTATTTTACAAATTGGATAGTGTTGGACTTTTACCCGCGTCTCTTCTGAATGCGAGTCCGTTTCATAGTAGCGCTTTTATTACGCATGTAGGAACTCTGGGGATACCACCCGTTTATCATCATCTTTATGAATTTGGGACCACATCCATGTTTTTGGCAATTGGGAAAAAAGAGTTTGAATACTCAATGGATGAGAATGAAAAAATGCAAAAAGATAGAACCATTGGACTAAAATTCACCTTAGATGAAAGAGTTTGTGATGGATATTATTATGCAAAATCGATGAGAGAATTTTCGAAATACCTTCACAATCCTGAGTTACTTTTAACACCACCAAACGAAGTCATTGTTGATCCAGGTGTTGGTGGGAAAAGAATAAAATAATCCTTTTATTAGTCTCTTCAAATATTTTTGTTAAGAAAAAAATAAATTCTTAATAAATGTTAAAAATATTTAAATATTTCTTGTACTTTTGCAGTCCGAAAGAGAATTTAAATTTTATTAACAAATGAACGCATTATATATTAAATCAAAAATTAAGGGGTTAGAAAATCACAAATGTATTTCCCCCGACACCAAAAGAACAAACTCTTTTGAAAAAATACCAGTGAGGATATTTTCAGGTTTTAGAGAGGTTTCAATAGCTGTAGCACAGGAGATTGCCTCGTTAATTCGAGTAAAACAAGAAAAAGGGGAGATGGCCGTTTTAGGATTAGCTACTGGGTCAACACCAATCAGTGTATATGCAGAATTGGTAAGGATGCATAAGGAGGAGGGATTAAGTTTTAAGAATGTGATCACATTTAATTTAGATGAATATTTTCCCATGGATCCAACAGCATTACAAAGCTATGTGCTTTTTATGCATGCTCATCTTTTTGATCATATTGATATTAATCCGAAAAATATTCATATTCCTGATGGTACAATTTCTAAAGAACAAGTTCCAGATTTTTGTGCCAATTACGATTTAGAGATTGAAAAAGCTGGAGGTTTAGACATCCAATTGTTAGGAATAGGAAGAACAGGGCACATTGGATTTAACGAACCAGGTTCTGAGTTTAATTCTCCAACGCGACTTATTTCATTAGATTATGTTACCATTGCTGATGCTGCATCTGATTTTTATGGAGAAGAGTTTGTCCCCACAAGAGCTATAACCATGGGTGTGTCTACAATTATGAAAGCAAAAAGGGTACTTCTAATGGCCTTAGGAGAAGGAAAAGCTGGAATAATTGCACGAACTATTGAGGGAACGATTTCTTCTGAAGTACCAGCAACATTTTTACAAAAACATCCTAATACACTTTTCATTTTAGATAATGCATCATCATCTGATTTGACAAGAGTTAAAACTCCTTGGTTGACAGATTTTTGCGATTGGAACGATCCAAGGTTATTACGAAGAGCAGTAGTTTGGCTGTGTCAAAAATTGCAAAAACCAATCCTAAAATTAACAGACAGAGATTATGGTTCTCATGGAATGGGTGATTTAATTGCCGAAAGAGGACCTTCAAATAAAATTAATATTGAGGTTTTTAATGACTTACAACAAACAATTACTGGATGGCCAGGGGGAAAACCAAACTCAGAAGATCATTCCCGACCTGAAAGAGCATTGCCATTTCCAAAAAGAGTTTTAATATTTAGTCCACACCCTGATGACGATGTAATCTCAATGGGAGGAACATTAGCGAGATTGGTAGAGCAAGGTCATGAAGTACATGTTGCCTATCAAACTACTGGATCTATTGCTGTTCATGATGATGATGTATTTAGGTATATGGACTTCGTTACTGAATTTGACGCAAAATTTGAAGTGGAGGCAGAACAGTCAATGCATTTATATAAAGAAACCCAAACTGCTATCAAGAATAAAAAACCTGGAGATGTTGATACTAAAGTGGTTCAAGAGATTAAAAGTATGATTAGAAAAGGGGAAGCTAAGGCAGCATGTAGATTTTTGAAAGTTCCCGATTCAAATGTACACTTTTTGGAAATGCCTTTTTATGACACAGGAAAAATTGTTAAAAATGCATTATCAAGTGCCGATTTAAAATTAATTGAAAACCTTTTACAAGAGATTCAACCACACCAATTGTATGCTGCTGGAGATCTTTCTGATCCTCATGGAACTCATAGAGTTTGTTTAGATGCCATTTTTAAAACATTTGATAAATTAAAACAAGAAAAATGGGTGTCAGAATGCAGAGTATGGTTATATCGAGGAGCTTGGCAAGAATGGAATATTGGAGACATTGATATGGCTGTACCTATTAGCCCTGATGAATTAATGCTTAAAAGAAAAGCCATTTTTAAACATCAATCGCAAAAAGATAAAGCCCTTTTTCCTGGAATTGATCAAAGAGAATTTTGGCAAAGATCTGAAGATAGAAATAAAGCCACAGCAATTTTATATAACCAAATTGGTATGGCTGAGTATGAAGCAATAGAAGCATTTGTTAGGTGGTTATAAATCAACTGTTTTTCAATGTTTTAGGATTTTCTTTCTTTTTTTTGTAGTGCTTATTATATAAATAGGAATATATTAAATATAAGTATTTGATTAACAGTGTAATAAAAATTTGAAAATTTTGTACTTTATTAAAATAATTTTTCTATTTTTCATAAAATAAAATAATATCAACTAAAAACGTATTCTTATGAAAAAAATCATCATTATTTTAGTAGCCATTTTGGCACTTGGAACACTTCAGTCTGTGAAAGCTCAAATGTCTGGAGATGATCCTGTATATATCGAAACCGTTTCAAATCCAACTAAAACGATTGATCTAATTTTAGCTTTGTATCCTAAAACATACAAATGGAGTGAGTCTTTGGAAGCATCTCAGATTACACTTAGAATCTTAAATCAATCCAAACAAGAATTTGATTGGTCTAATTACAAAGTGTATATTTTACTAAAAGATAATACTTTAATCTATAATTACACTACAAAAGCTGAAAGTGGAGAGTTTGATTGTACATATACCATTGAAGGAAATTCTACACTTCATGATCAAGTAGTTTGTTTTGACAAAAAATTCTCAATAAGTGATATTAAAACAGTTTGGGTATCTTTTGATTCGTCAAAGTTTTTCGAATTGTTTTTTTATCAAAAGTAATAAAATAAATTTTTCATAAAAAAAAGGGTTCATTAAAAATATGAACCTTTTTTTTTATTTTATTACACTTACATTCACACAATCAATTTTTCTTAGTTCAAAAACAATTTTATCTGCTTCTCTTTTTCTAATTACAAATTCTATAGTATAACCATCCTGAAAACTTTGATTTGTAATTTTTACATAATCATTTTTTAAGATTTGCATAACTTTATTCATTTGTTCATATTCAAGTGTAACCAAATACGATTCATCAACTGTTTTTTCAATGATTTTTGCAGCTTCTAAGGCATCTTTGGTTGCTTCTTTATATGCTTGAATCAAACCACTTACCCCCAGTTTTGTTCCTCCAAAATATCGAACAACAACAACTAAAATATTCGTCAAATCTTTGGAAAGTAACTGGCCATATATGGGTCTTCCTGCTGTTCCAGATGGTTCTCCATCATCATTAATTCTATATGCAGATTTATCATAACCTAAAATATAAGCATAACAGAAATGTCTGGCATCAAAGTATTTTTTTTTGATTTCACCCAGTTTCTCTTTGATTTCATTTTCAGAGGTTACGGGCATGGCAATTGAAATAAATTTGCTCCCCTTTGCTCGAAAAACACCTTCAGTGATTGATTCTATCGTATGATATGTATCTTCAAACATGACTTAGAAAATCTGAGAATTTTGATTTTAATGGGGTTTCTAAAATGTAATGTTTCAGAACATTATTTGATATTTGAGTTTCTTTATAAACAATTTTTGGATTTGATGTGTCAATATTTGGACCTAAAAGTCCATCTTCCCATTCTTGATCTCCAGTATAAACAATCGCTTCGTCCCAAATCCCTGCATCTATAAAATCTTGTATTGTTTTTTTACCTCCTTCAATAATGACAGATTGAATTTTTCTTAAATGCAATTCTCTAAGTATCTGGTAAACTTCATTTGAAATAATAGTGAATGGAGTTGGAGGAGTTTTTAGAACATGATTACTTGCCACAAATGGGTAGGGTTGATGAGATCCAAAAAGTCTATTTGTTAATTTTGGTTGGTCATTAACTAAGGTGTTAAATCCAATTAAAATAGCTTGCTCTTCATTTCTCAGTTTATGAGAAAATACTTTTAATTCTTGATTTGAGATCCAATAAAATTCAGGATTTTTATCTCTATTAATATCTATAAATCCATTTTTAGTTTCTGCCCACTTTAAGAAAATATAAGGTCTTTGGAGTAAATGGTAGGTGAAAAACCTTTTGTTTAGTTCTATACCTTCATCTGCTAATATTCCAACAGTAATATCAATACCAGCACTTTGTAATTGTTGAATCCCTTTTCCATTTACTTTTTCATTGGGATCTTTATTTGCTATGACAACTCTGGCAATTTTATGTTTACAAATTAAATCAGAACAGGGTGGAGTTTGTCCAAAATGAGAACAAGGTTCTAAATTTACATATAATGTTGATTTAGATAGTAAAGATTTATCTTTAACACTATTAATTGCATTAACTTCAGCATGAGCCCCCCCATATTTCTGATGCCAACCTTCTCCGATAATTTGATTTTTATAAACAATGACACACCCAACCATAGGATTTGGCTGAACTTTTCCTAATCCTAATGAAGCAAGTTGCAAAGCTCTCTCCATCCAAACAATATCAGAATTTTCAATCATTATTTTTTAATAAAATATGATAAAGGTTGAAGTTGCCTGTCAAAATAATGATATTGTAATTTATAAATTGTATTTAAATTTCCATGAGAAGTTCCATAACAAGCATCTCGGTTTGCTACTAATTTAGGTTCACCTATTGCAACATCATTTTCCATTTCTTGAATGAATTGCATTAATCTATAAAATCTCAATTCAGTTTTCTTTCCCTCAATATCTGTAAGTATGATAATCTTAAAAAGATGATTTTTAATAATTTCATCTTTTTTTTGAGGGGAAAGAGATGTTTCAATGGATAAGTAATTCCTTTCTCTAAATTCAGAAAGCATATCAATCACTTTTGTTGTGTCATAATGCGAGATCTGTTGGTTATTCATATCAAATAATGAGAAAAATCTTGCTCCCTCTTTTTTGACTAAAAATGATTCTGAAGGATTTTCAATATCAATAAACTGTACTGAAGCGATACGGGTTAATTTTGTTTGAAAGATGGTATGGCTGAACCAATCATTTGGATAAGGCGAAAATTGTGGTGTTACAAAACCTCTAAATCCAGGAATTGTAACTACAAATGGTTCTTTCATCCCTTCAATGATTGCAAAGTTACCCATATTATCCATGGTTGCTTCTCCCATATAATAAGTTTTTGAAATTCTTTCTTTTGTAAAAAATGGTATGCCAAATATTTTAAATTTGGGGGCAATTTGGTAAATATCAACTTTTATTGCTTTTGTACTTAGCATTTTAATGATATTAGGTTGCGCAGTTTTTGCCACCGTTTGTTTGATCACAAGGTTTTGAAGTGTTGAAAGAAGATCATCAACATTCGCTTTTAAAGCAGCTGTAGAATCATTTACGACCCACCCATTTGAAGT
Source organism: Bacteroidales bacterium (assembly GCA_047638115.1). GTDB lineage: Bacteria > Bacteroidota > Bacteroidia > Bacteroidales > WCHB1-69 > UBA5429. The sequence continues at coordinate 14,532 of JBLJBB010000113.1, read as the reverse complement.
TCTGGATAATAACACTTTATTTCCACGCATGTCAGCCATAAAGATTTTTGTAACCTTATTGGTGTCTTTTATAGCAAATATTGAACTTCTAAACCCTTTTTCATCTTGTGATGAAAATACATTTTTCTGCTGTAAAACAATAAGAATTGATGCTAAAATTAACACTCCAGCAACAATCAGATAAAATCTGTTTTTCTTCATATTATTGATTTTTTATTTTTTAAAATTAAGAGTGCAAAGGTACACCAATTTTTTTAAATTTTCCTTGAATATGCTATACTTTACACGGTTAATAATAAATTCAAATTTATCTCTTCATAGTTTTTCAATCCCTCTTTAGTTAGAATGGGTGTAATCAAATACTGAATATATTCATATTCAATTTCCGATGAAATGGTGTCATTTGAATGAATAAAAATATGAGGGAAACTCTCTTTTAAAAAAAGTTCAAAAATGTTAAAAAGAAAAAAACGAATAAATTTTTCATCTTGGATAGTTGAAGAAAACTCCCCATTTTCTTGACCTTGTTTTATTACTTGTAATACTATATTTGATAGGAATGGATTATCTGGTTTGAAGAAAGTGTTGTGATTTTGAATTTCCCTTTTTAAAAAAACAGGTTCATGAACTAAACTCCATTCACATTCATATATAAGAAGCAGAAGTTGTTCTACATAATTGTTCGTAAATGAACACTTATCATTAAATCTGGATTGAAAAAGCTCTCTCCAAAATTCAACAACTTGATTTTCTAATAATTGACGTGATCCAAATCTATTGTAAAGAGTTTTTTTTGTTATATGTATACCAAATGCGATCTCTTCAATGGATAATTCAAAACCATTCTCTAATATAAATTGATAAAGAGTGTGTAATTTTTTATTTTGAATTTTCATTTTTTGTATACAGTATTTGTAAAGTACAAAATTAATAAAAAAGTTAACATACAATTTAGATGAATCTATAATGTTTTGTAACTTTATTAAGGTACTATTTAAATTCAAAAATCGTATATTTGCATTTTAAATTCAAATTATGAAATATACTCCATTACACAACAGCTTTTATACTTCAAATAGGTCACAGTTAATTGAAGAGATTAATTTACATTCTGCAATAATTCTTACATCCCATGATGAATATCCTCGTTCAGGAGATACTACATTCCCTTTTCGACAAAATTCAGAACTTCTATATTTAACAGGGATTGATCAAGAGGAAACGTTTCTTATTTTAGCACCTTGGCATCCTAATCCTGAATACAGAGAGATTCTTTTTATTAAAAATCCATCTCCAGAAATGGTTATCTGGTATGGACACAGACTCAGTAAGGAGCAAGCTACTGAGATCTCTGGTATTAAAAATGTGATGTTTTCTGAACAGTTTGATGCTATATTACAAGATATTATGGTAAATTCTCAATTGATTTATCTACACTTACCTGAGAATCCAAGAATGAAAGTTACTCATAAGACACAAGAGATCAGATTTGCCAAAAAACTAAGAAAAGAGTATCCATTACATACCTACAAAAGAATTGCACCAATCCTTTATCCTATGAGAATGGTGAAACATAATGAAGAGCTGAAGGCCATGAAAAAAGCTTGTGAAATCACAAATAATGCCTTTCAAAGAGCCATAAAAGCAGTAAAACCAGGAAAATACGAGTATGAAATTGAAGCAGAATTGATATACGAAATGACAAAAAGTGGTGCCTCTGGGCACTCATTTGCTCCAATTATAGCGTCAGGGTCAGATACTTGCATATTACATTATATTAAAAATGATAAAGTTATGCAAGATGGAGATCTCTTGTTAATGGATTTTGGTGCTGAATATGCAAACTATGCAGGAGATGCTACCAGGACTGTTCCCGTTAATGGTAAATTTTCAGAAAGACAAAAACAAGTATATTCTGCAGTACTTTCAATTTTTAAAGAAACCATTCCGCTCTTTAAACCAGGAATGACCATTCACAAAATTAATGATTATGTTTTTAAAAGAATGGATGAAGAGTTAATTAAACTTGGTCTCTATACAGAAGAGGATCTTAAAAACCAAAATCCGAATGCTCCACTATTTAAAAAATATTATATGCACAATACAAGCCATTTTATTGGATTGGATGTTCATGATGTTGGTCAACGTGATTGGACATTTCAAACAGGCATGATTCTCAGTTGTGAGCCCGGAATTTATATTTCTGAAGAGGGAATTGGGGTGAGAATCGAAACGGATGTGGTTGTTGCTGAAAATCCAATTGACCTTTTGGCTGATATGCCAGTAGAAATCGCTGACATAGAAGCATTGATGTGTAATTAGTTCTTTATGAATGAGTCATTTCTTATTGCTCTAAAGCAACTTGCCCCTAATTATAAATCAGCTCGTTTTTTGCTTGCTGTAAGTGGAGGTATTGATTCTGTTGTAATGACTCATTTATTTGCATCTCTTAAACTAAATTATGATATTGCACATTGTAATTTTCATCTAAGAGGTGAAGATTCAGACAAAGATATGAATTTTGTTGCTCAAAATCTAATTGAGTTTCTAAAAATTAATACAAGTTGCTCTCCAAAAATATTTGTAAAAGAATTTGACACCTATTCAGTACAAAAAAACTCTGGGAAATCGATTGAAATGGTAGCAAGAGATTTACGGTATGATTGGTTTCAAGAGTTATCTTCCAATTATGACTATGTTTGTACCGCGCATCATGCAAATGATAATGCTGAAACCTTAATTCTAAATCTTACCAGAGGTGCTGGATATAATGGCTTAAATGGGATTCCACCAAAATATGGAAAAATTATTCGTCCATTATTGTCATTTTCATCAGTTCAAATTAAAGAGTATGCTCAGATACATGAGATTCCATATAGAGTAGATCTATCTAATCTTGAAGATCAATACCAACGCAATAGAATTAGAAATCAGGTGATTCCTATTTTGGAAACGATTAATCCAAATGTTGTGCATACTTTTTCTAAGAATATTGGATTTTTTAATACTCAGTATCGTTTTTATAAATCTCAAATAAACGCAATTAAAACTCAACTTCTTCATCAAAACAGTGAACATGAATGGAGTATTAATATTGAACAGATCCTCTGTCAACAAGAACCGTTGCTAATTTTGTTCGAAATTTTGTCAGATTTTAATTTCAATTATCCTACTATTGAACAGCTTTTTTATCAATTACAAGGGGAGAGTGGAAAACAGTTTTTTAATGAAAAATATATCATAATAAAAGATAGATCTCAACTCATTATTCAATATAAAAACTCTAAAAAACAACGGAAAACGATAATTGTTGAATCACTTGAAGATTTACAAGAGAACCAAATTGAGTATGATTTAGAATCTAATAAGCCAAACTTTACTTTTCTTAACGATCCAAAAATTGCCTACTTCGATTTTGAAAAGCTTCAGTTTCCACTTTTGATTCGTACATGGAATGAGGGAGATTGGTTTCAACCTTTAGGAATGAAAGGGAAAATGAAGCTAAGCGACTTTTTTATCAATCAGAAATTCACCCTTTTTGAAAAACAAAATGTTCCCATTTTAACCACCTCTTCAGAGCCATCTGCAATTTTATGGATCATGGGTCATAGAACTAATGAACAATTTAAAGTAACAAATCAGACAAAAAACGTACTAATTCTTAAAATTAAATCAAATTATTCCATCCTATAAAGAGCAAAAATTTGATACAAAATAGTATCTTTGCATATCAATAACAAAATTTTCGAATTATGGAAAACAACAATCAAGAAACCTACTATAACGCTCATAACCCTTTTGAGCCACAAAAACAAACAAGACCAGGATTTTTAACTGTATTATGTGTTTTAACCTTCATTGGATCTGGGTTTGGAGTTCTTGGAAACCTTTTATATGCATTTATTGCTAAAGATTTAACGAACTATCCTTCCCCATTTTCGAATCCCATCTTGGATGAAATGTTATTAAAAATGTCTGAAGTTGCTCCATGGAAATATGCTTTACTTGCATTTCTCTCAGTTGGATCTATAATTGGAGCCGTTTTCATGTTATATATGAAAAAACAAGGATTTCACATATATACAGTTGCTCAAATTTTAATCCTCTTCCTTTCACCACTCTTGATGCTAAATACTATGAATCCAGGAATTTGGTCTATTCTCTTTACAGCGTTATTTATTGGATTATATGCGCTTCATTACAAAAAAATGACTTGGAATTTAAAAGATGATAATGAAACAGAATCCTTATAGAAAAGATTTTAAAATATTAGACCAACTGATTCAAAATAGACCTTTAGTATATTTTGACAATGCAGCAACTACTCAAAAACCTCAGGTTGTCATTGATGCCGTTAAAGAGTATTATGAAACAATCAATAGTAATATTCATCGTGGGGTACATCATTTGAGTCAAAAAGCTACAGATCAGTTTGAAAAAGCAAGAACTTCCGTTCAACAATTTATCAATGCAAAACATAATCATGAAATTATTTTTACAAAAGGTACAACGGAGTCTATTAATTTGATAGCAAGTTCTTTTGGAAAAGCGTTTCTCAATGCTGGAGATGAGGTGATCATTTCTGAAATGGAACACCATGCTAACATTGTACCTTGGCAAATGATTTGTGAAGAGAAAGGGGCTACCCTTAAAGTGATCCCATTTAATGATGAGGGTGTATTAAATCTTGAGATTTTTGAATCTCTATTAAATAAACATACAAAAATAGTTGCCATAACCCACATCTCTAATGCTTTAGGTACCATAAATCCAATCAAGAAAATTATAGACATAGCTCATTCTAAAGGAGTTCCGGTTATGATCGATGGTGCACAAGCTGTTTCACATGAAAAAGTGGATGTTCAACATTTGGATTGTGATTTTTATTGTTTTTCTGGTCATAAAATGTATGCTCCCATGGGGATTGGTGTTATGTACGGCAAAGAGGAGTGGTTAAACAAGATGCCACCTTACCAAGGGGGCGGGGAGATGATCAGCACGGTTACATTCGAAAAAACTACTTATAATGAGCTCCCTTTCAAGTTTGAAGCGGGTACGCCGAGTGTTGGCGATGTGATCGGCTTGATGAAAGCCATTGAATATATGCAACAAATTGGTATCGAAAAGATTGCAGAAATGGAACACGAGCTGTTTACCTATGCTTATCAAAAATTACAACAGATAGATGGAATTAAATTCTTTGGTACTGCACCTCACAAAGTCGCAGTAATCTCTTTTAATATTGGCACACATCATCCTTACGATGTTGGTTTTCTTTTAGATCAAATGGGTATTGCTGTTAGAACTGGTCACCACTGTACACAACCAATCATGCAACATTTTGATATTCCAGGTACAGTCAGAGCATCTTTTGCTCTTTATAATACTAAAAATGAGATAGATCTTTTTATTGATGCCATGAGGAAAGTGATTCAAATGTTAGGGTAATTTTCATGTAAAGATTCAGCTTTTTTCCTTATCTTTGTAGCTTCTTATTAAAAATTTGATTCTATGAAAAGATTGTTATCCCTTTTTGTTTTAGTTTTTCTATTTATTTTTAACACAGTTTTAGCGCAAGATACTATTCGTGTGTTTCCTCTCCTCAAAGAGGTGGTGGTTACCGACCCCTCTAAAGGGTGGAAAGCGCATCAAAAATGGGGCGTTTTCCCCGCTAAAGATGTGCCTGTAAGAAAGATAACCCTTAAAGTGCATTTCGGATGCCCCGACTCTATGAGGTGCGCCGATTGGGACTACTCCGACAGAATTCTTCTTGAAAGAGTGGGCGGTGCAAACGGTGAAAAAAAAGATTGGGAAATTGGTAGAGTGATCACCCCTTATGGCGGTTTTTTTCCTAAAGATTGGAATTTTACCTGGGAAAATGATATTACAGACCTCAGTTTAATCCTTAGAGATAGCTGCGAAATTAACTATATCCACTCTGGTTACGAACCTAATGAAGATCGTGGCTGGTTGATCACCCTCGAATTTGAGATCATTACCGGACCCCCTGTGGCTAAACCGATCTCTATCACTCAAATCTATAATGAACATTTCGAATATGGAAACATAGAGAACCCTATTGATGTGCAAATGGTTCCCGTCATTTTTAAAGGGGAACTCAATGCAGATTTTGCCCGCCTAAGAGTGATTCAAACGGGTCATGGCATGGATCAACCCGATAATTGCGCTGAATTTTGTAGTAAATTTCGTGAAATTTGGTACAACAATAACCTCGTTCAAAAACGCCAGATGTGGAAAAAATGTGGCGATAATCCTGTGTATCCACAAGCGGGTACCTGGATTTTTGATCGTGCCAATTGGTGTCCCGGAAACTTAGTGGATCCTGAAATTTTTGAACTCCCTGTAGTGAAAAATCAGTACAATACCGTTCATTTTAAAATGGAACCTTATACCGCTGAAGTGATTAACAGTGGGGCACAAGTGATCAGTGCTTACATGATTCAATACGAAAAACCGACAAATACCCACGATGTAACCGTGGCTGATATTGTGGTGCCTTCGAATAAAACGTTACATTCACGTCTCAATCCATCGGGGAGTAATCCGATTATTGTGATTAAAAACAATGGAAGTGAACCCCTTACCACTGTTACGGTTTCCTACGGAACCAAAGGATTTGCCATGAACAAATATGTTTGGACAGGGAATCTTTCATTCAATCAAAGTGCCACCATAACGCTTCCTGGTAGAATCGATTTTAAAGAAAACAGCAACGCATTTGTAGTAACTTTAGAGAAACCAAATGGAAAAAAAGATCAATATGTACTAGATAACAGCGCTCAATCTACATTTTCCGCTCCTCCAGTGCACCAGTCTCCGCTTAAATTTTATCTTTTAACGAACAACGAACCCCAACACAACTGTTGGAAAGTGACGGATCAAAATGGACTCCTAGTTTATTTAAAAACACTGGGCTCCTTAACCGCTCAAAATGCTTATTTGGAAGAGTTGGAATTAAAACCGGGCGCCTATACCCTTCATTTTACCGACACGATGGGTGATGGGTTGGAATTCTGGTACAATCTAAAAGGGGGAAAAGGGGAAGCTCGTCTGTTAAATGGGGAGAATAAACTGATCAAAACCTTCGATTCCGATTGTGGTTCCGGTTGGAGCTACAACTTTGTGATTGGTGCCAATCCAGACCCTATCGATCCTGAATTGCGTTCCATGTCGTTATACCCTGCAAGAACCTCTGACAAAACCACTTTCTCCTATTTCGCTAATACAATCAAAGATATCACCGTTCGTATTGTTACTGACCCGGGTGATGTTGTGGTGGAAGAGCACAGATACCCCAGTCTTAAAGAGGGTTATTTTACCTACGATCTTACCAGACACCCTTACGGCAGATACTATTTGGTAGTTCTTACCGATGAGGAGCAGATCTACAAAAGAAGGATCCGCTTTATTGAACCTGAGGAAAAAGAGGAGGAAGCTTACATTTGGCCTAAAGATTCTTTAGTGAAAATGAATCTCGAAAAATGGCAAGACTGGAAGTTTGGGGTGATCATCCATTGGGGTGCTTACAGCGAATGGAGTGTGGTGGAGAGTTGGAGTTTGTGCCCAGAAGATGAAGATTGGTGTAAAAGAAGAGGTCCTTACGCAGACAACTATTACAAATATGTTGAAGAGTACGAAAATATCCGAAAAGTGTTCAATCCTATCCAATTTAATCCTGAAAAATGGGCCAAAGCGTGTAAAAATGCAGGGATGAAATATGTAGTTTTTACTACCAAACACCATGACGGCTTCTGTATGTATGATTCAAAATATACCGATTATAAAATCACCGATAAAGGGTCGCTCTTCTCAACCAATCCTCGTGCAAACGTGGTGAAAGAGGTGTTTAATGCCTTCAGGTCTCAAGATATGGCAATTGGCGCTTATTTCAGCAAACCCGATTGGCACAGCAACGATTATTGGTGGGATTATTTCCCTCCATTTGATAGAAATGTAAACTATGACCCTAAAAAATATCCAGAAAAATGGGCCAATTTCCAAAATTACACCTACAATCAAATTGAAGAGTTGATGACCGGGTATGGAAAAATTGACATTTTATGGTTAGATGGCGGACAAGTGCGTCCCGAAGGTTCATTAACCGAAGAGACCAAGAACTGGTTAGGAAAAAGGGTGTGGATCCAAGATATCAATATGCCCAGAATTGCAAAAATGGCCAGAGCAAATCAACCTGGAATTTTAGTAGTAGATAGAACCGTTCATGGAGAATATGAAAACTACAGAACACCTGAGCAATCTATTCCAATTGTTAAACCTGATTATCCTTGGGAAAGTTGCATCACGCTAGGCGATAGCTGGTATGCGATCCCCAACGAAAAATATAAATCTATCAACTGGACCATCCACACTTTGGTGAAAATAGTCTCCAAAGGGGGAAATCTACTCCTTGGCATTGGCCCCGATAAAACGGGAGATTTGGTTCCTGAAATGTACAAAAGACTCGAAGAGATTGGCGCCTGGATGAACATCAATGGGGAAGCGATATACAACACCAAACCGTTAACTCCCTACGAACAAGACAAATATTGTTTCACCCAATCCAAGGATGAAAAGGTGAAATATATGTTCTATCTTCTTAATGAAAACGAAGTGATTCCTGATACAATAATGATTCCTCCCTATTTTCGCACTAATTCAAAGATTGAAATTTTAGGCTATAATCAACTCATTCCAGTCATTGAAAAAAATGGGTTAACCTATATTGAAATTTCTAAAGATTTGAAGATTAAGCTAAAAGGAACTCCGGCATTAGTGATTAAGACGTTTTAGGGCCAAAGGCGAAGGGCTAAGGGCGAAAGGAGTTCAAATCGAACATTACTCTCCACTCTTATCTATTATCTATTATCTATTTTTGGGCGTTCCGGCTCTCCTTACGCACGAACCACCGCACGCCGTCGGGCTTGTTCCGGGGTTCGCTTCGCTCCCGTACTCCATGTCGCTGGCGCTCCATTTCGTACCGCCTTCGGCGCCCTCCACATCCCTAACGCTTTCAAAACCTGCGGTTTTGAATGTCTAAAGTCTAAAGTCTAAGGTCCAAAGGATTTAGCTATAAGGTTTTGGGTTTTGACCCGAGCATCTGATCTCAACCCCGAAGGGGTTTCATGTGCGTAACCGTATGCAAGCTTGCGCAGCTTACGGAAGAATGATGCCACCTTATAAACTCCAACCCCGAATGGGGTTGCATGTCTATAGAAATGAGGGTTGTTTGTAAAAAATGTTCGACCCCGGCCGGGGTCGAATTTTCGTTTGTAAACTTTTTTCTATATTTTTGTCACAGAAATTGAACTGTAACACTAAAGAACACGTAGAAACACAAAAGAGATAATAAGGAACTCATGAGCATCGTTAAGGAATACGTGAGTAATGTTAAGGAATACAATAGTACTACTAAGGAAAACTCGAGTAACTATAAGGAATACTAAAGTAACGTTAAGGAAGTTATGAGCATCAATAAGTAATTCATGAGCATCGATAAGGAATTGAAGAGTAACGTTAAGGAGAGCTAAAATAATAGGGAAATACTAAAAAGGAAGGGAAATTTGACAAAAATATACGGTTATGGCAACAAAAAGAACCATCAGTGAGGCACAAGTACTCGAAAAATGCAGAATTGCAATAGAAACCCTCCGGACATTTTACAAGGAGGTCTCAGAAAATCCTGACATAGCTGCCAAATTACTCCGCTTAAAAGTAACACCAGAAGAGATCCAAGAGGGTCACACCTTGATAGCAACACTCGAAGAGCGCCGTTCTGCCTATTTCCAAACATCAGGCGAATGTCAACTCTCCACCCTCACCAAAGAACAATCCCTCCGTGCCCTAGAAGAATGGATAACCACCCTCCTCGCCACCGCCAAAATCGCATTCCAAGAGAATAAGGGGGTGCTGGTGATGATGGGGAAATAGTAGTGAAGAGTTAAGAGTGAAGAGTGAAGAGTGAATAGTGAATAGTGAATAGTGAAGAGTGAAGAGTGAAGAGTTGTTTGCTACAGCACAGCGTTATATTTGTAACTTTCGAGATCAACCTCGAAGAGGTTGCAGATTAGTAACCGTAGGTTGCGAAGCTACCTGCGGATGAATGAAGCCACACCACAATTTACTACCTCGAAGAGGTTGCAGGGGAAAAAATGGAAAAGGACTAGTGACGATTAACATGATGGAATGGGGGATTGTAAAATGGAACGCGGATGACGCGGATTTTCAAACGCAGATTTATAAGGATTTTCTTTATAGTAATTTGATATTTTTAGTCCATAGTCCGAGTTCCGTGGTCTTTCCTTAGCTCCATAGGAGCGACATCTTCGTAGCAGATGAATGGTGTGTGATAATTCAGAGGGGCGTAGCCCTGATATATAGTTTCTGATGATTTGTTTATAATGAAGATGTCGGGGCAAACGCCCTTAAATTATTTTTGTTGATTATTCCGCGCAAATAAAACCACTATTTTTGATTATACAGTACTGGGACTTTCATAAGAATCATTCCTTTCTACCGACATTTAGTCCCTAACGGGAATGGGTTTTAAATACAGATTAAAGATCAATTTAATAAACATTTCAAATAATATTGAGTTATATCTAATTATTTGCTATTTTTGAATGTTATAAAAATGATTTTTAACAATTAAAATTTTCAATTATGGAATTTAAAACAAATGGCAATCCTTGGATAAATGGGTATCCAATTCATGAGTGTTATTCACTTTTAGAACAAAAAGCATTTCATTTATTATCCATTGTAAACGCATCTGAAAAGTCTAATGCACTTATAGATTTAAAGCAAAACCTAGTTTCTGTGTATGAATTTTCAGAGATTTCTAGAATACTTCTTGAATGTGCTGTACAAATTAGAAATGAAATTGATCTAAATCAAGAGGTTTGTAAAAGTAAATATTCATGTACATCGGTAGTTGGAAAGTTATTTTCAGATTTAAAAAAAAATCCTTATAGTGATACAGATCTGACTTTCCGAGAAGCTTGTAATAAAATTATTCATTCAAAGCATATTAATTTTGACCTCGAAAATGCAATAAGTTTGAAAGAGTATGATTCTTTAAATAAAATAATCTATTTGTATGGAGATCATTTTAACAAAAATTGGAAAGTTGAGTTAGATGTTATCCAATTTGTTTGTGTCCTAGTTAATATTATTTAATTCAATAACTAAATTTAATAAAATCGATTAATAAGTGATCTTTTTGACTAAATTGTTCTAATCTCTTTTAATAATTGAATTAATTCTTCTTTATAATTATCGAATTTATCTGGATAACAATCATTTAACAAGTTGGTTAATTCTGTCTTCATTTCACTTGTTATAGAATCTATTCCTTTAAATTCTTTAATTAATCCTTGAATACCATTATCAATTTTATTTGGATCATTTTTTGTAATCCCAAAATAAACCATAGACCTAAAGGAACAAATATTATCAAATTTATTTACGTAATTTTCATGCCAAGGATGATTTTTTAGTCTTCGATAATCATATATGTCTTTAAAGTCTTCAAAATCTTTGTAATTTAACTTTATCTCCAAGTTTTTATAAATTTCTTCTTTAGTAAAATAATTATTTTTGATGTAGTTAAGTAATTGTTTGTTCTTCCAATTAATATAAGCTATTACAAAAATGATAATTAATAATATAAATAATAGATTTATTTTTAAACTGAAAAGGTTTATTGTCCATTCAATTGAAGAAATAAAATCAAAACCTTTTATGAGTCCAATTAAAAATGTAAAAACATATATGATTATTAGACCAATTAGACTAGATAAAATATTTATCCAAAAATTTTCAGATTTGAAAAGATTTATAATTTTCTTAAACATGTTATTTATTTTTATAATTTGATTGAAATATTTTCTAAAAAAAATTAAAATTAGTTTCTCCTCTCCACAATCTCTTCATTCAATGGATCATATTTGTAATAAACTATATCTCCGGATATGATGTAGTGAATGGCTTGTTCAATAATGGGTAGTGGGGCGATAAACCACTCTCTTGGGGTGTGTCGATTGCCATTATTGTCAAAAATATCAAAATTTAAGCAGGATTTTCCAAAAAAGTTGTGCAAAAGTTGTTCTAATTTCTGGGGATTCATATTAAAACATTTGTAGGTCATTACAATTCTGACATCTGCCATTAAATAGGTGGGCTCTTGAAAAGCATTTTTAATTCTGTCTTCAACTGTTGTCTTTGAGTATCCAATTTTATATAAATGGGGAATCTCTTTGATCTCTTTCTTTTCAGACTTGGATTTGAGAATGTAAATGTACCCCACTTCTTTGTCTTCTTCAGAAATATTGCTGAACTTTTCTACAAATGCTTCATTGTATTGATCAATATTTTCAGTAATAACTTGTCCATTGGTATAAAGAAGTTTTTCAATGGATCTTTTAAGCATGTTGGATTCGGTTCCGTTTTCGAAAATACATCTTGAACGACCATCTTCTCTTACTCTAGTCCCATCTGCTTTATAATGGTCTTTTTTGGTAATTTCAATTTTTTCGACAAAGAATAAAATTCCATTATGCACATAATATGCACCCTCTCTTAGGTTTCCTAATTTGAATTCAATGAGTTTCCGCTTTCCTTCTTTTAAATCTTTATGTACATTTTTAAATAATGGTTCATAATTTGTAAAATCTGAACATGGTTTACGCCGCGCTACAAAATCGGTTTCTGCACGGGTTTTATCTTTTGGTTGAATATTTTTTAAATCAAACAAACCCATGGCGTCATCATCTAATAACCCTAATGGGTCATTTTCCATTAAAGTATCTATTGTAATTGGGCTTGATTTTTCACAGTTTAACAGATTATAATGATCATATTTTTTCAATTTTTCAATTTTATAACCATTTTTCCGAAAAGAATTTAAGCGTGTGTATAGTTGATACTCTTGAATACCATTTTCGACAATAGGTTCTCGCATATTTTTTTCATAGAATTGATTGATCTCCATAAAAGATGCGACCAGCCTTTCATCTTCATTTCTTGCTGGTGAATTGGAAGGTTTGATATTTAATAACCCTAATGGATCATTTTCAAATAATTCTTGTAAAATTTTATCTTTGTCCACTTTGCATTTTTCGTTTTAAATCTTTTAAAAATAGGATTGCCTCTGCCATTCTTTTTTCCAAAGGATCAACTGATGTTACAGATGGTTCTCTGTTGTAAATTAACATAAATTCTTTTACTCTTTCAGGGTATAAAAGGAGCGCCTCCTCTTTGGTCATTTGAATCCTAGTTGATGCGATCACATCTTGAATTACTTTTAAGACCTTAGTTGTAACGTCCTTTGAAAGAATCTCAAAAGCTTTTTGAAATGGATTAATACGATCTATCAAATCTATATGTAAATCATCAATATCTACAAACTGATCTGCCATTCTAATAAATCTTTTATCTCCTATTTCTTGAATTTCACCACTTTTTACGATGGAATCTACTAGAACATGTTGACGGATCTCTTCCACTTCATCTTCAGATAACTCAGGATATTTGATCTGGATAATTTTCGGAATTAATACTTTATTGATCACTTCCGGATCTAAATTGCCCGGAATTGCTTTCTGAACAGTATCATCTTGTAAAATGGCAGCTTTCAAATCGTTTAAATCGGATTCAATAATATCTTTTACACGTTTTGAAGAGGGTGTTTTAAAACCTTTGATTTTAATTACACCAGCTTCAGTTTTATCATCATCTGACAATTTGGTTTTAAACTTGAAATTTGGGGCTAGCACTTGCTCCATTAAAAGGGAAGCCGTAATCGCTTTTAACATGTTATTTACAGATAACTTCACATCGTTATCGGCAGCATCAGGTTGTGCAATCAAATTTGTAAATTGAGCATGTGTTTTATTAGAGCTATCCCGAGTGCATCGTCCAATAATTTGAATCACTTCTGTAAGTGAACCTCTGTACCCAACAGTTAAAGCATGCTCGCAAAAAGGCCAATCAAAACCTTCTTTTGCCATTCCTAAAGCGATAATCAAATCCATATCATCAATTGATTTGATTTTGCGTAAATAGGTAATTATTTTATCTCTGTCAATAGGATTATCATTAACCAAGTCTGCTACTTTAATGGTTTTCTTATCTTGATGTCGTTTCACAAAAATTACTCGAGTTTCAGGATCAACTTTTTCAATTTCCCCTATTGTATCGATTATGGTATCTACCTCTTTATATTTATCTTTCGTAGATTCTCCTGCATTTACATTAGGAATATGTAGGATTGTTTTTTTGTTTGTATCCAAAATATCCATGATTGCAGAAGTGTATTTACCCTGATAAAAATTGTATCCAATACCTAAAGATTTTAAGTAATTGTACCCATTTAATTGCTCGTAATAGGTGTACGTAACTTTTGTAAACTTGGCTTCATCTTCGGGTAATAAAACAGGTACACTATCCCCTCTAAAATAGGAGCCAGTCATGGCAATGATATGTGCATTTGATTTTGCCATGATACTTCGTAAT
>JBLJBB010000112.1:0-2646 GCA_047638115.1 Bacteroidales bacterium | reverse complement strand
TGACAAAAGAGGATTGGAAAAAATACGCCAAAGACTTAGACGTAAACTTTCGTCTGATCCAAACAGTATTCAAAAATATAACCCAAAAAATTGACTTTAATGTGGTCAAAGACTCTGAAATCAAACGTCAAATTCAGGAAAAGTATAATCAGCGAAAAAAATGGATTGAAGAAACAATATAGTACGCAACATTATTTCACTCATTATTGCTCTCACTTCTAATATCGGTATATCAGATGAGGCAAAAGAGTTCTGACTGTCGGGATTGTTTCAGTAGAATAAGTCTGTATTTTAGACTTCCGGTAGTATATTATTTATTATTCAAAGATAAAAATCATACTCTCGAAATATAAATTTCTTACATCCCAATGGGAACTTTTTGGGAACTGAAACTGTCGATTTCAGTCAAAATCAGCACATCAATACCTAAGCTAAAATATTAATACAACAGTAAATTACTATACATGATTAGACTGGATTAGACTAAGTAAGATCCCCACCGCCTCCATTTTTACTATCAATAGTTTACACAGATTTGCCGATTACTATATATTTTATTGAAATCGATAGCGAGCAATGGTAACATTTTCACATTACGATACAAATGAGCAAACACTCTTTCGGAGTTAATGAATGCCTTTAACGCAATCAGATATTAAAGAAATATACTCACTTCCTGAAACAACTAATTCTGTTACTTTGTCAGATAGTAGCGCATCAAAGACGGCAGAAGTTGATATCGTAAATTTAAACAACGAAAGCATACTTATAATCCCCATAAAACGTACATACTTCAACTCTCTGGGCTTAGTTGGAGCAAAACAAGGAAAAAATGGAAAAGTTGTTAAGCATGAATTTTTCATTCTTAAACCACAATATAAAGGAAACGGGATTGGCAGAACAATAGGTATACAGGAATACGCAAAATATAAGAATAGAGGAATAGAGCAAATTATACTTTTAGCGGCATGGGATGGCATTACCGTGTGGCCTCACAACAAATTTATCTTTATCAATAAAATGCATGAAAATGAAGTGCTCCGTTTTTTAAGAGATTGGTTACTTGATGAAAAAAAAGCCAATATTAAAACTGTAGAAAGATTAAAGCTAAACTCTTTAAGTGTCTTCAAACCATCCTTTTTTAGAAATAAGAAGGGTAAAAATTTTAATGAATGGTTAATTGAAAAAATTAAGAACAGGGCTTATCCTATGTACAAGGATATCGAATGATGACGACTACAAACTGGAAAGAATTAAAAATTTTTTCTGATGAAAAAAAATCTGTCTTAACATTTCATGCATACTTCAATGAAGAAGCTGAATATCGTATTTCTTTTGACATGAATAAACTTACAGAAGAATTATTCAAAGATTTAATATCTGGTAAATATACATATTTTGAGTATGAATACAAAAATGGTGTCCCAAATCAAGCTGTTTTAAAAAAACTGAATGGAAAATCTATTGAAGAAAAGTTACATGAATATTTTAAATTAAATTCAGACTTCTTTTTGATTAACTCGCAAATTAAGTTTAACAATGTTTTTTCAATTTTACTCGACGGTCCGCAACTAAGTACAACAAATGGGATGTCTTCATCAATAAGGAAAAAAATTCAACAAACTTATTATGATTTTGAGAATGAGATTGTTATTGCAAATGATGAGATTGCAACACCTTTTCTAATCGAACAGGCAGGAAGCATGATTTTTCATTTAGAATCACCAGAATTGCCAGTGAAAACTATATCTTTGCTTGAAAAAATATATAACGACATCGAAAATGGCTTCTTTGATGTAGATTTCTACCAACATCTTTTACCCAATAACTCATATTATAATATTATGGAAAAATTAATAAATATAAGTAAAATCAAAGAAATTGAAACTTTTGATATAGCAATTAAAGGTATAACAAGAAGAATCAATAATAGAGAATACCTCAATAGTATCAATCTTAGAGAGTTTCTCAAAAAAGATACTTCTATTAGTGGAACTATCAAAGGCCTAATAAATAGAAATACTTTCACAATTTATTCCAATGCACATGGGACTATTCACTGTAAAACTGATAATAAGAATATTTACGAAGAATATGCCGTAAGAAATTACGGTACAAATAGAATAGTCACAGTTACGGGTACGTTAATAGACAAAACAATAAACGTCATAACGATTACATAAATAACTATATCATTTCTACTACAACTTCAGAGTTAATTTACCCGCTGCATCTTCCTTTTGGTTTACTAACCCAGTTCCCATACCTTTCCACCAACTGTTTCAAGTCAGTATGTCCCAACATGTCACGAATCCAAGCCAGTTCTTCTCCTGCTTTGAGCATCATGACAGCGAACGTATAACGTGTCTGGTAAAGTTTCCTTTATTTGAGTCCGAGAGCCTTTAACGCTCTGAAATAGTGAAACTCTTTAAGATTATCATACTTCATGAACAGCTCGCCAAATTTATTAATTTGGCACCTTCACTGAACATCTGTTGATTGTTAAAGTAAATTAAATATTTTGCCGACAATCGGGCATTATTTCGCATTATATGGTCTTGAGCTCCGTAAACACTTTTATCGCAACTGCATCACATTCGCCTGGTGTTCAGCACCACGATGTTCTCGCCTCTGCTGGCGTTAATC
>JBLJBB010000111.1:0-2788 GCA_047638115.1 Bacteroidales bacterium | reverse complement strand
TCAAATTAGCTCATTATCTCATTAGCTAATTTGCTTATTATTTTGTATCTTTGCGGGTTATTTTGTGAATGTTTAACCAACACATAATTATTTCAATGCGAGTACGAAAAATTACCCCTCAAATCTCCTCTTTGCCTGAAAACGAAGTGGATCTATCCTTAATTCATCCAATCATTGAAAAATATAGAGGCAAACTTGGAGGGCTGATTACCCTGCTTCAAGAAGTTCAAGCTGTATATACCTATTTGCCAAAATCTGCATTAGTTCTGATTGACAATGAATTAAATATTCCAGTCAGTGAATTATATGCTGTGGCGACCTTTTATGCTCAGTTTAAATTAACTCCTTCAGGAAAATATTCAATCAAAGTTTGTAAAGGGACAGCTTGTCATGTGCAAAATGCAAATGTGGTTTATAATGCGATCTCTGAGCACCTTTCTGTTAAAGAGGGGGAAACAACTCCTGATGGATTATATACTTTAGAGTCTGTTTCTTGTTTAGGTTGTTGTTCACTTGCTCCTGCAATGATGATAGGTGAGGAAACTTATGGAAAATTAGATGCAAAATCATCCGTTGCAGTGATAAAAAATATGGAAAAAGAGTTGTCAACGAAATAAA
This sequence comes from Bacteroidales bacterium, assembly GCA_047638115.1. Classification (GTDB taxonomy): domain Bacteria; phylum Bacteroidota; class Bacteroidia; order Bacteroidales; family WCHB1-69; genus UBA5429. Next base: position 2,170 of record JBLJBB010000111.1, on the reverse strand, counting down.
TAACCCCTTTTATGAAGAATGTTACTGTTAAAGTTGGCTTAGGTAGTTGTGGAATTGCAGCCGGAGCCCAAAAAATATATCAACAACTTGAATCTTATCTTATAGAACATCCAAATTCTTTCCTTCTTGAAAAAACCAACTGCATTGGAATGTGTTTTTGTGAACCTTTAGTTCATATTGAAAATGGAAAACAATCGGTACTTTATGGAAAAGTTACGGATGTTTCATTACAAAGTATCATTGCTAACCATCTACTTAAAGGAGAAATTGTTAAAGATGAAGTGGTCTATTCTAATCAATTTTCAGCACCAGAAAATACCTATGTAGATTCTCAGGTTAAATGGGCACTAAGAAATTGTGGAATCATCAATCCGGAAGTTATTGAAGAGTATGAAGCTCGTGGAGGATATAAAGCGATTATAAAGATCAAAGATTGGAGTTCCGAGCAAATCATCAACGAGATCCTAAAAAGTGGATTGCGTGGACGTGGGGGCGGTGGTTTCCCTACAGGAATAAAATGGCAACTCGCTGCTAAACAGGACAATGATACAAAATACATTGTTTGTAATGCTGATGAAGGTGATCCAGGGGCATTTATGGATCGTTCAATTTTAGAAGGGGACCCACATGGTGTTTTGGAAGGGATGATCATTGCCGGAAAAGCTATCGGGGCTTCTCATGGGGTGATTTATTGTCGTGCGGAGTATCCATTAGCAATAAAAAGATTAAAAATTGCCATATCACAAGCCACTCAAAAAAACTATTTAGGAAAAAATATATTTGGAATTGAAGGTTTCGATTTTGATATTTATATAAAAGAAGGAGCAGGTGCTTTTGTGTGTGGTGAAGAGACTGCCTTGTTGGCTTCCATTGAAGGAAAACGCGGAATGCCAAATAAAAGACCCCCATTTCCTGCTGAGAAGGGATTATGGGGATATCCTACAACCATAAACAATGTAGAAACATTAGTTAATATTCCGGCAATCATTTCAGCTGGAGCTGATGCCTATGCTGCTTTAGGAACAGAAAAAGCTAAAGGGACAAAAGTGTTTGCTGTAACTGGAAAAATTTCAAAATCGGGATTAGTGGAAGTTCCAATGGGAACACCCATTAATACCATTATTTATGATATTTGTGGGGGAGTTCCAGATGGCAAAATGATAAAAGCTGTTCAATTGGGAGGGCCTTCAGGTGGTTGTGTTCCAGCACATTTATTAGACACAATCATTGATTATGATGCAATCATCGAAACAGGAGCAATAATGGGTTCAGGTGGTATGGTAGTTATGGACGAAACTACTTGTATGGTGGATGTTGCAAAGTTCTTTTTAACCTTTACTCAAAGTGAATCTTGTGGAAAATGTACTTTCTGCAGAGTGGGCACATTGCGCATGTTAGAGATTCTGGAGAGGATCACTCAAGGAAAAGGGGTGATTGAAGATATTGAACTTCTAGAAGATTTAGCGAATGAAATCAAAAATAATTCATTGTGTGGGTTAGGACAATCAGCTCCAAATCCAGTTTTGTCTACACTGAAATATTTCAGAGATGAATATGAAGCTCATATTATAGATAAAAGATGTCCAGCTTTGCAATGTAGTGCCCTAATCCATTACGAAGTAATTGCAGAGGCGTGTATTGGTTGTACTCTATGTAAAAGAGCTTGTCCTACAAATGCTATAGATGGAGAAGTTAAAAAGATTCACTTCATAAGACAAGAGGATTGTATTCAATGTGGGGCATGTTATGAGAAGTGTAAATCTGACGCCATCAGAAGATTTTAATGAAAAGAATAAACTAATTTTGAGATAAAAATGAGTGAATTAATAAATATAAAGGTAAACGGTAACAAAATAAAAGTTGCAACAGGTGAAACCATATTAAATGTGTGTTTAGATCAGGGAATTGAGATTCCCCATTTATGTCACGATCCTAAGTTAAAACCGTTTTCATCTTGTTTTGTTTGTGTTGTTGAAATTAAAGGGTATAAATCTCACCAACCATCTTGTTCAACCTTGGTTCAAGAGGGGATGGAGATTTTTACGGATACTCCAGGAGTGATCAAATCACGTAAAATGGCATTGGAATTGATTTTAAGCAACCATTATGCAGATTGTTTAGCTCCATGTACTCAAGCTTGTCCTGCTGGTGTAGATATTCAAGGATATCT
>JBLJBB010000110.1:0-23340 GCA_047638115.1 Bacteroidales bacterium | reverse complement strand
AACTTACTGTATAATCATAAGTGCTTACTCCAGGAACATTAACCGTTGTTTCTAACAATACAATCGGTTCATTACAATCAAATACAATCTCATTTGTTGAAGTAGTGGTGCTGCCCACTTGATACATCCCCATACTGGTTCCAGGAAAACCAGAAGCTCCTATGGTTTGCTGAAAAATGGCTGGAATACAACCTATGTTAAATTGAAATCCTGTATCTGCTGTAGCAGGAGATCCGTTACTTGTAAATTTAAACGTTAATGAATGTGTACTGGATATAATTTGAGCAGGTGGTGCAAATCCATTTTTAAAATATCCAATTCTTCTGGCATTTGGATTGGTAATCAAATTCCCATCAAAAATCTCTAACAGACAACTAGTATGCACATCAAAAAACTGAGTATAAGCAATGAGATGACTGTTGAGCGCAGATGTGATCACTAAAGTATTGTTTTCCCCTAAGCTGTAGTTGCCTGTTGGGCCACCAGAATCGTATAAAGTGGCGTTACAGGTGAAAATTTCAGGAGTTTGAGCAATTGTTGCAGAGGATAATAAAATGGTAGTAGGATTTGGATTGTATGGAGAAAATTGAGCAACCCATCCGTTGTTCAATCCATAAGAATCATCAACCCCATCAGATACAAAAACAAAAGTTATAGCACTGCCTGTTGTATTGAACACTCCTGGAGATTGAATTAAGGTGTAAGCGCCTATCAGAGGGGAGCTGGTGCTATTCCCATCATAAATATATAAAGTATCACCAATTCCACAGCTAAATTCAGAGAAATTGAATTGTAAAGGATTTAAATTCCCTAAATTATCGTATGTGATAGAGTTTAACGTCATTTGAATGGACCCAGCAGCCAAACTATTGTAAGGATTTGAAGCTCCACCATCATCATAAAAGGTGCCATGAGAAACATCAATGATCCCATTGATCATGTTATAGGTTTGAGCATCAATCTTATTGGTTAAAAAAACTGATAAAATGATAACGAAGGTAATGTAATACTTTTTCATAATGAATTCTTTTAAATTTCAATGTTTTAATGTTGCAAAAGTAGTAGTTTATTGATTAAATGGGGCAACGTTAAACATTTTTTTATCATATTTTTTCACTCATTAACAAACCATTTTGAATAATCTTATAAAACCGAATCAAAAAGTTGAAAAATCTTATTACTTTTGCAAAAAAAATGGCACTATGAATATTTCGGATACCATTTGTTCTTTGGCTACCCCTCAGGGGATCGGAGCAATAGCAATGATTAGATTGTCTGGGAAAGATTCTGTCCAAGTGGCAAGTCACCTTTTTAAAAATCCAAACAATTTTTTAGAACTACAAGCTAATTTTGCCAAATGGCTTGAAATCTACGAAAATGAGAAATTAATTGATCAAATTGTAGCTGTAAAATTTATTGCACCCCATAGCTATTCTGGAGAAGATATGGTGGAAATAACTTGTCACGGCTCTAAATATATTCAACAGAAAATCTTAGAATTATTACTCCAAAATGGAGCCAGATTGGCTGAACCAGGGGAGTTTTCGATGAGGTCTTTCCTAAATGGGAAAATGGATCTCCCACAAGCAGAAGCAGTGGCAGATTTGATTGATTCTCAATCTGAAACTTCTCATAAACTTGCTATAAATCAATTAAAAGGGAATTTTTCTAAAAAAATTAAATCACTCAGATCTCAATTTGTTGAGTTGGCAGCTCTTCTCGAACTGGAACTCGATTTTAGTGAGGAGGATGTTGAATTCGCTGATAGGAGTAAGCTCAATCAGTTACTCTCAGATTTGAAAACTGAAGTTACTCAGCTTACAGAATCTTTTAAGTTGGCAAATGTTTTGAAAACAGGTATTCCAGTGGCAATCATTGGAAAACCAAATGTTGGAAAATCTACACTATTGAATGTACTTCTCGATGATGATAGAGCTATCGTTTCTAATATTCCTGGAACAACTAGAGATACCATAGAGGATAACTTTACCATTAATGGAGTCAATTTTAGATTTATTGACACTGCTGGTATTCGAATTACTAAAGATGAAATCGAAAGTTTTGGGATTGAACGCACCTTTAAAGCCATCGATAAAGCAGAAATCATACTTTATATGGTGGATATTACTGAAACAACCATTGATGATATTGAACAGGAATTGCTGTTTTTAGAAAATGAAGTTGATTTTATCAATAAGAAATTTATCATTGTTGCGAATAAAATTGATCAATTAGAAGATCTTCCGGTTCATTTTTCACATTGGAATGACTACGAAGTGGTTTACATTTCTGCAAGAAGAGATGTAAATATTGAACTTTTAAAAGAGATGCTCTCTTCTCATGTTTCTCAAAATAATATTGTTGAAGGTACTCTACTAACCAATGCTCGTCACTACGATATTTTCTTGAAAATTCAAGAAACAATTACAAAAATTGAGGATGGATTTGCAAATAAAACTCCTACGGATATCATTGTTATTGATATAAACCACATCTTGCACCATTTAGGTTTAGTTACTGGCGAAATTACCACAAACGAGATTCTCAATTCCATTTTTGGTTCTTTCTGTATTGGAAAGTAATGATTTCTCATACATTTTTTTTTGGTTTTTTGACTAATTATTAAACTTTTGTTATTGATTCACTCAATAGGTGTTATAAATGAATTCAGTTGGATTTTCTCCTTTTTTGGCAATAATTTCGCCAAAAATTTAAAAACATCCATCATGAAAATTGAAGTTAACAAAAGTAGATGTCCGCACAATCATTATTGTCCATTAATTAGAGTTTGTCCTGTTGATGCCATTTCTCAAAACAAAGAGGGGTATCCTGTAATCAATCAAGATTTATGCATTGAATGTGGTGCTTGCCTTCACAGTTGCCCAATGGGAGCGATGACAGAAACGAATTAATAAATGTAGTTTTTAATTCACGAATGAATTAGGTCACAGAGTTTCACAGTGTTTTAACGAAGTTTCACAGAGTTATTTCGTAGAAATTTTAAAAATTAAATCACTCTGGAACACCTTTTTTACACTGGGAAACGCTATGATCTTTTCTTATGAACAAATATCCAAAACCCTAACCGCAAAGAGCGCCAAGAACTTTCGCAAAGATCGAAAAGAAAAATTTTCACATAGCTAACAGCCAAATCAACCTCGCAGAGGTTGCAGATTGTGTTCGGGTTTCATCTATCCGTAAGCTGCGCTTCGCCTGCATTAGGGCGGAGCCGAGAAAGCCCGCAAAGCTAGAAAGTGATGGGATGCAGGGAGTTAAAGAGCGACCGAAGGAAGCTACTTTAACGACCATGCAGACCACACTTTATGGCTGCGGACTTGAAGGCGGAGACCGACCCCGAGCGTAGCGAGGGGGAATGCCCAAAATAGTTTTTAGTTATTAGTTTTTAGTTATTAGTTTCTTATGCCTAAAACCTAAAACCTTAAACCTTAAACCTTAAACCTTAAACCTTAAACCTTAAACCTAAAACCTCTTTTCTATTTCTTTTTTCGAAGTTTCATAAATAGAATGGCTCCCCAAAAGGCGATTGTGATACCGAAAAATCCAAATAACATGATGGGAAACTTTTCAGTATCTTCCATTAAAAAATGGATGGGAATGATGAAAATTCCTAGAAGGAGAAAGTATCTAAATATATTTTGAATGGCCATTATTTTGAGAAATTAATGATTTGTTCTTGTAAAAGTGCAATCTTCTCTTCGGCATCAGCCAATTTTTTTCTTTCCATAGCAACAACTTGCTCAGGTGCACCAGATACAAACTTTTCATTGGAAAGTTTGCCTTTAACAGATTTTAAAAATCCTTCTGTATAAGAAATTTCCATTTTTAACTTTGCAATCTCCTCTTCAACATTGATCGAGTCGCTTACGGGGATAAAATATTCAGTATTTTGTTCAATGAAACTAATGGCACCAGCAATTTTCTCATTTGTGTATTGTATAGTTGCTAAATTACACAATTTCATGATCACAGCATTTAAGTGATCTTGAATGGTGTCATGTTGAATACCCTCTTTTTGGATATATAACTCAATTTTAATCTTCTGAGGAATACTTTTTTCAGCTCTAATTCTGCGAATCGTCTCAACAAGTTTAAGTGTGGATGAAAATTTATCTAATAACTCATGGTTTACATTGGGAGTTGGCTTAGGCATTTCCAATAACATGATAGACTCTTTTTGACCCCTTTCAGAGATACTATGCCACAATTCTTCTGTTATAAAAGGCATAAAAGGGTGCAAAATTCGCATTAATTTTTCAAAAAGATCTATGATTTCAAAATATGATTTTACGTCAATGGGCTGTTGATAAGGTGGTTTAACAATTTCTAAGAAAACAGAACAAAAATCGTCCCAAATTAACTTGTAAACACCCATTAGAGCATCCGATAAACGATATTTATCGAAATCATCATTGATTTGTGTAAGAGCTTCGTTGATTCTATTTTGAAACCACTCAATAGCAGTAGTCGTATGTTGGGGTTGTTGAATCTCTGAACAGATCTCCCAACCTTTGATTAATCTAAATGCATTCCAAATTTTATTGCTAAAATTGCGCCCTTGTTCACATAAGGATTCATCAAACATCAAATCATTCCCTGCTGGAGAACTAAAAAGCATCCCCACTCTAACTCCATCGGCACCATATTTATTGATTAAATCGATAGGATCAGGTGAATTTCCTAAGGATTTTGACATCTTTCTCCTTTGTTTATCACGAACAATACCCGTAAAGTAAACATCTTTAAATGGAATATTCTCTCTCCATTCAATACCTGCCATCACCATTCGTGCCACCCAAAAGAAAATAATTTCTGGTGCAGTAATTAATACAGTCGTTGGATAATAGTAATTGATCTCTACATTTTTTGGATTCCTGATTCCATCAAATACCGAAATAGGCCATAACCAAGAGGAGAACCATGTGTCCATTACGTCTTCATCTTGTTTTAAATCAGCAAGTTGAAGATTTTGAGTTGGATAAAGTTTATTTGCTTTTTCTAAAGCAAGTTCAGGAGTTTTTGCAACCACAAACTCTCCATTAGGAAGATAGTATGCCGGAATTCTGTGTCCCCACCAAAGTTGACGACTAATACACCAATCTTTAACATTCTCCATCCAATGGGAGTATGTATTTTTAAATTTTTCTGGGAAAAATCTAATGGTATCATCCATAACTACATCAAGAGCAGGTTTTGCCATGGCGGTCATATCGCAAAACCATTGTAAAGAGAGTTTTGGTTCTATAACTTCATTAGTTCTTTCAGAAAAGCCAACTTTATTGGTGTAATCTTCAATTTTTGCTAAGTTTCCGGCGGCTTCCAAAAGAGGAATGATCTGTTTTTTAGCTTCAAAACGATCCACTCCAATCAGAATCTCTGCATGGTCGTTTAGAGTCCCATTATCATTAAAGATATTGATTGATGGTAACTTATGTTTGATTCCGATATGATAATCATTGATATCGTGAGCTGGCGTAATTTTTAAGGCCCCAGTTCCAAACTCTTTCTCAACATATTCGTCAAAAATTAAGGGTATAGAGCGATTAATCAGAGGAACAATACATCTTTTCCCTTTCAGATGCGTAAAACGTTCATCTTCAGGATGCATACATACGGCTACATCGCCTAAAATAGTTTCAGGACGGGTAGTTGCAACTGTAACATAATCATTTTCAGTACCTTCAATTTTGTATTTGATATAGTACAATTTAGATTGAACCTCTTGATAAACAACCTCTTCATCAGAAACAGCAGTAAGGGCTTTTGGATCCCAATTCACCATTCTTACTCCTCTATAGATCTTCCCTTTTTCATATAGATCAATAAAAACATCGATTACAGATTCAGAAAGGTCTTCATCCATTGTAAATTTGGTACGATTCCAATCACAAGAAGCTCCTAATTTTCTAAGTTGTTGTAGAATGATACCGCCATGTTTCTCTTTCCATTCCCAGGCATGTTCTAAAAACTCTTCACGTGTAAGTGTGTTTTTCTCAATCCCTTTCTCTTTCAAGAGAGCAACCACTTTTGCTTCAGTAGCAATAGAAGCATGGTCAGTTCCCGGCACCCAAAGGGCATTGAATCCCATCATTCTGGCTCTTCTAATCAGCACATCTTGAATGGTATTGTTTAACATGTGCCCCATATGAAGGACACCTGTTACATTAGGTGGGGGGATAACGATAGTATATGGTGGTTTTTCGTTTGGAGTGGAAGCAAACATTTGATGCTCATCCCAAAACTTATACCATTTATTTTCAATAATTTGCGGTTCGTATTTCGTAGCAATTTCCATCTTTTTACAGGTTTTTTTTAGGCCTGCAAATTTACGACAAAAATTTTAATATCTCACGATATCCACTGAAGAAACATCAGCTGCAATTGAGATCTCGATAACACCAACTGTTTTAGTGGTTTCTGTAGAGATAAATGTGCCATCCTCTTGTTTTTTAAGACCTTTAACAGAAAAAGATGAGAGCACATTATCTTTCTTTACGATACATTTCATATTCTTAGGTACTTGAACTTTAACAGAGGATGCCCCAGACTCTACAATAACCTTAACATTAGGAAGATTGGATCCAAGTTTTACATTCACAGATGATGCCTGAGCAACCACTGTGAGTTTTTCAATTTTAAAAGCACTAAAATCGATCATCCCTTCGGTAGCTTTCAAGTCAAGGTTGATATCCCAAATTGGACGTTCACCTAATGCTACTTTGAAACGGGGTACGAAGTTGTTTCTCTCTTCAACAGGATAGAGTTCAGCGTCTATTTCAGCTTTATCTTTTTTGATCACTTTTTGTACTTCTATTTCCCCTTTTCCATTTAAAGTTGAATCTGCTAATTCAAATAATTTTACACCTTTAATAAATGAAACTTTACTCGCTGAAATTGATAAGTTTAGATTTGCATATTTTACACTATCCTCTTTGTAAGTAACTTCTTGAACAACCTCTTCATCTACAATAACTTGATCAGTAATTTTTTCAATTCTATATTTTCGAGTTGAGTGAATAGAAACGTCACTATCAGAAACAAAAAGTAATCCAATAGTGAATGCCAGCATTAAAATTTGAATCACTAATTTAATCCAATCTTTTATTGGGATCATACTAATCCCAATAAAAATAAATATAACTGGCCACAATTGAAGGAAATCAAGCCAGCTAAAGGTAACAAATTCAAGTGATTTAAGGATCCAAAGGGTTCCTAATGTAATAAAGAATATTCCAGAAAAAACATTTTTAGTATTCATGGTTATGATTTTTGTTTTGAATTAAAGCTGAATAAAATGAGAACTATTCCACAAAGGATAAGGATTGTGGGAAAATAGAATTCGAATCTAAAATAGGGGCAAAATTTGGCAATCAGAATTGTTGCACCTAAACCAATAAAAAGAGTTCCAATTACAGAAAGAAAGAACTTTCCAGTTTTAGAGTCTTTAGTGAATCCTTCCACTTTCTCTTCGATCTCTTTTCCAAAATTTTCCATTTTAGAACCAAAATCTTTCCCAAAATCTTCCATTTTGGTTCCGAAATTATTTCCAAAATCTTCCATTTTAGCTCCGATATTTTTCCCTAAATCTTCAACTTCTTTCCCAATATTTTCAAAATTTTTTTCAACAGAATTGCCTCCATTTTGAGAACTATTTGGATCATCCTTTTTTGCATTTGCACCTTCAATAGGTTGAATTGGAATCACAATGGCTAGTACAATATATAAAAATATCCCAAAAAGTCCAAAAAAAGTTAAAAAGATGAATGAGATTCTGATAAGAACTGGATCTATATTAAAAAATTCAGCAATTCCACCACTAACACCAGCTAACTTGGAGTCTTTGGTGCTTCTGTACAATCTTTTGTTCATAATATTAAAGTTTAAAAAGTTAAATATTTAAAGTTGTTCTGGAGTTAAAATCCAAGTTATTAAGTAAATAAGAACTCCTCCACCGCCTAAAATAACAGCAACAGCAAAGAGAACTCTAATTAATGTTGAGTCAATATTAAAATATTCTGCAATACCACCGCAAACGCCAGCTATCTTTCGATCTGTTTTGCTTCTTAAAAATCTTTTGTAACTCATAATGAAATCATTAATATGTGTCTAAATAATTTATGCTTAAAAAAGGGGACCCTTTTTTTATACAACGCAAAAATATAAAAAAATATATATAAATTTGCAACTTAATATAAATTGTATGGAAGAGGTGTTTTTAGGATTAGGAAGCAATATGGGAGATCGAAAACGATACCTTACACATGCTATTGAATATATTGAAAACACTATTGGAGTAGTGAAAAAACGCTCTTCAGTGATTGAAACTGAATCCTGGGGCTTTCAGTCTACCCCTTTTCTCAATCAAGTAATTTTGATTTCAACGAATTTGTCACCACTACAATTAATGAAAGAATTACAAACAATTGAAACAAAATTGGGAAGAAAAACTAAAACCAATCCCATGGGTAATAATCCAGTTTATACCGATAGACCCATTGATATTGATATCTTAATTTATGGATTACAAAAAATACAAACACCTCAATTAACCATTCCTCATCCGAAAATGTTTGAAAGAGATTTTGTTCTTATTCCTTTGAAGGAGATAATTAATGAAACATTACTTCAACAAATACATTCACTTTACTCATAGATAATAATTGAAACATGATGAACTATAATTATATTGTTATTGAAGGTTGTATTGGTGCTGGAAAAACATCATTATCTGAAAAGTTAGCCCTTGATTTTAATGCAGAATTGGTTTTAGAACAGTTTGCTGATAATACTTTTCTACCAAAATTTTATAAAGATCCTGTTCATTATGCTTTTCCACTCGAGATGACTTTTTTGACCGAAAGATATCAACAATTAAAATCTTTGTTAACGAAAAGAGATCTTTTTACAGATTTGGTGATTGCGGATTATTTTATTGACAAGTGTGTAATTTTTTCAAAAAATAATTTACAAACGGATGAATATATACTGTTTACAAAGGTTTATGAAATTATTTCTACTTATCTGCCCAAACCGGATTTGTTAATTTACCTTCACAATTCGCCTGAAAATTTGCTTAAAAATATCTCTAAAAGAGGTAGACCTTACGAACAAGATATTACTGAAGATTATTTAAAATCTATTCAAGACAATTACTTGATGTATCTCAAACAGAGATCACAAATTCCAATATTAATTATTAAATCAAATCAGTTGGATTTTGTAAATAATCAAGATGATTATTTGCAAATCAAGAATTTAATTTCAAAAAAATATCCAATTGGTATCACTCGAATCATTTTTTAGAATTTTTAAATATTTATAGCTTTTTGAATCATAATTTTTATTATTTTTGCTTGCTTATTTAATTAACGTAAGGTAAAAAAAAATATAATTATGAAAGTTCAAACTTTATTTCGTATCCTCTTAGTTATTATTGCTTTAGTGTTGTCTGTTTTAGCTTTTAGAAGTATAATGCGTCCTGAAAAATTTAAAATGGTTTACAATGAAAGACACTCAGAGATCAAAAATAGATTAATTACACTTCGTACTGCTCAACAAATTTATAAACTTGAGAACAAACGTTTTGCTGATAATATTGATGATTTGGTTGAATTTGTGAACAATGGATCGATAACAATTGTAAAATTATCAGGATCAATTCCAGAAGGGATGTCTGAAACTGAAGCATTTAAAAAAGGGTTTATTACAAAAGCGGAATCTAAATACCCAGCTTCAAAAAAAATACTTGAAACAGATCCTAATGTGAAACCTGCAAATTTGAAAAACTTTCAATTTATCCCTGATACAGATGGTAAAAAATTTACTATTCAAACCAATACCATTAAAAGTTCAACCTACGAAATTGATGTATATAAAGTTGAAGTTCCTTTAGACGATGTTTTAGCAAATATGCAAAAATCTGTATCTCCTGAAGGATCTGGGGCTTTTAGAAAAACATTGAATTATATAATGTATAATAATCTCGAAAATGAGACACAATACAAAAACTTATATAAACCAATGTGGGTAGGTTCATTGACTGAAGCATCAACAACTGGTAGCTGGGAATAAAAGATGTTAAAAAATATTTTTAAAGATAATGTGAGAACCATTCGTTTAAATTCGAATGGTTTTTCTTATTTAAACGACCTTAATCCCATTTATCAGATCCCCTCTGATGATCAAGAATTGTTAGTTGTAATTACTCATACACCTCCCATTACTATTCCGATTGAAACTTATAATCCAGAAAAAAATATAGATTATTTAAAAATTCAATTCGAAACTTCAGATTTCGGGCACATTGTAGCATCTGAGTTTAAGGATTATGCTTTGTTAAATTTTCTCACTACTCAAGAGTTGCAAAAATTGGAACATATTAAATCTGAAATTCATTATATTCCTCTTTTTCTGTTTCAGGTTTTACATATTCCCCAAATTCCAGAAAATACGCTTTTCATTGATGTTCAAAACAATTGTTTACAATGCTCACTTTTGGTACATGAAGAATTGCAGTTTATAACATACTTTTACCTTAACGATGACACAGATTGTTTATATCATCTTATGAATATTTGTGCACAATTTCAGATTGAGCCAAAAGAGATGAATCTTTTTTATATCAGTCTGTCAAATTCTTTAAAGACACTTTTAGAATCCTATTTTACAATAGAATCTATTCTAAAATAAATTTGAATTTCCATATTAATACAACATACTATGAGAATTATTAACGGAAAAAATAGAGGGAGAAAAATTGAAGCTCCTTCATCATTACCTGTAAGACCTACTACAGATTTGGGAAAAGAGAGTTTGTTTAATATTTTAAACAATTATTTTAACTTTGATAACATAAAAGTACTCGATCTTTTTTCTGGAACTGGAAATATTACCTATGAATTTGCTTCCAGAGGTGCAATCTCGGTTACGGCAGTTGATAATCATCAAGGATGTACTGATTTTATCAGAAAAACCATCAATACGTTAGGATACGATAATGTTTCCATCATTCGAGGTGATGCTTTTCAATTTGTACAAAAATCAAGGTATAAATATGATATTATTTTTGCAGATCCACCCTATGATACTGAAGATATTGATAAAATAGTAGATGCAGTGTTTAAAAATAATTTATTAACCCCTGATGGTTGGCTAATTATTGAACATTCAAGAAGTTATGATTTCTCAAAACATCCTAATTTTTATCAACATAGAAAATATGGGAAGTTGAATTTTTCATTTATTGTAAATATGACTCAAGACTCCTCGTCAGATGAGGAGTAACATGGATATATTTAACTCACAAATCAAACTAAAGGAATGGATGATCAAAAGAAATATCTGATTATAGGTTTAGGAAATGCTGAAAATGAGTATTCGGGAACTCGTCATAACATTGGATTTGAGGTGGTTGCAGCACTTGCTAAAAAGTTTGAGGTTACATTTAAACATGATAGATTTGCTTATGTTGCAAAGGCAAAATTTAAGGGCAGAACACTGGTTCTCATTATGCCCACAACATACATGAATTTAAGTGGCAAGGCCGTAAAATATTGGATGGATGCTGAATCTGTACCTGCTGAAAATATTATGGTTATATCCGATGATTTAGATCTTCCTGTTGCCCAATTAAGAATCAGACCCAAAGGGGGTGGTGGTTCACATAATGGACTAAATCATATCATTGAGGTTTTAGGACATGGAAATTATCCTCGATTAAGATTTGGAATTGGTAAAAATTTTCCACAAGGTTATCAATCTGATTATGTTCTTGGAAAATTCACTTTAGAGGAGAGAGCTCTGGTAGATCCTGCTATTGAAAAAGCCGCTGAAATATGTAAATCTTTTGCTACTGCAGGTCTTCAAAGAACGATGAATCAATTTAATCAAAAAGAGGATGGTAAAAAAGAGAAAGAATGAAGAAAACAACACTCTTTTTGCTTTTGGTCATATTAATAACCCTATCTTTTGGTCAGAATTATCGTAATAATGAAAGCATTTTTAAATACGGCTTTAAAGCAGGGTTTAACACTCCTTTTGTTAAAGACTATTCCGTTGTGCCTGGCAATTGGACTTTCTCTGGAGAGGTTGGTTTCTTTGGCAGAATTGGGAAAAAGTATAGTGTTGATATAGGGGTAGACGTAAATTTTAACAAGCTTTATTTTAATAGCGATTCACCTTTTTTGTCAAGTATGATAGAGACAAAATTTTTACAAATTCCGCTAAGATTTTTAATAGAATTTCCGACCTATAAATTTCAGAAATTGCAACTCTCAACGGGTTTATTATATCAGCAGTTGATCAATGTTTCCATAAATAATATTGGTTATTCTCAAAAGAACATTACAAAACAACAATTTATATATACTGTTGGAGTAGGTTATTTGTATAAATTTGTAACGATTGAACTAAATTACCGCCATTTTCTTAAAAACTTTGACGTAGAAACCACAAAAAAGAAGCAAAAACATCTCAATATTTCGATTTATGTAGCATTTTAGAAAAAATATTCTTTTGTATATCAAAGAGATAATATTTTTTTTAGATTATTTTCAATATTTTGCATTTTCGTATAAAAAAAAGGTGTATTTTTGCAACCTCAAAACGAGAAAGGGAGTTTAGCTCAGCTGGTTCAGAGCATCTGCCTTACAAGCAGAGGGTCGGCGGTTCGAATCCGTCAACTCCCACAAACAAAAAAACACTTACTCAGTAAGTGTTTTTTTGTTTGTATGAACTTGAATAAAATTTTTTTTCAAATATTCCAACGATTGTTTTGCATGATTCCAGCAAGCATCTCTTTAGCACGAAATAACTGAACCTTCACATTTCCGATAGAGATATCCAATTGAGCAGAGATCTCTTCGTATGACAACTCTTTAAAGTATCTTAATTCTACTAATTCGCGATATTTGGGTCTCAATTGTTCAACCGCTTTTCGTAACATGACAACACGTTGTTTCTCCATAATATGATCTTCTGGAGTAGGAGGCATACCTCCATTAATATCTTTCAAATTAATCTCCATGGCAAAAAGATCTTGATCAATACAACTTGGCATGCTATTTTTTTTGCGGAGAAAGTCGATGCAATTATTTGCCGCAATTTTAAATAACCAAGTGGAAAATGCAAAATCTGGAGAGTATTTATCCAAATTTTTAAAAGCTTTACCAAAAGCTTCCATTGTTAAATCTTCAGCATCATTAGGATTGTTCATCATCTTCAGTAACATAAAGTAAATAGGATTCCTGTAGAGCCGCAATAATTCAGCATACGCTTGCTGATTGCCATTGTCAAGAGCATCTCTTAAAAGTTGATAGTCTCTTTTTGACTTTTCTGTATTGGTTTGAATCGATTCCATTATCTATTTTTTGTAAGTGAAGTGACTGCAAAAATGATTGGATTTATGATGGCAAATAATATGTCGTATAGAATGATAAATGGGATTAATCCCTTCTCATTTAGTTTTTTTGCTGCAAATCCAAACGCTAAAAATTGAAATATAATTTTTAACAACATTAATCCGCAAACAATAGAGAGAAACAAATAGTTGTGAATTGTCAAAATTAAGGCAGGAATAAAAAGGAGATATACTAAAGGCATTAAAGTATTATAAGTGTTCAGTAAAAATCTATGTTTCCTTTGAAATAGCTTTCTGGCTTTATTTTGATTTACTTTGTTTCTAACCCAAGCATTTAAGTGAGATTTTGGGCGTGAAATGGTGTGTGAATCATGATCATACTCAATTGCACAAATAGAATATGATGCAGATTTATTGATGAATAGCTCTTCATCTCCATATGAAAGATGGTATTGAGATGTAAAACCTTTATTTTTGAAAAAAAGGTCTTTTGTATATGCAAGATTTTTCCCATTACCCATAAAAGGCATTTTTGCTAAAAAGTATGAGAAATATTGAATTGCAGTATGAAGTACATCAAAACGGATCACAGAGTTTAAGAGTCCAGATTTTTTGTAGAATGAACTATACCCTAATACAATCTGTTTTTTGCCTGTAAAATGACGCGCCATTTTTGAAAGCCATTGATCGGAAACAGGAAAACAGTCTGCATCAGTAAATAAAATGTTTTCGTAAGCAGCAGCTTTAATTCCTAAAGAGAGTGGAAACTTTTTCCCTTTAATGTTGGTTACTGAAGAGTTTAGATTTACAAGTTTAATGTTCGAGTATTTTGTTGCACAATCTTTGATAACAAATTCAGTTTCATCATTAGAATTGTCATTGACAACTACGATTTCAAAACAGGGGTACTTCTGATCGGCAATAATGGGTAAAGTTTTAATCAAATTATGTGCTTCATTTTTTGCGGAGATCACAATTGAGATTGGTAATCCCTCTATGGGTAAAGTAGGTTTTGGCTTATGAAATGCAAATTTGAAAAACAATAGCGTATAATAAAGCAATTGTAGGAGTATCATGAATCCAAAAATGGAAACAGTAATCTCAATGAGATAATTTTGAAAAAAGGTGAACATTCAGTTTATATGGTTTAGAATGCAAAGGTATCAAATTTTATAAATATTTGATGTATTTTTGCCAAAATTTACTAACAGAATGAAGTTTATAATTAACAAATCAGATTCAAAGAGTAGCGCACGTGCTGGAGAGATCACAACAGATCACGGAGTCATTCAAACCCCCATTTTTATGCCAGTGGGAACAGTAGGTGCAGTTAAAGCACTACATATTAAAAATTTAAAAGAAGATGTTAAAGCTCAAATAATTTTAGGGAATACCTATCACCTTTATTTAAGACCAGGATTAAATGTCCTAGAGAAAGCTGGAGGCCTTCATAAGTTTAATGGATGGGACAGGCCTATTCTTACGGATAGTGGTGGATTTCAAGTATTTTCATTAAGTCATAAAAGAAAAATTAAACCCCAGGAGGGTGTTTGGTTTCAATCCCATATTGATGGCTCTAAGCATTTGTTTAGTCCTGAAAAAGTGATGGATATTCAAAGAACCATTGGTGCTGATATTATCATGGCTTTCGATGAGTGTACCCCTTATCCTTGTGATCTTGACTATGCTCAAAAATCGATGAAAATTACTCACGATTGGTTACAAAGATGTTGTATTAGGTTCGATGAAACTGAACCAAAATATGGATTTTCCCAAACACTTTTTCCAATTGTTCAAGGGAGCGTATATCCAGAATTAAGGAAACAATCTGCAGAATTTATTGCTTCTATGAATAGAGAAGGAAATGCTATTGGAGGCGTTTCTGTAGGAGAACCAACAGAGTTGATGTACGAAATAACTGAATTGTGTTGTCAAATTTTACCTAAAGATAAACCACGCTACCTAATGGGTGTTGGTACACCCGCAAATATTGTCGAAGGGATCTCTATGGGTGTTGATATGTTCGATTGCGTAATGCCAACCAGAAATGGTAGAAATGGAATGATTTTTACTTGGGATGGAATGCTAAATATGAGAAATGAAAAGTGGAAAAACGATTTTACTCCCCTTGATAACCAAAGTGATCTTTTTGCTGATCAGGAATATACAAGAGCATATTTAAGACATTTATATGTTGCAGATGAAATGCTAGGTGCAATGATTGGGAGTATTCATAACCTACATTTTTACTTAGATTTAGTAAAGGTTGCACGAACTAAAATCTTAGAGGGAACATTCGCTTCATGGAAAAACGTGATTTTACCCAAAATATCTCGCAAACTTTAATCTATTGATTATTAGTTAACTATCAATTTTAGTCTATTTTAATTAACATTAATTAATAATATCATAAAAGTAAAAGTGTTATTTTTGCATCCCCAAATAAAAAATTGTACAAAAAGAATAAGAAAAAGATTGATTTATGGCTACTACAGCAGATTTTAGAAACGGATTATGTATCGAGTTTAATGGTGAATTATTTATTATTACTGATTTTCAACATGTAAAACCTGGAAAAGGTCCCGCATTTGTGAGAACTAAAATTAGAAATTTAAAAACGGGAAGAACTTTAGACAATACCTTTACTGCTGGTGTAAAAATAGATATCGCACGTGTAGAACGCAGACCATACCAATTTCTTTACAAAGAGGGCTCATCAACATATACATTCATGCATTTAGAAACTTTTGAACAATTAGAGATTCAAGAGGAATTAGTTTCAAACCCTGGTCTTTTAAAAGAGGGACAAGGTGTTGAAATTATGTATCATGTTGATACTGACACCCCACTAACCTGTGAATTACCAGCTTTTGTTGACTTGGAAGTTACCTATACTGAGCCAGGAGTTAAAGGTGATACAGCTACAAATGCTGCAAAAAGAGCAGTAGTGGAAACAGGCGCTGAAGTATTTGTACCCCTTTTTATTGAATCTGGAGAAAAAATTCGTGTTGATACTAGAACAAATAAATATTCTGAAAGAGTTAAATAACATCTTAAAATAACTATCTAGGAACTTAGATTAATATTCAAAGAATAAACAGTTTAAAATGAAGTTTGCGAATCCAATAACCATTGAACAAGTTCTTAAGATTATAACTCAAAAGGTTGATCTTCTAGGAAGTAATACTAATCTAGTTAAAGGTATAAATGAAATTCATTCTGTTGAAGAGGGTGATTTATCTTTCGTTGATAATGACAAATATTATGAAAGAGTATTAAAAAGTGCTGCTACCATAATTTTAATTGACAAAAATGTTGAATGTCCTGTAGGAAAAACACTTTTAATTTGTGAAGATCCACTTTTAGCTTATTTAGATATTGTAAACTATTTCGTAAAATTTGTTCCTCAAAATCAACCGATTCATCCAAATGCGAAAATTGGTGAAGGAACAATCATTCAACCTAATGTTTTTATTGGAGATAATGTATCCATTGGAAAAAATTGCATTATTCACTCAAATGTAAGCATATACTCAGACACTGTGATTGGAAACAATGTTGTAATACATTCCAATTCTACCATTAGCGCCGATGCATGTTACTTTCAGAAACGTGCTGAAAAATGGATTAAAATTGATTCTTGTGGATCAACCATTATTGAAGATGATGTTGAAGTTGGATGTAATTGTTGTATAGATAAAGGTGTGTCAGGTGTTACTTTTATTGGAGAAGGAACGAAATTTGATAATCTAATTCAAATAGGTCACGATACTCACATCGGGAAACGTTGTCTGATTGGTGCTCAAGTTGGCATTGCTGGATGTACTTTTATAGATGACGATTGTTCTATTTGGGCAAAATCTGGAATTAATAAAGATCTATATATTGCAAAAAACACAACAGTTCTTGCATTTTCTGGGGTTGACAAATCTGTTAACGAATCTGGGCTCACTTTGTTCGGAGTTCCTGCTGATGATGCTCGTAAAAAATGGAAAGAGCTGGCATATGTGAAAATGTTACCTGAAATTGCTGATGCAATTAAAAATTTTAGAAACGGATCCAAATAATTCTACTTTTTACATTTCTTCACTTTTCTCTACTGTGTGTTCAATCTGTATTCTGATACAGTCTTGTTCAAGTCCTTTAACATGCTTGTAATTGTTGATATATCCCATAATATTGGCTGATCCAATCGCATTTGCAGAATGTGTATAAACAGGAACAACTGGTTCCCCTTTTTTCCACTCTTCTACCAACCATTTAGCGCAATCAAATCCAGTTTTCTCCTTGATTTTGCTATAATCTATTTTGTAATTCCTCACAGCACCAAATAACCATTCAACCATCGCTGACTTATCTAAATCGTGATCTAAACTGATTTTTCCAATATTTTGTAATCCAATCTCAGTAACTTTCTCAACAAACTGGTCATAATTCCTTACGATAACCCAATCTTCAACTGAAACTGGGGTCCTAACATCATCTAAATAGATATCTACTTTTTTCATAGTTCATTTTTATATTTACAAAAGTACAAAAATATTTAAAAAGATTTCAAATCTCTAGGATTATTTAAAAAGTTCTCTTATATTTGCAAAATGAATTTACTTTTCAACTTTTAACAAAAATTTCGTTAAGTTATGAATATTAAAAATCTATTATTTTATTCCATTTTAACATTTTTAGGTGGACAAATTTTCGCACAAGAACCCATTCTAACCAAACCTGCAGGCACTACAATCCCCAATTATTTTATTGAGAATGCAGAAGTTCAAGTTATTGAAAATAAAGATGATTATATCCTTTTTTATCAAGATTGTGATTGGAAAACATACAAAAATGAAACCAAAAAAATGATTTTGTATACTCCTAATAGTAAATCTGTAAAAATTACTGAACTTATTGTTCCGGATGGGAATAAATACATCACATCTAAGGTTGTTCATGATGAAGTTTTAAATTTTTATTTCTTTCATAATCTTAAAAATAGAACTATCGATTTTAATACTTCCTCGATTCCTATCCCTGAATCTGACTTAGATTCTAGGAAATTAACCATGAATACTGTTTTTTCTTATCAAATTGAACCTAAAACAACTACACAAGGTTATTTTGCTGAAAGTTTAAACAAAAACTATTTTTCAGTGGTTCTGACAACATTAAATGAAAAGAAAACGATTAAAACAATTTATGTTATTGTTTATAATTCAAAATTTGAAATTGACTGGATGCAGGAGTTTAATCCAGATTTTGCATTAAAACAAACTGATATTGCTGATGTTAAAGTCACAAATAATGGCAAAGCATTGTTGTTATTGAATACATTCAACGCCGAAAAAAGAAAACAGTTTAATCATGAACTGCAACTTATTTCACTTTACAAAGATAATGATTTAGCTAAATTTACAGCTTTAACTGGTTTTGGAATTATTCAATCCATGAAAATGTTAGTATTGAAAAATGGTAACTATTTCGTAGCTGGATACTTTACTGAAAAACAGAATGCTACTACTTCAGGATATTTTACATATACTTTTGATCCTAGAAAGGAGAAACAAGTTTTAACTTCTTATAACTATAAGTTTAATGAAACCTATAAAGAGCGTGAAGCAACAGGTTTTGCGGAGCCAGCAAAACCAAATAACTCTTATGACTTAAAGTGTGACTATCTTTGGGAATTTCCAAACGATTTTGTGGTGATGTTAGGAGAACAATATTTAGTCACTACAACCGTGGATCCAAAGAAAAAAACAACCACTTACAATTATTTTTTAAAAAATGTTTTTTATCACCAATTTGCGCTAGATGGAGTGCATGCAGGATATGATATTTTCTCAAAACCTCAATTTGGAACTAGTTTAAATCCATTCACTGACTTTCAAGATCTTGGACTCTCTTATTCAGCTTTTTTAAACGGTACAACAGTATATTTGATGTATAACGAACATATTTCCAGATTTAATAAAGAAGATGTATCTCAATTGATCACTTTTAATTCTAATTATAAAAAAGAGGCATGTTTGGCGTTAGTAAAGATCAACAAAATTGGAGATATTAGCAAAATTATGCTGATGCCTCCAATCAAAGATATATACTACAATAAGTTGTGGTATTCTGACGGGTGGAATATGATTTTTGGACTAAGTACTAAAAAAACATACGATCTAGAGAAAATCCAAATTCAATCCGATTGGCAGTGGGATTAAAAGATATAGATCAATAAATTATTTATTAAAAATCAATTGAATATGCTGAAACGTATATTTTTATACCTTTTTATGGGTATTTTAATTGGAAACTCTTTCGCACAAGATTATTTTTCCAATTTCTCTAGTTTAAAATCAGAAGGGAAGATGCCAAATGACTTTAAAAAGTATTTAACTTCTGATATTAAGGAAGATATGAACCTTAAAAGGTTGTTTTCAAGTGGATTAATAGTTTATGGAAGTGAATTGAATATCTATGTTGAAAAAGTTGCTGATCAGCTTTTGAAAGATTTTCCTGATTTGAGAAAAAAAATGAGGTTTTATATTTTGAAATCAACAGTTGTAAATGCTTATGCTTTCAATGATCATATAATTATTATAAATCTTGGATTATTAGCTCAAATTCAAAATGAAAGTGAATTGGCTTTCATTTTAGCCCACGAAATGGTTCATATTGTAAATAATCATATTGAGATTGAAAAAAAAGAGAGAAAGAAAAAGAATAAATATGATTCTACAAAAGATAAATTTTTGTCTTATCATAATAGATCTAGAGATCATGAGTATGAATCAGATAAAGAGGGATTTATTAAATTTTATGAGAAGAGTGGCTATAGCTTAGAGGCGATAAATGGTGTATTTGATGTGCTTCAATATGGATATTTACCATTTGATGAATTCAAGTTTGACAGAGAGTTTGTGGAGACAAATTTTTATAAATTTCCAGATAATTACTTTTTGGTAAATTTATCTCCAATTAGAAGTAGAGAGGATTTTATTGATACTTTAAGCACGCACCCCAATATTTTGAAAAGAAGAACCATAATGCAAGATATGGTTGAAAATAGCTCATATATAAATGGTGCATCTTTTATTCAACCTGAGACTCTTTTTTATAAAATTAGAAATATTGCCAGATTTGAGTGTTTGAATCAGTTTGTGAAAAATCACGAGTATGCAAATAGTTTTTACAATGCATATATAATGCTTAAAGAGTTTCCTGACAATCAATTTATCAACCAAACGATCTATTATTCTCTATACGGAATAGCCAAACATAAAAATAAGGAGAGTATCTCTGAACTATTAGGATCATACAAACAATATGAAGGTGAGATTCAGCAAATGTATCATTTCTTAATTAAAATTAACAAAGATGAATCTTCAATTTTGGCATTGAGATTTGCATGGGCATTTTCCAAAAAATTCCCCGAGAATCAATTTGTTAAATTGGTAATTAATGATATTGTTAAAGACTTACATAAACGGAAAAAACTTAATTATCAAGATTATTCTGATTATCCTCAGGGGTTAGATATTTCAAATATTCAAACAGAAAATCCTAAAACTGATAGTGTTCAAAATACACAATCTAAAAATCGATTTGAAAAAATTAAATCCACTCAAAATAAAACGAAAGTAATTCCCACAGAACGTTTTAAAACGCAAAATTATATGCTTGTAGATCTTAGACAGGATTCGTTGTTTATGGATCTTGTTGAGAATAATTTGAAACAAATAGAAGATAAAGATGTCTTAGATATTGTGGATGATGGGAAATTTAATGATGCCATCTGTAACTCAATGATTATTTTTGCACCAAAATATTATCAGGTTAGTAATGGAAAACTCAGTATAAAAAATGAGAAAATTGAAAAATTGATCTCCTCAACAGTGACTCGTCAAAATGTTGAAGCAAATACAATTTTTGATACTCAAATTGAAAAATTTGATACAGAACAATATAATCATTATTGTAAAATTCAAGAATTTTATTCAGAATATTCTCATTCTAGCGAACTGCAAATTGTTTACTCTCAATCAAATAATATTGAAGATGCATGTCTCTCTTTTGGAGGAACTTGTATTAATTTTGTTGAAGTGTATAAGGAAAAAACCTTTTTAAGTTCTTCATCAATATTGTTGTTTATACCTCCAATGTATTTTGTAATGCCCTTTATTCCTGAATTATTTGTTCACATTTTTCTAAGACCAAGTACATTAACAGTGAACTATATCGTGGTTAATCTAATGACTGGCGAGAGAATTACATCAAAAAGAGAAACTATTGAGGGGAAAAATAATGCCCCTGCCTTAAATAACTTATTAAATCATTTTTATGATTTATATTCACCAAAGAAAGGAAATTCAAAATGAAAAAAATATTACTAATCCTTATTCTGTTTATTACTATTCCTTTGACAAATCAAGTACATGCTCAAAAGGTGGGCTATCAAGGGAAAAGATTTTTAGTTAATTTTGATACCAAAATCGATCTAGAATTTGAAGAATTAGATATGTTTGATTTAAATCTGATTCCGCAATTCTACTTTTTGTATTCTCCTAATATCGAATATATTGTGCTAAAAAATGCTACAGTAGGTTTAGCTGGCAATTATTTTAAAGATAATCTTTTCTCTATTACTTTTAATGAACAATTTTATAATAATCTTCCTTTTACTGTAATGGGGGCAGGGATTTTTTATAAACAGTATCTGAATAGGAAAACCGATTTTTATCAAGCACCGTTTGGTCTCTATTTCAATTTTAGATTCGACTATTTAAAATACACACTCCAATTTCCAAGTTTTACTTATGAGGATATTGTACTTGGTGGTAGAGTTGAGTTTGGTGTAGATTATTTAGTTTGGGACAGATTAAGACTCTCTTGGGGTATTTCTCTTGGATTATCTTCAGGATTAATTGAAAAGTATTTCTATATTCCTGAAAATCAAACTGAAATTACTTCTAGATTAAACACAGAAATATCAAAAAGGTATGGATTTCAACATAAATTTGGTATAGGAATACTATTATTCTAAATTTTTTCAATCCATGAAAAAATTGGTCATTTTTAAGGTTCTTACACTTTTAATTCTCTTACTTCCCATTTCATCGTATGCTCAGTCCAAAGGTTACTTGGGTAGAAGGTTTGTAGTTCAAACAGATCTCTTTTTATCACGGAATCACGAAAATAAACTTTTTAGTTGGAGTGTGTTTAATCCAAGGGTACAATTTGCACCAGGTTTAGAATATACAGTGGGACATAAAACAGCGTTCGGTGCTTCTTGTAACTTTTATAAATTTGGGTTTGATCCCACTTCTTCTATAGAATATATGTTTCAGGATACATTAGAGAAGAAATTATATATGAATGGAATAGGGTTTCATTTGTATTTAAAAACATATCTTTTTCGTGGCAGTCATGCCCCGTATGGTTTATTTCTTAAATTTGCATTTGATTGGAACTCTGTAACCATAAACACACAAAATTTCGGAGTTTTAAAAGATAGAATATATGGAACACATTTAGAGATCGGATATGACCTTAGGGTTGGGAAAAGATATCGAATCTCCTGGGGTACTTTTTTTAAAATGACCAATGAATTATCGAATATATTTAATACGAAAAGGCCAACCCTTATCGAGTTGGCTCAAAAGAAAATATTTAAAGATTTTTTGATTGGCACTAAACTATCTTTCTCTTTTTTAGCATTCTAAAAAAAAAAAGGACCCTTAAGGATCCTTTTTCTGATTAAAGATTAACTTTTCCTATAGTGAGTGTTTTCTTTTTCCCTTTGGCTATGATCAAATCGTTGTTTTCATCTAAGTGTGAGAATTTTGAGAAGAAAACCCCTTTTTCAACTTTAGAATCAAACAAGGTTTTTGTTTTAATATCGCCACTTTCAGAAATCGTAGCCATTTTTCCTGACTTGTCCCTTTTAGTGCGGTAATTTTAGTTTTTCAATTAGTTCAGTA
>JBLJBB010000109.1:0-26515 GCA_047638115.1 Bacteroidales bacterium | reverse complement strand
GGATTGAAAAATTACCCCCTTACTTTATACCTTTTTTATCGGACAATAGTGATTAAAATATTATATTAAAGGTTATTAGGTTGAATAATTTTTCGTGTAGTTAAAATTTACTTGACTTTTAAAATGTCGAAAATTCAAACAATAAAGCCAATCAACAATTCATAATTATAAATCATTTAAAGATAGATCTCTAAAACTTTACTTTTTCCATTAGGTACGATATCTAAATCTGTAATAGATGCAGGAATTAGAATCGATTCCCCAGCATAGATTCGTTCGTGATTTTTTTCAGTAAAAAAGTGAACCTCACCCTCTGTACACATATATACTACAAAAGAATCAATATTGAGGAATGATTTTTGAATAGGTTGTTCAAAAGAGAGTATATTCAAATTAAAGTATTCAGAACGAAAGATATTGGAAGTTGTATTAAATTTTTCTTCATATTCAATTTTATAATCGATCTCACTTTCAAAATCAATGGCATCAATGGCTTCTTCAAGATGTAACTCTCTTTGATTTCCGCTTTCATCGATCCTATTCCAATCAAATATTCTATAAGTAATATCAGAACTCTGTTGAATTTCTGCCAAAAGAATCCCTTTCCCAATAGCATGAACTGTACCTGCAGGAATGAAAAAAGTGTCACCTTTTTTTACTTCATAAAACTGAAGTAATTGATCTACTGTGCCAGCTTCTACACTCTGAATAAATTCTTCACGAGTAATCCTTTTTTTAAATCCAACATATAAACCAGCACCAGGATTGGCATCAATAACATGCCAGATTTCAGTTTTACCTTGTTGCCCATATCTTTCAAATGCCAATTGGTCATCAGGATGTACTTGAACAGATAGGTCATCTGATGCATCTATATATTTAAACAACAAGGGGAATCCTAAACCAAAGTTTTCAAACACCTGGTCTCCAACGAGTTCACCCATATATAACTCAATAAGCTCTGTGAGTTCATTCTCAGCCAAAAATCCATTTTCCACTATAGAGACTGATTCCTCAATGTCAGATATTTCCCAACTTTCTCCATAATTTTTAAGTGGAGATAGAAATTTCTTAAAAATAGTCAAGAATTTTTGACCTCCCCAAATTTTTTCTACCACAATCGGTTTAAATTTTAAAGGATATAATGTAGTTTCTTCCATATGAGATAATTTTAGCTATTCTTTGTTTTTATCGGGTACATAAAATTCTCGGGGTTGATAGTTTCTAGGTGGCAGTATTTTGTCTGGGTTTCTTCCAATAGCCCTACTTAGAAAAACCCATTTCCCATTTTCAGGAATAAATGCTTGATTCATACTTGATTCGGGGACCATGTAAGCAGGAATGTTTGGAATTCCTGAATCTGGTGGAATCAGTTCTTCAAATATAATCATTTGAGCAGATTTTGATTCATAGATCCACTTTTTAGTTTTTGGATCCCTTTTCCCTGTATTTAATTCATAAGATTGCATTTCATATTTTAATGAAAGGGTTGCATCTTTTGAATATTTTAATATTACTCTAGCAACTTTTGAACTATAATCTTTAAATATCTTTGCTCCAAAAGTTACAGGTGTATTTGAATTCAGATCGAATTGTAGAATCTCAATCACTTTTTCATTTGTAAACAGATCATTCCCATTCCACCCTAAGAGTGTGTAATATGTAGTTTTTTTATCGACTAAAGGGATGATTTTATAATAAACTGCCCCATACCATTGATTAATATCTGCAATTTCATATTCAGGATATGAAAGTGTATTTTTTCTATCATACAAAGGGTAGAGGATATATTTTTTTCGATTTTGGTTGTATACATGAATAAACCCAAAATTTTCATAGGTAAAATCATCTTTAACTACAAACCAAGTAAATAATTTAAAAAGATTGTCCGGCGATTTTGTGACGGAAAAATTGGAAACAGAATCCCAGGTAAAATCGAAAGAGTTATCCTGAAGCAAAATTATCTCCAAAAGGTTCATAAAGTCCTCATTAAGACTTAAACGAACCTCTTCGGAAGGGGATCTCATCACTTCCATTCGGAGCTTGATGAGTGAATCTTCCCAAAAACGAAAATCCTCATCTGCTTGTGAAAACACACTCAGAGAGGAAACAATCGTTATTATGGTTATTATAATTTTCTTCATCAAGATTTTAAAACGCAAAAATACTACTTTTTAGTATTGCGTTTATTAATTCAAGTTCAGTTCATCAACCCACTTACGAACAATCTGTTCTTGTCTTTCAGTAGTTGTAAGTTCTTCACGTAACACTTTTTCTGCTATATCAATAGATAAAAGTGCGATTTCATTTTTGATTTCAGTAATGGCCTTCATTTTCTCATTGCGGATAGTAGCGCGTGTCTCTTCCATCCTAGCTTCATATTCTTTATCTCGAACTATTTTAGCGTCTTCGTTCATTTTCTCAACAATTTTTCTAGCATCAGCTAGAATTTTATCTCTCTCTTCTTTAGCTTGAAGGAGTAATTGTTGATGTTCAGAATGAAGATTTTTCATTTCAGCTTTTACTGTTTCTGCAGCATCTAATTGTTCTTGGATATAGTTTTCACGATCAGCAATTGCTTTTGTGATAACAGGCCATGCAAATTTTGCAAGTAAAAAGAATAGGATTCCAAACCCAATAAGCATCCAAAAGATCAATCCAAAAGCGGGGGTGATTAATTCCATATTGTTTTATAATATTTTAGTTATTTACAAAGAAAAAAAAGAGGTTATTGCCCACCGCAATGAAACCTCTTTTTAAAATCGTTAATTACGCAATTGCAATTAACAAACAAACAACGATAGCAAATAGTGCTACACCCTCGATGAACGCTGCTGTTAGAATCATGTTAGTTCTAATGTCAGATGATGCTTCAGGTTGGCGAGCTACAGATTCAGTAGCGCTTTTTCCGATATTTCCAATACCGTAAGCTGCTGCCATTGCTGAAATACTTGCTCCAAGTGCTGCTCCTAATTTTGCAATTCCTACACTTGAATCAGCCGCTGCTTGTAATAAAGTCATTGATGTCATAATAGTTTTATTTAAAAGTGAATATATGGTTTATTATTTTGTCTATTGATGTAATTCTGTTGATGAGGTTTGCTCTTTTAGTTCGTTTGATGCATGTTTATGAGCAATATGGTCATGTGCCTCATGCGCCTCATGATCTTCGATAGCCATTCCAATATACATGGAGGTTAATAGTGCAAATAAATAAGATTGTACAAATGCTACCACTAGCTCTAACATTCCCATAAATAGGTAAAATACGATTGAAAGAGGAGAAACAGCAAATCCCACCATAGGATTCATCCCTCCAAAGATAAAGATCAAACTGATAAATCCTAGAATGATGATATGCCCCGCTGTAATATTGGCGAATAAACGGATCATTAAAACGAATGGTTTAGTAAAGATCCCCATCGCTTCAACGATAGGCATAATGGGAATTGGAATCTTTAACCACCATGGCACACCTGGGGTGTTAAAAATGTGTTTCCAATAGTTTTTGTTCCCAGAAAAAGAGGTGATGAGTAATGTTAATAATGCTAAAATTGCAGTTACAGCAATGTTCCCTGTTACATTTGCCCCGCCTGGGAAAATTGGAATTAATCCCATAAGATTGTTTATCAAAATGAAAAAGAATAGCGTAAGGATGTAGGGGAGATATTTTGCATGTTTCTCTTTTCCCATGGATGCAATAACCACTTCATCTCTGATAAAAACAATTACAATTTCCATTAAGGTTTGTAAACCCTTAGGAGCCATATTAGGTTTCCTTTTATAACTTTTTGCAACAGAAAAGAAAATGTATAGTAAAATCCCAATAGCAATAAACATTGAACAAACATTCTTGGTGATAGAAATATCAAAGAAATCTGTTCCATATTTATAGTGCCCTCCCTCTTTTAATGGACCAGTTATCGCTTCCTCTAATTTTACAATTTTTCCTTTTGTGTCTTCTGTAAAACCTAATGCATAACCCTTATAAGCATTATGTCCATGATGAAATTTTGCAGATGAAAATAAAACAAGTTTCCCATTGTCAATTAATATAACTGGAAGGGGAATAGAAATATGATGACCTTTGAATGTGGTAATATGCCAACCATAACTATCAATAACATGATCAATAATAAAGGACCCAGGATTGAATTTCTCTGGTTTACTTGATCCATGATCCCCTGCAAAGGTGTTCATGGAAGAAAAAAGGATTATAATCAGAAAAAATGTACTGCTAAAACGTTGTAAGAAATTCTTGTAAGTCATTATATGTTATAGTATTACAATATTATTTTTAAGCAAATTTGATTTTTTTTTTGGGAGGGCTAATATATGATTTTTTTTTGGAAATAAATTGCAAATTATCAATATTTTTAATCTAATGCAAAGGCAAAGTAACCAGATCCCTGTAATGGTTCTCCTATTTCTGTATTCCATTTTACCATACCAAAATTTAACTCTTTTCCAGGAGTTATAATATGAATATCGTTTGTTTCAATTTTATTGAAAAAAATATTGGCAACTTGTGATGGTTTAATGCTTCCTAAAAATTCTGGGATCCATGTTTTGAAGTTCATCATATAATAGAATCCAATTCCAACAACAGTAGCACCTTCCAATATTTTGAAAAATCCACCTTTCGTTCTGACATATTCTTTGAGAACCAATTCAAAATGTGATGGCTCCCACATTATGGCATTTTGTTCACTTATAAAATGGGGCCTAAATTCATAATATTCCAAAGGTTCAATTATTTCTATAGAATACCTTTTTTCTAGACAAATTTTAAAATCAAACAATTCAAAATGGTATTCTGAATGATAAAAAAAATGGTCATACCCTAAACTTTTATAGTAAAGTGATAAATCTTCTGTTGCTGGCACTAGAAAAAGTCCACGTTGCCTTAATTTGCAAATATGTTTATCAGCATACTCAAGAATCATTTTCATAATCCCTTTTCCACGAAAAGGAGGAAGAGTAGCACACCCATATACGTATGTACAAGGTTGCTCTCCAATATATGTGGATAGTAAAAAAGCTGAAGCTACAATCTCTCTATCGATCTCACATACAACAACATTGTTGTCGTATTTTAGTTTGAAAAGTAAATCTAAATAAAAAGAAGTATCCCCAAATACAACACTCATAATGTGTCGAATCTGGGGAATATCGTATGGTGTTGAAAAACGAATTTTCACGAAAATTTTATTTTTTGGTTTGGTTGGCAACCTCTTCCATCAACTGACGAAGTGTCTCTTCATCTGCTAAAAAATAATCTTTAGTAAGATTCATTTGTTCATCAAATTCAAAAACATAAGGTATCCCCGTAGGAAGATTCAAACTGATAATGTCAGTATCAGAAATGTTTTTTAAATGTTTTATAATCCCTCTTAGACTATTACCATGTGCTGCAACAACAATCTCTTTATGATGAATCAAGCATGGTTTTATATCACTTTCCCAATATGGGACAATTCTTTCAACAGTGTCAATTAACGCTTCAGTGCCAGGTTGAGACCCATCTTCAGTAAGATGTGCGTATCTTTGATCATTTTTTGGATGACGAGGATCATTTTCTGGGATTGCTGGAGGTCTTACATCGTAACTACGTCTCCATTGAAGAACTTGTTCAGCACCATACTGTTCTGCCATTTGTACTTTGTTAAGTCCTTGCAATGTTCCGTAATGTTTTTCGTTTAATCTCCATGTTTTTTCAACGGGAATCCACATCAAATCCATCTCCTCTAAAACATAATTTAATGTTTTTATCGCTCTTTTTAAATAAGAAGTGTAGGCAAATTTGAAATTAAAACCGGCCTCTTTTAGATTTTTTCCGGCCTCTTTTCCCTCTTTTACTCCACGTTCAGATAGATCTACGTCTGTCCAACCCGTAAAAAGATTTTCTAAGTTCCAAGTGCTTTGTCCGTGACGAATCAATACAAGTTTATACATATTTTTTAGTTTTAAAGGTCTTTGATAATTGTTGCGAAGTACGTAAATAATGAACTTTAATTTAGTTTATTGTTCTGATTTGGAAAAACAACAATGGGTTTATATTTTTTTGCTTCTTCAAATTCCATAGAGCAATAAGATATTACTAATATTTGATCTCCAACTACAGCTAAACGAGCACATGGGCCATTTAAACAGATAACACCTGAACCTCTTTCCCCTTTTATTACATAAGTTTCAAAGCGTTCTCCATTGTTGATATTCACAACTTGAACTTTCTCGTTTTCAATAAAATTTGCAGCATCCATTAAATCTTCATCAATGGTAATGCTCCCAACGTAGTATAAATCAGCTTGTGTGACTACTACCTGGTGGATTTTTGATTTTAAAATTTCTATAATCATTTTGTTTAAGATTATCGGTATCTCACGTTGTCAATTAGTCGAACATTACCTATATAAAATGCGATACATCCCACGGCTCCTTCTTCATTTTCAAGTAGATCAATGGGTTGTAATGTAAGATCATTCACAATTTGAAAATACTCTATTTTGATTTCATTGATTTTTAAAATTTCTGATGTAACAAAGTCAATAATTGACTTTGTTGTGGTCTCATTTAATGCAAGAGATTGATTTAAAACACGATACACGTTAGAAGCAATCTCTTTTTCCTCTAAAGATAAACGTTGATTTCTTGAACTCATTGCTAATCCATTCTCCTCTCTAATAATAGGACAAGGAACAATAGTGACATCAATATGCTCTTGTTTAACTAATTCTCTTATAATTGCTATTTGTTGGAAATCTTTTTCTCCAAAAAATGCTTTATCAGGTGTTACATAATCAAATAATCGCTTAACAACAACTCCAACACCATTAAAATGTCCAGGTCGAGATGCCCCTTCCATTACATTCTCAATATTTCCAAAATGGTAATTTTCAGTAGGTTCCGTAGGATACATCTCTTGAATTGAAGGTGTAAAAATGATGTCAGTGTACTCCTGAATAAGCGCGATATCTTGTTCAAGAGTTCTAGGATATCTAATTAAATCTTCCTGATTATTGAATTGAATTGGATTCACGAAAATGGATACAACAACAACCTGAGTTTCACTATGTGCACGTTGAATAAGCGAAAGATGACCAGCATGTAAAGCGCCCATCGTAGGTACAAACCCTATCGATTTTCCGTTGCTTTTAATGCGGAAAACTACTTCTCTTAGCTTCTCAATGTTATCTATTAAAACCATATAAATGAGTTAGTTAGTTGAATTTTTTTTTTGAAATTGAAGTATCTAAAAAAGTTTGCAAATATACATCAAAATTGAATACCAAAAAATTGAAATTTTGATTAAAAAAAGGCCCAATATATATTGGACCTTTTATATAGTAATTTTGAAGTTTAGAAAAATTATTTTCCAGGAGCTTCAGCAGTTACATTACGAGTTGAAATAACTGAAACAACGATTTGTGCTTTGTTATCCAAAATGGTTAAATTATCAACTTTAATGTCACCAACTTTGATTGCTTCATCAATCTCTAATGGAGTGATGTCAACTTCAATTTTCTCAGGAATATTTTGAAGAAGACCTTTAACTTTTAATTTTCTAACTTTTTTAACAAGTTTACCCCCACGTAAAACGCCAGGAGATGTTCCAATAATTTGAACAGGTATTCCAATAACAACATCTTTATTTTCAATAATTTCCAAAAAGTCAACATGTAATAAAACATCTGTTACAGGGTGCCATTGAGTATCCTGAATAATAGCATTATATTTTTTGCCGTCAATTTCTAATTCAGCATATTTCACTTCTGGAGTGAAAATTATGTTTTTAAATTGTCCTTCTTCAACAACAAATGTAAATTGTTCTGCTCCACCATACATAACGCATGGAACTAAACCTTGTTTTCTTTGTGCTTTTGCGTCTCTTTTCCCTACGTTCTCTCTTAGAGAACCGCTCATAGATACTGATTTCATTTTTTCTAATTTTTAAGTGAATAAATTTGCTTTTTAAAAGCCCGCAAAAATACAATATTTTTTTCATTTTTCATCATGTATTTTTTATTTTTAATTCTTCATCCTTCATTCTTTATTTTTCAAACGTAAACTTTCAGCTCTCATATTATATAATAGCTATGTTATTTTATATATTTCAATATAATTAAAAAATATTTTTTCTCATTATATTTTCCGTCATACTTTTAAGTGCTTGTAAATCAAAACTATATACTATTTTAAATTTATGATTTTGCTCTAATTAATATTATTTGACGTTTTTTATCACTTTTGGTCTTTTTATATTGCCATCTATCCAAAAAAAAATATTATTTTTGCGCCCTCGTAAATTATAACATAAAAAATAAAATTCATATGGCAGCAATCGGCGCAATTCGCAAACATGGAGTACTTTTAATGATTATTATTGGTATCGCATTACTTGCATTTTTAGTGGGAGACTTTAACAAATTATCTACTGTTTTTTCTGATAAAAACACAATGGCTAAAATTGATGGCAAAAAAGTAGATGATCAATATAGATTAGAATTTGACCAAAACTTAGCTCTTTGGAAAATGTTTTATAATAAAACTACCCTTGATGAGAACGAAAATTATCAAGTACATGATCTTACTTGGAACCAGATGTTAGAAGAGAAACTTTTTGATCAACAACTTGGCATGTTAGGAATCACTTTCACAAAAGAGATGATTGAGGAAGTTACTGCTGAGATGATTGCTACACTTAAAACTCAAAATCCTAATCAACTTTTAGCAAAACTTGTTGAAAATATTGCTCAAAATGGCGATATTGAACAAGCGATCTCCTTAATTACAAATATTGAAGAGTATAAAGATGACGAACGTGCTAGAGAAGTTTACAATGCTTACAAAGCAGTACAACGCTTTGCAATTAGTGACAAAAAAAGAATGATCTATTTCTCTTTAACTCAAAATGGAGTTAATTTTTCTGATAATTTGGCGAAACAAATTGGTCAAAGTAACAAAACTGCTTTAGCAAAATTTGTTGCTCTTAATCCCAATACTCCAGCATTCAAAAATGTGATTGCTAAAGTATCAGAAAAAGAGATGAAAGAGTATTTTAAAAATAATAAAAAACGTTTTGAAATTAAAGTTGATGCGCGCGATCTTGACATTGCAGTTTTTAATGTCATGCCTTCACAATCTGACTTAAAAACAATTGAAGATTCTGTTAGAGCAAAATTCAATAGATTTACTGTAACTCCATCATTAGTGGAATTCAACATCAACGAAATGGAAGGTGCTGTTGATAGTTTCTATTACAAAAAATCAGATATTACTATTGATACCATTGCAAATTTACTTTTTGGGAAACCTGTAGGTACATTCATCGAACCTTATAACAACCAAAATGCAGTATGGTATTTCGGAAAATCTTATGGAAGCGCATCACGCCCAGATTCAGTTCAAGTGGCATTCTTAGTGATCGACTATAAATCTGACCAAAACCCAAATGGTACCAGAACTAAAGAACAAGCGCTTGCTATTAAAGATAGTTTACAAAAAGTTCTAAATTCTGGCTCAACAAATATTTTTAAACTAACACCTTCTTATCTTGGTGGTCGCCAAGCTACAGATACAACTATGTGGGTAGCAGAAAGAGGGACAATTCCAACATTATATAATTCTTTCTTACAAACTCCAGTTGGTGGCTATTATTCACAAGATGCTCCTACAGCTTATGTAATTTATCAAGTAATTAACAAAACAACCCCAATTGAAAAACGTCAGTTTGTTTTATATTCCAAAGAGATCAAACCATCTGATGCTACCATTAAAAATTATAAAAATAATGCAAACGAATTAAGAGCTTCTTGTACTACAGCTGATCAATTGGTTGAAGAAGCTAATAAAAGAGGTATTCAGTTAGTTCAAGGGAAAGATATCACTTGTATGATGGCCTCCATTAACCAACAACAAAATGTTAGAGAAGCAATCAGCTGGTCTTTTATGCCTAAAACTGAACTAAATGCAATATCTGATGTATTTACTTTTGAAAACAAAATGTTCTATGTTGCTGCAGTTAGATCGATTAAAACTAAAGGTACACCTGAATTTGAAGATGTTAAAGATGTTATCGAAAAACAACTTGTTGATGAAAAGAAATTGCAAATGATTTACACTACCGTTAACGAACAACTTGCAAAAGGGATCACCTTAGAACAAATTGCTCAAACATATCAAGTGGCTGTAGCAGATAGCACACCAATCACTTTTGCTGGAGAATCTTTCCAAAATCGCCAAATTGATAATAGTGCAATTGGTAAAATATTTAATTTAACTCCAGGAAAACCTGAAGCAGTTACTGGTACATCTTTCGTTTATGCTGTTCAACTATACTCTATCGGAGAACCAGCAAAATTATCAGATAAACTACAAATTGAAAAAATGATGTTAAGAAATATTGTCCTTGGTAGAATGAGAACAGAACAAACTCTTACGCAATCATTAAAAGAAAAATTAAATGTAATGGATCAACGTTATCTGTACTATGCCAAATAGGAACTAAAAAACGTTAATTAATTAACATTTTCATCAGCATAGATTAAACTCTTTAAAGAGTTAGGAGTCTATGCTGATGTTGTTTTTATATAATAATTATATCAAAAAAAAATTATGAAGAATTTATTTAAAATACTAGTATTGCTATTTTGCACACTTTTTATGAACAACCTTTTCTCACAACCCTCTATGGGGCAGTCTTCTCCTGGATCAAATGGTCAATCTCTAGATTTTGGGAATATTGGTGTTGTAATGGGAAAAATTGTTAATAGTGAAAAACAACCCATGCAATATGCGACAATCTATATTTTAAATATTAAAGATTCATCTATTGTAACTGGTGGTTTATCCGATGATAAAGGGTTCGTTCTAGTTAAAGATATTCCATATGGAACCTATTTTATTGAAATATCAGCACTTGGATATCAAAAACATTATACACCTACTTTTACACTAACAGCCGAGAATAAGAGGTATAATTTGAAACAGTTTACCCTCAATAAGAAAGCCAACAGAATTGGTGAAGTTGAAATTTCTAGTCAAAAAGAGATGCTGGAACAAAATTTAGATAAGAAAACATATAATGTTGAAAATAACGTTATCGCAGATGGTGCTACTGCAGTAGAAGTGTTAACAGATATCCCATCTGTTGATGTCGATCTCGATGGAAATGTAAGTTTAAGAGGAAGTAGTAATGTGAGAATCCTTATTGATGGAAGACCAACAAACCTAACCCTTGATCAAATACCCGCCTCTCAAATTCAAAGTATTGAAGTTATTACAAATCCATCTGCCAGATTTGAACCCGATGGAATGAGTGGTATTATTAATGTTGTACTCAAAAAAGGTCGTGAAAGTGGAATGAATGCACTTGTGAGTTTGGGAACTGCGATAAATGTCTTTCAAGATAAAGTTTATTTCGAAAATAGAAATGCAAACCTAAACTTTAATTACCATGTTGGAAAAGTAAATTTTTACCTTAATTATAGTTATGGCAGATATGGATGGCATAGAGCTGGAGAAATGGACAGATTGTCTTGGTCACAACAAGATACTGCTTATTTAGCTAATGAGGATAAATATGATAATATTTCACTCAGAAATAATATCAAAACAACTATGGATTATCAAATTAATTCTAAAAATTTACTCTCTTTTGGTGTAGGTTATAACCAGTATAAATCTTCTGATACAAATACAATTTCATATCAAAATTATAATTTGTTGCTTGGTGAACAAATCCCAATTAATAAATATGAACAATTTGGAGGAGGCGGTAGATTAGCTAATAATTATGATGCTAATGTCAGCTATAAATATACTTCTGAAGTCAAAAAAGGGAGAGAGTTTACCGCAGATCTGTTTTATACTCAAATGAATGGGAAAAGTAATTCAAATTATCTTCAAGAATTTGAAACACCTATAGGAAGTCCAAACTATTATCAGTTAACCAACACATCAACATTAAATAGAACTACAACTGCTCAATTTGATTATGTTACACCAGTTGGTAACGGAGGTAGACTGGAAACGGGGTATAAATTTTCATACAGAACAATTGGACAAGATTATGCACTCTTCTTTGGTGAAAGTAGTTCTTCAACTATTGAAGATATTACGCAAAGTAATAATTTTGAATTTAGAGAGTGGATCAATGCAGGATATGCCATTTATTCGAATACCTTTTTTAAGAAATTAAAAGTGCAATTGGGTTTAAGAGGAGAGGCAGCTAATACCTATTCAGATCTTAAATCTGCAGATACAGTATACAAAAAACCATACTATAATCTTTTCCCAACAGTTCATGTCCGTTACGATTTTAATGACAAAAATCAAATGCAAATCAGCTACTCCAGAAGAGTTACCAGACCAAGTTTCTGGGATCTGAATCCATTTGTGGATGTGTCTGATAAACAAAATATTAGAATGGGAAATCCTAATTTAGGACCAGAATTTGCAGATAATATTGAACTAGGATATAGTACCTATTTTAAAAATTCATCATTAACTTTTACTGCATTCTACAGAGTAAGATCAAATCTAATTACCAGATATACTCAAATGAAGGAGGCAGAAGTTCGGGATGGCTTTATCTATTATGATTTGATGAATGGGGATATTTTTACTACACCTGTAGTTTCTGGATACGATACGCTATCTTCATTCCCTTATTCTCTTACGTCTACTCAAAACATAAATAGTAGTCAAAACTTTGGATTAGAGTTAGTATATTCTCAAAAGTTGTTCGATTTCTGGAGATTTAATTTATCTGGCGACTTTTATCGTGTGTTAATCAATAGTGAAGACCTTATCGATCCAAATCTTTCTAAAGACTGGGCTTATGGTATCAGATTTAACCAAACTTTCAAATTACCTAAAAACTGGGATCTTCAGTTAAATTTCAGATTTAGATCAAAATCTTTAACTACTGGAAGTATGGGCCATTTTGGTGGTGGAGTAGGTCAAGGTAAAAGAAATGCTTCCTATTCTTTAAATCTTGGAGTTAAAAAAGGATTTTTTAACAACAATTTTACTGTAAGTTTGAATATTCGCGATTTAATATACAATCCAACCAATATTATTGAAACCTACGCTTATTATCCAACCAGTGGTTACGATGCAACAACTATTAGATGGAGAAGTAGCTTCCAAGCAAATTTAACCTTAACTTACAAGTTCAACAATTATAAAGAGCGCCGCGACAAAGGAAGAGAGATGGACTCAATTGAACCAGCAATGGAGTAGAACTAAGTTAAGAGTGAAGAGTGAAGAGTGAATAGTGAAAGTCTGTAGTCTGTAGTCTGTAGTCCGTAGTCCGTTGTCTTTCAACTATTTTATCGTGAATACCGTAATTTCGGGGTGCATCCCAATTCGTGAGGGAAAACCAATAGAGGCAAGTCCTACATTGACGTACAAATAACGATCTTGATCGCTTGTATCGTGATATAAGCCACCCCAATACTTATATAAAAGTTTCCCAGGAGACCATTTGTATTTTTTACCATAGAATCCAACTTGCATTCCATGTGTATGGCCGCTTACCGTTAAATGAGCGGGTAAATTGCGCACTTTAATTGAATCCCAAACATCAGGAGAGTGACTCAATAAGATTACAAAATCATCAGCTTTAATGTTTTGGTAAGTCATTTCGATACTCCCTTTATTGATAAACATTTTTGTGGGAGAATAGAACTCTATTCCTGCAAACATAAACGATTTTCCATTAGAATCAAGCATCACTCTTTCGCTCTCATTCCGTAATACCCGCCATCCCAAACTTTCTTGAAGAGCTACTAATCGATCCACATCAGCATCTCTATCCTGCTCGTTCTCATAATTCGCATAGGTAGAATAATCATGATTTCCGAGTACACTATAGATCCCTTTTTGTGCTTGTAAACCTCTTAAAATGGGCATAAAACTATCCATCTCCTTGGATGTGAATTGTACCAAATCTCCTGTTACTAAAATGTAATCAGGGTTGTAACTATTCACTATTTGAACAACCTCTTTAATAGGATCTTGTGTTCTCCAGGTGGCTAAATGTAAATCGGAAATGAGTACAACTTTTAATGGTTTCTCTTTGAATATTTCATTTTTTGATGGGATCGTAACTTCTCTTATGATAAAATCCTCCGCAACAAAAATCATCCCGTAAACCATGAAACCCAACCCAATTAAATACAACCATAAGGCAGATTTTAACATAATGGATCTCCACTTTTGAACTCGGGTATAAAATTTTATCTTCTCTCTTTTAAATAATCTGATCAGATAGCTAACCATATCAAAAGGGATCAAAAGGGAGAATAAAACAAATTTTATCAAATACTGGATCACACTACTTCCCATTATTGTTAAATAGAGGGTTGTATTCATGTTATGAACTGAATTTTTGGCTAATGAGAGTGCGGCTAATCCAACTAATACAGCTGGTAACCAATAGAATGCAGTGATAAACCATTCAAAAATGATCCTTTTTTTACTTTTAGATCGATAATTTCGAAAATAGGAGTACGTTTTTACGATCGTAAACCATAAATAGATCTCCGCAAAAAACCAGATTCCAAAAACAACAATCCTCTTCTGAACCGCAGGAATCTGAACCCTTAATATGAGAAATAGTAGGAGTAATAATAAGGAGAACCCTATAACGTAGTAGAACTCTTTTTTGAGCTTTGGAATTTTCATAAATGTATGTTTGTTTATTTGTCAATCTCTTGACGACAATAGTAATTAAAATAGCCCCCTTTTATCTGCATCAACTGATCATGGTTTCCACACTCTGAAATTCTTCCCCCATCAATAAATAGAATTCTATCTACATCTCTGATGGTAGATAATCTGTGGGCAACAATGATGGCTGTTCTTTGTGTCAACAAAGTGTTAATCGCTTGTTGAACAATTTGTTCTGATTCATTATCTAATGCAGAAGTGGCTTCATCAAGTATCAACACATCTGGATTAGCTAATATAGCACGAGCAATACTAATTCTTTGTCTTTGACCTCCAGACAGTTTCATCCCTCGATCACCAATAATAGTATCATACTGTTGATCCATCTCCATGATAAAATCGTGTGCATTGGCAATTTTAGCAGCTTCCATCACTTGTTCTCGTGAAACGTCCGTTTTACCAAAAGCAATATTATTCAAAATTGAACCATGGAATAGTGTAACATCTTGATTTACAATGCCAAAAAGTGAACGTAAATCATTGATTTTGTATTTTTTAATATCGATGTCATCAATCAATATGGTTCCAAAAGAAACATCGTAAAAACGGGAAAGAAGGTCAACAATGGTTGATTTTCCTGATCCAGAAGCACCAACCAAAGCAATTTTTTCACCCTTTTTTAGTGCAAAATTGATCCCTTTTATAACTGAACAAGATTCTGGACTTTCTCCACTTTTGTAGTCAAAAAATACGTTGTTAAACTCAATTTGATGGTTTAAATGTTGAACTGAAATGGGATTTAGATCCTCTTTAATCACTTCATCAGCATCAATGATATCATAAATTCTTTTTGCAGAGGGAAGCCCTTTTTTTATGGTATAAAAAACGGTTACCATCTGTTTAGCAGGAGGTATAATTCTGGCAAAAATTACTACAAACATGATAAAAAGAGTTCCATTAAATGAGGTACTTTTAAATAAGATGGAACCTCCAATAATCATAACCACCATCATCGTAATGATACTTAAGGTCTCAATCATGGGGCCACCAAGTTCATTCACTCTGAATATTTTTTTATTCACTATATAATGTTCGTGTGTCTCTTGTTGAAATTTGCGATTGGCATGTTCAATCGCATTGTATCCTTTAATAATTCTCAATCCACCAATTGTTTCATCAATTAATGAACTCAATTTTCCTAAGATTTGTTGAGCTTTTGAGGAGTTTCTTTGGATACTTTTCCCAATTAATGTAATTAAATATCCCGAAATGGGAAGTAATACTAATGAAATCAGAGTTAATGAATAGCTTACTTTTAATAAGGCAATTAAATAGGCCATAATCAAAAATGGATCTCTACAAAAGGTTTGTAATGAAGAGATTATTGACCATTCAACTTCTTGAACATCTGATCCCATCCTATTTAATATATCCCCTTTTTTGTGCTTAGAATAAAATGATAAGGGGAGTTTGATAAGTTGATGATACAAATCTTTTCTCATATTGTTTAACACTCCTGCTCTAATGGGAGCTAAAAAATATTGTCCTAAATACCTAAATAAATTAGAAAAGAAAGTTAGAACAATCATGGATACAGCAATATAAATCAAAGCTGAACTAGGACCATTTTTGTCTATAATTACACCCATGTAATAGTAAAAAGTATCAATAATACTATGTATTGAAAAACTAAACTCAGGTTTTGTTGTAATGTGTTGTGTTTGACTAAATAAAACGGAAAGAAAAGGGGCTACAAGGGAGAGAGAAAAGATAGAAAATATCGAATATAGAATATTAAATAGGATTATGAATACGATATTTCCTTTGTAAGGGAAAATATATTTGATAAGTCTTAGAAAAAGTTTCATTCTTTTAGTTCAATATGCAAAAATACGAAAATATTTAATTAACTTTGCACATTAAATTTTTGACTATGAGAAAAACTATTATCGATTTTTTTAATGAAGCGGTTGAGAAATTTTCAAATAATGATTTACTCCTAGAGAAACGGGGTTCAGTTTGGACTAAAACTTCTTATGCTGAATCAAAAATCAAAGCATTACAAATTGGAGCTGGCTTAAATTCTTTAGGTGTTCGTCCAAAAGATCGCATAGCTATCCTTTCAGAAGGTAGAAATGCATGGATCCTTTCTGAGCTGGGATTGCTATATGCTGGTGCCATTAGTGTGCCTCTTTCAATCAAATTGGAAGAGAGTAATGACTTAATATTCAGACTTATTCATGCTGAAGTGTCTGTTATAATGATCTCAATATCTCAGTTACCAAAGATTAGAAAAATTATAAATGAACTACCACATGTAAAACATATTGTAGTTTTTGAAAGAGTGAATGGGGGTGCACAGGAAGATCCATTTATTCTAGAAGGGAAAGAGATGTGGCTTGAACAATTGATGGCTGAAGGGAAACTCCTTTTAGATAACAATCCAGACACTTTTCTTACTATTGGTACAGAAATTCAAAATGACGATATTGCTACGATAACTTACACCTCGGGTACAACCGCCGATCCAAAAGGGGTTATATTAACTCACAGAAATTATACGGCGAATGTGGAGCAAGCTTTAACCACAATGACGATTCCTCCTACATGGAGAACTTTGAT
This sequence comes from Bacteroidales bacterium, assembly GCA_047638115.1. Lineage (GTDB taxonomy): Bacteria > Bacteroidota > Bacteroidia > Bacteroidales > WCHB1-69 > UBA5429. The sequence continues at coordinate 9,217 of JBLJBB010000109.1, read as the reverse complement.
TATACTGCCGCTTGACCATTGTTTTGCGCATGTAGCTGGCTTCTACAGCATTATTGCCTGTGGTGCTTCCATAGCTACCGTACAATCTGGAAAAACTGGAGCAGAAACGCTTAAAAATATTCCCATAAATATTAAAGAGATAAAACCCCATTTTTTATTATCGGTTCCAGCACTTGCAAAAAACTTTAGAAAAAATATTGAGAGTTCTATCAAAGCTAAAGGGGCAATCACAAATGGCCTTTTCAAATTCGCTATGTTAGTAACAATGGCATACAATAAAGATGGCTACACTAAAGGATCTGGCCTCTCTTTTCTGTTAAAACCAATCGTAAATCTATTTGATAAAATTCTATTTAAAAAAATCAGAGAGGCATTTGGAGGTGAACTCCAATTCTTTATCGGAGGAGGAGCATTACTCGATATTGAACTTCAAAAGTTCTTTTTTGCTATAGGAATACCGATGTATCAAGGGTATGGTTTATCTGAAGCGACTCCAATCATCTCAACAAATTGTGCCCGAAAACATAAAATGGGATCTTCAGGAATTTTAGTTTCCCCTTTGGAAATGAAAATTATGGATGAAGAGGGGAATGAACTTCCCTTAGGTCAAAAAGGTGAGATGGTGATTAAAGGGGAGAACGTAATGGCCGGATACTGGAAAAATCCAAAATCATCAGCAGAAACCATTAAAGATGGCTGGCTTCATACTGGAGATTTAGGGTATTTGACGAAAGAGGGTTTCTTATACGTTCTAGGAAGATATAAAAGTTTATTAATTGCCAGCGATGGTGAAAAATATAGTCCTGAAGGTTTTGAAGAAGCTTTAGTAGAAAAGTCACCGTATATAGATCAAGTAGTGCTTTATAACAATCAAAATCCATATACTGTAGCACTTTTGGTAATCAACAAAGAGGCAATTAAAAATAGTATCAAGACTCATCATAAACATTTAGATGAAAAAACTACAGAATTTGCCCATGCAGCGATTCAACTGATTCAAGAAGAGATCAATAAGTTTAAAAGTAAAGGAATTTTTGCAGGTGAGTTTCCTGAACGTTGGTTACCCTCTACTTTTGCCCTTATTGATGAACCTTTTTCGGAAAAAAATGGGTTGGTAAATAGTACAATGAAAGTGATAAGAGGAAAAGTTGAGGAGAGATACAAAAACAGAATTGAGTTCATGTACACCTCTGAAGGGAAAAATATTATGAATTCCCCAAATGAAAACGCAATTATTAATTAACAATATATTGAAGTTATGGAAAAATTAAAAATGGGAGACCAATATCAAGAACCTGTTCGCTTTACGCAAGAAAGAGTAAATGTTTTTGCCGAAGTAACAGGGGATAACAATCCAATCCATGTGAATGAAGCGTATGCTGCCAAAACTCCTTTTGGAAAACCTATTGTTCATGGCTTTTTTGCTGGGTCTGTATTCTCTAAAGTGTTTGGAACCACCTGGCCAGGGGAGGGTACCATCTATTTATATCAAGAAATGTCATTCAGAGCCCCTGTTTTTGTAGAACAAGATTATTTGGCTACCTTTGAAGTTATTGAACATATTGAAGAGAAACATAGAGCTACCATTCAATGCAATTTAGTTGATTCAGAGGGGAAACCAGCGATCATGGGAACAGCAAAATTATTACATACAGACAAATTCTAACCATTATAAACAATTAAATACCAATTTATTATGAGATTAAAAGATAAAGTTTCTATTATTACAGGGGGCGCTGCTGGAATTGGAGCTGCTACTGCTATTAAATTCAAAGAAGAGGGTGCTAAAGTGATCATTTGGGACTTGAATGAAGAAAAAGGGAAAGCACTTGCCGCAGAATTGGGGGCAGATTTTGACAAAGTGAACACATCAAACTATGCTGATATTGAGCTTGCTGCTAAAAAAGTATTTGATACTTATGGAAGGATTGATGTTTTAGTAAATAATGCAGGTATAACCCGTGATAGTAGTTTGAAAAAAATGACTCCAGAATTGTGGCAACAAGTGATTGATGTTAACTTAACGGGTGTTTTCTACTGCGTGAAAATCATTAGTGAGTATATGCTAATGAACAATTGGGGCAGAATCTTAAATGCTTCTTCAGTGGTTGGGTTGTATGGAAATTTCGGACAAACCAACTATGTTGCTACAAAAGCGGGACTAATTGGAATGACTAAGACTTTAGCCAGAGAATTGGGTAGAAAAGGGATCACAGTGAATTGCGTAGCTCCTGGGTTTATTGCTACTGAAATGGTTGCTGCCATGCCAGAAAATGTAATTGAATCCATGAAAGCGAAAGTTCCCGTTGCTCGTTTAGGTGAACCCAAAGAGATTGCCAGTGCTTATGCTTATTTAGCTTCTGATGAAGCAGCATACATCAATGGTGCAACACTTAGTGTTGATGGTGGAATGACCGTTTAATTTCTTATTCATTTTAACTATTTTAATACACAGTATTTCTTAAAATTACTGTGTATTATTGTTTTCAGCAATCTTTATTTTCAAATATTCTGAAAAAGGGATCTGTTTTCGTATCGCTTCTTTGCGAAAATAGTTGTAATTGTTGATGTCTGAAAATAAATAATTTAACATCAGTAATTCAGAATCAACAGGGTCTTGAGGTGCGAATTTTTGTAATGCCTGCTCCACAAATTCCCAACCAAACTTATAGAGATTTGCATCGGTAATCATGATAAGTACAATCTGGTTTTGTAAAATAATCTCCTTTAGCTTAGAAGTGTCTACAATTTGATCAAAATTCCAAAGATCAGGCCAAATGGTTTTGTTATAATACCAATAAGGATTCTCAGAAAACATTTGATGTGTGTAACCATTGTTCATGAGACTCCAATAGTAACTGTCGCCAACAGTGAGAACTTTAGGTTTTGTATGGGTAGAGTCACAAACAATCTTTTTGTTAGGGAAATTCATACTTTCATGAGGTAATGGAAATAATAAATTCATCGGTGGCTCTAAGTCAAAATCCAAATCTTTGTTGTACGTTGAATTGGAGTCACTCAAATGGATAATGTCAGGTAAATTAATCTGACAAACTTGTTCAATAAATTTTGTTAAAGTATCCGCTGCTTGCCACATGCCATAAGAACTCCAGTGAACACCATATTTTGAATACAATAAATGTGGTGAAGTTGGTTTTAAAGCTTTAAAATATTGGTTTAGATCTAAAAAAGTAACTTCTTGTTTTTTGGCATGATCTCTAAAACTTTCATAATTAGATCGCGTTTTGTAATTTGGATGAAATCGATCTGGAATCTCCTCTGGACTAAAATGAGCTTTACCAGGTTCTATGACAGGAATTAAATAGATATTATATTGATTAAACAAAATCTCTTGTAGTTTTTTTAGTGCTTGAACTTTCTTGTTCATAAGATCTTCACCAATAAAATTGCGTCCTAAATACTCTGTAATATACATCTCTTCATAGAAAAAATCGTTTTTCCCTAAAACTAGTTTTTCAGTCGCTGAAATTCTAAAGAGTCTGTATTGCAATTCATTATGTGCTCTAATCCAATAATTGTTAAATGCAATATGGTTTTTACAAGCAGATTCAACCTTATCCTGAAATATATTCTCTAAAAAATTTTTTAACCCCAAATCTTTAATGGAAACTTTTGTAATTTGCACACTATTTAACTCAGGACCTTTCCAAGAAGTTATGAATGAGAATAATAGAGGAGATAACATTAAAAACATTAAAAATCCAAAAATCATTTTTGACTTTTGATCGCGATTTTTAAATGGTGTAAATTTATGTTTCATAATTATGGTTTCTCTAGAATCTAAAATATATAAATGGATTAAACCCACCTGCTAAAAGAGATCCTCCACATAAAAGGTAAATAATTATAGCAAAGAAAGATAGAGTAAGTAAAGGATGTAATGAAATGTTTTTATCATAAATTTTATATTGTAAATTTTCAACTTTTTTAAAGATTCCCATTACCGAAAAAATGAATGCAATAACCAATATCGTTATAAATTGGGCATCAAAATAGAACTCATCCATTCTGTTGTCAAAAGTAAACAGTTTTTTGAAAAATTTCCAAGCATAAGATAGAGATTCAGAGCGAAATAGGACCCATCCAAGTATGGCGAAAAAGAATGTGAGAACAACCGAAGGGAGTTTACCAATTTTTTTGTACCATTTTATTAAAAATAATCGATCTGCTATTAAAAAGAGTCCATGATATGCACCCCAAGCAACGAAAGTCCAGGCAGCACCATGCCATAAACCAGAGAGTGTAAACACGATGATGAGGTTGATGTAAATTCGAGAAATTTTGACTCTGTTTCCACCAAGAGGAATATATAAGTAGTCTTTCATCCAATTTCCCAATGTCATGTGCCATCTTCGCCAAAATTCAGAGATATTTTGGGAGATATAGGGGAAATTGAAATTTTCTGGAAATTCATAGCCCAACATTTTTCCAATTCCTAACGCCATATCAGAGTATCCAGAGAAATCGAAATAGATTTGGAAAGAGTAAGCAAGAAGCCCAACCCACGCAGTTGTGGAAGAGAAGAAATCTGGAGAAACGGCAAAAATGAGATCCACCTGTTCGGCCAATATATTAGCAATAAGTACTTTCTTGCCAAGTCCAATTGAGAATCTGATAAAACCAACGATGCGATTATCAAAACTGCTATTTTGAGTTCTATCATGTAACTGTTTTTCAACTTCTTTATACCTGACAATCGGACCAGCAATTAGTTGAGGAAACATCAAAATGTATAGTGCGTAGTCAAAGACAGATTTTAGAGGTTCTCCATTTTTTCGATATACATCAACGGTATACGACATTTTTTGAAAAGTGAAGAAGGAGATCCCTATAGGAAGCAAAACTTTAGTCCATTCAAATTGAGCTAAGTTAAATAAAGATTTCACTTCATTTATGTTTTCTATGAAGAAGTTGGCATATTTAAAATAGAGTAAAAAGCTAGTGTTTAGAATAATCGATGAAAGGAGCCATAGTTTTCTAGATCTTCCTTCCAAAGAGCTCATCTTCTTGATGATATAAAAATCTATGGCCAAAGAACCCAATACTATGAGAATAAACTTTGGAGCACCCCATGTATAAAAGAGAATACTGGCAATGAGCAATAATATATTCTGAATTTTTTGGGATGACAAATAGTAGAGTACCAAAAAAACGGGTAAAAAGTAGAACAAGAAGAGAGGCGTTGAGAATACCATTAGAAAAGTGAGTGAAAGTTACTTTTTAAATACTTTAATATATTGAATATTTTTGTTCTCAGAAAGAACTTTAACAATATAAATCCCAGAACTGTAGGGAGATAAATTGATGGTTGCATTTGCGTTATTTACTGTTTTAGAGGTGATATACTTCCCATTCACGTCATAAAGTTGAACGCTTTGAATCTGCTCATTGCTGTTCTGAGTTTCAATTTGAACCTCATTTTGAGTTGGGTTTGGATAAACCAAATATCCATTTTGTTGTGTATAGTCATCAATACCTACGCCAGAAACAATTTTCATAGTTACTGGTGTTTCCACAATATTACCTTCAGAAACCACAGTTTTTAATGTTGCGTTAAAAATTTGTCCAACTTGTTTATTTCTTGTTTTAAATTTTAGAGTAACCGTTTTAGATTGCATAGCATTGACACTTCCATTGGGATAATTTGTTGAACACCAATTCACAGGTAGATCAAATGTATCTAGAATTTGATTCGTAAAAAGTGCAAAAACTGGAGTTGTAGAGGTAATGGTAAATGTGGTGTCTAAGAAAGTTTCAAAAGGGATCTCTACGTATATTGCTTCAGGGTTTATGACGACATTCGGTGTTGCACTATTTTCATTAGGGAAACAAATATCATCAACATAAGCTTTGTCAGTCCCAGCTACAGTATTTACGTCTTTAAAATATCTCCATGTAAAAGTGTGCGTGCCAGAAGTAACAGGATAACTCACTTCTGCCCAATCTTGATTTCCACTCCATTGTGCTTGTTGCACACCATCAATTGAGAACCTTAAAAAGTCATAGTTCGCTTCGGAGGAAACTTTACGTTTAAATGTAACAACACCATCTGTAAGTAGTGTTTTTTGCATATACATGATAGATTGTTGCAAGTGATCAATGTTTCCAGATGCTGCAGCTTGAGATCCACCAGCAAAAACAGTTGTAGAGATTGTCCAGGCAGTATCAGAAAATGTAGTCCCTGCAGGGAACCCAACTTCAAATCCATCGCAATTTGTTTCCCCAATGATGGTCACTACTTCGGTTTTAAAAAGATTGTTGTTTACAAAAATATCAACAAGCGCGTCCACTGTTGTTCCTGAAACAAATGAATTGTTTACGGATACTTGAAAGGAGAGTTGGACTAATTGACTTGTTGTCATAGAGGTAATCTCAACAAAGGGCGTGTTTACGGTTAATTCTGGCTCCATAAAACGAAGTTCGAAACGCAAATTTTGCACGTCTGAAGCACCTGTGTTTTGTGCAATAAATGTTAAAGAGGCAGTTTCATTGGGATCAAATACGGTGTTAATACCGGAGAGTAAATTATAGCTTATGACTTCAATCTCTCTTCCTTGTATTATAAAAGAGTGAATACCGTTAGAGTTAACATTATTTATGTTTGTTATTTCCCAATTAAATTCTGCAACATAATTATTGGGAGTTGCATTATCAACGACAAACTTGATGCAATTATTTAATGTGTATTCGTTTCCACCTGCAATATACCCAAAGTATTCTGAACTATCGATTAGAGTAATGTATTCGTCATTGATGGAAAATTTTATATTACATCCATCAAATCCCATGATATCAACATTTTTTATGGTTACTGATAAAAGCACAGTGTCGCCAGCACTAATAGTGGTATTCCCATTTGAATTCACTGAAATATTGGTTATTAGAATAGCAGAAGTGTAAAGACTTGAAAATGGGATCACTTTAGTAGTTTTAACTTCATTATTATCACAACAAGTAATGGAAAGAGGAACATCATCTAAAGATTGATCTAATCTGCCACTTAGAATACCATCATGAGTTAGTGATAATCCATCAATTTTTGCAGGTGGAGTAAATCTGAAATTACGATTAGAACAGTTTGCTGCAGTTGTTTTAGAGATCGCAGTTTCTTGGAAAACAACAGCATCTCCTCTGGAAAGTACTGACAGAAAGTTACTTCCAGTATAGGTCATATTCCCATAATAAAACTCGATCGTTCCTTTTTCGTATAATTTTACAGTATACTGTACAGAATTAGCAGTTTGAGAGGCAATGTTGGCAGAAAAAGTTAATGTAATACTATTGCTATTTGTCTCTTTAAGAATTGAAGTTACCACTAAGTCCGCTCTAAATGGAGCAATAAATCTACTTGTTTTAAGCTGATTGTCAGCGTCTTTTAAAAATGGCCAGTTGTAAGTGTCAACTCTAAAAGCAATGTATCCATCTGCATATACTACAATTTGATTATAGTTTTGCTCAAAACAGGGGAATGTAAAAGGAAGAGCAATGGTTGCATATCCATTATTAGTATTTGATAGTGTTACTGTTGCTCCTGAATTTGTAGGGTAGGGTGCAGAGAACTCCTCTATTTGATACTCCTTTGTAAACTCCCATCTGTAAGGCGCTTTCCCTTGAGTGGCTTGTAGTTGCTCAGAGAACTCTTCAAATGCATTTACAACTACAGAATCGGTTTGAATGACTGGTTTTGAAAAATTGATATTGTGTTGAACAGAAACGTAAGTCGTTGTATTGTTTGCTATAGTTGTATTAACAGCACTAGAAGGGATCTCGTTAACTGTAGTTCCAGTATAATCCATTACTGAGAAATTTAGAATTTGGCCAGTTCCTGTCCCTGAAGCATCATTTTCTGTAACCCCTAAGAAAAGCTTATATGGAGTGTTTGGAGTCATTTGATTCAATAATGGAGTTACATCTAATCCTAACTCTAATGTTTTGTCAGCTTCTGTTGTACCCCCTTGCATAAATAAAGCACCTCCTTGATAATTAAAAACCCCAAAACCCATTGTAGTACTAGGAGTTGTTGCATTCAGATCAGGATTAAATCCAGCCGTTAAACGCAACATATTCCTTTTATCATGTTTGATAGTTGTTTTAAAAGTATATTGAGGAAACACTTCGTCTCTTAAATGAACAATATAGACGCAAGCATTCCAGATTCCCCCATTTTCAGTATGAGTTTCAGCAAGTTTTTTGTATGGTAAAAATGCAAAACCACCATTTCCCCATCCTGTTCCAAAAGAGTTGCAAAAGATAACTCCCCCAATTTCCCAATCTTTTACATTAACAACACCATCATTATTAATATCAATGTGATTGGTGTATTGTCCATCACCATTATAATCATAACGTATTGAATCATTGTAACCTACGATTGTTTGAGAGTGGTTTACGTATGAAGAGAAAGTTGTCATTACGGCCATTCCGCCATTGGGTGTGCCAGCAGGTAAAGTCCCGTTTGTTCCTTGGTAGGTACAGTAAAAAGTAGCTAAACCACCTTGTGGATCATCGGAGCAATGGTTTGCAATCCAATGTTTTAAAGTTTTAATCCCATCAGCGGTATTGGTTGGGATCGCATACATCTCCACGATTCTATTTTTCATGGCATTGTAGTACTTATCGTATCCAGTGAGCCATTTACTAGCACCACCATCTGAATATGATGTTCCCCAATCAGGAGTAAAAGGGGATCCAGCAGTTCTAATCACTTGCCAGGTATCCATTGAACTTACACCTGCGCTCGAACCACCATTGCAAAAATTCCAAGCAAAATGGGAAGGGATATGTTTTTTATTGTATGGTGTATCAAATAGTACATAATAACCTCTTCTAACCGCTAATTCGTAAGTGAAAAGATACACTAAAGAACTCGCTTGTCCACATTCTAAAGCATTTTGATAAAAGATATATGGGAAATAGTATGAATTTCCATGGTTAACCGATGAAGGGATCGATCTATTTCTTTGAATCTCATTCATTTCAAAAACGGGAACGTTTTCAAACATAGAGATTTCCCGTTCAGATATCATTTGGGGAGCTAAGCTATAAAGTGAATCTAAAACAATCTCTTCTCTAGTCTGTTGCGCTAGTAGAGAAAAAGAGAAGGTGAGTACCAGCGACAAAAAAATAAGTTTTTTCTTCATATTAAGTGTCCCCCTTTGTTAGGACAGGTTTTTAATTTTTGTTAATTTTTATTTTT
>JBLJBB010000108.1:0-3362 GCA_047638115.1 Bacteroidales bacterium | reverse complement strand
GAGTAACCCATTCCCCTTCTACAAACAACACGACTCCATGGATTGTGGGGCGACTTGCCTGAGGATGATTGCCAAATATTATGGCAAGAGTTACTCTCTGGAAACCTTGCGCCAGAAAACCTATATCACCCGGGAGGGAGTGAGTCTGCTGGGGATTAGTGAGGCGGCGGAATCGATCGGGTTTAGAACGTTGGGCGTCCATATAACTTTTGAAAAACTACTGGAAACACCTCTCCCCTGTATTGTGCATTGGAAACAGAACCACTTCGTGGTGGTGTATGATCTTAAAGTAAAAAAGAAACATAAAAATGGATCTTCATCTGCAGTTAACGAAGAATCAACACAAAATGGCTCAACATCCAGTTATGAAGGCACAGTTACTGTAGCAGATCCTGCCCATGGAGTGGTTAAATATTCGGTTCAGGAGTTTTTGACTTCGTGGTTAAGCACTAAATCGGTGGAGGGAGATGAGGGGATTGCCCTCCTTTTTGAACTAGCCCCCGACTTCTATTCGATTCAAGATGAGAAAAGCGATAAGACTAAGTTTTCTTTTATTCTGCAATATCTTCGTCCCTATAAAAAACTGATCGTGCAGCTCTTTTTGGGTATGCTGGTGGGCACACTGCTCCAATTGATCTTCCCATTCATGACTCAGTCAATCGTGGATTACGGGATTGGGAATAATAACCTGAACTTTATCATCATCATCCTGATTGCTCAGTTAACCCTTTATACAGCTCAGACAGCGGTAGAGTTTATCCGTTCCTGGATTTTATTGCATATTACTACAAGAATTAACATTTCGATTATTTCCGATTTTCTTTTTAAGTTAATGAAACTCCCTTTGGGTTTCTTTGATACCAAAATGATTGGAGATATCATGCAGCGAATCGGGGATCACAGTAGAATTCAAAATTTCCTCACTTCTTCAACCCTTAATACGCTGTTTTCCTTAGTCAATTTTGTGGTATTCACCTGTGTATTGGCTTTTTACAATTGGAAATTGTTAGTTGTCTTTTTGATTGCCAGTGTATTGTATGTGTCCTGGATCCTGATTTTTTTAAAACGGAGACGTGATCTTGACTTTAAACGGTTTGCTCAGGCCTCTGCGGAACAAAGCACTTTATACCAATTGATTACTGGTATGCAAGAGATCAAGTTGAACAATTGTGAAAAACAAAAAAGATGGGAATGGGAGAATATTCAAGCTAAATTGTTTAAAGTGAGCATCAAAGGGTTGGCTTTATCTCAGTATCAACAAACGGGAGCATTCTTTATTAATGAAACCAAAAACATATTGATCTCATTCATTTCTGCATATTCCGTTATCAAAGGAGACATGACCTTAGGGATGATGATGGCGGTACAATACATTATTGGACAGTTGAACTCCCCATTAAACCAGATGATCAGCTTTATTCAATCTGCCCAAGATGCGAAAATTAGCTTGGAGCGATTAGGAGAGATCCACAACAAAGAGGATGAGGATGATCCAAACATGGAGAAAGTAACCCTGCTACCAGAAGATAAAGCTATCAATATCAAAGATTTGTCATTTAAGTACAATCCATTATCGCCAGAAGTGTTACAGAACATTAACGTAACAATTCCAGAAGGAAAAATCACGGCTATTGTGGGAATGAGTGGAAGTGGAAAAACCACCTTGGTTAAACTATTGCTTGGATTTTATCCACCAACTTCGGGAGAAATAAAAATTGGGGAAACCGCCTTGCAGAATATCAGTCATAAACTTTGGCGAGAAAAGTGTGGCGCCGTAATGCAAGATGGGTTTATATTCTCAGATTCCATTGCCAATAACATTGCTGTAGGAGTGGAGAGAATCAAAAAAAACCAGTTATTTCATGCTGTAAAAGTAGCAAACATACAAGATCTACTCGATTCATTACCATTAGGATACAACACCAAAATTGGACAAGAGGGATCTGGGATCAGTCAGGGACAAAAACAGCGAATTTTGATTGCCCGTTCTGTGTATAAAAATCCCGATTATCTGTTCTTTGATGAAGCCACCAACTCATTGGATGCCAACAATGAAAAGGTAATCATGGAGCATTTAAATCAATTTTTTCATGGCAAAACAGTCGTTATTGTGGCACATCGGCTAAGTACGGTCAAAAACGCAGATCAGATTGTGGTGTTGAATCAAGGTAAAATCACGGAGATTGGCACCCATCAGGAGTTAACCGAACAAAAAGGGGAGTATTATCAGTTGGTTAAAAATCAGTTAGAATTAGGAAATTAGATGGAAAAGATACAAGAAGAGATCAACATAGAGCTTCGCAGTGAAGAGGTACAGGAGATTTTAGGCAGACCTCCGAAGTGGATTATCAGAATTGGAATTTCTGTTATCTTCGTAATTGTTTTGGGTTTATTTATAGGAAGTTATTTTATTAAATATCCAGATATATTAACTGCAACTATTGTTGTCACTACAGAAAACTTACCTGCCGGAGTTACGGCGAAAGCTTCTGGCAGAATAGATACTTTAATGGTATCTGAAAAGAGTATCGTTCAAAAAGGGGAGATCTTAGCTGTCATTGAAAATCCCGCTCAAATAAAAGATGTTTTATTGTTAAAAGAAAAATTACTCCAATTTAATGTGGATTCCATCATCAGCACTTCCGTTTCTTGGTTCAGTCATTCAGATTATCAGTTATTACAGCTGGGAGATTTGCAATCAGCATACTTCTCTTTCATGAAAGCTTATGAGGATTATCTCTACTTTTTAACTGCCAATTACCACAAAAAGAAAATTGGAGTTCTTGAAAAGCAGATGACCACACAAAAGTCGATATTGAGAAAAACTGAGCAACAGCTTTTGTATAGTAATAAACAGTTAGAAACGGCCAAACAAGTATTTCGAATTGACTCCACTTTGTATGAGAAAAAGACGCTCTCATTAATGAATTATGAACAAGCAAAAAACACCTATCTGCAACAATTACAAGCGTTTGAATCCTCTAAAATGGGGTTGGATAACCAAAGAATGAGCATTTTGCAATTGGAGCAGTCCATTTTTGATTTAGAACAACAAAGAATAGAACAGATCAACATACTAACCATAGCCATAACAGGAGCTTTAGAACAGCTTAAAACTCAGATTAAAACCTGGGAACTCTCCTATCTATTAGTTGCCCCCTGTGATGGAATGGTAACGTTTACTAAATACTGGCAAGAGAATCAAAACATCAATGCCGGAGAAGTGATGGTAACAGTGGTACCCCAGAAAGAGACTCAGATTGTAGGAAAAATCACGTTGCCACCCTTAGGCGCAGGAAAAGTAAAGGTGGGACAAAGTGTGAATGTGAAATTAGAAAATTATCCTTACATGGAGTATGGAA
>JBLJBB010000107.1:0-68652 GCA_047638115.1 Bacteroidales bacterium | reverse complement strand
AAGCGATTTTCACATTAGCTCATTAGCTTATTATTTCGTATTTTTGCAAAAACTTTCGAAATGCCAAAAATTAGTGCCATGATATTTGCTGCAGGGCTTGGGACAAGACTCTATCCCCTAACTGCTGATAAACCTAAAGCAATGGTAGAATATCAAGGGAAAACACTTCTTGAATGGGCTATCCAAAAACTTATTGATAGTGGCATTGAACATATTGTGATCAACACCCACCATTTTAGTGATCAAATTATTGAGTATGTAAAATCACACCAATACTCGGCAACTATCGAAATATCTAATGAATCTGAACAATTGATGGACACCGCAGGTGGCTTAAAAATGGCTGCTTTATGGTTTACCGAAAGTGATCATATTTTATTATACAATGTGGATATTATAAGCAACTTAGATTTGAATTTACTAATCAATCATCACATTACAAACAACCACTTAGCCACACTAGCTGTCAGAAAACGAGAAACATCCCGCTATCTCCTTTTTGATTCACAAACTATGCAACTTTGTGGATGGAAAAATGAAAAAACGGGAGAAGTAATATGGAGTAGAGAAACAACAACTCCTGTCTCTTTAGGGTTTAGTGGGATTCATATAGTTCAAAAAGAGATCTTGAAATTGATCCCAGAAAACCAAAAACTCTCTTTTACCCCCTTATATTTAGAATTAGCAAATAAATATCCAATTTCTGGATATCTCCACAATCATGATGATTGGAAAGATATGGGAAAATGGGAGGATTTTAACACAAATTAATATGTATCTATTCTTTGACACTGAGACCACAGGTCTCCCCAAAAATTGGAAAGCCCCTGTAACAGATTTGAACAATTGGCCCAGACTAGTGCAATTGGCTTATTTACAATTTGATCTTTTTGGAAATAAAATTTCTGAAGGAGACTTCATCATTAAACCACAAGGATTTGTGATCCCCACAGATTCATCAAATATTCATGGAATTTCACAAGAACGTGCTTTAAGGGAAGGGGAAGATCTTTTTGCCGTATTAAACCATTTTGCTGCCTTAATTGGAGAATCTGAATACTTAGTCGCGCACAATATGGCTTTTGATGAAAAAATTGTGGGCGCAGAATTTTTAAGAAACGGCATGAGAAACATCATCCCCAATAAAAATAAAATTTGCACCATGACTTCCACGATCGATTTTTGCGCTATCAAAGGTCCTTATGGGAACAAATGGCCAAAATTAAGTGAATTACATCAGAAATTGTTTAACAAAGGATTCGATGAAGCTCATAATGCAGCCGTTGATATTTGGGCAACTGCAAATTGTTTTTGGGAATTAAGAGATCGAAAATTGATTTAACTAATTAAGCTAAATTATGGTTATTGAATAATATTCATCTCCTGAAACAAATAAGATGCATCAGCAAATTTATCGATTAAAAACAAGATGTATCTGGTATCCAGACAAACTGTTCTGTGAATTTCTTTATTGTACAAGAAATTGTTCCCTATCGATTCTCTATTGGCGTCAAACATAATTCCAATCAATTGCCCATCTCCATTTAAGACGGGACTACCCACACTTCCATATCCACTATCGGCATTGGTGATAAAACAGATTCTAAGTTCTCCATCTTGTTCATAACTTAAAAAATCCTGTTCGATCAATAAAGATTTCAGTTTTTCTGGAATTTTGTAATTCACATCATTGGGTTTCCCTTTTACTTTAGATAAAATACCTAAATGGTTTGTAAAATAGTTAAAACTGATAGCATCAGAAGGTTGATACCCAACAATATTCCCAAATGAAACCCTCATGGAGTTGTTCGCTTCTGGGTAAAATTTTATTTCGTAAGAGTGATCCATTTGAAGCAAAATCGATGCATAATCTCTCCGTAATGGGATCATGGCAGTTTCAAATTTAAGCAACTCTCTATTACCCAACTCAATAATTTTAATCAATTCTTGATAATACCTAACTAATGGATCTTTTTGATAGATAGCCATTTTGGGATGCGCTAAAAACTTCCTTAATCTCTCCTCAGAAGAGAAAATTGACTTATTTACAACATTTGTTGCAAACAACTTAGAACTATTACCAAAATACTTTGTAATAAATGCACTCATCTTGGGGCGAACTGATTCTGGAAGTTTTTCCCATAAAGAGAATGATGCTTCAATTAATTTAATTTCCAAATCCTTATCAACAGTCAAGATGATTTTATTGTATTGATTTACAATATTTTCTATTTCAATGGTAGTTTTTGTTGATGGTGAAAATTCTTGAATTAGGTAAGGGATCATTAAGAATTTGGAACTTTGAAGGGTAATATTTCCATACCAAAAACACTTGATCAAATTGGGATCAACTTTTGAGTATATGGAATCCATATTGAGAAACAGAGAATGGAATTTTTTGTTACTCTGAGTTTCAGAGGTTATCCACTTTTGCATTTTACGCTCTCTATTTTGAATTTCAGTTGATATATCTAAAGCAAAAATATTATCAATCTCCCCTTTACTTCTGATATACTGATTGGTGAGTACATTAAAAAAGTCACCATAATATAATTTCGACGAATCACTACTATTAATGGAATTTCTGAAAGGTGAAAGAAAAGGCGCACTCGCTTCTACATAAGCTTTTGCGTATATATCTGTCCAATACTTTACCTCTTGAGAACTGATAGATCTTTTAGATGCTTGAGGATATCCCCAAACCATAGCAAAATCTTCCATTCGAAACCCTTTTAAACTGATTGGAATATAGTATTTAGGAACAAATGGAATGTTCTCTGGATCAAATTTTGAGGGTGCACCATCTGGTGATGAATAAATTCTAAATATGGCAAAATCTGCATTGTGTCTTGGCCACGACCATCTTTCAGATTCTCCTCCAAATTGTGCAATCTCACTGGGAGGTGCTCCCACTATACGAATATCTTGAAAAGTTTGATAAACAAAGAGAAAATATTGGTTCCCGTATGAAAAAGACTCAATTTTTGCCTGGTATCGTTCCTCTTTATTATATTTTGCCAAAATCTTATCGATCTTCCTTTGAATCAACTCTTCTCTTTTACTTTCAGAAATATTTTCAGGTATTGCAAAGAGTACATCTTCTGTAACATCCTGCATTTCAATGAGAAAAGTTACTTCCAAACCCAAACAGGGGATCTCCTCTTTTTGACTAGATGCCCAAAATCCGTTTTTAATAAAGTTAGTTTCTTTTGAAGATAATTTTGAGATAAATGGGTAAGCCGACTGATACGTTGTTAATAGCAACCCTTTATTTGAGATTATGGTTCCTGAACCATTCCCATCTCCAATGGCAACCACTGCATCTTTGATACATGGTTTGTTAATGTTATACAGTTGATCTGCTGAAAGTTTCAAACCTGCCCTTCTCATTTCGTTGTAATTGTAATCTTTGATAAACAAAGGTAACCATAACCCTTCATGAGGTGGTGGTGAAGGTATCGATTTTAAGGTGATTAGTGAAAGAAAAAAAAGTATGAAAAACTTTTTCATTATCTTTTTACAAATTTTATTGTTCCTTTCGATGTAGCAGTTTTTAGATGTGCAAAATAGATGCCAGAAGGTAAGAAAGAAACTGAAATTGTATTTTTAAACTGCTTGTCAGAATTATGATACAAAATTTTTCCAGATAGATCTACAATTTGAATCGAGAGAATCTCCTCATTCATGGATTGGAACGTAATTTGATCCTCTGTTGGATTTGGAAAAACAAGAACATCCATTGGAGTTGAAAATTCTGAAACGGAACTAATATTATCTAAAAATGCTTGAAAATAATCGGGAATTCCATATCCAAAATCATTATCTGGATTATTATAAATATGACCATGTTGTCGAATCACTTCCATTATTTCTATAGCATTTAAGTGAGGTAATGATTGCCACAAACAAGCAGAAAGCCCTGCTATAACTGGCCCAGAGAAACTGGTACCATTCCCTTGATAAATAGAGCCATCAGTACTAGAATACCAAGTATTCCAACCCACAGATGTTACATCTGGTTTTACTCTCATATCAGCACTTGGCCCATAAGATGAAAAAGGTGCAATAACACTATCTTTATCCATAGCACCAACAGAGATTACATCAAATGCATCAGCCGGTCTTCCAATAAAGCCCCAATCGGAGCCACGTTCATTACCCGCACTTATCACAACAACAATCCCTTTTTGACCAGCAATGGTTGCAGCTTGTGATGCTACACTGGAGATGCCATCATTTTGTTGAGGGGTCATATCCCCTTGAGGAAAATCAGCAAATGTAGTGTATCCTAAAGAGGAGTTGATCACATCTGCACCCAAACTATCCGCTAATTCAGCAGCTGCTGCCCAAAAATCCTCTTCAATGGGTTGTTCACTCCAAGGGTTTTCAGAACGAATAAAGAAATAGTTCGCCATAGGAGCCGTCCCAACCAATTGTCCCTCTATATTTGAAGCAATAATTGATGTAACAGCAGTTCCATGTCCATGACCCGTATACACATTGTTTACACCAGGGATCATATCTCTCGTTCCCAAAATTTGTCCATTTGCATAAAGTGGCTGAAAATGGGAAATGGTATCAAATCCATTCCACCCAGCATCAAGAACGGCAATCAACATCCCCTCTCCACGAAAACCTCTGTTATGAAGAGAATCGCCACGATGCACTTTGATCTGATCGTAACTGTCACCATAACTGAAATCTTTAGTTCCACTCATTCCAAACTTATCATTTGCCACGGTTTGAGGAATTACAAATCCCCCCTCTTTGGTAAAAGGCAAGTTAGCCACAGGTACAATATGTTGCACACATCCTAAATTTTGAATTCCAGGAATATGAGCAGAATTCGGACAATAGATAACTACTGTATTGAGCCATTTAGAAGTTGATAACACTTGAATATTAGCATCAAATGCTTTTATCTGATTGATATATGACTCATTAACAGGTAAATCCTGAGTTGTAATGGGGATATTGTACGTCGTTCTTTTGGCAATTGCTCGAGGTGATAGAAAAGCAGATGGTGTATTTATACTAAACGGAGAGTTGTTCTTGTTAGATAAATAGACTCTGTAACAATTTGGATCTTGAGCAACTCCCAAAAGGGATATGCTAAAAAGAAAAGTAACAATAAAAAGTCGTTTCATGGGTTATGATTGAATATTAAACATTAAATCTGATATTAAGAATATCTCCGTCCTTAACAACATACGTTTTCCCTTCAACAGAGAGTTTCCCAGCTTCCTTACATTTGAGTTCAGATCCCAGAGATACTAGATCATCATATTTGATCACTTCTGCTCTGATAAACCCTCTTTCTAAATCACTATGAATAACTCCAGCAGCTTGAGGCGCAAACATTCCGTTTCTGATAGTCCAGGCACGATTCTCTTTTCCACCAACTGTAAAGAATGAGATCAGGTTTAAGAGTTTATATGCCGCACGAATCACTTTACGAACGCCAGCTTCCGAAAGACCAACATCCTCTAAAAACGCCATTCTTTCCTCTTCATCATCAAGTTCTGCAATTTCTGATTCAATTTTTCCCGCAACAACAAGCATATCAACCGCATGATCTTTCAAATATTCAGCCACTTGATCCACATATTTATTCCCTTTTACAGCATCGTCATCATTGACGTTACAAACGTACAATTGGGGTTTTTCGGTTAAGAGTAACAAGTCTGCTACCACTTCGTGTTCTTCAGGAGTAACTTCCAAAGTTCTAACATTTTGAAAATCTTCAATATGAGCTTTATATTTTTGAAGAACTTCATAATCCCTTTTTGCATTCCGTTCTCCCACTTTCATCGCTTTTTCTACTTTGAGCATTTTTCTTTCAATTTGCTCTAAGTCTTTGATTTGCAACTCAAAATCGATAATTTCGATATCACGTACAGGATTAATAGATCCTTCCACGTGAGGTAGGTTTGGGTTGTCAAAACAACGTAAAACGTGAATCAAAGCATCGCACAAACGCACATCGCCTAAGAAACCGTTACCAATTCCTTCTCCATGACTAGCCCCTTTAGCCAATCCAGGGATATCAATAATATCCATGGTAGCATACACCAATTTCTCAGCTCTAATGAAAGTGTTTATATGTTCCAATCTTGGATCAGGCACATTACACACCCCAATATTTGATTTATTTGTACTATAAGCAAAGTCGGTAATGGCTGCTTTTGTATTTGATATACAATTAAATAAAGTTGTTTTACCACTATTGGTTAAACCAATAATTCCACATTTTAATCCCATAAATTATTTTTATTAAAAGCCCAAACTATCGTCTTCCACGCTAACTATTTCAGGAATATATTTTTTGATGGTAGATTCCACACCATTTTTAAGTGTAATTTTAGCATGAGGACAAGAGCCGCAAGCGCCTTGTAATTTGACTTTAACTACGTTATCTGCAGTAAGTTCCATAAATTGAATATCCCCACCATCTTGTTGTAAAAAGGGACGAAGTTGATCAATAATATCTATAACTTGATCTTTTAAAGAAATATTTTCCATTTGTCTATTGTTTAAAAATTAACCTGCAAAAGTACGAAAATATTTGAAACAGACAGCAGTTCGGAACACGTTTGGGTTTAAGGTCTAAAGTCAAAGGTCTAAAGTCTAAAGTCATTTTTTAATATATTCATTCAATTAGCACATTAGCACATTAGCTTATTAATTTGGGCATTCCGGTTGTAGACGCAATGCTTGCGTCTCTACAACCGTCGGTCTCCGCCTTCAAGTCCGCAGCCATCAAGTGTGGTCTGCATGGTCGTTAAAGGAGCTTCCTTCGGTCGCTCTTTAACTCCCTGCATCCCATCACTTTCTGGCTTTGCGGGCTTTCTCGGCTTCGCCCTAATGCAACAAAACCTTCGGTTTTGAGTTGCTATTGAAAATTTGCGTCATCCGCGTTCCATTTTTTGCAATCAACAATAATCCAACAAAATACAAAAACTGATAGCTGATAGCTGACAGCTGACAGCTCCTTGCATTAGGGCTAAAGGCTAAGGGCACTCGGATAATAGAATAAATGAATTTTTGCTAATTGTTAACAATTGTTAATATTCCTTCCAAAACAACTTATTTTTTTTCATAAGTTTGAGCTTAAAAACCAAAAATTGGATAAATAATTAGCTCAAAATCACATTATATCACATCCTGTCTAAATTTTTATACTGTTGATATACAATACTATACATTTGCTAATTTGCTAATTTGCTAATTTGCTAATTTGCTAATTCAAATTATTTGTTGTATTATTGCAAAGTATTTGCAAACAGAAAATAGTAATCAAAAACACAATATTATGGAGAAGCATTATATAAAATTATTTATGGCAATGGTTATGCTACTTTTTGCCACCAATGAAGGGTTCTCTCAAGAAAACCAAACCCCAACAAAGCCAACATTTAAAAAACATGAGTTTAATGTATCGGTGGGGATATTTCCAATACCACTTAATCCATATAATTTAGTATATGAAACTTTTTATTTTTCTGGTTACTTCTTTGGTTTTTATAATAAACCCGAATATACATCCTATTCAATCCCATTCTCATTTAATTTTAGTTATTATTATAATTTTAGCTCTAAATATAGTTTAGGTATTAATGGTGTATATTCTTTAAAAAAAACTGAATACCTTTTATCAACTGAGTATGGGACAAACATTCATGTATACTCACTTTTCATTTCAAACAAATTCACCTACATTAATAAAGATAACCTGTCACTTTATTCTTCAGTTGGAATTGGCATAAATTATACAAATAGATTGGGTAAGAGAGAGAGTTTTTCATTTACCGGACACACAAATTACATTTTCCCAGACTTACATATATGCCTCCTTGGATTAAATTTTACTAAATCAAAGGTTTTGAATATGGAGATTGGATATGGAGCACAAGGAATTTTTAAAGTTGGTGTTAATTTTTAAAACTACTATCCAAATAAAATAATGGCTAAATCAGAATTTTGTTAATTTTTCTTTGCGAACTTTGCGAAAGTTCTTTGCGCTCTTTGCGGTTAGAGTTTTAGGAATTTGTTAATGAGAAAAGATCACAGTGTACCACAGGGTTAAAAGGTGTTTCACAGTGTTTGAAATTGAAAAACAGGACACATTAACACTGTGAAACTCCAGAAGAATGAATAATTAATAGTGAATAATGAATAATAAAATTAGAATTGAAAAATTAATTCGTTTTTAATTCGTGAATTCGTGGCTAAATATTTAAATTTGCATATTAGCAAATAAAAATTGAAGATTAACCCTGAATCAGCGAAGCGTTAAACCTTTAAACCCTGCACCCTGATCCTTGACCTTGCACCTTGCACCCTGCATCTTTTTTTTGTATATTTGCAAATTATTTTTAATTATGAAGAGATATTTGTTAACTGCAGTTCTACTTTATTTTACCTGGAGTTTGTTTTCGCAAACTTCATACGGAGTTAGTGCTGAAAATTACGTTTTTGATGAGGCAATTAAAAGTGTTAAAATCACCAAAAATGGGGCCGACTTTGGATTGCCTATCATAAAACTGAACAGTTCAGAAAAATTAAAGCTTGTTTTTGATGATTTGAACCAAGAGGATCGTTATCTCAAATATACGCTGATTCACTGTTCTCATGATTGGAATTTTTCTCCCCTTAATCCGATTGAGTATATTGATGGATTCTTAGAGGATCAAATTACCGATTATAGCTACTCTTTCAATACAATTCAACATTATACTCACTATCAATTGATTTTCCCAACAGATATGATGCGTTTAACAAAATCTGGGAATTATCTTCTTTTTGTATATGATGACACTCCCGATAAACCGATCCTGACACGCAGAATCATGATTGAAGAACCATCATCTGTTGCGATCTCTGGAACTGTTAATCCAGCTTCTGATGTTAATTTCAGAGAGAAAAAACAACAAGTGGACTTTACACTTTTTTCCGGGAATTATGCCGTTCGCAATCCTGCTCTCTATCTACATGCATCAATCATTCAAAATGGGAGATGGGATAATGCCATTATGGGGCTTACCTACAGATCCTTAAAACCTGGTGAGTTTAGTTTTGTTTATGAAAACATGAATAAAACTCTATTTACAGGTGGTTCTGAGTTTAGAACTTTTGATACAAGAACCCTTAGAACTTTAGCTGATCGCATTGTTTCCATTAATTTTGAAGATAAAATTAATCAAGCATATGTAATGGAAGATATTGCTCGTCCTTATGGTGCCTATGAAACAAATACAACTTTAAAAGGGGCATGTTATTGGCTGAATGATGATTATGAAGGAGAAAACAATGAAGATTATGTACTCACTCATTTTTCATTACGCTGTGATTTTAAAGTAACTGGAGGAGATCTTTATGTTTTTGGAGAGCTCACAGATTGGAGAATTATCCCTGATGCGTTACTTGAATTTAATAAAGAAACAAATTATTGGGAAACATCTCTGTTTTTGAAACAAGGATTTTACAACTATCAATATGTGTATGTCCCTAAGGGTACAAAAATTATTGATGAAGCCTATATTGAAGGGAGCCATTGGCAAACTTCAAATGGGTATACAATCTTGATGTATCTTCAAGAAGAGGGAACTTCCTATGATAAATTAATTGGATCTTATAACTTAACAATCAAAAAATGAACAATCTATATTCCATTGGCATCGATATTGGTGGTACCAATACCGATATTGGGTTAATCAATGAGAACGGAAACGTAATCAATCGAACGAACCTTAAAACTTCACAATATAATGATCCAACACTCTTTGTTGATGATTTAGTGAAAACAATCTCTTCAATCATCAAAGACCTTAATCCTCAAGAGATTACAGGGGTTGGCATAGGTGCACCTGCCGCTAATTATTATACAGGAAGTATTGAAAATGCAGCAAATCTGAATTTTAAAGGGATTATCCCCCTTAAAGAGATGATCCAAGCGCAACTTCCATTCAATGTTGTAGTTACAAATGATGCTAATGCTGCCACATATGGTGAAATGATTTATGGTGGAGCTAAAGATATGAAAAACTTTATGATGTTCACTTTGGGAACAGGTATTGGAACAGGCATAGTTGTAGATGGTAAACTAGTTTATGGTTACGATGGCTTAGCGGGAGAGATGGGACACGCCATCTTAATCCCTGAAGGTCGTCAGTGCGGCTGCGGAAATAAAGGGTGTGTTGAAAAATATGCATCATCAAGTGGTATTGTTTGGAATTGTCTTGAATTGATGCCTCTCTATCCACAAAGTGAAATTACGAGAATCCCATACCATGATATGACTGGGAAGACCATTGCAGATGCTGCCAAGAATGGTGATCCACTAGCCATAGCTACTTATGAAAGAACTGGGTATTTATTAGGAATTGCTTTAGCCAATGCAGTCACTTTCTCATCACCAGAAGCGATTTTTATTATGGGTGGCCCTATTCAGGCAGGTGATGTATTTTTGGAACCTATAAAAAGATCATTTTTAAAACATAAACTTTTCATCTATAGAAGAGAGATCCCCATTTTACTCTCCTCCCTTCCAGAAAACGATGTTGCTATTTTAGGAGCAGCTGCCCTTACAAGATAATTTATGGATTTGAAATAACAATATCTGCTCTTTTACACTTCTCTTCTTGAGAAATTTGAGCAGCTATTCTCTCCATGATCTCCTCATGACTCAGATGTGGAGATCTTTTTTGTATTCTGGAGATTCTAACTTCTAAAGGTGCATCCACTACAATAATTTTGTCGAAAAAATGATCTAGCCCTGCTTCAAAGATGATAGCACTCTCCATCATTACGCTGGGTGTACCTTGTTCTAAAGCCCATTTTTCAAACTTTTGAAACACGAGGGGATGAATATATTGGTTTACTTCCAATCTTAATGCTGGATCCGAAAAAACAAGGTTTGCTAATTTAAGAAAATCTAATTTTTGATTTGAAAATATGGATTCCCCAAAACGATGATAAAAAAACTGAATCACCTCTGGGTCATTATACAATTTTTTCGCTTCCTCATCTGCATAAAAAACAGGAATCCCCATATCTATAAAGTGCTTAGATAGATAGGTTTTTCCTGTTCCTATTCCGCCAGTTAAGACAATCTTTAACATAGCAATTATTTCATGTAAATCGTCAACGATTCTGGTTTTTGAATCTCTACAAAAGTTGAGCCATAAATAGCACTTTCTCGAATATATTCTGAAAGTTCCTTTTTTGAAAAGGAATATACATTTCTTTTCCCTTTTTTCTGAGTAAGTTCTTTTATTGAGAGATCCAATGTTTTGTATTTATCAGTAAAACTGTATTTTAAATAATTAAATCCTTTTGATTTAAAAGTAATATAAGCAATAGTATCCGAAGATGTTATCGATTTTATACCTTTGGGAAGAGCAGAATAAGTTACTTTACACTCAAGTGTTTGCACATACTCTTTTGAGAATGTAACAATAATCCATCCCAAAAAAGCAATGGTTAAACAAATGAGAAATGTCCCAGATGTTATTCTTGGCTTAATTTTTTTATCCTCCCTTTCTGGCATTTAATTATTTTTTAGTTTCATTACCATCAATAGCAACGGCTGCTTTTTCAATAGTAATTTTAACATTATCACTAATTTCAACAGTAAAAGTTGCATCTTGTACATCAACTATTTTACCATGAATACCACCGATAGTAATAATTTTGTCACCTCTTTTTATGTTTTCTCTAAACTCTTTGATCTGTTTTTGTTTTTTTTGTTGAGGACGAATCATAAAGAAATAGAAAACTAAAATCATTAGTCCTAAGAAAATTAGCATTTGATATCCACCACCTGCTGGTTTTTCACCCGATTGTTGAGCTAATAATAAAATTGTTTGCATGTTCATAATCTTTGTTTTTTAATAAGGTTATATATGGTTATTTAACGTCTGCATTTACGGTTAATAATGTTTTAACAGGGTATGCGTTTGCAGTAACTAATACTTGGCTTGAAGTTTTGCCATTTTTTGTTTTAGAATCAAAAGTAACTTTAATTTCACCGGATTCACCTGGTTTTATGGGTGCTTTTGGAGGTGATGAAGTGGTACATCCACAGGAAGATTCAACGTATGATATGATCAAATTTGATTTTCCACTATTCTTAAATTTAAATGAGTAGCTTAATCGTTCCCCTTTAGTAACATACCCGAAATCATGTAAAACTTTTTCAAAAGTTATAACAGGCATTTTATCTGCTTTAGCTGGATCAATACCATCTGCAGTAGCTGGATTATTAATGATATCAGCATCAATGCCATCTTTTTTGGAGTTACCACATGCTAAAATAAAAATTGACAAGAATAGATATAGTGCCAGATTTTTCATGAAATTTTAATTTATTGTAATTATTATATTAGTTGATAAGACCTCTTCCCATTTTATTCAATTTCCCTTCATCTTTGAGTTCTACGACAATTCTATCGAGCATCCCATTTATGAAAAGACCACTTTTTGCAGAACTGTAACATTTTGCTAATTCAATATACTCATTAATAGTAACTTTAACTGGTATTTCTGGAAATTCAACAAATTCACAAATGGCCATTTTCATCAAAATCATATCTATTCCCATAATCCTTTCGAGTTCCCAATTTTGAAGTTTATTTTCAATTAAAGTGGAAAATTTTTCAGAATTTAATACCGTTTGATGATATAATGTTTTATAAAATTTTAAATCTTCAATGGGATCTTTATACATCGGTAAAATCTTATTAGAATCCCCTTTTTTCAAGCTAAATTGCTGTATATTTTTATACACCATAAGAAGAGCTTCGTTATAATCATCAAACCAATGTACATTCATCTCTTCTAAAAACCAATGCAAAAGTTCACTTTTAGCAAATACATTTTCCAAAATACTCAATACTATTTTTTTATCCTCTTCATAACTTCTTTCAGGATTTTCCATGTATTGAATAAAGTCAAGATTTAGTGCAATCTCATTGAAGATTTGTACAATAAAATCTGATTGATCATTCCAATGAATTCTATATTTATTCCATAATTGATTCAGAATAATATTATCTTCAATTTGAGCAATGACTTGATTTTCGACAAATTTTGTATTGGGATGTAAGTCATCATACGTTAACGTGTTCTTGCTTTTTAGATCTTCAATTTTGTTAAGTCTATTTCTTTTTAACTCTGGAAATAGAGAAAGAAAATAACAAAATAACCTATAACACCCTTCAACAGAAGCTATTAATTTTTTTTCACCCAGGATTATATCCTCTTTTTCATTGGCTTCATATGCAAAAACTGCTTGCATCACCTTAGTCCTCAAATAACGTCTGCTTACCATTCTATCTTTCTAATTTTTAAGTGTGCAAAATTACACCAAATTTTTCAATTATTGAAACTTATTTAAGAAAGAATTTGGAATGTCAACAGGAAAGGTTATACTCCCCTATTTTGAATTGATTATAAACCTCTAATTTAACACAAATCTAATGGGTACAATTTGCTTAACTCTAACAGGGATAAATGATTGTTTTCCGGGCTTCCATGTTGGGGAAGATGAGACTACTCTAATGGCTTCTGCATCTAAATCAGGATATACACTTTGTAAAACTTTAACATTAGAAACAGATCCATCTTTCTCAACAACAAACTCTAATAATACTACACCTGTAACACCCAATAGTTTAGCATAATCAGGATATTTTACATTCTTTTTGATATAATTCTCAAAAGTACCATCCTCTCCAATAAATTGCGGCATATCTTGAACAAAATCTACAATCTTATCATCAACTTCTTGTTCAATGATGATAGGAATAATGTATGTTGTTGTATCAATCTCTCCCACTTCAATATTAAAAATATTTGGATCATTTAGAAGTATTTTTTCATTAGAAACCACTTCTATTACAATATCTTTAAAAATATCTTTTATAGGTTTTGGAGGTAGTGGTTCTGTTCGTGGAACCTCAGGTTCTATATAAAAAACAACATCTTCATCATTTATACTTTTAGTTTTTTGAATATCAGAAGTTGCATAGAGTTCAAACCCAGCATAGACTATTGAAAGAACTAATACAATGCCAAGTAGTAAATAAGATCTCTTTTTACTCTCGAGATCCCCTTTTAATTTTTTCTTTGGTTCCATGACTTTAGGTTTTAATGTGAATAACTCTTTATTATTAAAACGTTATTAAAAACCTAAAAATTATATTCAAAAAAAAATCCTTATCAAATTCATTGACAAGGATTTATATATGATTTTATGGAAAAACAGTGTTAACTTAGAGAGAATCGAATTGGAACTTGGAAGAAAACTCTTACTGCTTTACCCATTTGTTTACCTGGTTTCCATTTAGGGAAATTGGTAATAACTCTCACTGCTTCAGCATCTAGTTCTGGATAAGCAGGAACTAATACTTTTACATTAGAGATAGATCCATCTTTTTCAACAACGAACTCAACTAAAACAACACCAGTAACTCCTAATTGACGACAAACTTCTGGATATCTAACCTCTCTTTTCAAGTAAGCAGGAAGTGCTTCCATTCCACCTGGGAACTCTGGCATATCTTCTACAAATCTCACTGGTGGTGCAACATCCTCTTCTTCTTGGATAATATCCACAGGCGTGTAATCTGTAATGGCTTCATCTTGATTAAAATCTTGGCTGAAGTCGAAAGTTGTTTCAACTTTAATATTGTCATCTACGATCTCAAGAACTACATCTTGATTTTGTTGAACTTCTGGAGGTGGAGGTGGGGGTTGTACGTCAGTATTCAGAATTTGATCATCAACGATTACAATATCTTCATCATCAGCCATTGTCATATCCTGGCTAAGATCAGATGTTGCAAACAGTTCAAATCCTGCATAAACGAATGCTAAAACAATAACCAACCCCATCAATAAGAATGTGTTACGTTTTTTGTCTATATCCCCTTTAACTGATTTTTTCTCAATCATTTTTACTAATATTATAACGGTTCTTTATTACTTTAATATAGTTTGCAAAGATATAACTTTTTTTTATTTATTTTATTGTACTTTGAACAAAAAAATCATTGTAAAAAAGAGAGGAACTCTATTGAATTATTTTATAATTTCAATATATTGTTCTGGAGTTAATAAATGTGCAGCTTCATCCATATTTGAAACTTTAATTTTGATAATCCAACCTGCGTTGTAAGGATCAGAATTAATTAATCCTGGATTTCCTTCAAGTTCTGTGTTGAACTCTAAAACTTCTCCACCCATTGGGATGTAAAGATCTGAAACTGTTTTTACAGCTTCGATAGTTCCAAAAACCTCTTCTGCTGCTAGATTTTCACCAACTGTATCAATATCAACAAAAACGATATCTCCAAGTTGTTCTACTGCGTATGCAGTGATTCCGATTGTGGCAAACTCGCCATCACATACGATCCATTCATGATCTTTTGTGTACTTTAAATTACTAGGTACATTCATAATAGTATTTTTTAAGGTTTTTAAATAATTAAATGGTCATTATCTCTTTTTCTTTAACATCATACAATTTATCGATTTTGGCAATAAATTCGTCTGTTACTTTTTGGATATCATTTTCTAATTTTTTAATTTCGTCTTCAGGAGTTCCGTTATCTTTTAATTTTTTTGCAGTCTCATTAGAAACTCTTCTCACATTTCTCACTCCAACTTTGGCTTGTTCAGCTTCTTGTTTTGTCTTTTTAACCAACTCTTTTCTACGCTCTTCGGTAGGAGAAGGTACTGTTATTCTAATAAATTCACCATTATTTTGAGGAGTAAAGCCCAAATTAGCTGCTAAAATTGCTTTTTCTATAGGTTGAAGCATATTGCGCTCCCAAGGTTGGATTATAATTTGTCTGGCATCAGGTGTACTAATATTGCCTATCTG
Organism: Bacteroidales bacterium; assembly: GCA_047638115.1. Taxonomy (GTDB): domain Bacteria; phylum Bacteroidota; class Bacteroidia; order Bacteroidales; family WCHB1-69; genus UBA5429. Next base: position 52,766 of record JBLJBB010000107.1, on the reverse strand, counting down.
TTCAATAGGTGTAGGATTTCCATAATAATCAACTTTTAATCCATCTAACATTTGAGGAGAAGCTTTCCCTGCTCTAATTTTTTGAATCTCTTTTTCAAAAAAATTGATTACAAGATTCATCCCTTCCTTCGTTGAATTTAAACACTGTACTGTTTCTTCCATATTTTTAATTATTTATTATTGTACCAATGTGCTCCCCTGTTAATATTTTTTTAAGATTACCTTTTGTATTGGCATCATAAACATACAAGGGCATATTATTTTCTTTGCAAAGCGTAAAAGCGGTGAGATCAAGAATATTTAGATTTTTTGAATAGGCATCATCAAAAGTAAGTTCAGAATATTTAGTAGCAGAAGGATTAACTTCTGGATCAGAAGTGTAAACACCATCAACTCTGGTTCCTTTTAGAAACAAGTCAGCTTTAATCTCCACTGCACGTAAAGCTGCTGCTGAATCAGTAGTGAAAAAAGGATTTCCTGTACCTGCTGCAAAAATTACTACATTCTGATTTAAAAGATGGTACTCTGCTTTAGCAAAATGGATCTTTTCAAAAACACCATCAATGGCTAAGGCCGAAAAAACTTTTGAGGGTATCCCAATCTCTTCTAAAACTGTTTGTAATGACAAACCATTTATCATGGTTGCAAGCATACCCATATAATCACCTTGTCTTCGATCAAATCCTTTGGTGGAACCTTTAACACCTCTAAAGATATTTCCACCTCCAATTACAACACCCACTTGAACTCCAAGATCAATTGCAGATTTAATTTCTGTTGCATAATGTAACACTGCATCATAATTAATACCATAATGATCGGAACCCATAAGAGATTCACCACTCAATTTCAATAAAATACGTTTATATTTCATCATTTTAATTTGCCTGCAAAGATAAACGATTTTTTTATATTATCGTACATAAAATATATTCAAATTTTATGAAAGTTTTAAACAGAAAATCAAATTAACAATTTGAATTCTGAAAATATTAAGAAAATTGCGTATTTTTGCAACATTATTCACTTATTAAAGATAATTATGAACAAAAAAGCGTGTGTATTTCCTGGACAAGGATCCCAATTTATTGGCATGGGAAAAAACTTATATGATTTGTATCCTGAAGCAAAACAGATGTTCGAACAAGCGAACGACATTCTTGGTTTTTCGATATCTGATAAGATGTTTTTTGGTACTGATGCCGATTTAAAAGAAACCCATATTACGCAACCTGCCATTTTTATTCACTCTACCATTGCATTTAAAATGTTGAATGATGGCTTAATCCCAGACGGAGTAGCTGGTCACTCATTAGGTGAATTTTCTGCTCTTGTTGCTAATCAAACTTTAGATTTTGCGGATGGTTTATTATTAGTTTCAAAAAGAGCCAATGCAATGCAAAAAGCATGCATTTTAAATCCATCAGGAATGGCAGTAATAATCGGTTTTGATGATGAAAAAGTAAAAGAGATTTGTGCATCTATTGATGAAGTTGTTGTGCCAGCTAATTTCAATTGTCCTGGGCAAATTGTTATTTCGGGTTCATTTAAAGGGCTAGAATTAGCTAGTGAAGCAATTAAAAACGCTGGTGCTAAAAGAGTTATGATGTTAAATGTGGGAGGTGCTTTTCACTCTCCTCTAATGCTCCCTGCACAAGAAGAGCTTGCTAATGCGATTCAAAATACAGCTTTTAAAACCCCAATTTGTCCTATTTATCAAAATTATAATGCTTTACCTTCAACTGATCCTATAGAGATCAAAAACTACCTCATCAGACAACTCACGGCTCCTGTTTTATGGACAAATACCATTCAAAATATGAGTGCAGATGGGTTTAATGACTACGTAGAGTTTGGTCCTGGTGAAGTATTGCAAGGACTTATCAAAAAAATAAATCCCGTGGCACAGTTAAGTGGAAAAAAATAAAAACAAAAAAACAATTTTCTAATTCATTAACTGTCAAGAGAAAAAAATATTAACGTCATTTTGTTAATATTATATGAAAAAAAATGGTTCCTAATTGAGAACCATTTTTTATTTTAGCAGACTCAGAATGGAGGGTTGCCGTCCTTTCTAAAATCTTATCATTTAGATGTTTCTTCCTTTACTTAACCCAACTCACGCTTGAAAGCATTACTTACAAATGATTTTTAGAATTAAAAACAAACAATAAACACAAAAAAATATGAATAATGAATTTTCTTCTTCCGGCTTTATTTCAGAACTTTTTGTTGACGAAAAAATTTCAGAAACAACACCATTAATAGGTCAGAAATTCATTGAATCTAGAGAGGAAGTCTTAGACAGACTTAATGGACTTATAGAGGATGAATTTGAAATACAGGAAAAGGGAAAATCTGAAGAAATGATTATGGAGAAAAGTGAAGAACAGCCAGAGAGTGGGAAACCACAAATTTATGCAAAAAAAGAGATTTTTGAAGAAGTGGTTGCTTATTTTGATGGAGATGAATTAGCAGCAGGAGTATGGATTGATAAATACTCCCTAAAAAATGAAAATGGGGATCTTCTTGAAAGAGGCCCAGATGAAATGCACCGTCGTTTGGCAAAAGAGTTTGCCCGAATCGAAAAGAAATACTCAAATCCTATGGATGAAGAGTTGATTTATAATCTTTTCAAAAAATTTAGTTACATCATTCCTCAAGGAAGCCCAATGGCAGGAATTGGAAACAACTATCAAATAGCATCCTTATCTAATTGTTTTGTAATTGGCAATGATGCTCGTTCCGATTCTTATGGTGGAATTATGAAAATGGATGAAGAACAAGTACAATTGATGAAACGTCGTGGTGGCGTTGGGCACGATCTTTCTCACATTCGCCCCTCTGGTAGTCAAGTGAAAAATTGTGCGATCTCATCAACTGGAGTTGTTCCTTTTATGGAAAGATACTCTAACTCTACACGTGAAGTAGCTCAAGATGGCCGAAGAGGTGCTCTTATGCTATCAATATCAATCAAACACCCCGATTCAGAAAATTTTATTGATGCTAAAATGACTCCTGGAAAAATAACTGGAGCTAATGTATCTGTTAAAATTGATAATGAATTTATGAATGCTGTCAAAAACGGCACTCCATATCTTCAACAATATCCAATTCATAGCGAAAACCCTAAATTCAAAAAAGAGATTGATGCTAAAAAACTTTGGAATAAAATAATATACAATGCATGGAAATCCGCCGAACCTGGTATCCTTTTTTGGGACACAATCAGCCAAGAAGCGATTCCAGATTGTTATGCAGATGAGGGTTTTAAAACCGTTTCTACAAATCCATGCGGCGAAATTCCACTTTGTCCATACGATAGCTGTAGATTGATTGCCTTGAATCTATACTCTTATGTTAAAAATCCATTTACGGAAAATGCTACTTTCGATATGCCCCTTTTCAAACAACATGTTCAATATGGACAACGTTTGATGGATGATATCATTGATTTAGAAATTGAAAAAATAGATCAAATTATACAAAAAGTGATGAGTGATCCAGAAACAGATGATGTAAAGAGAGTTGAAATTGATCTTTGGCACAAAATCAAAAAACAAACTCTTAAAGGTCGTCGTACTGGTCTTGGAATTACTGCTGAAGGGGATATGTTAGCCGCTTTAAATATTCGCTATGGATCTGACCATGGAAACGCATTCTCTGAAGAAGTACATAAACAACTGGCATTAGCCGCTTATCGCTCTTCGGTTACATTAGCTAAAGAAAGAGGCGCTTTCCCAATCTATAGCTGTACAAAAGAAGCGCATAATCCATTTATTCTTCGCCTCAAAGAAGCTGATGAAAAATTATTCGAAGATATGGTTCGCTTTGGAAGAAGAAATATTGCCCTTCTTACTATTGCTCCAACAGGAAGCGTTAGTATTTGTACGCAAACTACTTCTGGAATTGAACCCGCTTTTAATGTTGTTTATAAAAGAAGAAGAAAAGTAAATCCTAATGACTTAAACAACCGTAAAGCTACCCGTGATATTAATGGAGACTACTTTGAAGAGTACCACGTTTTCCATCCAAAATTTTTAGTTTGGGCCGAAACTCAAGGAATCTCACGTACCACTCTTGCTGATATGGATGACAACCAAGTACAAACACTCGTTGAAAAATCGCCATACTATAAATCAACATCTGCAGATACAGACTATATCAAAAAAGTGGAACTCCAAGGTCTTGTTCAAAAATGGGTTGACCATTCTATCTCTGTAACAATCAATCTCCCTGAAAACACCTCCGAAGAAACCGTTGGGGCAGTTTATATCAAAGCTTGGGAATCTGGTTGCAAAGGGATGACCGTTTATAGAGAGGGTTCAAGAGATGGAATCTTCGTTTCTACTACGGCTTCTGAAAAACCAAAACCTGAAACTAAAGATCTTAAAAGACCTCAAGAACTTGAAGCAAACATCGTTAGATTTAAAAATAATAATGAAGATTGGGTCGCTTTTATTGGAACCAGAGATAATAGACCTTATGAAATCTTCACAGGAAAAACCGAAGAGGATCGTTTTCCAATACCTCAATGGCTGGAAAAAGGGATTATTATCAAAAATAAAAATCCAAAAGGTGGTAAACAGTATGACTTTAAATACTATGATAAAGATGGTTATGAAGTGATTATGCGTGGACTTTCCCGTTGTTTTAACCCCGAATTTTGGAATTATGCCAAAATGATTTCAGCACTACTAAGACACGAAATTCCAATCGAAAGTGTTGTTAACATTATCGATGGATTAAATTTCAGAGAAGAAACCATCAATTCCTGGAGAAGCGGTGTAGTGAGAGCTTTAAAAAGCTTTATCGAAGATGGAACTAAACAAAAAGGAAAAAAATGCCCTAACTGTAACGAAGAAACCATTTTCTTCCAAGAAGGATGCCTCACCTGTTCAAATTGTGGGTATTCTAAATGTGGATGATACTATATAAATTTGTGCCATTTTTTCATTCTTGAACGAATGGCAGGCCCTGGATTCTCTAAAAAAAGATCCATAATACCGCGCAAACACTCTTGTGCGGTATTATTTTTTTTACTTAAAATCATAATCGACTCAAAAGCCCAAACCTTTACTGCCACTTTAATCTTTGGATCAGTACACCATAAGGTTAATACTGATAGCAACTGAAACTCATCCTGCTCAGTTAACCTAATGATCCCTCTTTCTAGAGCATCCGCTATTATTTTACTAAAATGACGCATCGCACTCTCATTCTTAACTATAAAAACCAATTCTAAAAATTTTAACTTGGGATGGTTCAGAATTTCTGAATGGGCAAAATAGAGTTTCTCAAAAATATAAGCAGACCTGAACACAATTTGTTGCCTTTTCATAGGACCTTGAACCGTAAGATAACCATAATAATCTGTACGTCTATCTTTGAAATTTAAATGATCATAATGAATACCATCGCTCATCACTTCAAGCAATAGTTCAATGGTATTATCGAAGATGATTCGATCTCTATTATTACTCGCAAAATCTTGATCAAAACTATATAAATAGTGATCAATAAATTCAAATTTTGTCATAATGATTATTGATAGTGCAAAAATAGTTAAAAATTCAGTGCATGGAAAGAGCTCTTTTTAAAATCATGATCCCTTTTTTTGTATTTTTGTACTTTCATATTATAAAAACTACAATTATGTATATCATTGGAATTGCAGGTGGCTCTGGCTCAGGAAAAACTTCTGTTGTAAAAAAGCTGATCAAAGCACTCCCTACTGAAAAAGTTAGAGTATTATCTCAGGACGCTTATTATTGGGATAATGGGAACCTCTCCCAAGAGGAGAGAGAACAGATCAATTTTGACCACCCTTCATCTATTGAATTTTCATTATTGGTTGATCACATCAAACAACTTTTAGAAGGGAGAGGTGTAGAAATGCCCACGTACTCTTATGTAACTTGTAGTAGAGGAAAAGAGACAATGCCTGTTGAACCAAGTGAAGTTCTCATTGTTGAAGGAATTTTGATTTTTACTTGTCCAGAGTTGTGTGAACTTCTCGATTTAAAAGTTTTTGTTGATACCGGTGCGGATGATCGAATTATTCGAATTATTCAAAGAGATGTTAATGAACGGGGGCGTGGTTTGGACAAATCTATTAAACATTATGAAACGTATGTAAAACCGATGCATGAAATGTTTATCGAACCCACTAAAAGATTAGCGGATATCATTATCCCAGTTGGTGGACACAATGAAAAAGGGATAGATATTCTCACCTCAAAAATCAGACAAACTTTAGGCGTTTTAGATTAGGGTAATTTGGTAAAAATCTTTTTAGCATTAGCAGTTGTGATCTCCATCACTTCATCTGTAGTTATTTCAAATATTGAAGCAATTTTTTGTGCTATAAAAGGGATATAAGAACTCTCATTCTGTTTCCCTCTATATGGTTCTGGCGCTAAAAATGGGGCATCTGTTTCTAAAACAATATGCTCTATACCAACCTCTTTTACAACATCTTGTAATTTATTCTTTTTGAATGTGATAACACCACTAATTCCCAACAAAAAACCATGATCGATCACCCATTTGGCTTCTTGGATCCCTCCGGAAAAGCAATGAAAAACTCCTGAAAAGGGGTTTCCTGAAAACCTTTTCAAAACTGAAATAGCATCTTGGAAGCCATCTCTCACATGAATCGATAAAGGAAGTTCATTTTCAATTGCCCATTGTAATTGAATCTCAAATGCATCCAATTGTTCTTTATGATACGTTTTGTCATGATACAAATCAATTCCGGTTTCACCCACTGCAACGATGGCATCATCATTTAAAAATGATTCTAATTTTAAAAGTTCATTTTTATAATTTTGATTAACATCAGTAGGATGTAATCCAATCATAGGGAAAAGATGATCTGGATATTTATTTGCTGCATCAAAAATATAAGGTAGTGTTTCTGAAGAAACACAAGGTAAGAGAATGGTTTTAACATTTGCAGCAATAGCTCTATCAACAACTTGATCAAAATGTTGTGGGTAATACTCTTCGTATAAATGGCTATGGGTATCAATGTAGCTCATAAGAAATCAATTTCCTGCAAATATACCAAAAATATTTATAAGATAATTTTTGATCGTTCCCATTTTTTGTATATTTTTGTCAAATGTTAAAAAAATGTAATTTTTTTAACAAATTATGCATATTATAGCCACTATTCTGCAAAATTTCTCACAAAACTCCCCTAATTCAGGCAACATTTTAGATAAAAATACTTCTAAAGTAATATATTTAAAGATTCTAAAGAAAATTATACAAAAAAAAAATACTTTTATGTTTAGATTTACAAAAGTTATTCGTTTCTGTTTCATCTCAATACTACTTTTATCTATTCACCCTCTCCATGCTCAGATCACAGTTCAAAGTCCAAATGGTTTGACTCCGTTACAATTATTAAACCAATCATTAGTTTTACCTCCAGCAATTTCAGGGGTTTATTTGGACAATGCAACTTTTTGTAATTCTTCGGCCACATTACCCACCACTACAACATCCAGAATTGGTAGATTTCAAAATGGAACAACTTATACTGATTTCCCATTTAACAGTGGAATCATTATGACAACAGGGAAAATAACAGTTGCAGAAGGGCCAAATAATACTGGAAGTAAAACTGACTCACTTAATGGAGGAATTCCTGATGCAGGGCTTTCTTCTATTGCTGCACCCTATAATTTAGGGCCTGATGGTGCTTCAGTTCTTGAATTTAACTTTGTTTCTATTTCTGGAATGGTTAGTTTTGAATATGTTTTTGCATCAGAAGAGTATCCAGAATTTGTTTGCACTAGTTTTAATGATGTTTTTGCATTTTATCTTACTGGACCAGATCCAGCTCTGAATGGCAATGTATCCACTAGAAATATTGCATTAATTCCAGGGACTACTTTACCTGTAGCCATCAACAACTTAAATGGAGGTGTTAGTGCTGGAAGTGTAACTCCTTGTTATACAATATATTCTAGTTTTTATCAAGCAAATAGTAGTTCACCACATATCCAGTTTGATGGATATACTGTAATCCCAGCTACTTCACCTTTAGCTGTCAATGGACAACGTTCTGGACTATATGCCAAAGCAAGAATCGTACCTTGTGCTACTTATACTATGAGATTATCAATTGCAAACGTATCTGATTATTCATATGATTCTGGTGTTTTCTTGAAAGAGGGTAGTTTTAGAGCACCTACTATTGAAACAGAGCATAATACACAAATGGGTCACGATACCTTAATTAAAGCATGTAATATAGACACAGTTACATTTAACATCTCTCAGAGAGACCCCTCCAGAGCTTACTCATATACCATTTATACCAATAGAATCCCTAATCCTGGAGTTACACTGAATCAAGATTATGAAATTTTTTACTTTCATCCAGTCACTCATGTTTTCACCCAATTAACCAACCAAACTGGAACAACCCAAATTCCTGCTGATTCATTAAGCACCTACATGGTTGTTAAAGTTTCTGACAATGCTATTTTTGCACCAGGCGAAATTAAGCAATTGAGCTTAGTTCTTGAATTGGACCCTTTGTGTGGCTCACCTTTTGAACCAAAATATGATACTTTGGTTTATTATTTAAAAAATAATAACCAAATTATTCTCAGTGATGCCGTGATCAATGGTTGTGAGCTTGTAAATCAAATCACTGTTGATGAAATTGGTGGTGGTGATGTACAACATGTTACGTGGTCACCTACAACGAACATAAATACACCCAATCAATTAAACACCAATTGTAACATTACCGATACTATTGTTTATACGGTTATTGCTTACGATGATATCAATTGTAGAAGAGATACAGCTACCATCACAGTTAATGTAACAGACCCTCCAGTTCCATCATTTACTGTTGATAAAACAACGGGGTGTGTTCCTTTAAGTGTAAGATTTACATCCACAACAGAGCCAGAAGATGCCTCATTCTTGTTTATTATTACCGATGAGTTTGGTTTGGTAAATGACACAATTTATGATCAAACGTTCTCTTATATCTTTAATTCTCCAGGTCATTATTCTGTATCATACTTCTCAAAAACCACAGATGCAGAAGCTTGTGAAAAATGGATTTACAACAACAATTATATTTATGTTTCCGATTTTCCAGTTGCTGATTTTTCATGGACTCCAGATGAACCAACCAATGGAAGACCTATCAATTTTACGAATCTATCAAGTGGTGACAACATCACTGAATTTTATTGGAATTTTGGGAATGGAGCATCATCTGTTTTAGAAAATCCTACCCATTCTTATCACATCACATCAGATGAAACTTACAATGTATTTTTCAGGGTTACCAATAGTTATGGATGTGCTCATGATACCATTAAACAGATCACTATCGTTGATAATTATGCCTTTTATGTTCCCAATTCATTCACGCCAAACAATGATGGTGTCAATGACTTATTTCACCCAAGAGTTGCTGATGTATTAAAATATCATTTCACAATCTTTAATAGAAATGGGGAGTGTATTTTCCAATCAGTAAACCCCGATGAACCTTGGGATGGAACTCACAAAGAGGAAAAATGTCTTCCAGGTACTTATACTTGGATTATTACCTATATTAAGTATTCTGCCCCTGAAACTGAACTTCGTAAAACAGGAACCGTATCACTCATACGTTAACGATTCTTTGTTTACTTCATATGGACTAATAAACTGTTTGTCCGTGCTTTTTAAAACCATTTTATAAACAAGGAATACGCAATATTATTTGATTTTAACTCTTTATAAATTATATTTTCTATTATATCATGCTGATATATATGAATTTAAAATATTTTTGAGAAAAATTTCAAAAATCACGGTTCCATTAAAAAAAAAATTGTATTTTTGCACCCTCAAACAACGAGCGGTGCTGTAGCTCAGTTGGTAGAGCAACGGACTGAAAATCCGTGTGTCGGCAGTTCAATTCTGTCCAGCACCACAAAAGGCCTGAACATCGTTCGGGCCTTTTTGTTTCTGGTATTTTAGAGATATTTTTTTATAAAAACAGACTTCGTTCAATTCTTGCAAAAAAGAGTTGTTTTTATCTATTCAATTTTATTTAGAATTTTCGTAAGAAAATCTTTAACTAAGATTTCCAATTCAACATTATTAACAAAAATTTCATTTTTAGTTGTAAGAACACGAAACTCAACATGTCTTGCCTGATTCTCTTTTAAGTTTGTTTTATCAACATCAATATTTTTATAAACTACCTCAACATAATCTTCTCCATAGGTAGCTATACCATCGTATAACATAATATTAACCTTTCTTTTTATTCCAGGAATAGCGATTTTTTTCCATGTTAAAACGCCACCAGAACCCTTAGGTTTTCCATATTTTTCTGTAACAATGGTTTTGATCTGATCTATATCTCCAGAAATTATGGTATATGTTCTGAAAGTATCATTTGTACGATAATGTTGATTAGCAGACAGTTCATACTTCTCTTGTTGGGAAAACCCAGTAACTGTTACAAAAAGAACAGCTAAAACTAAAAATAACTTTTGCATAATTTTAAATATTTGTGTGTAAATAAAAGGGTGAATTAACAATCAACATTAATAATAATTCGTATAACTTTAAAAACAGATTCTGTGCGATACTTAGTTACAATATGTTGGAGAATCCTCTTCTTGTGTTCCACTTGTCCATCTTTTGCAAATTTGATGTAGATCTCCTTCAAAAATTGGTTCTGTATCTTAGATACTAACGGAAACTCTGGCCCCAATATTGCATCTGGAAACTGAGCTTTTAAAATATTGCCAAAATCTGTGGCCCCTTTATTTAAAATATTTACATCATGATGTTTAAGAGTGATTTTAATCATCCGAAAAACCGGAGGATACCGGAATGCCGTCCGCTCCTCAATTTGATTTACATACATATCCCAATAGTTGTTGGCAACTACGTACTGTAAAGCCGGATGGTTAGGTTGATGAGTCTGAACCACCACTTTCCCTGGAATATCTTTTCGCCCCGCTCTCCCACTCACCTGTGCGATGATCTGATAGGCACGCTCAAAAGCTCTAAAATCGGGATAACTTAACAGATTGTCGGCATCTAAAATTCCCACAACAGAAACCTTATCAAAATCTAACCCTTTGGTTACCATTTGAGTCCCCACCAAAATATCAATTTTATGTTGTTCAAAATCGGCAATAATCTTCTGATACGAATACTTATTACGTGTCGTATCCAAATCCATACGAGCAACTACTGCTTCTGGGAAATGCTCGGACAACTTCTCTTCCACCAACTCTGTCCCAAATCCTTTCATCTCGATGTCATGACTTTGGCAATAGGGACACACTTTGGGAACCTCAATGGCATATCCACAGTAGTGACATTTGAGAAGATTGGAGTGTTTGTGATACGTCAAAGTAACATCACAGTGCTCGCAAGTGGGCATCGCAAAACAGGTGTTACACAACATCCGAACCGAATATCCACGCCGATTTTGAAACAGAATCACTTGTTCCTCCTTTTCCAGCGCTTCCTTGATCATTTCAAGCAGAAAATGGGAAAGATACCCCTCCATTTTATGTTGTTTTTTTGCCTGAACTAAATTCTCAATCCAGATTTCAGGGAGCGAACTCTGTGCAAACCGCTCTTTCAATTCCACCAGACCAAATTTCCGATTTCTTACATTGAAATAGGACTCTAAAGATGGGGTTGCTGTTCCAAGTAGTGTTTTGGCTTTGTGAATATTTGACAACACAATAGCTGAATCTCTGGCATGGTATCTAGGAGCGGGATCCATCTGTTTGTATGAACCATCATGTTCCTCATCCACAATAATTAATCCCAAATTGCTAAACGGAAGCAACAAAGAGGAGCGAGCTCCCAAAATCAGATCGTAATGCTCTGTACTTAACTCCGTTTGAGGCAGTACCCGATTCCAGATCTCTACCCTTTCCAGTTCATTAAATTTGGAATGATACACCCCTACCCTATTTCCGAAATATTTTCTTAACCTATTAATTATTTGAGAAGTAAGTGCAATCTCTGGAAGTAAATACAACACTTGTTTCCCTTGTGCCAGCACCTCATCGATCAGTTTGATGTAGATCTCCGTTTTCCCACTTCCGGTAACTCCGTGGAGCAAAACGGTAGAAAACTGATTCCATAGTTCTTTAATTTCTGCGATCTTTTGCTCTTGAACTTCTGAAAAAAGGATCTCTTCAACGGTATATTGTGCATCAAAATCGATCAATCTGCTGATCGATTTCTGAACTTGCATGAGTATTCCATTTTGGATCAGTGTTTGAAGGGATGAGGCGGAAACATCCGCCATCTTGATCAATTCACTTTTCTTGATCATAAACGGAAGTTTTGGATCACTTTTTTGTTGCATCATATAAAAAGCAAGCAACAGTTGTGCTTGTTTTTCAGTTTTTTTAGAAGAACTAAACTTATCCATCACCTCCATAAATTGATTGAAATCCTCTTGATATTGAGGGGTGAGGGAAATATAGGTCTCCTGTTTTGGTTTGTAAAGGTTATGGATCTCTTCCGCAACGATCACCACTTTTTTCTCCACCAAATTTTTGATGATAGGGAACACTTTTTGCACTTCCACAATCTTAGCGATCTCGGCAACGGTTAGCTTATCCCGATAGGTGAGTGCTTCGGCCACTCTCACCTCTTTTTCGTTCAGGGGAGTGATATCCCCTGTGAAGTCAGGATGGAGCATCACCTGGGTTTCTCCGGCGAGTTTTAGAGCTGATGGAAGCGCTACAGACATCACTTCTCCAAGAGTACACATGTAGTATTGTGCGATCCACTGCCACAGTTCAAACTGTTGGGGAGTAACCACAGGAAGGTCGTCAATAACATCTACGATATACTTTACAAATGAGAAGGGCGGCACATTTTCATGCACCGCCACTACTAACCCTGAATAGAGTTTATTTTTTCCAAAAGGAACCACAACTCTTTTGCCGAATGAAAGGGCATCACTCATCTCTCTAGGAATTCTGTAAGTGTATGTGGCAGGGAGGGGCAGTGGGAGAAGAATATCAGCAAAAAAAGTTTGGTCTGACATTAGAGTAACTATTTAGTAGAATCTATATAGGAAATTAGCTCAAGCACTTTATGAGAGTATCCCATTTCGTTATCGTACCAAGCCACCACTTTCACAAAGTTAGGATTCAACATGATCCCAGCTTCTGCATCAAAAATAGAGGTTCTTGGATCTCCGATAAAATCAGAAGAAACCACAGCATCCTCAGTATAGCCCAAAATCCCTTTAAGTTCATTTTCAGAAGCTTTTTTCATCACAGCTTTGATCTCATCATAAGAGGTTGCTTTCTCTAAGCGACACGTTAAGTCCACAACAGAAACATCCAAAGTAGGCACTCTAAAAGACATTCCGGTAAGTTTTCCTTTCAAAGATGGGATCACTTTTGTTACCGCTTTAGCCGCTCCTGTAGAGGAAGGGATAATATTTCCTGAAGCAGCACGGCCACCTCTCCAATCTTTTGCTGAAGGACCATCTACTGTTTTTTGAGTAGCTGTTGTAGCATGAACGGTAGTCATTAATCCTTCTAGCAGACCAAAATTATCGTGAAGCACTTTTGTGATAGGAGCCAAGCAGTTTGTTGTGCAAGAAGCATTAGATACGATGGTTTCACCAGCATAAGTTGTATTGTTAACACCCATAACGAACATAGGAGTATCATCTTTTGAAGGTGCAGACATCACCACTACTCTAGCTCCAGCTTGGATATGTTTTTCACAAGTTTCTTTCGTTAGGAACAACCCCGTAGATTCTACAACATACTCGGCATTCACTTCATTCCATTTCAAATTTGCAGGATCTTTTTCGGCAGTTACTCGTATTTCGTTGCCATTAACAACCAATTTGCCATCTTTCACGTCCACATCCCCTTTAAAAGGACCGTGAACTGTATCATATTTGAGCATATAAGCCATATAGTTCACATCGAGCAAATCGTTGATTGCTACTATTTGAATATCATTTCTCACGATAGAAGCGCGGAAAACAAGTCTTCCAATTCTTCCAAAACCGTTAATACCAACTTTAATTTTTTCCATAATGTATTGAATTTTAGGTGTGTTATTAATTATATTTCAGGGTACAAAGATACAAGTTTTTTCTAAACAGCGTGCATTTTACTAATAAATGTTAATTTTTTTACTTTAAATTAAAATATTAGAAAAATCAAATTTTTTAATCTTGATAATCAACAAATTAATAATAAAAAGCGTAAAAATTGATAAAAAAACAAAAAATAATCAAAAACGGTGAAGTTTGTAATTAAAAAAGTTGTATTTTTGCACCCTCAAACTAAGCAAGGATCGGTAGTTCAGTTTGGTTAGAATACGTGCCTGTCACGCACGGGGTCGCGGGTTCGAGTCCCGTCCGGTCCGCAGAAAAGGAATAACGCAAGTTGTTCCTTTTTTTTTGCCTTTTGCCTTTTGCCTTTTACCTTTTGCCATTGGCCCTAATAGCACACAGATGACGCTGATGAAACAGATTTACACAGATTTTTTCTTAAAAAACACTGTGAGACTCTTTTTAACACTGTGAAACACTGTGATCTTTTCTAAGAAAAATTTCAAAAAAGTTCTTTGCAAGCTTTGCGAAAAATCTTTGCGAACTTTGCGGTTAGAGTTTTGGGTATTTGTTAGTAAGAAATGATCACAAAGTTCTTTGCGAGCTTTGCCGTTTTTTATAAGAAACCACCCTGGCCTGCGGCCACCCCTCCAGTGGAGGGGAATGTGCAACTAACTTATTTACATGCAAATAAATTAGTGAATAAAGACTGAACTCCTTTGTATAACTTTGTTAAAACTTTGTGTTCTTTGTGGTTAATTCTTACTCAAAATTGCCTTGCACTAAAGTATAAGGCAATTGAATTAAACCCTTAAACAGCGAAGCGTTAAACCTTTAAACCTTAAAAAAAACTGACAGCTGAAAGCCCTTGGCCATTGGCCCTTAACCTTGCGCCCAAGTGCATTAGGGCGAAGCTGGAAAGCCCGCAAGCGAGAAAGACGTTGTGATGCAGGGAGGAAAAGAGCGACCAACGGGAGCTCCTTTTACGACCATGCAGTCACACGGCTGGCGAGCGCGGACTTGGAAGCGGAGACCGACGGCGAGCGCAGCGAGCCGGAATGCCCAAAATGAGTGAATAATGAATAACGAATAGTGAATAATGTTTTGTATATTTGCTGCTTGATTTTTTAATTCATAATTTTAGTTAAAACATTGAAATTTATCTATATGAAACAAAAAAATTTTAATATTCTTCGAACATTTGTTCTGGTTTGCATCTCTATCCTTTTCTTTCAATTTGCTTATGCTCAGAAATTTACAGTTAGTGGATATATAGAGGATGAGAGCTCTGGAGAACGATTAATTGGGGGCGTGATCTTTGATGAAATTTCTAATAATGGGATCATTACCAATGCTTATGGGTACTTCTCTTTAACCTTACCTAAAGCCCCAGTTAAGCTTCGATTTTCTTATATTGGATTCGAAAACAAATACTTAGAGTTTGTTTTACAACGAGATACACTGATTCAGGTGGCTCTGAAAAAGTCTACAAAACTGGCAGAAGTGGAGATCATTGCTCAAAAAGAGAGTCAGGTGGAACAAACACAAATGTCCGAAGTGGAGATTCCTTTACATACATTAAAATCTATGCCAATGTTTCTGGGAGAAAAAGATCTTTTTAAAGCGATTCAACTGTTTCCTGGTGTCCATTCTGGTGGTGAAGGTTCATCTGGATTGTACGTCCGAGGTGGCGGTCCTGATCAAAATTTGATTTTATTAGATGGTGTACCGGTGTATAACGCAGATCACCTTTTTGGATTTTTCTCCGTTTTTAATCCAGAAGCAATACAACATGTTTCCTTAATTAAAGGGGGATTTCCTGCTCGATATGGAGGAAGATTATCATCTGTTTTGGATATCCGCATGAAAGAGGGGAATAACAAAACATACCATGGAGAGGTTTCTGTGGGTTTGATTGCGTCCAAATTGACGATTGAAGGCCCCATTATCAAGAATAAAGCGAGCTTTATCATCTCTGCCAGAAGAACCTACTTGGATGTTTTAGCGCAACCTTTTATACTTTGGATCAATAATAAAAACAACCCAGATGGTGGAACCACCGGGGGATACTATTTTTACGATCTGAATGTCAAATTGAACTACACCATTTCTCCTAAAGATCGCTTGTATTTAAGCATGTACGGCGGAAAAGATAGAGCTTATGTCAAATCGTATTATGAATATACCGATTTTGACAACATAAAATATAGTAGCAATGATAATATGGGATTAGATTGGGGTAATATGATTGCGGCTTTACGGTGGAACCATATTTTTAACAAACAATGGTTTTCAAATGTAACTTTTACTTACAGTAGATTTCGTTTTAATGTAGGAACAGGTATGGAAAGGCGTGAAACCTATCCAACTCAAATTTTTGAATTTTATGACAATTTGAATTATTTATCTGGAATTCAAGATTGGAGCTTAAAAGCAGATTTTGAGTATTTGCCTTCCCCAAAACATCGTATTTTATTAGGAGGATCGGATATTTATCATACTTTTACACCTGGCAAGGCAAGCTTTAAATCCAAAAATGGTTACACCAATGAGGTTTTGGATCTCTCCTTTGGAAACAAATTAGTATATACTCATGAAATATCGTTTTATATTGAGGATGAATATACTGTGAATTCCAAATTAAAATTGAATGGTGGAATTCATGCGAGTATGTTTCCCGTTAAAGGGCAATTTTACTATTCTATACAACCCCGTTTTAATGGCAGGTATATTTTTGCGAAAAATTGGTCTGTAAAAGCGGCAGTTTCGAAAATGACACAATATATTGTGTTGTTAACCAATAGCAGCATCGGACTCCCAACAGATTTGTGGTTGCCCGTTACAGAAACCATTAAACCTCAAGATTCTTGGCAATATGCTGCAGGGATTTTTCACGATTTTAAGTATGGGATCGAGATTGGCATAGAGGGGTATTATAAAAATATGACCAATCTCATTGAATACAAAGAGGGTTCCAGTTTTATGACAGCAAGTATTTCTGAATCTTGGGAAACAGAAATTGAAGTTGGCAATGGGAACGCATATGGTATGGAATTACTGATTCGCAGAAACGAAGGAGATTTTACAGGGTGGATTGGCTATACGCTTTCTTGGGTGAACAGAACTTTTGAAAACTTAAACTTTGGGAAACCTTTCCCCTATAAATATGATCGCAGACACGATGTTTCAGTAGTTGGAAACTATAAGTTTAATGATCGCATTGACATTGGGGTAGTATGGGTGTATGGATCAGGAAATGCATTGAATTTACCTATTGAAAGGTATAACGGATTTTCAGAATTCTCCTCTTTATTAAATCCCAATTTTCAACCTATAGAATACTACAAAGAGCGTAATGGATTTAGAATGCCATCATATCACAGACTCGATTTTGGGATCAACTTTCATAAGAAATTGAAAAGAGGTGAAAGAACATGGAGTATAAATATTTACAATGTGTATAACAGAAAAAATCCTTATATGCTAACATTCGATGAAACATTTGATGTTCAAACGGGGGAATTAGTAACAAGATTAAAACAAATTAGTCTTTTTCCAATTATACCTTCATTTTCTTACTCTTTTAAATTTTAGTATCATGAAAAAGATTATTCTAATTATAATAACATCCATTTTCGTTGTTTCTTGTGAAACTTTTATTGATATGGAGATTCCGAATGAGGGTAGAAAAATTACCATAAATTCAATCATCAACGATCAAGAGAATCCTGTTGTTTTTCTTCATCGGAGTAAGTTTATTCTAGATGGAACATATGATTTTGAACCGATAATTCAAGCCACTGTAAGATTATCGAAAGAGGGAACAGTTGTAGCCACTTTACATGAAACCGAATTGGGGGTTTATACTACGGATGATTATATTCCAGAAAAGGGGTTTTCATACACTATTGAAGTTACTAAAACTGGTGAAACGGCTTCTGCTCAAACCTCAATTCCAAATAGTATAGGATGTGAATTTGTTGACACTTCCAGAGTGAACCATTTACAATTTGAGCAAACCACTGAATATTTACGTTTTAATCTTAAAGTTTCCGATCCTGTCAATGAAGAAAATTACTATATGGTAACATTTCACCAATCTATGTACGAATACCCGATCTCCTTTTATAGTACTGAAAAGGTTGTAGAGAACGGAAATGACCAATATCTAAACTATGCTGTATTTTCTGACAAATTGATCAATGGGATATCTAAAACTTTAGGATTTGACTTAGAAATCAATAATTTTACTGAGGAGATTAACCCAATTCAAATTCGTTGTAACTCGATTTCTAAAGAGATGTATCTGTATTATTTACGACTAAGTTCTTATTGGGATGCTCAAAATTCATTTTTGGCTGAACCCGTAATGATGTATACCAATATTAATAATGGGCTAGGAATATTTGGTGGTTATTCTAACTCTAGTATAAACTTTGTTATTCCTAAATTAGCTGATGGGTGGATTTGGGGTAAAAATAAATAAAAAATGATTTTTAAAACGAAATTATCAAATATTTTTGGGCCTAATTCTCCTATAATTGGATCAATTTTTGTTGGAATTGGAGTTATAACGATCTTTAGCACATGGAAAGCAATTTTTATTATTTTGGCGGGTATGTTTTTTGGATTTTCTAAAAGAGTTGCCATTATTGATACAACCAAAAGAAGAGTAAAAACCCAGGAGGTGTATGGTGGAATTATTCCTGTCGGGAAGTGGATTGCAGTGGATTCTAACATGAGTTTAGGTTATAAAAGTATCAACGAAGGTTTTACCATGAGGAGTCTTTCTAACAGACAAGTGAGTGTTTCAGAAACCAAGTTTGCACTCATTTTATATGATCAAAACGATATGCCCATTATGACATTAATGAAATTTGATTCTCAAATCGAGCTACAGTTTCAAATGGAGAAGTTATCAGAATCACTTAATATTCCCATGTAAATTAGGTTTGGGAGCAAAATGAAACTAGAGAATTGGAAAAAATAAGAAGTTCATTTCAAACATTTTCACTATTTTTGCATACCCATCAAAAAACTGATCAAGAATGTTATTCAATTTTAATGAAAACGACAAAACTCTTTTTGAAATCTAAAATAGTGCTACTCTTCATATTATGCACATCATTAAGTTTTACCAATATAGCATCACCTCTTGATCAAAGATCTGAAGATAGTACAACCATTCGTTTCTATGAACTTGAGTTACGATCAGGAAAACTATTTCCTAACAATGAGCGTTTTATCGAGCCAGGACCTCTCTATTCTGTACTTCTAAGTTTTGGAAAACTCCAAAATGACCCCCATAAAAACTGGACAAAGTTCCACAACTACCCTTTCACTGGGATCACTTTTGGGATCACAAATCTAGGAGACCCTAATCTGTATGGTTATGAATTGAAAGCGATCCCATTTGTAGAATATGTGGTTGGGAAACAGCTTAAAAACAGACCCACAGTTAAAATTGGATTAGGAGTCAGTTATACTACTCAAAATTTTAGAACTAATATTCAAAATTTCTCACTTGGATCACCTATAAATTGGGCATTTGAATTAAATATTCGTCAGAATCTTATAACTTCACGATATGGCATATTAAGATTAGGGATTGGATATGCACACAGTTCCAATGGACACACACAATTACCAAATATGGGTATCAATGCTTTAGTGGCCAATCTCTCTTTCCTACAATTTGATCAAACCACACCTTTTAATCCAAAAAAAACTTTTAATAAACCTAATTCAAAGAAAAAAATAACCTATTTTTTACAAATCAATCCCATCATTGGATTTCACGAATTGGGTGGCCCTTTGGGACCACAGTATGGTCCTAAAAGAAACGTTTATGGATCAAATTTTATGGCAGGATTGTTTCTTAACGGAGGGTTTAAATTTTATGTAGGTTTTGGATACCGTTATTATGAGCACTTTAGCGAGCTTTACAAAACTGTACAACATGCAGATATCGAAAAAAGTAGTTCAGCATTAGCTTTTGCATCTAACTTTTACATCTTAAATGGCTTAGAATTTATTTATGGACATTTTGGATTTACCTTTGAAGGTGGTTTAAATCTATATAAACCCTTTTATAAAACATACTGTGATTTGTATAGTCCAGAAAATCCAACAAAATACTTCTTAAAGAAAAATTTGAATTCTAGGATTGGCTTAAAAGCTTACTTATATAATGCTTCCGATGATCCTGAACACAATTTTTTTATAGGGGCACATGTGAATGCGAACTTAGGACAAGCTGATTTTTCAGAGTTAAGTTTTGGATATGTTCATAGGTTAGATTAATTTTAATTTAGGTCTCAAGATTGTGAACCAGATTGAACAAAAAAATATGAAAACAATTTGGGCACAAAATCATTTTAAAAATTAACTTTTCATAAAATAAATGTCTAAATAGATAGTTACTTATTTATGAAACCTCATTCAGTTGATATTCAATTGAAAAAAAGATATTTTTTTAAAACATAAAATTTTGTTAGTATGAAAAAAATTCCTTTAATGCTTATTTTAGTTGCATTTTTTGCAACCGCTGTTTTTACCTCTTGTGAAAGAGATCAAAATGATGACTTTAGAAAAAATGCTGCACGTGATGATATTCGTGTAGATAATATGATGGATGATATCGTTGCAGAAGCTGATGAGTTTTCAGATTTCATAACTATTGATAAAAATGGTTCTAAAGATGGTTCTAAAACTTTCACCATTGTGAACAATCCAGATGGGTCAATTACTGTTACTGTTACTTATGTAAACTATTCAAACCCAAATTTTGCCAATTCACACGTCAAAAATGGAATCATAAATATTCATATTATTGGAGCACCAACAGATTCAACTTTTATAAAATTTATTACTTTCAACAACTTCACAATTGATAATAATTTGATTACTGGATCGATAACGATAACCAAAACAGCTCCTTTTACCCATACGATTTTGCTAACAAACTGTATGATTAGTTTTACAGATGGGACAACTTACACCAGATCTGGACAAAAAACAAGAACTCAAATTGAAGGGATGAACACACCATACCTTATCTGGGATAATACTTACGAAATTGTGGGTACTTTTACAGGTACAAATAGAAACAATATTGCATATGTTCACGAAGTAACAACTCCTTTAGTTCGAAAAATGGCTTACCACTACATCGTTCAAGGAGTGCTCCATTTAGAAATTGGAAATAGAGATATTGTTATCGATTTTGGTGATGGAACATTAGATAACCTGGTTGATATTACCATCAATGGTACTACTTACAACGATGTTCAATTAACGCATTGATTTATTAAAATTTCATTGAGATAATACAGAAAACAAGCTCTTTCCTAAAAACAGAATCAGGGTTGTTTAATATTTGTGTATCAAAAATGAATGAATTGTAATAGTATGACTCAAAAAACATGGTTAATAGTATTCTTTTTTATCATTTTTGATACCTTTTTTTTATTGGGATTTGCTCAAAATTGTACCTATCATTTTCAAAATGTCTTCGTATTGAACGTTGTGGACGAAAATGGGAACCCGTTCACGAAATCTTGCACTATTTATCTCGCTGATGCGAAAAAAAATCAATTATTTACGAATATTCTTGACGAATCTGAACCCGAATCTGTTTACTTGGCATCTCCGATTCAATTTCAGAAAAATTCAGATCATCCCAAAAAAAGAAATGCTCCATTCCCTAAATTAGAAAACTATTATTGGGCTCAATTTTATACTTCTTTATATCCTCAAAACTGTTTACCTTTCTATTTTGCAATGATAGTTTATAATCATGATACCACCTTTATTTATCTCCCTATCGAGACCTCTTTGAACGTTTGTGAGCATAAACTGGATAAAGAGTGGGACTCTAAAGATAGAACCTTTATTGCAGATGATGGGTCCCTTTTTAAACCCTTTGAAATCATTATCGACAAAGTTAAAGATTCTGTGTACACTTTCTACTCCTATCCTCCTTACATTTTTAAATATCATCTTAATAATCCAATGAACAATTATCATAATGATGATTTTTCAAATTCGGGAAGAGTATTGGACAATTTTGAAGTTATTGAAACTAAAACATTCAAAACAATTCAACACCTTCCCATAAATAGTGATTATTTCTTTACTGCCGGAACTCACCATAAAAACATACAAATGGTGGATCTTTTTGGAGATAATCCTCCAAATATTTTTGATTTAAAAATTCTTACAAAAGTAAATGAACCGACCAAAGCTGGTGAAATCAGAGAAAGCTATTATGATTTTTATTTGTTTGATTCCATCACTCAGAAATATAAATTTAACCGCGAATTAAGTGAACCTGCCAATGTTTTTATCGATTCTAATCATATTCCCAGATTCACAAAAATAATAGATTCACCTCCCTATAAGATCACTCAAAACTATCTGTTTAAAAATAATCGTTGGGTCATTATTCGTATTGATACCCTTTTGAATAATCCGTCCCCAATAAATGAATCACAAATACTAAACAGATGTGTGCAACGGGTTGATGCTGACCTAAAGCTTCTTCCGATTCTCATTATTGAAGATTCCCTAAACCACACCATCTCCATTTTTGATTCCTTGCAGTTTATTAATAATTGCAGAGAACGATTAACTTTGACATCTGCAACAGTAAATGCTCCCTCCTTTTCCATTCCAACATCGGTCTCCCCTTTGAAAAGGTTTAATGTCTATTTCAATAAACAAGAATCTGTCCCTGAGGATCAAATAAAACAATTTGAATATGGGTGCTACTTTAATACTTCGGGAGAACAGTTGGTTACGGGAACTTTACGCTATTTTGTAGCTGGACACAAAACCATCTTGAGAGATCCCCAAACCAATAGGATCACCTCTTTCAGAAATACAAGCGTAAATGGTTTTTCCGCATTTACAGTTGAAGTGAATGCGCAACGCCTTCCCACTGGTTATGGCGAGGTGGCGATCCTTACTGGAGAGAAAGTAGGATCGTGGCTCTATTATGATTATGATAACCATTCACATTTCGGGAAAGAGTACAGCAAAAAGTACTCCATCGTAATAAATAATCCAGATTCCTCCGTGTCAAATGCGCAACCTGAAATTTATGTTAACGGAAATTGGATCGTTCCAAATTTTATAAAAACCTACAATGGATTTTCAATGTATTGTCTTGAAAATACGGATTCCATAAGAGTTCAAACCCATTCCGGAATCGCTTCCTGTACTTACAACTATGCTACATCTACGAATGATACAGGAACAGATCTCTTTTTTTTAAAACCTGGGGAACCTTACTTAATTCAAGGCATAAGGAGAGTTCCCATTCAATTCTCAAAACAGGAATACGTCATTTTTTGGAAGAAGAGATCTATGCCCAACTTAAAAAATTGGGGTTTACCGAAGTGGATGCTCAACGTCCTGCAAGAAATCTGAAATATTTCAAATATAGTTTAGATATTGTTGATATTGAATTCTATACTAAAATCAACCAAATAAGTTTACTTCCTGGAGTGGAGAAAGTGGAACTCAATTTCTACTTTAATCATCATATAGACACTGTTCCCAAAAAATAAAATATGAAAAAATTGCTATTCTTTTTGTTCGTTTCCTTGATGATTAACTTCTCTTGGAGTCAATGTGCCAAACCCATTTTGGTAACTCCGGAAAATGTTTCATCGATTACCGACCCCTACCAACTCACGTTTCTTCATGAAATCCCCAAAAATTATGTAGATAGTTTGGTAAAAACACTACTCCTTTCTAAATCATTGATTGAACAACAAAAAATTGTGGAGACCATCGCAAAAACGGGAACCCAGGAGGCCTTTTTGTTGTTGTGGGTTGCCTCAATTCATCCCCTTGTTTTTGAAGATATGAATCCTTTTGGTACACTTTGCGGTATCATTGACTTCAGTAACGGCCCCTCTTTACTAAACAAGTATTTTTTCAAAAACAGCGTAAAAGTTCTTGACACCTCTAATCCTCAAACAGATAAATACAACTTTAAACAAGCGATCCTCAAAGAGTGCGCTAAGAAAAAGCCCAAAGCGTACTTTTGTACTGTTCGTAATAAAGCTTTAGATCCCGATCTGGGAGATATCAATCCCAACTAGTTACGCTCCCGGCTCCATTGATGCCGCCCGTGCCTACTGTGAAACAAAGAAAGGAAATTAAAATTCGACTAATCAATTATTTGTTAATGAATTAATTATCAAATTTACATCTATTTCCATTTTTGAAAATCCAAATAATTTTTTTCCCAAATCTTTAAGTGAAGCCCCAATATGATAAACAAGATGGTCATCAATAATCAAAAAACGGTCGTGTGCATTTTTGGAACATTTAATCTCAATTGTTCCATATTGTTTATTATATTTTTCGATATCTGTTTTTAATTGAGATGTTAAATTTGCAGTATAAATTTTTACAAATACATTTTCCTTTCTTTTTGCTAGTAAATTCAAAACGGATTCATCAATGTAATTATCAATAAGAATTAATGATTTTTCAGCCGATTTAATAAGTTCAGAGATAAATAACCATGCATCAAAAATTTGTCCATTGAAATAGATTCCTTGTTTTGGAGTCACTCTTTTGTCTTCTAAAGCATTTAAAATATGATCAATCTTTAAGTCTGTTTGTAATTGTTTTTGTTCAACAGATTCAATTCGTTGAAAAACTGCTGCATTTTGAATCATAAATTTTCGCATTTCAACAAATGCTCTAATAATTTCAATACTTACATTAATTGCAATACTATTTCTCAAAACAGAACTTAGCATGGAAACGCCTTGTTCGGTAAAAACAAATGGAAGTTTTCTTCTACCGCCATGTTTTGAACTTGAAATCACAATTTGTGATTTCAAGAAAGTATCATATTCATATTGAGTCAATTGAAACATAAAATCAAGTGGGAAACGGTCAATATTTCTATTCACTGCTTGGTTTAATACCCTAGTTTCAACATGATACATTTCTGATAAATCACTATCTAATATCACTTGAACATCACGTATTGTAATTATTCTGTCTTTGATGCTTCTAGAAGTCAATATAGGATTATTAGTTGTCATTAGTATTAATTGAATTGTTTCAAAAGAGATCAAAAATATTAGTGCAAAAATAGTAAAATAATTTACTATTAAACTACAATTGTGTAAAAATCTTTTTTATTTTTCATTCTTTTGGGCATTCCGGTTGTAGAGACGCACAGTCGTGCGTCTCTACAACCGTCGGTCTCCGCCTGCAAGTCCGCACCGTTCCGCCGTGTGACTGCATGGTCGTAAAAGGAGCTTCCGTTGGTCGCTCTTTTACTCCCTGCATCACATCGCCGTTCCGCTTTGCGGGCTTTCCGGCTCCGCCCTAATGCAGCAAAACATGCGGTTTTGAGTGAATAGTTAATAGTGAAGAGTGAATAGTTTTGCAAATTAGTTAATATATAGCGAATTGCAAGTCTGTAGTCTGTTGTCCATAGTCCAAAGTACTTCGAAGAGGTTCCAGTATAGTAACCGTAGGTAAGCGAAGCTACCTACGGAAAGAGGTATGCGAAGCACCACCTACTGAAAATGAACAACAACGACAATCTACTACCTCGAAGAGGTTGCAATAGTAATGAATAATGATGTATGAATATTGAGAAATCCTGTAATTTTTATAACCAAAAAGGGATTAAATGTTATAAAAAAGATAGAAAGTGGAAAAAAGTTGTATTTTTATCACCAAACTAGTGGAAATAAGTTGTAAAATGTATAAAGAGCGGAATTATTTTATGACCTCAAAAATTCATAATAAACGATTGTATTTACCTTTTGCAATAAATATTGTATTCCCTGATTGGTGCAATTTATATAGAATATGTTTCTAAAATAATTGAGTTTATAATATAGTTTAATTTTAAAAAGTCAAATATAATAAACAAAAATAATTGAATATCAGATAAATAGAATTGATTTAATAATACATTTTTTTTTTTGAATTTTGATTTTTTATATGAAAATTTATGTACTTTTGCATCGAGTTCATCCTGCCGTTCGGAGGAAGGAAATCGGAAGACGCAAAACCCTCGATGTTCTGCGTCTTCTGCATTTAATAAATATCAGATAATCTCCTTTTAAATTTTTTTAAATACTTTTCTCTTTCTTTATCTTTACCTTCAATGTAAAATGCAGTTAATAAATAATAAGCTGCACACTTTCTAAGAGGTTCTAAAACAATTATATAGTTTTCTTTTTTATTGAAAATGTAAGTTTTTATTCCATTTGGTTCATCAACTGAAAAAATTAAAATCCCTTCTGGAATGCAGCAATCAATGTGAGTTTTAATCCAGTGGAGTCTAATTGATCTTTCTCTTTCAAATTCTCTCTTTTTTGTATAAGGGTCAATTACTTTTGTTGTTAAATGTCTAAATAAAATTTCCATCTTATTTTCTCCTTCCTGAGGAGTTGGATGAATTTTTTTGCTCAGAAAACTAAAAGATTGATTGTCAATAATATCTCTGGAAAAAACACGAAATAATGAATTCTCCCTTTGATCTTCTTGTAGAGAATCAATTTCTAATAAATTATTGTACTTTATAAGTAAATTTGTTGGCATACTATCTCAATTCTATACAAAAAATATCAATTTTAGGGTTGTTTTCATAAGTTGTTTTATCGAAACCCTGATTAGTATGTTGCTTTATTTTTTCTATTATATGTCTTTTAGCTGGTACAGTAGTTTTTTCATTTAAATCTGAAGAGATAGCTCCCATAATTAAATCACATAATTGCATTAGTAAACTCTCATGTGAAAGATGCAGATTTTTTTTTATTTCCAAATTCTCACTAAATTTTACTATTTTTGCTTTTCTTTGCTTTTTAAACGAATCAACCCATCACAGGAAAAATTTACATCATGACCACAGCCCAATATATTGAGAATATTAACAAAACTTATAAACTTGGAAACGCTACAGAACATTCCTATAGAGGTTACTTACAGCAACTGATTGAGGATCTTGTTCCCGGTATCAGAGCAACTAATGAACCCAAAAGACAAAGTTGTGGTGCACCCGATTATATCCTTACTAAAAAAGATATTCCTATAGGTTTTATTGAAGCGAAAGATATTGGGGATTCCGATCTTGATGGACTTAAAAAAACCGGAAATAAAGAGCAATTTGACCGTTATAAGGATTCTTTGAGTAATCTGATCTTTACCGATTATCTGAACTTTCATATATATAGAGATGGGGAGTTCCTTTTGAAAATTACCATTGGTGAAGTTACAGAAAAAGGGATCAAACCATTCCCCGAAAATTTTGAACGTTTTGAATTTTTAATGAAAGATTTTTGCCTCTATATTGGACAAACTATCAAAAGTTCAAAAAAATTGGCTCAAATGATGGCAGGGAAAGCGCGTTTACTTTCTGAGGTGATTGAAAAAGCGTTGTTGTCTGATGAAGAGAATAGTGAAAACAGCACTTTACAGGATCAAATGAAAGCTTTTAAACAGATTTTGATCCATGATATCACGTCCAAAGGATTTGCTGATGTGTATGCGCAAACGATTGCTTATGGTATGTTTGCAGCAAGAACCAATGATCCGACTTTAACCACTTTCAACAGACAAGAAGCGTATGAACTGATCCCCAAATCAAACCCGTTTTTAAAAAAACTGTTTGGGTATATTGCGGGTTTAGATGTTGATGATCGGATTAAATGGATTGTAGATGATCTAGTCAATATCTTTTTGGCGTGCAACGTTGAAGAGATGTTAAAAAACTATGGAAAGAATTCAAAAATGGAAGATCCTATTATCCATTTTTATGAAGACTTTTTGAGTGAATATGATCCAAAATTAAGAAAAGCGAGAGGGGTATGGTACACTCCAGCTCCAGTAGTTAATTTTATCACGAGGGCAGTAGATGAAATTATAAAAACAGAGTTTGATTTACCCAACGGATTAGCAGATACAAGCAAAACGAAAATCAAAGTAAATGTTCAAGGGAAGATGGTGGATCAAGAGGTTCATAAGGTTCAGATCCTAGACCCTGCCACTGGAACAGGAACTTTTTTAGCTGAAGTGATCAAATTGATTTACAAAAAATTTGAAGGACAACAAGGGATTTGGAGCAACTATGTAGAAACCCATTTACTACCCCGATTAAATGGATTTGAGATCCTCATGGCCAGTTATGCTATGGCACATTTAAAATTGGATCTATTACTAAAAGAAACAGGATTTAAAGCCACCAAAAATCAACGTTTTAAAGTTTATCTCACCAATAGTTTAGAGGAATACCACCAAGACACTGGCACGCTTTTTGCCAACTGGTTAAGTGCTGAAGCCGACGAAGCCAACCATATTAAACGAGATACCCCTGTTATGTGTATTATAGGAAATCCTCCTTATGC
Organism: Bacteroidales bacterium; assembly: GCA_047638115.1. Classification (GTDB taxonomy): domain Bacteria; phylum Bacteroidota; class Bacteroidia; order Bacteroidales; family WCHB1-69; genus UBA5429. The sequence continues at coordinate 24,269 of JBLJBB010000107.1, read as the reverse complement.
GGTAAGTAGCACAAATAAAAGTGAGTGGATTCAAAATTTAATAATCGATTATAAAAAGAATTTAAACGAAAAGAAAATAAATCTTGATGATGATTATATTAAATTCATTCGGTATGGCCAACACTTTATTGATAAAAATGGAAGTGGTGTTTTAGCGTATATTTCTAACAACAGTTTTATTGACGGAATTACCCATCGTCAAATGCGAAAAAGTTTATTGGAAAGCTTTGATAAAATCTATATTCTCGACTTACATGGAAGTGCCAAAAAGAATGAAACGACATTAGATGGAGGCAAAGATGAAAATGTATTTGACATTCAACAGGGTGTTTCAATAAACATTTTTGTAAAAACAGATAAGAAAAAGAAAAATGAATTAGGCCAAGTTTTTCATTTTGACTTATATGGTAATCGAGAATTCAAATATTCAACACTAAAAGATAATAATTTACTAAAAATTGGATTTAAAAAACTTCTCTATGAACAACCTTATTACTTTTTTGTACCAAAGCAATTAAGTGACAAAAAATATGAAAGTTGGTTTTCATTAAATGAACTATTTATTAATAAAAATAACGGAGTAAAAACTGATCGTGATTCTTTATTCATAGGTGAAAGGAAAACAGATATTGAAAATAGATTTAAAACTTTGCTCGGTGGGGAAATTCCAAAATCATTTATAGATAAGTACCGAGTTGTTGATTCTGGAAGTTTTAAAATTACAGAAAGAATTAAAGGGAAAAAATACAATTCAGACTTTATTAAAAATATTCTCTACCGTCCATTTGATATTCGTTCCATTTATTACGACCCACAAATTGTCAGTCGTCCAGCCCAAAAAGTTATGCAACATATGTTAAAGGAGAATATCGCTTTACTATGTTGTAGACAACAAAGCACATTTGATTTTCAGCACATACTTATATCTAAAGATTTATCAGAAGTTTGTACGGTCAGTTTACAAACTAAAGAAACTACTTATACTTTCCCTCTTTATCTTTACCCCGAAAATAAAGCTCAAAACACCATTAATCAGGATTTAGAGAGAGTCCCCAATTTAAATTTGGGAATAGTTGATTTAATAGCAAAAAAGATAAATCATGCTTTTTTAGAAGATGAAAATATCGATTGTGATTTAGCTGCAGGGGTTGATGGGATCTTTTCTCCTTTGAGTATATTAGATTACATTTATGCGGTTTTACATTCACCCACTTACCGAGAAAAACACAAAGAGTTTTTAAAAATTGATTTTCCTAGAGTTCCCTATCCAAAGGATCAAAAAACATTTTGGAAATTAGTAAAATTAGGGAGAGAGATCAGGCAGATCCATTTATTAGATAGTCCTATACTCAACAAAACACAAATCCAATATCCCATTGAGGGCTCACATGAAGTGATCAAGCCCATATACGAAAACGGAAAAGTATTCATCAACGAAAACCAATATTTTGATCACGTTCCGGAAGTAGCTTGGAACTTCTATATTGGCGGCTACCAACCCGCTCAAAAGTGGCTCAAAGACCGCAAAGGGAGAACCCTCAACTTTGAAGACATCGTTCACTACCAAAAAATCATCATCGCCCTATGTGAAACAGATCGGTTAATGAAAGAGATTGATAAAATTGAAATTGAGTAATACGTTTGTAATACGGGTGTAATACATTGGGTTCACGGGTGAAACTCTCTATTAATACAAATGATATACAAAAGTTTACATTTTTTTCCTGACTTTGACACTTTTTTTAACACAAATTTGTAACTGGTTAATAGACAACATCATATAATTTCTGGGACACCGAAATGGGTGTCCCAGCATAAAATTATGTATTTTTGTGGTATGTTTATTAGAAAGAAAAAGAATCCCAGCGGAGTTATCAGTGTTCAAATTATTGATAAAAGTAAAGGCAAGTATAAGGTCGTTCATACTATTGGGAGTAGTAAAGATGAACTTTTTGTTGATGACCTTATTAAAAAGGGTCGTCAATGGATTGAAGTTCAAAGTGGGACTCCAGATATGTTTAAACAAAAAGCAAGAGAAGAGGAAGAGAAACAAGTTACAGAGCATTTGTTGTCTAGTATTGAAAACGTGCTTATAAATGGCACACAATTAATTTTAGATGAAGTGTTTAAAATCACGGGATTTGATGCCATAGAGGATGATATTTTACGTCAATTGGTGATTGCTCGGTTAGGCCAACCATTGAGTAAATCAGCTACAGTGGATTATTTAAAATCATATTTTGATGAAGATGTTCAGTTGTATAAGATTTATCGTTATTTGGATAAACTTTATAACACACAACAAGAAAAGATCCAACAAATAAGTGTAGAACATACCCGTAAGATTTTAGGTGGTAAAATTGGTTTAATGTTTTATGATGTGACTACGCTCTATTTTGAATCCGATTATAGCGATGACCTGAGAGAAAATGGGTTTTCAAAAGATGGAAAACACAGTCAACCACAGGTTGTTCTTGGTTTGTTGGTTAGTAGAGATGGTTATCCTCTTTCATACTCGTTATTCAATGGTTCTCAATACGAGGGCAGAACAATGCTTCCTATTGTTGAAGATTTTGTTCAAAGGTTTAATTTGGATGATTTTGTGGTTGTTGCTGATTCCGGGTTAATGAGTAAATCAAATATATCTCTATTGCAATCGGGTGGATACAAATACATTGTGGGAGCAAGAATAAAAAATGAGACAGAAGTAGTAAAAAGGAATATTTTGTCTTTAGCAAAGCATGATAATGAATTTCATGAACTTAAAAAAGGTGATTCTCGGTTAATTGTAAGCTATTCTTCTGTCAGAGCAAGGAAAGACAAGTACAACAGAGAAAAAGGTGTAAAACGACTTCAAAAAGCATATAAAACGGGCAATATTACGAAAGAGAACATCAATAAACGAGGGTACAATAAGTTTTTGGAGATATCCGATAATGTAAAAGTAGTAATCAATCAAGAAAGAATACATGAAGATGCAAAATGGGATGGGTTAAAAGGATACATTACGAATACATTGCTTTCAGCTAAAGATGTATATGAACAATATAATGGTTTATGGGTTGTTGAAAAAGCGTTCAGAATAACAAAAGGGACTCTTGAAATACGACCCATGTTCCACTTTACACCACGAAGAATAGAAGCACATGTTTGCATTTGCTTTGTTGCTTACAAAATATATAAAGAGCTGGAGAGAGTGTTGAAATCAAACAATACACCACTAAGTGTAGACAAAGTATTGAATATTGCTAAAACAATAACTACTATAAAAGTAAAATTACCAATTAGTGACACAACACTCACAAAAACTATGCTAATAACAGCAAGACATAAATCAATTGCTATGCTTTTTGATGATAATTTCTGGAAATCCATTTAGGGTGTCCCAGTGTCGAAGTCAGGACATCGTTCACTACCAAAAAATCATCATCGCCCTATGTGAAACAGATCGGTTAATGAAAGAGATTGATAAAATTGAAATTGAGTAATACGTTTGTAATACGGGTGTAATACATTGGGTTCACGGGTGAAACTCTCTATTAATACAAATGATATACAAAAGTTTACATTTTTTTGTTGTATATGTAAAAAATGTACTATTTTTGCCAAATAAACTATTTCTTGTGCGAAAAACAAGAAGTCGAATTATCTAATATAACAAACAAATTTAATTGAAAAAAAATGAAGGAAAATTGATGTTAGTCATAATTTAATAAAAAAATTTAAACTTTTATATTTAGACAAACATTTTGAAAAATCCTAGAAGTATAAAAATTAATTAATTTTAAAATGAAAAAAACTATTTTATTTATAATCACTTTATTTTTAACTGTAAATGTAAACTCACAAAATGATTTTGAAACAGAAACATATTTTGGAATTAAAATAGGTGGCAATATTTCTGGAATTATTTCTGATCCGATCATCAAACAGAAAATTTATACTGGATTGACAAGTGGTTTGATATTTAAACATATTTCACAACAAGGTTTAGGAATCCAAATAGAACTGAATTTTAAACAAGTTGGTTGGAATGAAAACTTAGATTCAACAAATACTTATAAAAGAAGATTAAATTATATTCAAATACCTTTTATGACTCATGTTAATTTAGAAAATCAAAAAACAAGATTTTTATTGAATATGGGCCCTTATGTTTCATATCTTCTTTCTGAAAAAGAGCAAATTAACTTATTGGAAGGAGAAGAAGAAAAAGATTATTATAGAAAAAAATCAAACAATAAAACTGGATTTGGTTTATGTTTAGGATTTGGAATTTCACAACATACTTCAATGGGGTTATTCCAAGCTGAAATTAGAATTTCTTCAAGTTTAACTGATATTTTCAAAAATACAACTGTCTCTCATATTTCTTATTCAAAAAATTTATTTGCTGAATTCAGTTTGTCTTATTTGTTTGATTATAAAGCTTTAAAAAAGTCTATCAAAAAAAGGTAATTGATAATTGAAAGTAAAATAGATAATACAATAAATGAAAAAAAAACGATTCAGAACAAAATGCATATTTCAGAGCAATATTCCATGGTGGATTCTAGCATTATAGTTCAGTTTTATAGGTCAAGAACACTATCGAAAACCACTCCACATTATTTACTAGTCGTTTTGTAATAAAAAATACTAAGAAAAATGGAAGAAAAATTAAAGGGACATTTGACCATAATGTAATAGATATAAAATAAATATTGAACAAACTTATGGCATAAACAATTGAGTTCTAAAAATTAAATTTCTATTTTTAATATTTACTTTGTCAATCTTTGTTTAGTGTTAAAAATTCTTCATGTCCGAGTTATGTAAATTAATGGATTTATAAAGGAACGAGAATAGTTGTAATACTTACCAAATAAAAAACCCCTTTATTCAAGGGGTTTAGTAGCTCCCATTACAGGATCAAAAATCAAATAGAAAATTGTGTGCGTTTCAATTATTGAGTAAATTAATAATTGCCTTTCTTCGGTCATTTTTAGTTGAATAAGTTATCCCTTGAGCTTTCAGATATTTTTTAGCTTTCTTATAATTCAGTGTATGAATATAAGAAAGTTGAGTATAGAAAAAATCATTTTTAATTGCAAAAGTACCGTAACTGTTTGTGAGATGGTAATTATAATAACCCTCAATGATGTTGTTAAAAGAGATGTTTACACCTGCTGAAAAACGAAGCAAATCACTATAAGGCAATTTATAATACAACCCTAATCCTAAAAGCAAATCGCAACTGATTTCCCCCATATTTCTTTCTCCAAAATCAGAATAATAACTAATATTTTCGATTTGATTGCCAGAAGTAGGATAATAAGAAAAATCTACAGTAGTAGAATAAAGACCCATACCACCATCTCTATAAGCTAGACGTTCCAACAAACCTTTTATTTTAATTCCGGTTTCTGCCATAAAAAATATATTTCTATACATAGGAAAATGAAATTCTAACTTAAGTGGAATAATTATTCCATTTTCACTAACTGTTGACAAAGCGGTCTCGTATTCATTCCAAACTTCCCACCCACCAGCGCCATCAGGGACTGTACTCATGTATATGTCATTTTTAAATGATAAAACTGTACCATAATTAATACCTGCAACAATACCGAAATATTTTCCAAAATGATAAGAAAACTCCAAACCTGTTTCACATCCTGTTGTCCATCTTGCTCGAGGTATTGGATCTGAGCCAGAAAGGGCAATAAAAGAACATTTTTGTACAAATTCTGTTTGTCCGGTAAGTCCAATATGAAAACCTTGAAAGGGTTGTTTAGATGGAACACTTTGTGCGTGAATTTTAAAAAAAAACATCGAAAAAAGTGCAAATATTAATAAACGGATGTTAATTATTTTTTTATTCATTAATAATGTAGAAAAATTGTAAAACATAAATAAAAGGATATAATCATAAAAGATACAATCTATTTTTAAAACTAATATTTTATTTATGCCTAGATTGTTTTTAAAAGTAAAAGAAGGCTTTTACAATACTTTAGTTATTTATTCGGTGACTCCTGTTCCTGCATTAAATTGAAAGGTCCATCCTTCATGTCGACATTTAATATAGCTTTCAAAAGGGTCCACAGTATATGTTCCATCTATAATTTCATTATTTGTTGATATACCTCCATATGAAGTTGTTCCCGTAATAGTGCAAGGCTTATGGAGAGTCTGCCAAATTTGTGTTCTTAAATAAAATTTGTTAGGTGTTTGCATTATTGAAGGGTTTTCACTATTATAAGTACAAGTTCTAGCTAGAAACATAAATGTATATAATGACGCTTCTGAGCTAAGGGCACAAATTGCATAATCTCTTTTCCACTCTCCATTTTTTTTAATATAATTTCTCATGGTTACTTTTGTTCTATTATGATGACTATATGAGGTAGCCTGATCATATTTATATGTCCAAGTAAACTTCTTTTCTCCTGCTTCACTATGGTATTGCATCCCATTTTTAAAATAACTGCTCCAATAACATTCAGTAATGTCATGACAAATAGTAATTTTTGGATTTTCAATTTTTAATTTATTTAATTCCTCTTCTGACAGTGCATTTCTAACAGACTGAATATAACCGATTTCAGATATTGGAAAGTAAACAATGGAACCATCTGATCGATGTTGATATATTGTATCTCCTATACAAATTTCATGAAACTTTGAGTAAAGAGTTTGTTCAATGGGACATGGTATGATTTCGTCATCTGGGAAATTTCCAATAGCTTCATTTTGTAACCATAATTCTTCATTTTCTAAACAAATTGAACGGAGATTATTTGAGAAACTATAATTTTCTTCAAAAAGAATTAATGGTGTATAATCATCAAATTCAAGTTTCTCAATAATAGAATCTAAAACCAATTCATTATTATATTTTTGAAAGAAAAGATTTGACCAAGCTTCGTATTGATTTATCAGATTTTTGTAAACATTGTTATAGTGATCCTCATTTTCAAATCGCAAAATATCACCATTAATCAGTGTAATGTTCCCAAAATTATAAATGGGCACATTCTCATAAAGGGAGGCAAGTTCATTGCTCAATTTAAGAGTTTTTAATTGAGAATCTGTTTCATTATTACATCCAATAAAAAAGCAACAATTTACAAAAACAAATAATACTATTATAATTTTTAAATTTAATTTTTTTTTCATCTTAATCTATATTTAATGTGCGCCTTAGAAAGCGAACTTATTATTTTTTTATTTTTTTTCTGATTATATAACTCTTTTTGATCCATTAGGATTATTCCTAATGGATCAAAAAATAAAAGATTAAAATCTCCATTTAATAAATTTATTTGTTAATTTCAAAAATCTCTAATAGTGATAAATATTTTTTTTCTGTTTTTTAAGAAATGTGCAGTTTTTCAGTGCGCAAATATAATATTTTTTTTTAAATAATTAAACTTCTAAAAATAAAATAAAAAACCCCTTTATTCAAGGGGTTCGGTAATATTTATTACAGGATCAAAAATCAAAAGATAGTGTAATTAATTTTAAATCATTTTCCACTCAAACTCCTCCTTAAAATCTTCAAAACATTTTGGGTAGATCCAATAGTAGTCATCTTGGGTTGTGTAAGCTTCATTGGTCAAAAATACATTTTTATTCCATAAAGGCAATCTTTGCGGTAGCTTGTAGTGTGGAGATCCAATGGTGTAAGGAGTTAAGAGCTTCTTCTTTGGTGAGGGTGGAGAGCTGACAATCCCCTTTTGCCCGAAAGTAGTCAGAACGTTGTTCTTCGAGTTTGGTTATCAGAGTGTGTCCCTCTTGAATCTCGTCCGGTGTTACCTTTAGTCGGAGTAAGGGATGTGCTAAATCGGGATTTTCAGTAAGCACCTTGTAAAATGTCCGAACCATTTCCAACCAAGGGACAAAATTACGGGGTACTGTTCCGGTGAGTTCCAATTGGGTCTGCGCCATCGGGTCATTTCGGAATAGCAGCTTCGCCTTCTTGCGATGTAAACCATATAACATTTTCAATCGATTCTGTATTTCTTTAAACTGAAAAACTTTCTCCCTAAGTAAATCCTTGTACTTTATATGATGATCATAAGCGGCTCGCGCAGTATCAAACAGTGCTTTCCCTTCGAGGATTGCTTCAGAATCGTACCCGAATTGGGCCATTGTTGCGGCCATATCGGTTTGTTTCTGCAGGTTTTCTATCTCTATTCTGCATCTTTCGAGTAACTTTAGGTCACTCATCGTTCTTTTTGTGGCCATATCTGTATTTTTATAGTTACAATCAAATTCCTTTTGAGTACACTTTTATTCCTTATATATGTAATTTAATTCCTTTATCTTACATTGTAATTCCTTTTCAGTACATGTAGTTTCCTTATAGTTACAACTGATATCCTTAATAATACATTTATATTCCTTATCGATACTTTTTCATTCCTGACAATTGATTCTGTTTAAAGAGGGAGCGTTGAGGGAGGTTTTTATAGTTCTAATTTTATTTCTGCGACAAAAATAAGAAAAAAAATGTTCTATCTACTCAATTATTCATTATTTCTGCAACAAATATAACGCTGCTCTGCAGCGACAATACTTGACAGTTAATTCGTTTGCTACAAATATAACGCTGCTCTGCAGCGAGACGATTCACTATTCCTCTGTGTTACTTTATTAAAACTTTGTGCACTTTGTGGTTAATTTTTAAGAAAACAAATACTGAAATCTGACAACTGAAACCCCTTAGCCATTTGCCATTTGCCCTGAGCCCGACTTGCATTAGGGATGTGGAGGGCGGCGAAGCCGGTACGGAATGGAGCGAAGCGGAATGGAGTACGGGAGCGAAGCGAACCCCGGAACAAGCCCGACCCCGAGCGAAGCGAGGGGGAATGCCCAAAAAAAATGAAACTTAAAGTTTTTAAATCTTTTTATCCCTTCTATATGAAAAACATTTCGTACTTTTGCGAAATATAAAAATGAAACCCATGAAAGACGTAAAAGAAATTGTAAAAGAGAAATATACTGAGATTGCCAATCAAACCAAAGGGCAAAATCAATCATCATGCTGCGGCTCCGGATCTAGTTGTTGTAGCAATGTAGACTATACCATTTTTAGTGATAACTATAACAAAATTGCAGGGTATATCGCAGATGCTGACCTCGGTCTTGGGTGCGGGTTACCTACCGAATTTGCTTTCATCAAACCGGGAGACACTGTAATCGATTTAGGATCTGGTGCCGGAAACGATGCTTTTGTAGCGCGCTCGATGGTTGGAGAGAGTGGTTTGGTTATTGGAGTGGATATGACCGAAGCCATGATCGCCTTAGCAAACAAAAATTGCGATAAATATGGTTTCACGAATGTTCAATTCAGACTAGGAGATATTGAAAATATGCCCATTGGCGCTAATAAAGCAGATGTTGTGATCAGCAACTGTGTTCTAAACTTAGTTCCAGATAAACGAAAAGCATTTGCTGAAATTTTCAGAGTTCTAAAAGCAAATGGACACTTCTCCATCTCTGATGTCGTGCTTATTGGGGAACTCCCTGCCCCAATCGTTAACGCTGCCGAGATGTATGCGGGTTGTGTTTCTGGAGCAATTCAAAAAGATGCCTATTTGAAATTAATTGAAGATAAAGGTTTTGTCAACATTAAACTTCAAAAAGAGAAACAGATTATCATTCCAGATGAGATTTTACTGGATTACCTTACCGAAGAGGAATTGGTAGATTTTAACAAATCCAAAACAGGAATCTATAGCATCACCGTTTATGCTGAAAAACCTGAATGTGGTTCTTGTAGCGAATGTAGCTGTTCTTAAAAAAGTAAACTAATTTACAGGCGCCATCTCGTCTCTTTTTTGTACTTTTGTACTTAAAATTATTTAACTTATGAGAAGTTTTGGGAGCGACAATCACTCAGGAATCCATCCGGATATACTTGAAGCTATAAATAAAGCCAACAGAGATCACACTATCGCCTATGGGGATGATCCTTACACCACTTTAGCTGCTGAAAAGGTGAAACAACTATTTGGAAGTGAGGCACAATTTTTTCCTATGTTTAATGGAACTGGAGCTAACATTTGTGCGTTGCGTGCCTGTGTTCAACCGTTTCATGCCATCATGGCGCCCGAATCCGGGCACATCTTTGTGGATGAGTGTGGTGCTCCCGAGTGGCTTACGGGTGCAGCAATCAAAAGTATACCAACCACCGACGGAAAAATAACTCCTGAGATGGTGGCTTCGATGTTCCATTACCTCGGTTTTGAACACCATTCACAACCCAAGGTGTTATATATTTCTCAATTATCAGAGTTGGGAACCTTGTACACTCCTGCTGAGATTAAAGCTTTAGCAGATCTGCTTCATCAACACAACATGTACCTTCACATGGATGGAGCTCGCATTGCCAATGCTGCCGCAACGCTGGGATGTACCCTCAAAGAGATCACCGCAGATGCTGGAGTGGACATTTTAAGTTTTGGAGGCACCAAAAATGGGATGATGCTGGGAGAATCGGTGATCACTTTCAAGCCAGAGTTGGCGGAGAATATGAAATATATCCGCAAACAATCTACTCAGTTATATTCCAAAATGAGGTTTTGTTCAGCCCAGTTTCTGGCCTATTTTGAAAACGATTTGTGGTTAAAAAATGCCCAACATGCGAACCAAATGGCCCAAGTTTTAAGATCAGAAATGGCTGGTTTACATCCTTTTGTGTTTTCTCAACCCACAGATGGAAATATTATTTTAGTCACATTAGAGCCCCAAATCATAGAAGAGATGTTACAGCATCATTTCTTCTACATCTGGAACGAATCCACCCATGAGATCCGTTTGGTCACCTCCTGGGACACCACCCTCGAAGATGTAAATCTGTTTATCGAGAATCTAAAAAAGTGCCTCGTTTAAGAAAGAACATTCAATTTGTGTGCAATTTTTAGTTTTCACCGCAAAATATGCGGTGAAAAAGGGGTGTTTTCACCGCAAAAGGATTATTGTTTTGGAATTCTCAATCTTGATGGGCTATTAATCAAGTAGTTTGTTTTCTTACCACGGTCTTCAACAATTAACATCTCTTTCTCAACCAAATCTTTCAAATCTCTTAAAGCTGTATCAGTGGATATTTTGAGAAGTTTTGCATAATTGGATGAACGTAAAAGTCCCAATTCTTTGTCAAAATGATCATATAAATAATTAATGATAAATCTCTGACGAGGATTAATATCTTTTCCATTATGAGATTCCCAAAATTTAGCTTTATCCAAAACGATTCCAAGATGAATTTCACTAGAGCGTAAAGCTTTTTCAAAAGAAATCAAAAACCACTCTAAGTACTCAGTAATATCTGAATTTCCCTTTTGGGTTTTTTCAATCAATTGATTGTACTTTTTATGTTCTTTATATAGCTGGTTCGATAGACTATAAAAACGAATTTTACTTTGATCGCTTCGAGCCAATTGCATATCCATAATGGCTCTTGCAATTCTACCATTCCCATCATCAAAAGGATGGATTGTAACAAACCATAAATGGGAAATGAATGCTTTTAAAAGTGGATCAACAGATACTTGATCTTTATTAAACCAGTTTAGGAATTGTTCCATTTCAAGGGGAACTTTCTCTGGAGGAGGGGCAATAAAATGGATTTTTTCTCTTCCAAAACTACCCGAAACCACTTTCATTCCAACAGTACGATATTGAGCAACATCAATTTTTTGGATACCTGATTTTCCACTTGGAAATAATGAATGGTGCCATCCAAAAAGGCGATCTGAAGTTAAGGGATCTGAAAAATTCTGTGTTGCATCCAAAAAAACAGATACAATAGTTTCAATATCACGGGAAGAATTAATGAAATCGTTATTTTCTATGCCTAATTGTTGGGCAATAGATGAACGAACTTGATCGGAATTCAAAAATTCGCCTTCCATTTTAAAGGAATCAATTACATCTAATGTAAGTGAAATTAACGTTGATTCTGAGTTCAAATGAAACCCAATATTTGCCATTTTTCCAAGTAATTTACCTTGTAAATAGCGTGTTTTTACCAGCAAAGGATAAATTCTATCGTTTTCCCAGGTAAAGTTAGTCCAGTTTTCGATTTCATGGATATACATAATGCACCGCAAATTTTGCGGCAAATATACAACAAATTCACCGCAAAAGCAAATTTTTATGCAAAATTGTTGAATTTGCAACAAACTAAATCCCCAAAAACCGCTTGCGGTTTTACGCATTAGGGATGTGGAGGGCGGCGAAGCCGGTGCGAACTGGAACGAGCGCCGCGATGATTTTGATATTATCATGATGTTGGATTAAGCGAAGTGCAGTGAAGCACGGGAGCGAAGCGAACCCCGGAACAAGCCCGACGGCAGCAGGGTGGGATAGTGGGTGGGTGGTGCCGGAATGCCCAAAAAAAAATAACTATGATTAGTTAATATTTTTTTGAGTTATCCTCATTTATCGCATCAATATTGTGTATCTTTGTGCAAATTATTGAATCATGAGCAAACGTTTTATCATTTCAGGTGGGGGTACTGGAGGTCATATTTTTCCTGCTTTAGCCATTGCTAACCAAATTAAAAAAGAGGTGCCAGATGCGGATATCTTGTTTATTGGGGCAAAAAATAAAATGGAGATGATCAAAGTGCCTGAAGCGGGGTTTCCTATTGAAGGGTTAGAAATATATGGAATCAGTAGAAATCTTTCTCCTAAAGGGATTTTGAAAAATTTACAACTCCCATTTGTGTTGATGAGAGCTTATCGAAAAGCAAAACAAATTATTAGAGCATTTAGACCTGATGTAGTGATTGGAGTAGGTGGATTTGCTAGTGGTCCTGCCCTTAAAGCAGCGATCAACATGAAAATTCCTACCGTTATTCAGGAGCAAAATTCGTATCCTGGAGTCACCAATAAAGCGTTGGCAAACGATGTGAAAAAAATTTTTGTGGCGTATGATGGATTAGAAAAATATTTTCCTGCATCAAAAATTGTGAAAGCTGGAAATCCGGTTCGTTCAGAAATCCTTAATTTTACAAAAAAGAGTGAGGAAGCTTATGAATATTTCAATTTTTCTAAAGAGAAGAGAACCGTTTTGGTTGTTGGTGGGAGTTTAGGGGCAAGAACGATCAATCAGTGTATTGGTGCCCATATTGATTTTTTTGAAGAGAAAGGGGTGCAACTTTTATGGCAAACGGGAGAACTTTTTTACAAAACGTTATCGCCCGAGTTGGAAGCCAAACAATGTGAAACTATAAAAATAGTTCCCTTCATCAAAAGGATGGATTTGGCTTACAGCATAGCCGATATTATTGTTTCACGTGCAGGTGCCTTAGCGATTGCTGAGCTCACTTTAGTAGGCACACCAACGATTCTGGTTCCTTTTCCTTATGCTGCTGAAGATCATCAAACCAAAAATGGAGCCGCTTTATCGGATCATGGCGCTGCCATTTTGATTCCCGATCAAGAGGTACATCTCAATTTAATATCAAATATTGAAGCGTTGATGGAAGATGAAGTGGGAGCAAATAAAATGGGTGAAGAGATGCGAAGATTTGGATTTCCCAATGCAATACACGAGATCGTAAAAGGGATTTTGGAGTTAACAGAAAAAAAATAGTTTATTCGCAAACTATATTCAAAGATTATCTTTTGAAAAGCCGTTTATTTTGATAAAAATTGTTTAAAATTTTATTAATTTCTGGTGATATTTTCAATTTAACTACTGTTATACTTCCTATTAATAAAAGTATTGAAGTTTTTAGTACACCATTAATTAATAGAGAATAAGTGTTTTTTATAGGTAGATTTATGATCCAACCTGAAATTGTCTCGTCCCAAAGTAATGAAAGTATGTACAGAATAGCAACGATTATTACTACATAAAGCTGTTTTTTATTAAATGGTGTAGTTTGGAGTTTAATTCTAATAAGCAATAACAAAAGAAGAGTATAGACAACAGTAGAGATTAGAGAAGCCATTGCAGCGCCATCAATACCCATAGTGGGGATAAAAATTAGGTTTAAACTGATTGCTAATCCTGTTAATAGAATAGTAAAAAAAAGTGAATAGTAATAATATTTTGAATACCCAAGAACGGTAGTTCCGACACTATAAGTAGCACTAAATAATCGACTAAATCCGAGAATAAGAACAACATATTTTCCTGCAGCATACTCTTCCCCTTTCGGCATAATAGCGAACAATAAGTCAATATTTATCCAGATAGCTAGAATAATAAATGAGCCAGCGAGTAATTGATGGAGAGCAACCCCTTGACACAAATAATTGGTTGTTTTAATATCTTGATCTTTAATTGCTTGAGAAATCTGTGGCTGAACTATAGCTCCTAACGAACGGTATGGAATTTCAATAAAAGCGGTGATATAATTTGCAATAGAGAAAATGCCCGTGAACACAAGACCCATTTTGGCGCTGATAAAAAACGTATTTAAACTAGGTGTGATGGCTCCAACTAAAGTTGTAGTGATAATAAAAAGTGAATAGAAGAGAAACTCTTTTTTTAAATGTGGTTCAATTTTTGAAAAATTGGGTTTGAATGAGAAATCTTTCAAAGTGACAAGATACACAATATTTACAATTGCTGCAACTCCATATACAGCACAGAAAGCGATGATAAACTGATCAAAATTGAGTATATTGTAACCATACAACACATAAGTTCCTAGAGTTAAAACTCTTACAATAACCTCTCTAACTAATTTTGGAACAACTATTCTCATTAAAACATTGGCATTTGTTTCAAAAACAGTCATGTAAAGGATAAAAAACGAGAGGGGCGCTAAAAGATAATAATACTCATTGAAGAGCGGTGATTTATCTCCAAAAATGTTACAAATTGGAGTTTTTAAAATGAAAAAAAGTGCAAGAAACACCAAAAAACCGATGATTGGGATGATTAAAGTCCAAAAGAAAAAACCGTTATGTTTTTGGTTTTTATTATTAAAATAGGGGAAAAATCGGATAATTGATGAGCTTGTTCCTAGTTGAGCAAGGCCAGCAAACAACATTCCGGCATCAATAAGAACTCTTGTTAAACCGATCTCTTCTGGTTTTAGAAGATCTGTTAGAACAAAAAAAGTTGTAAATATTCCAATTAGGACACCAAAATAGTTAACGATGGTTCCTTTAATGCTTTGTCTAATTATTATTCCCATATCAAACCACTAAAGGGTTTTTTGATCAAATTAATCTGGATTATCTTTAAATATATATTGCATATCATCCTCTAATTCAAAAGGATAAGCATTATATGATTTTTTTTCTGCAAAGTCAACTAAATTTTCATTTCTTAAGCGTTGCACTGCTGGAGTATTGTACAAATCTTGAAAAGTAATATCGTTTTCAAATCTTGGATCAGCATTTACCTTCACTCTTTGAGGAGATTTAACATTTACATCAAAAGATGCAGTAAGAAGATCTGGATAATCAAAATCATTTCTACTTGCATTTTGAGTTTGGTGTAGATTCTGGGTATGGTGAGAGGATGGTTTATTTTCTTGAACAATTCTGGAGGGTTGATTTAAGTTAGGAGAGGAATAGGTAGGATCTTGTATTTGCGTTTGAGTAGATGAGCCCAATTGAGCATTTGTTTGATCAAGAAATCCTAGTGGGTTTTTTTCATTTGTACTTTGTTTTTGAGGATAAAAAGGGGTGTCGTCGATATCAAAAGGTGTAGGTTGATTAACAGGGATTTCAATATCACTTTTTGGTTCATTAATTATAAAAATCTCTGGTTCATTTTGGAATAGTGGAGTAGTTGTAGTCTCTTGATCACCAATAACTGAAACTGTACCAGTTCCAATATTTGTTATTACCTTACTTTCATCAACTGCATAGTTAGTAACAATTACGGCTAGTTTGATTTTATTATCCAGAGATTTATCTTCCGTTCTTCCCCAAATCACTTTTGCATTGTGAGATCTCAATTCAGATAATAGTTGTGTAAGTTCATCAAATTCATTTATTGTAAACTTCTGACTGGGTCCATAGCTTAGTGAGAAGAGGAAGTTTTTAGCATTTGTGATATGTTCACCAGAAAGGAGAGGACAACTTAGAGCACCTTCTACAACTTTTTTAACTCTATCTTCACCTTCTGCTTCAGCTAATCCTAACATTGCAGGGCCACTATTTTCCATTATTGACTTAATGTCATTAAAGTCAATATTTTGATCAAGATTTATGGTAATTAGTTCTGCAATACATTTTACTGCATTTTTAAGAACATCATCAGCATAACCAAAAGCTGTATCAAAATCCAGATCATTATAATACTTTAAGATATTTTGATTTTTAACAATAATGAGAGAATCGACATGTTTTTTTAACTCTTTAATACCCTCTTCTGCGAGTTTGGTTGCCACTTCACCTTCAAATGCGAAGGGTTCAGTAACTACGGCAACTGACAGTATGCCTAAATCTCTGGCAATTTGCGCAATGATTGGAGTTGCACCAGTTCCAGTTCCTTTTCCCATACCTGCGGTTAAGAAAAGCATTTTTGTATCAGTTCCAATAAATTTAATAATTGAATCTTTACTCTCTTCGGCAAGTTTTCGTGCCACCTCTGGATTTGCACCTGCTCCTAATCCTGACTCCCCAAGGACCAATTTTTCTGGAATTGGATTTCTTTCCAAAGCCAATCTATCGGTATTGCAGATTAAGAAATCAACGCCTTGTATTCCATCTTTGTACATATGTTTAACAGCGTTACCACCGCCACCACCTATTCCAATCACTTTAATTATAGAAGATGATGATTTGGAGCCATAATCGGGTTCAAAAAATTTTTTCTCAGTCATATTTGTAGGATATTATATTTTTTATGGTTTGGATTTTAATCAATTTTTTCTGAAAAATTATTCAGTAAGTTATTGAAATAGTTTTTAACTTGTTTAAAAACACTTTTAGTTGATTTTTCTTCTTCTGATGGTGGTGTTGCCACTTGTTGATTATTACCTACTGGATTTTTTTCCATAATTCCGTGTTTCAGCAAACCTAATCCTGTAGCATACATTGGATGTCTAAGTTCAGCTGGAAGAGTCGTGAATCCAATTTCAGGGATTCCGATTCGAGTAGGTTTTTGTAATGTAAATTGAGCTAATTCTTTAATATGTCTCAAGGTTGCACCTCCTCCCGTGAGAACGATATTCATAATTTTTCTGGAATATCCAGATTCATCAATGGCTCTTTTGACATTATCTAAAATATCTGCTTGAACTCTTGAGTAGATAATTTTAGCAAGATAATGTTCACTAATTTGTATTGGATTAGCTTGTTGATATTGAGGAATTGTAATATAATTATTCTGGTTACATTTTTCAACTACGCAAGTACCATGATTAATTTTTAGTTTTTCAGCAAGTTCTTCCGTAATTTGACAAACGCTTGAGATATCTTTAGTGATCACATTTCCTCCGAAAGGGATAACTTTAGTATACACTGGATTTCCTTCAACGTAGATGGCAATATCTGTGGTTCCACCACCAATATCTACGAGAGCAACACCTTGTTTTTTTTCATCATGAGTCAAACACACTAAGCTAGAAGCAAGTGGTTCTAAAATAATATCGATTGGGTTTAATTCAGAATCTTCTACACAACGAACAATTTTCTTAATTTCTTGTTCATTTCCGGTGATGAGTTGAAATAATCCAACAATTCTTTCTCCTAATTCACCAACAGGATCTGTAATTTCACGATCTCTGTTTCCATCAATCATAAATTTTTGAGGTATTACTGCGATAATTGTTTCCCCAATATTTACAGAAATCTCTTTCAGTTCATTGGTCATTGCATCTATCTCTTCTTGTCTAATTACTTCCTCTTTCCCTTTTTTACGTAGTAAACTATGGCGATACTCTGAGCTATTAATATGACGACCTGCAACACCAACATATACATCAAGTACATCGCAATTTGCTCTGGTTGATGCGATATTTACAGAAAGTTTGATCCCTTCAATGGTTTTATTTAAATTGTAGATTAAACCATGTTGTACTCCTGTAGATTCAGCTTTTCCTGAGCCAATCACTTCAATTTTCCCTTCAGAAGACTCATATCCAATAATGGTAGCAATTTTCGATGTTCCAATGTCTAACCCAACAACAATTTTGGGTTTACTTTCTAATAAAGTATTATTTTTCTTAGCCATAAATGATTAGATATTTACTTTTTTTGCAATAACTCTGTTTTTAAAACGAACATCAATCAACGAATATTTTTTACTCGGTGAATATGGTAAAACACTATTATATATTTCTTTAAGTTTTGATAATTTTTGATCAACATCAGTTTCGTCACCAAATAGTATGGTTAAAGCTCCATCAACAGGTACTAATTCAATGATATTATTTTCGTTTACAAATATTTGTTTAAAATTCTCTGAATAAAATGGATCTTTATGTAATGCCAGAGCTATTTGATAGATTGAATTTAATATAGATTTATTCTTTTTAACATCCCCTTTTAAAGTATAGTTTATTTCAAAATTACCATTTACAATAATTAAATTCTCTTTAATTTTGGTTGAAAAAGGGAGCATAAGGCCTTCATTGTCAACAAAAAACTGATTTCCGTTTTTTGTAAAAACATGTATCAGGATTTCTCTTAAAGTTATATCAATCATCAGTTTAGTCCCAGAAAAATATATCTTGTTTAATTTTTGAACATAAATTTCTTTGGATAAAACATTTTTAATTGAATCTAAAGGGATCTGATTTAGTTTTTCTCCTGTAGTTTTGATTCTATTTTGGTTTAGGATTTCAATAAAGTCCTGTTCATTTATAATTTCGTTTTCTCCTTGGTAATCGACAATAACCTGCACTCCTGAACAATTTCGGTTTTGCATTTTAACAATAGCAAAGACAGCGCATATAATTATGCTTAAAACCAATGTAATTCTAAGAATGGTTTTTAAATGAGTCATAATGAGCTTTTCTGTCAATCAGCAAAATTAATGAAAAAGCATGACATTTTGACAATTTTTGAAAATTTATTAATAAACAAAGGATTGTTAATATCAGTATTGACAATTATTTAATTATCAACAATATAGAGTACAGCAGTAATAAATTATTTGTTATTTTGAATACGGAATAATGATATCATCACAGTACTCACATCTATAAGATCTTTTTTCAGCATCTACTAAATGAAACACGTGTTCAATATTACTTTCGATAGACGTAACACATCTTGGGTTTTGACATTTAATTACATTTGTAACTTTCTGTGGTACAGTAAGTCTAACTTTTCTAATAATTTTATCACCTTCAATGATATTAATCGTAAGATCTGCATTAATAAGTCCTAAGAATTCTACATCAAAATCGATTTTATTATTAATTTTGATGATATCTTTTCTACCCATTTTTTTACTAAATGCATTATTAATTAATGCAACTGTATAATCTGCTTTTTCAAGTTTAAGAATATGAAACATTTTAATTCCATAACCTACAGGAATATGGTCAATAACAATCCCTTTTTCTATACTGGTAATTTCTAACATAACGAGTGATTTAATTTATTCCTAATAGTTTCATAATAAGTGCCATGCGCACATACATTCCATTTTTGGCTTGTTGGAAATATTGAGCTCTTGGATCTTCATCAACTTCAATACTAATCTCATTTACTCTAGGAAGTGGATGCAAAATATAAGTTTCAGGACTTGCAAATGTCATTTTTTCTGCATCTAAAATGAAACGATCTTTAAGTCTGATATAATCTTCTTCGTTAAAGAATCTCTCTTTTTGAACTCTTGTCATATAAATGAAATCAGCATCTTTCAAATATGGCTCCATTTTTTTTACTTCAACATAGGGGATGTTTTTCTTTTTAAGAATCTCTTCTCTTACATATTCAGGGATTTGTAATTCTTCAGGAGATATTAAAACAAAACGAACACCTTGATAGTTACTTAAAAACTTAATCAGAGAGTGAACTGTTCTCCCAAATTTTAAATCACCACAAAAAGCATACACTTTATTTTCTACATTCCCTTTTAATCGTTCAATGGTTAAGATATCCGTCAAAGTTTGGGTAGGATGTTGATGACCTCCATCTCCTGCATTAATAACAGGGAAAGATACAGCATGACTAGCAACTTTAGGGGCTCCCTCTTTAGGGTGTCTCATAACGGCGATATCTGCATAACATTCTATCGTTTTAATCGTATCAGAAATACTTTCCCCTTTAGAAACAGAACTTGAGTTTGGTTCAGAAAAACCAATAATTTGTCCACCCAATCTCAACATTGCGGCTTCAAAACTAAATCTTGTCCTTGTGCTCGGTTCATAAAAAAGAGTTGCTAAGATTTTACCTTCACAACTCTTACTAAATTTCTCAGGATTTTTTACAATTTCATGAGCTAAATCGAATATTTCACGAAATTCTTCACGAGTAAAATCTGAGGGATCTATCAAACTTCTTCCTTTTAACAACTTGTCCTCCTTTTATATATGATTAATACTTTAATGATTTTGTTTCCATATTTACAAACATGCAAAAATACATCAAAAAATTTTATTTACTCCATTTTTTTTTAAAAAAAATATTTTCTTATACTAAAACCAATACAAAAGAAATATTGTATATTTGCAGATTGAAAAAATCAAAATATTAACCCTAAAAAAAAATACCTATGAAAAAATTAATTTTAATTTTAGCTGTATCAGGACTTGTATTTGCATCCTGTGGAAAAAAAGCTGAACCAGTAGTTGAACCAACACCAGCTCCTCAAGAAGTAGTTGCTCCTGCTCCAACACCTGAACCAGTTGCAACTCCAGCACCAACACCTGCTCCAACAAAAAAAGAGACTGCAAAACCTGCTGAAACTAAAGCTATTGATGCAAAAACTGCCACTCAAAAAGAGGAAGTTAAAACTGCTCCTGCAAAACCAAAGGTTCTTACTTTAGAAGAAAAATTGAAAATATTTGATCAATTATCACCAGAAGAACAAAAAGCAGTATTAAAAGAAGTTGAAGAGAAGAAAAACGCAGCAGTTGGAACAACAACAAAAACAACTACTAAGAAAAAATAGTTTTTTCTTACTTTATAAAAAAAGGGACTTAACAAGTCCCTTTTTTATTATACTGCAACCACCCCTTTTATGTGAGGATCAGGATTGTAATTTACCAATTCAAAATCTTCATATGTAAAATCAAAAATCGACTTAACATTAGGATTTATATTCATTGTAGGTAATGTTTTTGGTGTTCTTGATAACTGAAGATCAACTTGTTCCATGTGATTTGAGTATATATGAACATCCCCAAATGTATGTATAAAGTGTTTTGGTTTTAAATCACAAACTTGTGCTATCATCATTAATAACAATGCATATGATGCAATATTAAAAGGAACTCCTAAAAAAACATCTGCGCTTCTTTGGTAAAGTTGACAGGAGATTTCACCATTACTAACATAGAATTGAAAAAGTACATGACAAGGGGGTAATTTCATCTTTTCAATATCAGCAACATTCCAAGCACTTATAATTAGGCGCCTGGAATCTGGATTCTTTTTGATTTGATGTATTAGATTTGAGATTTGATCCACTACACTACCATCTGCACACTCCCATTTTCTCCATTGTTTTCCATAAACGGGACCTAAATCTCCATTTTCATCAGCCCATTCATCCCAAATAGATACTTTATTATCTTTTAAATATTGGATATTACTCTCCCCTTTCAAGAACCAAAGTAATTCATAGATGATGGATCTAAGATGAAGTTTTTTTGTAGTTAGTACAGGAAATCCTTCAGATAAATCAAAGCGCATTTGATATCCAAAAACACTAAAAGTACCTGTTCCTGTTCTATCAGCTTTGAAATTACCATTATCCTTAATATGTTGGAGTAAATCTAGATATTGTTTCATAGATTATTAAGGGATTAAATTTGAATTAAAAACGGATGTTGTTCACCGATATGAGGTGTCACAATTGAATCTCTAATTTTCTGACAAAGTGAAATGTATGGATACGCTTCCTGCAATCTAAAACCTTCTCCTTGTAATATTTTTTCATAAGACAGCGTATGAAGGTCTGTAAATCCATCGCTGAATTCAAAAACCTCCTCATTAATAAGAATGGATCTATACGTTGTTTTTCCTTGTTCTCTGATCTCTTTGGGTATAAACTGAGCATCAACACTAAGGAACCAACGCACTCTGGCTTTTTCTAATTCAAGGTACCCAGATGCCATAGTAATAGAATTATGGTGTACAACACTCTCTTGGACTTCTCCAAAAACATGAATGAGCATATCAAAAAAATGGGACCCAATATTTGTAGTGATCCCTCCAGATTTCTCCAAGTTGGATTTCCAGGAATAATTGTACCATTTACCTCTACCAGTTATATACGTGAGATCAATATCAAATTTTTCTTTAGTTGCTGATGAGGCAATTTTTTCCTTAAGCGCTATTACTGCTGGATGGAGTCTTAATTGTAAAATATGAAAAACCTTTTTATCAGTATCCTGTTCAATATCAAATAATCCGTCGATATTCCATGGGTTTAGTACAATAGGTTTTTCACAAATAGCATGAGCCCCATTTCTTAGTGCTAATCTGATGTGTGCATCATGAAGATAGTTTGGGGAGCAAATGGAGACATAATCTACTTTATTGGATTCCCCTTTTTTGGATAATTTGTATAGATGTCTATCAAATCTTTCGGATTCAAGAAAAAGAGCTGCTTCTGGGAAATAACGATCAATAATACCTACACTATCCGACTTATCTAAAATTGCAACTAACTCATTTTGAGTATCTTTAATTGCTTTAAAATGTCTTGGAGCTACAAAACCTGCTGCCCCGATTAAGGCAAACTTATTTCCCATGGGTTCCTATTTTACACTCATTTTTAATATGTTGATTTCAGCTTGAGTTAGCATACGCCAATCTCCTCTAGGTAAATCTTTTTTTGTTAACCCTGCAAAAACTACTCTATCTAATTTAACGATATCATATCCAAAAGATTCAAAAATTCTTCTAACGATACGGTTTCTTCCAGAATGAATCGTTACCCCTACTTCTTTTTTAGAATCTCCAACATATGCGATTTCATCAACTTTAATTTCTCCATCTTCTAGTTCGATTCCGTTAGCGATAGATTCAAAATCTTTTAAAGCTAAGTTTTTATCTAATTCAACATAATACACTTTACGCACTTCATGTTTAGGGTGTGTCAGTTTTTTAGTTAAATCACCATCATTTGTAAACAGCAACAATCCTGTTGTGTTTTTATCGAGTCTTCCCACCGGATACACTCTCTCCTTACAAGCTCCTTTGATGAGTTGAATTACATGTTTTCTATCTTTTTCATCATCCATGGTTGTGATGAAATCTTTCGGTTTGTTTAAGAGTATATATACTGGTTTTTCTCTTTGAAGCACTTTATCTCCGAATCTAACCTCATCAGTTGGTAGAACTTTAGAGCCCAACTCAGTAATTACTTCTCCATTCACAGTTACTAACCCTTCTTGGATCAGAGTATCGGCTTCTCTTCGAGAGCAAACACCCGCATTAGAGATATATTTATTTAAACGAATTGGTCCATGCAATTCTTCATATTCTAAGGAAAGAATTTTTTGTTTTTTTGGAGATTGTCTCCCTTCTAATATTCTTTTTTCAACAATTTCACTTAAAATAGAAGATTCAGCGGTAACATCTCTTCTTTTTCTTCTTGGTGCAGCATCATCGCTATCGTATGATCTTTTAGGTCTGTCGCTATTAAATGCTCTTTTTGGTCTGTCATCACTGAATGAGCGTTTTGGTCTATCATCACTGAATGAGCGGCGTGGTTTATCCTCTCCAGAAGTTGGTCTTGGACGATCACTACTGAAAGATCTTTTTGGTCTGTCATCACTGAATGAGCGGCGTGGTTTATCGTCGCTGAAAGAGCGGCGTGGTTTATCGTCGCTATAAGATCTTTTTGGTTTATCGTCACTGAATGAGCGGCGTGGTTTATCCTCTCCAGATGCTGGTCTTGGACGATCACTACTGAAAGATCTTTTTGGTCTGTCATCACTGAAAGATCGGCGTGGTTTATCGTCGCTATAGGATCTTTTGGGTTTGTCATCACTGAAAGATCGGCGTGGTTTATCGTCGCTATAAGATCTTTTTGGTTTGTCGTCACTGAAAGATCGGCGTGGTTTATCGTCGCTATAGGATCTTTTTGGTTTGTCGTCACTGAAAGATCGGCGTGGTTTATCGTCGCTATAGGATCTTTTTGGTTTGTCGTCACTGAAAGATCGGCGTGGTTTATC
>JBLJBB010000106.1:0-20527 GCA_047638115.1 Bacteroidales bacterium | reverse complement strand
CGTACGGTGAACAATTGCCTACTCCAGAACAGATAAGGCAATCTGAAAACTATCCTTGGATTCAAGTTAAAGCATGGGCAGCTGGAGAAGTAAGAACCTTTGATGTGAAGATTGTGAGAGATGTAAGATGGAGATCAGCAGGAGAAGATAAAAATCTTACACTTATGATTATTCGACCATTAGGATACAGATTAACCAAAAATGGAGTTGTTAATTATAGACAACCAGCATATTTGATATGTACTGATTCAACATTAGACATTCAAACAATTTTACAAGCTTATGTGTGGAGATGGGAAATCGAAGTTAATTTCCGCGAAGAAAAAACTTTACTAGGATGTGGTCAAGCCCAAGTTAGAAATCCAAATTCAATAACAACTGTTCCTTTATTAATAGTGGCAGTTTATGCTATACTCCATCTAGGGAATTATCGAACGGAAAAAGTAAAAAACATAAATAATCTTCCAAGAGCAAAATGGTACAAACAAAAAGAAGAATCTAGAACTACAACTGGAGATTTATTAAATAATATCAGAGCTCAGATGTATGCAAAATCAATAAATAAGAGTTTCTCGGACTTCGTTGATGAAAAATGTTATACACGAAGCCTGAGAAATGATTTAAACCCTTATATATCAGCCTCTTTTTTTGTAAGAAACTAACCAAACTCCAGTCAACCTCGAAGAGGTTGCAGATTAGTAACCGTAGGTTGCGAAGCTACCTGCGGCTGAATGATGCCCCAAGACAAATCCACAACCTCGCAGAGGTTGCAGAAAATGATTAATTTGTAACGTTTTTGTAATTCATTAACAATTATTGTTAAAATTTGAAAATAAAATTTCTTATTTTAAAAAAAATGTATTTTTGCACTTATAAATTAAACCAATCCTTGTCCGAAAAACAGGGGTCAAACCAATATGTCATTTTAAAAAATAAAAGGATGTTAAGAATTATATCTGTTTTCTTTGTTCTTATTTTTAGTTTTTGTAATGGCTTCTCTCAGAATCAATTACTCAAATCATGGTATGGAAATCAGTTTTTCCATATTGAAATTAAAAGTAAAACCATTCTTTGGGAGTACACTGATTATAATTATATCATTGATACAAATAGTAATATTATTACAATTTATGATTTTAAATACGGATATGAAATTTTTAGCCAATTCCATTTTCAAATTAAAAATCTTAATGATGATACTTTAATTCTTAAACCTATTAATAATAGTGTTAAATATCCTGTTCTTTATGATAGTAGTTCTTTATACTTATATGATTATAATATTATTTATAGTGATTCCATTCATTTTCAAAAAATCACTTTTACAAAATCATCAATGGGCATTACTCATTATCTTGAAATTGATTCTACTGGAAAGCTTTTCTTGAAAGTTATTAGTAGGTCATATTATTTTTTTTATGATGAAAAATATATAGATAAAATATCAAGACAATTGTTATACTTCGAATTAAATGACTTAATTGACTTAATTAAAAAATCTAGATTCGAAAGTTTCCCCTCTACTCATCATCAAGAAATTGATATGTATTGTGAAATTGTTTTTTACTATAATAATACTTCTAAAGCCATCTATGGATGTGATATACCACCTATATTCGATCCTTTAATGCAATTTTTGAACGACTATTCAAATATCAAATAGTGAATAATGAAAAATGAAAAATGAAGAGTTTTCTGTAGTCTGTAGTCCGTAGTCCGTAGTCCGTAGTCCGTAGTCTCTTATCTCTTATCTCTTAACTGATTAAGTAAGTCCATCCTGTTGATGTTTCTGAGTAATTTAACGATGGTTTCGTGGTTCTCCTTTTTGTGGTAGAAAAAAAATAGATTTTGATTCTTTTTATCTTCCATGGTTTTAGCTACCTCAATTTTTTTACCTGTATAGGGATCATAACCAAGATAATACATCGCCGTTGCATAAGTCATGGGGGTGGGCGTGAAATCTTGCACATGATCTGATTCGATACCATGTGGTTGAGTATCTTTGCTTTTCCCTTTGGTATTTCTACTATTTTTCACTTCAATGGCTAATTCAGCCATATTTGCTAAACTACAACCAGGATGGGATGAGATAAAATAGGGGATAAGCTGCTGATTTTTATTGTTTTGCTGATTGATTTGATGGAATTTATCATAAAAACGCAAAAATTGAGTAAAAGATGGTTTTCTCATGTATTTCAACACGTCACTATTAGTGTGTTCTGGGGCAACTTTTAATCTTCCACTGACATGATTCAAAATAACTTCCTTCAAATAGGTTGTAAGCCCATTTTCTTGATCCATGTTCTGATCTTTAGAAAGCAACATGTCGTATCTTATACCACTTCCAATCGTTATTTTCTTAATTCCAGGAATTTTAGATGCATTTCTATAAAGCTGAGTCAATGTTTTATGATTCAAGTTTAAATTTTCACAAATATTGGGAAAAATACAGGAGGGACGAGCACATTTTTCACATTGTGAGATTTTTTTGCCGCCCATTTTGTACATATTCGCTGAGGGTCCTCCTAAATCGGTAATATATCCTTTGAAGTAATCTCTGGTCGTTAAATCTTTCACTTCCTCTAAAATAGATTTCTCAGATCTTGAAGAGATGAATTTCCCCTGATGTGCAGCAATAGCACAAAAAGAGCATCCTCCAAAGCAACCTCTATGTATCGTCACAGAATTTTTAATCATCTCAAAAGCAGGGATATTCCCTCTTTTGTTGTACTTGAAATGTGGAGCATTCATCATCACATCGAAAAGGGCAAAGGTATCCATCTCCAGTTCAGTTAGCGGACTATTTGGAGGGTTGATCACCAAAAGTTGATTGGCGTAGGGTTGAATCATCCTCTTTTGGTGCATCTTGTTGGTTTCCTTCTCAAAAGCCACAAAATTTTCCCCATACATTTTTTTTTGGGTAAGTTCTTGTTCAAAAGAGTGTAAAACAAGATCCTGATCAGTTATCAAACTTTTCTTGAGTGAGATGGGTTCTAAATATGCCACTTGTCTAATGCTTTTACATTGTTCAAGAGGGAGATCTTTTTCAAATGCTTTTGCAATTTCAATCATGGGCTTCTCTCCCATACCGTAAACAAGCAAATCCGCTTTACTATCTATAAGAATTGAGGGACGAAAACGCTCTTGCCAGTAGTCGTAATGGGAAAGGCGTCTCATAGAAGCTTCCACACCACCAATAATAACAGGAACATCAGGGAACAGCTCTTTGACAATGTTAGAATACACAATGGTAGCATTATCAGGACGGTAACCAGCTTGATCACCAGGGGTGTATGCATCATCACTGCGCACCCTTTTGGTAGCTGTATAGTGGTTCACCATAGAATCCATGTTTCCCGCAGTGATCCCAAAGAATAGTCTGGGTTTTCCTAACTTTTTAAAATCCCGTAAGTCATCTCTCCAATTGGGTTGAGGTAGAATAGCTACTCTAAGTCCTTGTTTTTCAAGAATCCTTCCTATAACGGCCACTCCAAACGAAGGGTGATCAATATAGGCATCGCCTGTAATCAAGATCACATCAACCTGATCCCAACCTCTCGATTCTATCTCTTTTTTTGTAATGGGAAGGAACTGTTTTTGAGTCATAAGTTTTTTTTAATTAGCTTGTTAAAGGTGGATTTAGAAGTGCAAAGATATATAAAAAGAAAAAACCACTCAATTTTGAGTGGTTTTTGTCGGGATAGCAAGATTCGAACTTGCGACCTCCTGCTCCCAAAGCAGGCGCGATAACCGGACTACGCTATATCCCGTAACGAGGTCGCAAAAATACAACTTTTTTCTATACAAAAATCAAAAAAAATAAGAAAAATTTATTTTGTATATTTGCATAAAATTTTTTAAGTGAAAAACAAATTTTTAGATAGAATACAATCATTTGAATTACTGAGAGATAATATAAAATTATTTCTCAGTAATTATCCTGAAATTAATGAAAAAATTTTTTTTCATTTCAAAATATATGAAGCTATCACAAAACAGTCTCAACAAAACAAATGGTTTACTCCGCATTACATTGTTCAAGCTTTAGAAGGGATTGTTTTTATGTTGGAATCATCTAATATAAAGTGTTTTACGAAATATTATCAAGATATATTTTTGCAAGAAAACGATAAAATTGAAACGATTTTTGTAATTTCAGCAGGAAATATTCCTTTAGCTGCATTTCATGATTTTTTCTCAGTTTTAATCAGTGGAAATAAGTTTTTAGGCAAATTATCAGCAAATGATTCCATTTTATTACCCATTTTAGCAGAGTTATTGTGTGAATTGGACCCGTACTTTTCTGATAAAATTTGCTTTGTTGAAACCATTCAGAATGGAAATAATCAAAAAACATCAGATTTGTATGATAAAGTGATTGCCACAGGCAATAATAATAGTGCCAAATATTTTGAATATTACTTTGGTAAAAAACCTTTGTTGTTAAGAAAAAATCGAAATAGTATTGCGATTTTAGATGGTAGCGAAACACAAGAGCAAATAGGTCGGTTGTCAAAAGATATTTTTTCATATTTTGGGTTGGGTTGTAGATCAGTTTCAAAATTGTATCTTCCTACAAATTTTAATTTTATCGATTTTATTGAAACTATTCAAAGCTATTCCACGTATAATGCTGACCACCATCTGTATTTGAATAATTTGGAATACCAAAAAACGATCTTTTTAATGAATCAAAAACCGTTCTATGATGCAGGATCTTTTATTTTGGTTGAAGAGCTATCCTTGTCATCACCCATTTCAATTATTTATTTTGAGTTTTACGATTCATTATCTCAATTAAAGAGTTCCATTAAAAATCAATCCGATCAGATTCAATGTATTGTAGTTGAGAACAAACGTGCTAAAGAGATGATTGATTCGATAGACCCTTTATTAAGTGTCCCTTTTGGAGAGGGTCAGTATCCCTCTCTTTTAAATTATCCAGATGGTATTGATATTATAAAATTTTGTTTATCATGAAGAGAATTGTAATTTTTTCGATCGCAGTAATATTGGTAACCTCTTCATTTTTTTTAATGCTTACCATTTTTCAATTGTATAAAGATGCAGAAAAAGTTCAAAAAAGTATTTTAACCCGTGAAATTCTTTCAGCTGGAAGTGAAGTTGTGAATAAAATTGATGGATTGCTAAAAGGGGATACTTTACCATCATCAACCATTGTACAAGCGACTGATACAACACCAAATGTAATATTTCAAAAACAAGGAAAAAGATTTTTATTGGATCCTGCAAAAGTAACTCCGATTGGTGTCGTTAAAACGACTATTAGTTACTTGAAAAATGATGTGGTATTAACAGATAATGACACTATTTATTTTGATACAACGTATATAAACATGTTTTCACCAACATTGTACCCTATTGATAATAATCAAATAAATACAACACTTCAGCAAGTCTCAAAAAGTGATAATGTGAATTTGATCGAGATGGATAGCAATACAGTTCTTTTGTTAAACGAAGAGTATTTGAATAGAATTATTAAAGAAGCATTAGTTGAGCAGAATATTGAAGCAAAATTTGATTTTGCACTTTACAATTCATATACAACACAATTTGTAATTAGTCCACATATTGTTGATCCTGCCAGCATTTTAAATAGTGAATTTATTTTTAGTTTAAAACCTTCAGAAAAGTTCATTGCACCACACTATTTAATCATCTATTTTAAAGATCAAAGAAGAATCTTATTTCAAAGGATGAGTACCATAACAACATTTATTTTGGCTCTAATTGCTATTATTTCATTTTTAAACATATATACTTTATACCATTTGTACAGATTAAAGAAAATATCTGATATTAAGAATGATTTTATCAATAATATGACTCATGAATTTAAAACACCAATTTCAACAATATCTTTAGCATGTGAAGCTCTTGAAGATCCAGATATTTCTTCGAAACCTCAACTCAGAGATTCCTATATTTCTATCATAAGTGACGAAAATAACAGGTTGAAGAAAATGGTAAATAATATATTAGAGCTTGCCCAACTTAAGAAAGGACAGTTGCGAATATATGAGGAACATCTTGATATTCATAAACTTATAAGTTCAATTTGTATTGATTTTTCGCTTCAAATTTCGTCAAAAAATGGTAAAATTTCTCAGTACCTTTATGCGAAAAATCCTATTATCTTTGCAGATAGTTCTCATATACATAATGTGATCGTGAATTTGATTGAAAATGCCATAAAATATTCGCAGGAAAACCCTGACATTGTCGTTCGAACTGAAAGCGATAGAAGAAATTTATTTATAAAAATTGCTGATAATGGAATTGGTATTGCAAAGAAAAACCATAAACGCATTTTTCAAGATTTTTATAGAGTTTCTTCTGGAAATGTTCATGACAATAAAGGTCATGGTTTAGGGTTAGCATATGTTAAAAGAATTGTTGAATTGCACGGTGGATCTATTACATTAAATAGTGAACCCTCAAAAGGTTGTGAGTTTGTTATTTCAATACCATATAAAAGATAATTACTATGAGTATAAACAAAAAGATTTTATTAGCAGAAGATGATATGAATTTGGGAAAGGTATTAACTACATATCTTGAAGCCAAAGGTTATTCTGTAAAACATGCTACAAATGGTGAATCTGCATACGAGCTTTTTTGTACGTCTGATTTAGATATTTGTATTGTGGATGTTATGATGCCATTAAAAGATGGATTCACTTTAGCTAAAGAGATTCGGAAAATGGATAAACAGATTCCAATTATATTCTTGACAGCTAAAAGTTTGCCTCAAGATATGGTGTATGGACTCTCCATAGGTGGTGATGATTATATCACAAAACCTTTTTCTATGGAAGTTTTACTTGCCAGATTAGAAGCTTTAATCAGAAGAACTTATGGCAATGAAGAGGGTGATATTCAGCCCATTCAACTCGGATCTATAATTTTTAATGTGGCGCATCAAAGTTTGCTGATTAATGGAGAAGAAAAAAAGCTTACAACGAGAGAAACAGAATTGCTTATGATGCTTATTCATAAGAAAAATGATGTTCTTGATAGAGGGTATGCATTGAAGAAAATTTGGGGTGATGATAGTTATTACAATGCTCGTAGTATGGATGTTTATATTACGAAATTGAGAAAATTGTTTGCTCCAGATCCTAAAGTTCAAATTATCAATGTACATGGCATAGGGTTTAAATTAGTCATGTAATCATTGCTCAAACTAATTTTTTTATTAACTATTTGAAACCGTTGTAAAAACATGGAAACAACAAAATGTTTAATTATTGGGGGTGGACCAGCTGGGTATACTGCATCTATTTATGCTACAAGAGCAGGCCTAGAGCCCGTTTTATTTGAAGGTATGCAACCTGGTGGACAACTTACCATCACTACCGAGGTTGAAAATTTCCCTGGTTATCCTAAAGGGGAAACTGGTCCTGTAATTATGGATAATATTAGAGAACAAGCACTCCACTTAGGTGCCGATTTGCGTTCTGGGGAGATCACTGAAGTTGATCTGTCGCAAAGACCATTCAAGTGTGTCGTTGATTACGATAAAGTGATTATGGCAGAAACAGTGATTATCGCTACAGGTGCAACAGCACGTTGGTTAGGATTAGAAAGTGAAACTAAATATAGAGGTTTTGGAGTTTCCACATGCGCAACTTGTGACGGTTCATTTTTCAAAGGTAAAGTGGTGGCCGTTATTGGGGGAGGTGATACCGCTCTTGAAGAGGCGACTTACCTTGCTAAATTGTGTTCTAAAGTTTATTTGGTTCATCGTAGAGATGAGTTTAGAGCCACTAAAGCGATGCAAGATAAGGTAGAAAGCACTCCTAATATTGAAGTTATTTTTAACAATGTTCCCAAAGAGATTTTGGGAGAACAACAGGGATTTGTTAAAAAAGTAACGGGTATGATTTTAACAAATACAAAAGATAAATCTGAACAAGAGATCGCTGTGGACGGAGTTTTTGTAGCCATTGGGGTTACACCGGTGTCAGATCTTTTTAAAGGACAATTAGAATTGGATGAGCAAGGGTATATCAAAACCCAAGGAGTTCGTCCATTAACCAATATTCACGGTGTTTTTGCTGCAGGCGACATCCAAGATCCTTACTACCGACAAGCCATCACAGCCGCCGCCTCTGGGTGCAAAGCCGCGATTGAAGCAGAGCGGTTTTTGAACGAGTAGGGCTAAGGGCCAAAGGCGAAGGGCGAAGGGCTAAAGGTTTAAAGGTTTAAAGTTTAAGGGTTAAAAGTTTAAGACTATTCATTATTCATTATTCATTATTCACTGATTTTGGGCATTCCCCCTCGCTTCGCTCGGGGTCGGTCTCCGGCCCATACTCCGCGTTTTTCTGTCAAGGGTCTGTATGGCCGGGCAGTAGCTTCCTTCGGTCGCTCTGCCCGATCCAACATCCCCTAGCCATAAAACTTGCGGGGTATCTGGCCTTCGCCCTAATGCTCTCAAAACCTGCGGTTTTGAGGCGAAGGGCAAAAGGCTGTCTGCTATCAGCTATCAGGTTTCAGTTTTAGGAATCAATTTCGTATTGAGCAGTTTTTGCCATGATCATATATTCTAATAAATGTCGGTTAATGATCCGATACAAATTATTAAGATTTTGTTCTATACAAACAATGAACTAGTTCAGGAAAATAGTCCCCGACATTTATTAGAATATTAATTTTTTTGACATATAAATTTTCCCCAAATCTATCTGGTCGATATGAAATCAAAAAAGGTGATCTGGAGCTCCTGCGGCTGGTATGATGGTTTCACCAAAGATATTGAAAAAAGAGTAAGAGAGGAAGTGCAACACAAGCAATAAATGAAGTTTTTTAAAGTGATATTGCTCGCGTTGTAGTGAGAAGGAACGCCCTAAAAATCATCATGAAAAAAATCATAAAAAATAGTAGATTTTTATTAGAAAATTGTGATTTTTTTAGTCATTCAAAAGGTATTTTTTTGTATATTTGCAAGTTATTTTTTAAGATTATATAAAATTGATTATGAGTGAATTAGAAAACGTTGAAATCAAAAACGGAAATTACAATGCTGAGAATATTCATGTGTTGGAAGGATTGGAAGCGGTTAGAATGCGCCCGGCAATGTATATTGGTGATGTTGGTGAAAGAGGACTCCATCATTTGGTGTACGAAGTTGTTGATAATTCAATAGATGAGGCATTAGCAGGGCATTGTAATCATATTAAAGTTACCATTCATCCTGATAATTCTATATCCGTTTTGGATAATGGTCGTGGTATCCCTACTGATTTTCATGAAAAAGAACAAAAATCTGCTCTTGAAGTGGTTCTTACAGTACTTCATGCCGGTGGAAAATTTGATAAAGATTCCTATAAAGTTTCTGGAGGTCTTCATGGTGTGGGTGTTTCTTGTGTAAATGCGCTTTCTAAAGAGTTTAAAGCTGAAGTTTTTAGAAATGGTGAACACTTTGTTCAAGAATTGGCTTTTGGAAAACCTTTATATCCAGTGAAAAAAATTGGTGAAACTTCCATGCGTGGAACCAAGATTTGGTTCAAACCAGATGAAACAATTTTCATTACAACTGAATATAAATATGCTACACTTGCTACTCGTTTGAAAGAATTAGCATTCTTAAATAGAGGAATTCGTTTGGAACTCACTGATGAAAGAGTAGTGGATGACAAAAATCAATTTTTACACGATTCCTACTATTCTGAAGAGGGACTGAAAGATTTTCTAAAATATTTGGACGGTGGTCGTGAAAAAATTATGGAATTTCCAATTTATATGGAAGGTGAAAAGGAAAATGTTGAGGTTGAGGTTGTTATGCAATACAATACCTCATTTACAGAGAATATTCACTCCTATGTAAATAATATCAATACTATTGAAGGGGGTACACATTTAGCTGGTTTCCGTAGAGCTTTAACAAGAACTTTGAAAAAATATGCTGATGAAAGCAAAATGTTGGAGAAAGTTGAAAAATCAAAAATTGAGATTTCAGGTGATGATTTTAGAGAGGGTTTAACGGCCATTATTTCTGTAAAAGTTCAAGAACCACAATTTGAAGGACAAACCAAAACTAAATTGGGGAACAATGAAGTGATGGGTATTGTTGACCAAATGGTTGGTGAAATGTTGAGAAATTATCTTGAAGAGAATCCTCGTGATTCTAAAGAGATTGTAAATAAAGTAATCCTAGCTGCAACTGCAAGACACGCTGCCAGAAAAGCCAGGGAATTGGTGCAAAGGAAAAATGTGTTTAGTGGGGGTGGTTTGCCAGGAAAACTATCTGATTGCTCTTCCAAGAAACCGGAAGAGTGTGAATTGTACCTTGTCGAAGGGGATTCTGCAGGTGGAACCGCTAAACAAGGTAGAGATAGTAAATTTCAAGCCATCTTGCCCCTTAGAGGTAAGATTTTGAATGTGGAAAAAGCAATGCCACACAGAATCTTTGAAAGTGATGAGATTCGAAATATGTATACAGCACTTGGCGTTACTATTGGAACCGCTGAAGATAGTAAAGCGTTAAACATCGAAAAACTTCGTTATGGTAAAGTGATTATCATGACAGATGCCGATGTGGATGGTAGTCACATTGCAACTCTAATTTTAACTTTCTTCTTCCGTTATATGAAAGAGTTGATCGAATTTGGTCATGTTTATATTGCAACACCACCTCTTTATTTGATAAAAAAAGGGAAACAAGAGCGTTATGTTTGGACAGAAGCCGAAAGAAAAGAAGCAGTAGCAGAATTGACCAACAACGGATTGAATGAGTCGGGACTCCATATTCAAAGGTACAAAGGTTTGGGAGAGATGAATTCTCAACAGCTTTGGACTACAACTATGGATCCTGCTTTTAGAACGTTAAGACAAGTGACTATTGAAAATTTAACAGAAGCTGATCGCGTGTTTTCAATGCTCATGGGTGATGAAGTTCCTCCACGTAGAGAGTTTATTGAACAAAATGCACATTACGCAAATATTGATACCTAAAATTTAAAATCATATAGAATGGAAGAGACCCCAGATATATTGAATGAAAATAGTTTGGAAACACAAACCGAAATTCAACCAGAAATTACATCTCCGATCAATCAAGATATAGCCCATTCTGAGCCGATTATTGTTTTAAATGAGGTGGATGTGTATCAAAAGAAATTATTGATTCTCCCTAAAGTGAGTTTAAGCATCCATAAAGGGGAGATGGTATATCTAATTGGAAAATCTGGAACTGGAAAGTCATCAATATTAAAATTGTTAATTGCTGATGAGAAAGCTAACGGAATAGAAGCATCCATTGCTGGTTATGATTTGAAAAAAATCAAATCCAAACAAATCCCATATTTGAGAAGAAAACTAGGGTTGGTTTTCCAAGATTATCAATTGTTAGCTGATAAAACTGTACTTGATAATCTAATGTTGATGTTGAAAGCTTCAGGATGGAAAAAAAGGGATGAGATGCTCCAACGTGCTGAAGATGTTCTTGAAATGGTGGGTCTTGCTACTAAAGATTTTAAATATCCACACCAATTGTCTGGAGGTGAACAACAACGCGTTTGTATTGCAAGAGCGTTACTTAATAATCCTGAAGTTATTCTTGCAGATGAACCAACAGGAAATTTAGATCCTATTACTTCTCAAGAGATTTTTAAATTATTTATTGATATTAACAAAAAAGGGACAACCGTTTTAATCGCAACCCACGATTTTATGATGATTAATGAGTTTCCCTCTCGTACAATCTTAATTGAAAACGTAACATTAATTGATTCAATGGTTTAATAAATATGAAAAAGCAATAAACAGATATTAATCTCCATCAAAATTTTGTATTTATTGATGGAGATTTTTTTTTATCATCTAATATTTACAATTTCACAAAAAAGTAACAAATTTTATTTATATTTGCATTACAAAAAAAAAGAAAGACTTATGAAAAACATTTTAGTTATTGGTGCTTGTGGTCAAATTGGCACAGAATTAGTTCCAGCTTTGCGTAAAATCTATGGAAGTGATCATGTAGTCGCTTCAGATCTAAATTTCCCCTTAAAAGGAGAACTTGGTGAAGGTGGTCCGTCGTGTAAGATAGATGCTACAAATACCAATGACATTGCTGAAACTGTTAAAAAGTATAAAATTGACACCATTTATAACCTTGCTGCGATTCTTTCAGCAACTGCTGAAGCAAATCCTATGTTAGGATGGAATATCGGTATGGGAGCACTTCTCAATTGCTTAGAAGTTGCAAGAGAATATAAAGCTGCTTTGTTTACGCCAAGTTCTATCGGTGCATTTGGTCCTGAAACTCCAGCAGATAAAACCCCACAAGATACAATCCAACGTCCTAAAACCATTTATGGAGTTACTAAAGTTGCTGGAGAACTATTAAGTGATTACTACTTCAAAAGATTTGGAATTGACACACGTTCAGTAAGATACCCTGGGCTAATCTCAAATGTTGCACTTCCTGGCGGAGGTACTACAGATTATGCTGTTGAAATTTATTATGCAGCTATTAAAGAGGGAAAATTTACTTGTCCATTGAGAGCCGATACTTGCATGGATATGTTATATATGCCAGATGCTATAGATGCTGCGATCAATCTTATGGAAGTGGATCCTGCTAAATTGATTCATAGAAACTCATTTAATGTAACTGGAATGAGCTTCTCTCCAGAAATTATTGCAAATGAGATCAAAAAACATATTCCAAATTTTGAGATCCAATACAATATTGATCCATTAAAACAAGGAATTGCAGATTCTTGGCCCAATAGCTTGGATGACTCCGTTGCTCGTCAGGAGTGGGGCTGGAATCCTAAATATAATTTAGAATCAATGACTATTGATATGATCAATGTACTAAAAGAAAAATTAAAATAATATAAATAAATATAACACATGTATACTAAATTTCAACAATTTTTACAAAACGAACTTACGAGTATTGATACTGCAGGTTTATATAAAAGAGAAAGAGTTATTGTATCTCCACAAGGAGCAGAGATCACTTTAGCAAATGGTAACAAAGCCCTTAATTTTTGCGCAAACAATTATCTTGGATTAGCAAACAATCCAGAATTAATTGCCGCTGCTCATGAAGCATTAGATTCTCATGGTTATGGAATGGCATCTGTTCGCTTTATTTGTGGTACAGGAGATCTTCATAAAAAATTAGAGGAGAAAATTGCTGAATTTTTTGGAACTGAAGATACCATTTTATACGCTGCATGTTTTGATGCAAACGGAGGTGTTTTTGAGCCCCTTTTAAATGAAGAGGATGCAATCATTTCTGATGCTCTAAATCATGCGTCAATTATTGATGGTGTTCGTTTATGTAAAGCTGTTCGTTACCGTTATGCCAACGCAGATATGGCTGACTTAGAGAAACAACTTCAGGATGCACAAGCACAACGTTTTCGTTTAATCGTTACTGATGGAGTTTTTTCTATGGATGGCAATGTTGCTCCCCTAGATAAAATTTTAGAATTAGCGGCAAAATATGATGCCATGGTGATGGTTGATGAATCACATTCTGCAGGTGTTGTTGGACAAACCGGAAGAGGTGTTACTGAACTTTATGATAAAAAAGGTCAGGTGGAAATTATAACGGGAACATTAGGAAAAGCATTTGGTGGTGCTATTGGTGGTTTTACAACAGGTAAAAAAGAGATCATCGACATGTTACGCCAACGCTCACGTCCTTATTTATTCTCAAATTCTATTCCACCATTAGTAGCTGCTGCAGGTGTTAAAATGGTTGAAATTATGCAAAATTCAAATGCTTTACAAGATAAACTACATTTTAATACAGAGTATTTTATTACAAAAATGAAAGCTGCCGGGTTTGATATTAAACCAACAAAATCTGCAATCTGTGCGGTGATGTTATACGATGCAAAATTATCTCAAGTGATGGCATCCAAATTACAAGAGGAGGGTATCTTTGTAACTGGATTCTATTTCCCTGTTGTACCTAAAGATCAAGCTCGTATTCGTGTTCAACTTTCTGCTGCTCACGAAACTGAACATCTTGATAAATGTATTGCTGCATTTATTAAAGTGGGTAAAGAATTAGGAGTGGTTTCCTAATAAATATAAACCAATAAAAAAAAATCATGAAACTTAAACAATTATTAACCATTGCATTAGTTTTAGGAGTAGGGATACTCTCTGCCCAAAATTCTAATGAAAACAAAAACAAAAAAACTATGAAAGAATACACTGGTAAACCTGTAGAACATTTGTTCGAACCTCTTCCTTATGCTTATGATGCATTGGAACCATTTATGGATGCTTTAACCGTAGAGATTCACTACGATAGACACCATAGAAACTATTACAATCAATTTATCAACTTGATCGGAGAAACTCCTTACAAAAATGCATCAATGGATTTCATTTTTGCAAATATTTCCTCTTTGAGTACTCCAATCAGAAACAATGCTGGTGGTTGGTTTAACCACAATTTCTATTGGCAAGGACTTGCACCAAACGGTAAAGGTCAGCCCTCTCCAGAATTGATGAAGGCAATTGAAAAATCTTTTGGAACACTAGACAACCTTTTTGAACAATTTAATCAAAAAGCTGTTACTCAGTTTGGTAGCGGATGGGCTTGGATCCTTGTTGATGAAACTGGAAATCTTGCAGTTTCTCAAACCCCAAACCAAGATAACCCTTGGATGGATATCGCTCAAGTAAAAGGGAAACCAATCTTCACTATCGATGTTTGGGAACATGCATACTACTTGAAATTCCAAAATAAAAGACCAGATTTCGTGAAAAATTTCAGAAATATGATCAATTGGGATGTTGTAAATCAAAGATTTGCTGAAGCAGTAAAATAATTTTTTTTACGTCAATATTGTCTAATAGACAGTATCTATTTATGTTTTTACATTTATAGATTCTGTCTATTTTAGTTATAGAAAAAATTGAAAGTGAGTGTTTTATAAATTACATTATTTTTGCATTCGATTTCAAAATTACTAATTATTAAATAGTAATTCAAGATTTAGAAAACTTTTTTAAAAACACGTTATTTAACTTATACAAAATGGAAAATAAAAATATAAAACAAACATTGTTTCTTTTATTTCTACTCTTTATTTCAAATATTGCTCTACTTGCAAATGCAAATTATACAATCAGTGGAACTATCAAAGATGCAAAATCTGGAGAAAACTTAATTGGTGCTACTGTAGTGATTGCAAATCAAACAGGTCTGGGCACTTTTACGAATGAATATGGATACTATTCTTTACAAATACCTCAAGGAACTTATACCCTTAGAATCTCATATTTAGGTTATACAACGATTACACAAGAAGTGGTTGTTTCAAAATCTCTTGTTAGAAATTGGAATTTGGAGCAAAATAACAAATTAGATGAATTTGTTGTAACCTCTTCCAGACTAGATGATAATCTTACGAAACCAGATATTGGTTTAGAGAAGATTAATATTACAGAGATTGCGAAACTTCCGGTACTATTTGGAGAAAAAGATGTACTTAAAACAATCCAACTACTTCCAGGTGTTAAAACTCAAGGTGAAGGAACCAGTGGATTTAGTGTACGTGGTGGATCAACAGACCAAAATCTAATTTTACTCGATGAAGCGATTGTTTACAATGCTTCTCATTTATTGGGTTTCTTTAGTACTTTTAATAGCGATGCCGTGAAAGATGCTACCCTAATCAAAGGAAATGCGAGTGCTCAGTATGGTGGTAGAGTTGCATCAGTATTAGATATTAAAATGAAAGATGGAAACAACCAAACCTATCATGCATCTGGAGGCATTGGATTGATTAGTAGTCGTTTAACTTTAGAAGGCCCTATCATTAAAAATAAAGCATCATTTATGATTTCTGGACGAAGAACCTATGCGGATATTTTCTTAAAACTTACGGATGATTTTAAAGATAATATCTTATAGTTCTACGATTTAAATGCAAAAATGAATTTCCAAATTGGGAATAAACATAAAATATACCTTTCTGGTTATACTGGAAAAGATGTTTTAGGTCTTAACGGTGCCTTTGGACTCGATTGGGGTAACCAAACCGCTACAGCAAGATGGAATTATATTATTTCTGGAAAACTATTCTCAAATACTTCATTAATATATAGTGATTATAAATACAAAACGACAATTTCAGGTGGTGAAACAAATTTCAATATTGAATCTAATATTAGGGATATAAGTGTTAAACAAGACTTTTCCTATTTTTTAAATTCTAAAAATTCTATGCGATTTGGGTTCCAAGTATCACGTTATACGCTTTCTCCAAGAACATTTACAGGAACAGTTACTTTTGCAGGAGATGATGACCTATCTAAGAAAGCACATGAAAATGCTGTGTATTTCAATAATACAACAACACCTAATGATCATTTCAATATTAGTTACGGTCTCCGAGTTTCAACCTATACAATGGTGGGTGAAGGGAAATATAATATTTATGAAAATGGCATAAAATCTGAAACTGTTGTTTTAGATAAAGGTCAGTTTGGTCAAACTTATCATACTATTGAACCAAGATTTACTCTGAACTATAGAATCACAAAAACTCAAAGTTTAAAATTCGGACTAGCTAGAAATTCACAACATCTTCATCTTCTCAGCAATATAACTGGGGGAAGTCCTACAGATCAATGGATTGGAAACACTTACAATATCAAACCTGAGTTTTCAAATCAAATAAGTTTAGGATTTACAAAGAATTGTGACGAAGATAAATACGAAATAACCGTTGAAACATACTATAAGTTCATGGAAAATCAAATCGATTATAAAGATTATGCTGATTTACAAAATGCTATCGATATCGAAGATCAGCTACTTTTTGGGATTGGTAGATCTTATGGATTAGAGTTTATTTTTAAAAGAAAAGTGGGTAAACTAACGGGATGGGTAAGCTATGCACTTTCAAAAACTGAAAGAAAAATCAACGGGATCAATAATGACCAATGGTACAATGCTCGCCAGGATAGACCTCATGATTTAGCTATCGTTTTCTCTTATCAAATTACACCTAAATGGTCTGTTTCTGGCTTATTTGTATATAATACAGGAAATGCTGTTACTTTTCCAATTGGGAAATATAACATCAACGGGCAAACTATTTATCAATATTCAGAAAGAAATGCTGACAGATTGCCAGATTATCACCGTTTGGACTTAAGTGTCAATTACGATTTTAAAGCTAGAGGAACCTATGAAAGCTCCTTAAATATAGGATTATATAATGTATATGGTCGAGAAAATGCATATACCATAACATTTAGAGATAGTCCAGATGATCCAAATAAAACGGAAGTTGTACAAAATTCACTTTTTAGATGGGTGCCAAGTATTAGTTATAATTTTAAATTTTAAAACAATGGAAAAACATATCATATTTATCAGTTTATTAGTACTATTTGCAAGTTGTGAAAAAGTTATTGAGTTAGATCTCAAAGATGTTGAACCGAAATTAGTGGTGGAAGCTGTGATTACAGATCAGGAGGGACCCCACTACGTAAAACTTACCAAATCTGTAAATTTTAATCAACCAAGTATTTATCCTTTAGTAGAAGATGCTTTTGTGGTTATTTCAGATAATACAGGTGTTGTTGATACATTGACTTATACAGAGAATGGAATTTATCAAACCTCTAAAATTCAAGGTGTTGTAGGAAGAATGTATGACCTAAAGATTATTGCTGAAGGTGAGACGTACACTTCAAGAACAATAATGCCCGCTAAAGTGAATTTAGATACTATTGTCGTAATCGATTTTCAATTTGGCCCCACTCTTTTAAAATATCCTATTCCAATATATTTGGATCCGGCTGAATTTGGAAACAAATATAGATTTTTACTAACTGTTAATGGCGAGAAGATTAATGATATAATTTTGATAAATGACAACGTCAATAATGGACAATACAATGGTCAACCACTTCGTGCTACAGGGGTTACTATTAAATCTGGTGATATTGTTAAAGTTGAAATGCAAACCATTTCCGAAGCTGTATACAATTATTATTATACGTTAGATCAAATCTCAGCCAGAGGGGGTGGGGGAGGTACAACTCCTGCAAATCCACCTTCTAATGTAACAGGTGGAGCTTTAGGAAATTTCAGTGCACACACTACGCAATCTAAAACAATTAAAATCAAATAAGATAAGAGTGAAGAGTGAAGAGTGAATAGTGAAGAGTGAATAGTGAATAGTGAAGAGTGAATAGTGAAGAGTGAATAGTGAAGAGTGAAGAGTGAAGAGTGAAGAGTGAATAGTGAAGAGTGAATAGTGAATAGTGAATAGTGAAGAGTGAAGAGTGAATAGTGAAGAGTGGGTTAAATAATTGGATTATAGTCTGTAGTCTGTAGTCTGTAGTCTGTAGTCTGTAGTCTGTAGTCTCTAGTCTGTTGTCTTTGGAAGTGTGAATTTGAAAGTGCACCCTTGATCTTCGTTTGACTCGGCCCAAATAGTTCCTTCATGTTGATCAACAAATTTTTTGCAAAGTATTAATCCAAATCCAATGCCTAACTCATTAGCAGTCCCTTTTCTTGAATAGATTTGAGACTGATCAAAAAGAGTTGATATCTTTTCTGGTTCTATTCCAATCCCATTGTCTGAAATGGAAATGGTTGATTCTGTTTCTGTTGTTACTGAATGAAGAGTGATTTTCCCACCTGATCTAGTATATTTGATGGCATTAGAAACCAAATTTCGCATAATTGTGTTCAACATGTTTGTGTCTGCAAAAACAATTTCATTCTCATTAATTTCATTTACAATGGAGATCTCTTTTAAGTTTGCGTTAGTTTTTAAAATTTCAATAATATGATCACTATTTAATTTTAAATTCAAATTACATGGATTAAATTGTATTTTCCCAGAATGTGTCATGCCCCAAACCAGAATATCATCCAATAAGTTATATGTATATTTGGCTGAATACTTTACAATTGCAAGAAGTTTTTCAATCTCTGCAATATCATATTCATAAAGTTTACTTGTTAA
Source organism: Bacteroidales bacterium (assembly GCA_047638115.1). Taxonomy (GTDB): domain Bacteria; phylum Bacteroidota; class Bacteroidia; order Bacteroidales; family WCHB1-69; genus UBA5429. Next base: position 1,529 of record JBLJBB010000106.1, on the reverse strand, counting down.
TAGTTCTAGAAATCCTAGAATAGAAGTGAACGGACTTTTTAAATCGTGAGCTAGTAAAGACATAAAGAAGTCTTTCGCAGCATTTAGTCTTTCAAGTTCTATTGTCTTTTTTATAATCTCCTCCTCATTTTGTTTTCTCAATGTAATATCCTCTAAAGTTCCCGTCCAAATAATGTCTTGATTCTCTAAAACACGTGGTATAGATTTGAACCTTACCCACTTAATTTTATGATCAATTAATAATCGTCCTTCCCATAAAAAAGGAACAATATGTAAATTTGATTCTACATTTAGTCTGGCAAATTCTGATTTGTCCTCTTCAAAAATTAAATCATGAATCACTCCTGGATTGTTTTCATAAACATTACGATCTAAATGAACAATTTCATAAAAACGATCATTAGCAAACTCTACAATGTAAGGAGCTTCACTAGAACTCATCCATTTCTCTTCGTTAAAAGATAATCCATGAAAAACACGTAACCTGTAAATTCCAGAAGGTAAAGCATTTGCCAAATCAGCATAGAGTTGATTTTTTAATTTCAATGCATTTTCACTCTTTTTTTGACACTCAGTTGTGCTCTTCATATTGCTATTTTTCTTAAGAATTCATGTTCACAAAATGCATATACAAAATACTATTTTTTAACAAGTTCATTTGCAAAAGTAGTAAAAAAAATGAAACTAAAAATCTCTATTTATATATTAATTATTTAATCTATTTGATGTATGTTAACGAAAAAAATATATATTTTAAAATTGTAATGCTTTAGGATATAAAATGTTATTTTCGATATGTACGTGAATATGTAAATCATTTTCAAATTCTTCTAACAATTTATAAGTTAACATATATGTATTGCAAGCATCATCTGGCAATACGTATTTTTTACTTAATTCATTGATTTTATCCATCGTACTACCCGCAAAATCGTGCTCCTTAGTCATCCTTAGAATTTCAGATTCAATTATTTTTTTAGCTTCTGATGATTGAGATTTTAGGATTTCTTTAATTGTAGGAAACAATACTTCTTCTTCTTTTTGTAAATGTTGTAAAAGTTCGGTACTTAATATTTCAAATAAATTCCGAATGTCGATCAGTTCAGGATGATGTTTCCCATGAACATTCGCAATTTTATCCGTATATTCTAAAAGTTGTGGGATATATTTTTCAACCGTTTTATGATGAGTATTTACAATATAATCACAAAGAAAATCTAAATTCCATTCCTTAAAATTAAGAGAATTACTCTGAGGAATAGTTTCTAAATCATAGATTTTCTTTTCAAGCAATTGAATATCAATCTTTTTCTCTAAACATACATTTTCTAAATATTGATTTCCACCACAGCAAAAATCGATACCTTCAGATTTAAATAATTCTGCAGTTCTGAAATCGTTTGTTACAATTTCACCAACAGTTTTGTTTTTATAAGATATTTTTTCCATAATTCATTTTTTTTAATATTATTAAACACTATTGTCCGATAAAAATAAAAAAACATTTTTCTACAACTTATAGTGTTGAT
>JBLJBB010000105.1:0-32476 GCA_047638115.1 Bacteroidales bacterium | reverse complement strand
TTGATATTTTCAATCACACAAGCTGGTTTAACATTACAAAATAATGATAGTTTTTGTTTAATATCTTTTCCAAGTGGTCTATCGCTTCTACAAACTAAAATATCCGGTTGAATCCCCAAACTTAGTAATTCTTTGACACTATGTTGAGCTGGTTTAGTTTTTAATTCATTACTTGGTGTAATAAACGGGATCAATGCTACATGAATATACATGCAATTGTTATAACCCTCTTCATATGAAAATTGTCTGATAGCTTCAAGAAATGGCAAACTTTCGTAATCTCCAACAGTACCGCCAACTTCAATAATGGCAACTTCTGCGTCATTAGATTCAGCATTTAGGCGAATTTTATCCTTAATCATATTGGTAATATGTGGAATCATTTGCACTGTAGATCCAGCATACAAACCATTTCGTTCATTATCTATTACAGAATAATATATTCTTCCGGAAGTGATATTAGAGTGTTTATTTAGATTTTCATCAATAAATCTTTCGTAGTGACCCAAATCTAAATCTGTTTCTCCACCATCTTCAGTAACAAATACTTCTCCATGTTGAATGGGATTCATCGTACCTGGATCCATATTGAGATAAGGATCTAGTTTTTGCATGGTGACTTTAATTCCACGAGATTTTAAGAGGCGGCCGAGTGAGGCAGCAGTGATTCCTTTTCCTAGTCCTGAGACTACTCCCCCTAAGACAAATATATATTTACGAGACATAATGGTATTGATTAAAAACAAACCACAAAAATACGATATTTTTTTGGACTTTCCCTAAAAAAAACTCATTTTAAAGAAAAATTATCCCCTTCATACTTCTTCACTCTTCACTCTTCACTCTTCACTATTTGAGCATTCCGGCTCGCAAGCTCGCCGTCGGCCTACGGCAGGTACTCCTCGCAGTGTCGCCAAGTGTAGCATCGGTCTGGCAGTAGCTCCTTTGTCGCTCTGCCAGCCCTGTGCTCCACTAAGCGCCCCTGCTTGCGGGGTACCTTTGCCTTCGTCCTAATGCATCCCAATCGCTTAATGTTTCCCAATTTTTTTTTAAAGTCTATAATTTGTATGGTAACACTTGCCCTAAAAATTTCGTAATTTTCTAAATTTCTGATCTTCAAAAAGCTATTTTTAAAAACACCATACATATGTTAGACTTGAATTTTTTCATAATTGCAAAAAATTACAAAAATGAAATTTATTGCTTCCTATTCCACCTTGGATACTTACTGTAAATTTTAAAATGGGTTTTCAAAATCTTTGTTTCAACCAATAAGGGACTATCTTTAAATTTATCATCAATAGTTACATACCAATAGACATCAAAGGCATCAATTTTTTCATCGATTATTTTTTGTTTCCATGACCAATGTCTAGGTGCGTCAAATTGAATCCCATTAACAATGGAGTTGTATAAATTGGTTTCATTGGCGTTTGTTTCACCATCATAATTTAAAATACTTGATGTTCCAATATACACCAACTCAATACGTCCATATTTTAACTCATACACCAAAAAAATGCCAGACTTATCTTTGGGTGCATTACAAACTTTCTCCAAATTTACTTCTGAAGTTAAAAAGAAATGGTCATTCTTTTTATATTTATCTAATTCATCAAACATAGTATAAAATTTTGAAGTTAATAATCTTTCTTGAGTGCAAAAATATTAAAAAACTGAGAACTAATAGTGAAAGATACCCAATCATTTGTATAATAAAAGCTACAAAAATATCAGGACGATGATAATAAATGCGAAGATAGTGCTCCCCTTTTGGAACTAAAACAGAGATCATAGAACTATTTAATACTTTGATATCTAGTTTTTTACCAGTTTCTAATTTTGCTTTCCAACCTGGATAATAACTTTGACAAATGATTATTGGTCTTTCAATATTTGTTTTTGTTTTAACAAATATATTTCCTGGTTCAAAAACACACAAATCTAAATAAGAAGTGGTGTCGTTGTAGGTATTTATCATCGTAATATCTTGTGTATACGCTTGCAATGTATCAATGGGAAGTGGATTTTCAGAATAGATAACTTTTTCAGGATAGAATGCTACTTTTGGAAAATACAACTCTTTGCCTTCCTGTTGATTAGGAATGGTCATTGTTTCAAAACTTTTTAAAATCACCCCTTTATAACTAAACCATTCCACTTGCTTAGAGTAGATCCCTAAATTTCTCCATAAGGAAGGATATGGCGTTTTCCAGTAAATTTGATTGCTCGTTGTTACTTCCTGAGGTACTTTATACTCTTTTGGCATCTGTTCAAAGAATTGAGATAACTCTTTATTGGTTCTTTCAACCATATAACCTGTTTTATGAATACACAAAGTGGCATTGATCAACAAATCAACAATAATGATGATAAAAATAATGTGTTGTATTTGCCGAATTTTCAAAATCAAAACTCCCCATATAGTTATTAGTATTCCAATCTGAATTATAATTTGAAATAAAAACTTAAAATGGATCGATTTATGAAGCAAATTGTTCCATGTTAATGTTTTAAATTCATGTATCGTAGCTACTTCAAATCGGTAATCAATAAAGAAAAATAGAAGCACTAATAATAGTAAAAGTGATATCAATACAATTTGAAAATAATTTTGATGTTTTTTTGTATTCGAAAAAACAAAAGAGATCCCATTTATAGCAATAATTATTGCTGGAATGATGATAAAAATTCTAAAAATAGAAGGGAGGCGCATCATATTTATAAAAGGAACTGTTTCGAATACCCATTTGTGAAAGGGAAGATAAGTACCTAGAGCAAGTATTAGTGCAACAATAGAAACACCCAGAAAGAATTTCAATAACGGTGATTTTTTAGTGAAAAATCCAATCACAAAAAAAATCAAAAGTGAGACTCCAAAATAGATGGAGGACATGGAGATATCATTATTCACAAATTCCCCCTCAGTTGAAGTTACAAAAGGAAAAATTAAAGACAAAAATGACCAAGGAGAGTAAGAACAGGAGATTTGAGAATCATAATCCAATCCCACTCCTCTAGTAATGTGCTGAGAGATCTCAATAAATGAGATCAAAGCTGGTAAAATCAACACTATGGTTGCCAAAGCAGCTATGAATAAATATTTTAAGGTATTAAATACCGAACCTTTAGTGAGATATTTTCTCTCTTTTATAATCCAATAGAGAGTATAAGCAATAAATAAATAGGCAGAAAGGATCCAAAAACCCGGATATCCACCCGTAAATAACAGTGAAGTGGTTACTGCCAATATAAAACTCCATTTTAATGAAGGATTCTTATAAAATGATATGATACTATAGATGATCCAAGGAATCCAAGTAGCAGCAATAATCCATGCGATATGTTGAACATTGCCCACATAAAATCCAGATAACATGTATGCTACTGCACCAATAAACTGAAAATTCCGAATGGATGTAAAGTGTTTTAATAAGAAATAGAATCCTAAACCACCCATAAATGCATGAAAAATATACTCTACACCCCAAACGTAGGGAATGTAATCAGTAAAAAGGGATAAAATCCAAAGTGGCAAATAAAAAGTGCCTGCTTGAGGATCTCCATGCATAGGAAGTCCCATAGATTGGTATGGAATCCAAATCGGAAATATTCCATTTCTGATAGATTCTAACATAAAATAGCGTCCAGGAAAAAACTCATCTGCAAAATCATAGATAGGTGCATAAATCAAAAACCAGAAATATCCTAGCAAAGCAATGATCAGTAGAAAAAGTGGAAATTTTATTTTTGAAAATAAAGCGTACATTCTTAATTAAAATTTGAGCAAAAATACCACTTATTTCATTAAATCTATCAAAATAGGTAAAGAATCAATCGATTTAATATGCTCATTATTCATTATCAAATAGTTAACCATACCATATAGAACTTCATTTCTGATTATTTTGGAAGGAGTTTGAATAACTTTCAAAGATAAAATTTCAGAAAAATAGGAACTTGCCGAAGCAGATAAAAACAATTTATTTTCTAAATATAAATCACCAAAACGATTCTCCTCTAAACAAAAATAGGGCTTTAAGGAAGAATAGTCATTCTCAGGAGAGATGCCTAAACAGTGAATCACTTTAGAAAGCAAATGGAGATGTTGGTCAGGTTTAAAATCATTCGGATCATCTAATTCTAAAATCCCATTTTCCAAAATTTCATACATCATTTCATCTTGCATGGATGAAAATAAGAGTTTGTAAAACAATTCATTATAAAAAAATAGAATCGAATTTCTAAGAGGATCAAATGGGATCACTTTAAAATGGGAAATAAAAGAGACATCTTTTAAAAAACTTAACTTATGCAGTTGATGATCATCAAAAGTAACTTCTAATAAAGCTAAAGAAGTAAAAAATGTGTGATTAATTTTTGTTTTTTTGGCAAAAGCATTTTTTACTATAAAAGATTGTGTTCCAAATTTTTCTGTAAAAATTTTGATAATCAAACTCGTGTCTGAATATTTAATTTTATGAAGAACAATTCCTTTAGTAGTAACAAACATATTACTTAATAAACAACAATTTAGCAACCTGTTTCTCTTCACCCGTTTCACTAGATGCAAAAACAAAATAAACACCTGTTGCAGGGCGTTTTCCATTAAAGTCTAAACCATCCCACACCAATTGTCCCCCATTTGAATATCCTTGCCAAACTAACAAACCAGAACCATCCACAATTTTGCAAAACGAGTTTTCCATTAATCCACTAACTGTAATTGGGCCACGATATGACTCTCTTACAGGATTTGGAAACACTAAATAATCATTGTAGTTTTTTGCCCCTTCAGTAGCTGTACCTCTATATGAGATTATGCCAGCAGTTGTTCCAAAATAAACTTCTCCAGATTCTTGATCAATAGTTATTGAAATAATTTGATTGGCTAATAAAGGAGAATTATCTTCATCAAAATGGAGGAGTTGTTCGGTTCCATTTTCAGATATCAGAAAAACTCCAGCTTTTGAAGTTCCTACCCATTTACGATTGGCACCATCAACTGCAATGGCTGTAACAGATTCAAATTCAAATAAATTTTGCACATAACCATTCTGTTCCAAGAGAATATTCTTTGCATATAGTTGTTTTGTAAAAACATTTCCTGGATTATAAACAACTTTAATACTCAAATTGTTACCTATCCAAATATTTCCATTTAAGTCTTCCACAATACAATTAATTTGTGACGTCTGAATATTTGCACTTGTGTTTAGATCAATTTGAGCTATTTCGTCATCAGATTTATCATCGAGGGTATTATTATCATTAAAAACAACCAATTTATTTTGTCTGGGCACTGTTATCCATTTAAAGTTACGACTATCCACAATTACATGTTCTGAAACGCTTTCTGCACTTCCTGGAACATATGGAGATAAACTAAAAGATTGCCATGAACTATCTTTAAGTAAAACTTTCAAAGGATAAGTAACTTTACTATTTGTCATCCATAAATTGCCATATTTATCAAAATCTAGACCAGAAATTGTAGTATATTTTGTTGTATCTGATGTTGATACAGAAATACTTTGAAGTGGAGAGTTGTATGTATCCCAATGGTTGGTGATCACTCCATCGGTTACTTTATATAATCCTCCAGCCCAAGATGCGATGAAGATTTCAGATGGATTTTTAGGATTTACAATCACATTGTTAAAATCATGGGGATGCCTATAATTATAAAATGGAGTACTGATATAGCCCCATTGTTGGTTTTTAAATACACTTAAAGATGGTGGAATATAATTTATCCCCCACCCTGCTCTAGAACCTGGTACAGTGGCTAAAACACCTCCTGCACAATCCATACTTTCAACCATTTCACTTGCTGGACCTTCAAGAGTAAACAATGTTGCATAAGTGTTTGGGCGGTTATAATATACCAATCCGTTATATTGGTCGGCTACCCAGATTAAATCTGATCCATCAAAGACAATATCTCTTGCTTGAGGCAATTTATCACCTCCAACCCAATTAAAAAATGAAATTAATGAAAGATTTTGATCGTACACTCTCATTTGATCCCAATCCAAAATCACCAACTCATTATTATGAACATCAAATCCTCTAACCTTTAATGCGTAAATATTTTCTGCATATTGCCAGTTTTGACTTGAATATACAAAAATAGAATCACTATTTAATCCAACTCTATTTACAATGATTTGGTTGCCTATAGTTGCCATATAGTTATATTCAACATTTCCAAGTTGTGTCTCTAATTGCCATGCTGAAAAATCAGGAGCTCTGAAATCATTATTATCAATGGAGAAAACTCCCGATTGAGTCGAAATATAGTAACGATTATTAAATTCTACAAAATCATTTACAGAATAATTGATCCCATTTAAAACTGTAAACCAGGTGTCTTTAATCAAAAAAGTATTAAGATCAATTAGTACAATCCCAAATCCTGTGGCTAAAAATAAAATATCCCCTTTAGCATAAATCGAATGAATCGCTTTTGAACCAATAATTTGTTTATTTTTAATATCTGAAACATTAATAATTTCATCTCCTTTTAAAAAATCAATATTTGAATTATTATAAACAATAACTAACATATCTTTTTGATCCAAATACTTCATATTATAAATTCCAATCTCAGATAATCCATCTAATTTTGAAAGTGTAGATTTTTGATAATTGTTGTTTTTATCTAATAATAATAGATTTTTTTGTGTGGCAGCATAAACATAATCAGGAGATACTGTTACGTGAAAAAAAGATTTAAAAGGTAAATGTTCTCTAAATTCACCAACTGGAATTTGGGAAAACAATGTAATCGAGAATAATTGAAAAACTAATAATTGAATATATTTTATTTTCATAAACTTAGTTTTAAGAATTTGGATTTATTTGATCATTAATATCAAATATTAACGAACAAAATCAAATTTTGTTTTATTACTTTTTAAACCCATAATAGAAATCGTTGATGCCAAAAAACTAATCAATATTACAGATGTAAAAACAATTAAAAAATCAATTCCAGACATAATAACTGGATAATATTTTATAATATAACCTTCCGATCCATCACCTAATTTAATGATTCCAAAATATTGTTGAACAAAACAAACTATAAAACCAATAAACATCCCAAGTAAAGCACCTAGAAATGAGATCAATATTCCTTCATAAATAAAAATAGAATGAATAAGTTTTCTATCAGCCCCTAAGGTATTTAAAATACTAATATCTTTCTTTTTCTCTACAATTAACATTCCAATAACCCCAATGATATTAAATATTGCTACAATGAGTACAAAAGATAAAATCAAGAAAACCATCAATTTTTCAGATTTCATAGTTTTAAAAAGGAGTTCCTCTTGTTGATATTTATTTTTAACCACGAAATTTGATCCAACAATTTTCTCAATACTTTTTTGTTCTAGAAATTTTGAAGAAGATCTAGCTAATATAACTTCCAAAGAGGTGATCTCGTCATTAAATCCTGTTAAATCTTTAGCAAATTGAATGGGTACAAAAACAATTTGATCATCATATTGAGTGTTTGATAAAAAAACACCTGAGGGTTTTAGATATAAAGTATTAAATGCTTCGATGGGATTAGATAAGTTTTTCTTATCTCTTTTAGGATAATGAAATTTGAGTAGTTCAAAACCATTTAAATTAATGTCCAAAGTTCCTGCATTTATTGCACCTAGAACAACATATTGTTCACCATTTTTAACTAGTGAAAAATTACCATCGTATATTAATGTATCTAAACCTAAATTTTTAGGATAAGTGTTACTAACACCTTTTATGTGAGTAAGAACTTGTTTATTGTTTAACGTAATAAGTGCTAAATCAGAAACAATCTCTTCAACTGAAAAAACGCCAGGTATATCTTTAATTTTCTCAATATTAATATCTTGAATTGAAAACGATTTTCCTTGTTTGGGAGTTATAACGTAATCTGGATTGAATTGATTAAATGAATTTGTCACTAAATCTTCTAATCCATTAAAAACAGAGAGTACAATAACCAATGATGCAGTACTTACCATTATTCCAACAGTTGAAATTATGGAAATAATATTTATAATATTATGTTTTTTTTTTGAAAACAAATATCTCCAAGCAAAAAAGAGAGCTGTTTTCCTATAACTTTTATGCAACATTAGCTTTTTAAAAGATTTTCAATATTTTCAATATAATCAAGTGAATCATCAATAAAGAACTCCAGAGAAGGAACAATTCTAAGTTGATTTTTTACTTTTTGTCCTAATCTAAAACGAATATCTTTCGTATTAATTTTCACTTGTTTTAATGTTTCTTTAGAGTCATCAGAATTAAAAATTGAAAGGTAAGCCCTAGCAATTGAAAGATCTTTTGTAATTGTAGTTTTTGTAACTGTAATCATACAATCATAAATAGGGAGTGAATCGGAAAGAAATATTTCCGCTAATTCTTTTTGAATGAGTTTAGCTATTTTATTTTGTCTAGTAGTATCCATAATTTTATTTATTTAATTTGCAAAGGTACAAAAAAGGTGCAAGGTACAAGGTTCACTATTCACTATTCACTATTCACTATTCACTATTCACTATTCACTATTCACTTAAAGTGTATTGATTTAAAAAATCTCCAACAATAAAGAAAGAACCTGTTATTAAAATTAAATCAGTTGATTTAACTAGCTTTTCAACCTTTTTATAAGTTTTATAAGTAGATTCATCGATTATTTGTGCGTTTAGATTAGATTCATGAAATTTTTTTAGTAGTATTTTTGGATCTAAAGCTCTATCAATAGGTGCTTTACACAAATAATAATGGGCATCAGGGGGTAATAATTCTAAAATTGGGGTAAGATCCTTATCATCAACAAAACCAATAATAATATGAATATTTTCAACATTCATTTTTAAAACTTGTGGCATTGTGAGTGTAAATGCCCCAATATTATGCGCAACGTCGCAAATAATTAATGGATTTTGATCTAATATTTGCCATCTACCCATAAAATGAGTGTTTTTAATGACATTCTCAACCCCTTTTTTAGCAAAATCTTTTTTAATGTTAAGTATTGACTTGAGAATTTCAATGGCATGAAAATAGGTTGCTAAATTTTTGAGTTGATACTCTCCTGGTAAAGGAAGGTGGAGGTCTGAATAAAGCATTTTTGTATGGTACTTAACAGAAATTTGAGTTTCAAATGGGTCTGTAGCTTCAAGAATGGCAACTTTAATTCGATCAGCAACATAAAAAGGCGCATTTTTCCTTGTAGCCACAGCTTGAAAAACAGGTAAAGTTTTAGGATCCGGCTCTCCAATAAGAACAGGTGTGTTATCTTTAATAATTCCTGCTTTTTCAAAAGCAATTTTTGGAAGTGTATTCCCTAACATTTGAGCATGATCAAATGAAATATTTGTGATAATGGAAAGGATTGGTTTGATAATATTTGTTGCATCTAGTCTTCCCCCTAAACCTGTTTCTATGATTGCAATATCCACCTTTTCTGATGCAAAATAATCAAATGCCAAAATGGTGGTCATCTCAAAAAAGGAGGGTTTTATCGATTGTAATTGTATATCATATTTTTCAAAAAAGGAAATAACTTTGTTTTCAGGAATTTCTTCCCCATTAATTTTAATTCTTTCTCTAAAGTCTATCAGATGGGGAGATGTAAAAAGACCTGTTTTAAATCCCGCTTCCTGAAAATAGGAACCTAAAAGATGGGAAACAGACCCTTTTCCATTTGTGCCTGCAATATGAATAGATTTGAATTTGTGTTGAGGATTTGAAGCCATTACAGCTAATAATTCAATATTTTCGAGTCCTTCCTTGTAGGCAGAGGTTCCGATTTTATGATACATAGGAAAACTTGAGTAGATTTTGTCAAGGATTTGTTGATAATCCATATAGAAGTAAAAAATTAGGGTTTAAATACAATGATCCTTAATTCCTCTTTCCCAGAAACGTATTTAATATTTTTTGCTCTATTTACACATTCATTTCTGATCACAGAGGATGTAATTGAAGTTGGATATTTAGGAGTATTTAATACTCTAGCATCTTTAACTGTTCCGTCTGTATTAACATGAACTTCAACATAAACTACTCCATCTTCTTTGATAGTCATGTCAGGAATTCTAACCATCCCTCTATTTCCTGTACCATATCCAATATTTCCACCTGAACCACTCCCTTCACCTGGTCCAATTCCAGAACCAGATCCACTACCTGTTCCTGATCCAGAACCACCACCAGAACCACCACCCATACCTGGACGAAAAATAGCATTTTGATCTGGCTTAGGTGTATTAATAACTGGAGTATTATTAGTATTCGGTTTTGGATTTGGATTTGTAACCACAGCCGGAGCATCCTCTGAATCTTGAGTAGCTAAATTAGGAGCTGATGATGCTTTAGCATTTGACTTAGATGTTTCCTGATTTCCACCACCACCACCGCCTCCCAAATCGGTAAGCTCAATCATGATCACTTTTTTTGGAGCTGGAGGTGGATCTTGATAAGAAAAGCTACAGAGGAATAAAATCAAAAAAAGCACCCCCATTACAAGTGTTGTAATAGATGCTGAAATCAATTTGTTTTTTTTCTCTTCACTCATATTATTACTCTTTTGCAACTGTTGCAAATATCAATTTATAACGTTGCGTTTCTTCAATTCCTTCGTTTAAAGTATTTAACACATCCCACAATGAGACAACTGTTTGAACAGGTACAGTAGCATCTGCTCTTAATATAATAGTTCTAGCATCAGATTTATCAGCAGCAACTGCATTCTGTAATGCAGGTAATAATTCTTCTATAGTTATAGGTGCTGAATTTTGCCCTTCTGGATTCAAATAAAAAAGTTTATTTGCATCAATATAAACTTCAATATTTCGTGAAGCAAGTTGTTTCCCTGATGAACTTTTCGGTAACATAATATTGATTGCATTAGGAGCTACTAATGTGGAAGTGATCATAAAGAAAATAAGCAATAGGAAAACTAGGTCAGACATGGATGCTGAACTAAATTCTGCGCTTCTTTTATTTTGAAGTTGAATAGCCATATTGTGTTATATTAATCGTAATAAAAGATGATTATTAAACAGGTTCGTGTAGTAGATCCATAAATTCAGTAGTTTTTGCTTCTAAAACATAAACAACAGAAGATATTTTTGAAACAATAATGTTATAGCAAATATACGAAATAATACCTACAATTAGACCTCCAACAGTTGTAATCATTGCTGTGTAGATACCACCAGATAAATCTGTAATATTTAAATTATTAGGATTAGCAGCCATATTGTGAAATGCAATTACCATACCTACAACAGTTCCTAAAAACCCTAACATGGGTGCTGCACCAGAAATCGTTGCTAAATAGGAGACTTTTTTCTCTAAACGTTGAATTTCCAATTTTCCGGTATTTTCAATAGCTGCAGCTATATCATTTAATGGTTTTCCAATTCGGGATAACCCTTTTTCAATCATACGTGCTAAAGGTGTATCGTTTCCTTTACATAATGCTAACGCAGAATCGATTTTACCACCATGAATAAAATCACGAATATTATTCATGAAATTTCTTTCCTCTTTTGCAGCTTTATTTAATATTAATAAACGTTCAACAAAAATATATACTGCAACACAGAGCATTACTATCAATGGAATCATGATCCATAAACTACCTGGATCAAATACCAAATCAATCACTCTTAACTCTGTAATTGTTTCTGGTGTAGTAGCAGGAGATGATAAAACCGTTGAATCTCCAACAGGGATTTGTAATAAAAATAGATTATTCATACTTAAATTTAATTTTAGCAAAGATACCATTAGTATATTAAAATTTGACTCTGTTTAAACGTTTTTTCCCAACACAATATTGTTAATATTCTTTTAATTAATTAAATAAAAACTAAAATAAATTTTGTTACTTTTGTTGTTCTAACAATATATAAGATTAATACAGTATAAAAAGAATGTATATCAACAATAAATATCAAAAGAATAATGTGGTTTCTAAGAATAGAAATACAGGTTCTTCAAAAAAAACTTCCACTTCAAAAACAAAAGAGAAAACGAAGAGTGTTAAAAGTGACCGTTTTTTCCAAATGTTGAAAAGTCAAAGAATGATTCAGGTTTATGGAATCTTGATGATTTTGTTTGCTGTTATTCTGGTCATTTCTATTGTTTCTTCCTATTTTCATTTTAAAATTGACGCATCACATGTTCAGGCCTCTACTCAGGGAATTACAAATATTGCAGGTACTTTAGGCGCTCATTTGGCCTACTATTTTATAAACTATACCTTCGGTTTTTTTTCTATTGGATTCCCTTTTTTATTCTTTATTTATGGATTTTATCTTACTTTTTCAAAATCAATTTTACCTGTTATTCTCACTACGCTGACAACTTTAATTTCAATGGCTTGGCTATCAACCCTATTTGGTACATTTTTTGTAAATACCGAATATGAGTTTATTTCTGGGATTTTTGGTAATTTTATAGCTTTTAATCTCTTGCAATATACAAAAATATGGGGAACAGCTTTAATTCTTTTAGCATCTTTATTTATCATTTTGGTTCTTTTCTATAATATTTCTCCTATTAAAACGGTTCAAATTCTTTCAAATATCAAATTCCCAAAAATAAAATCAAAAGTTTCAAGTGGGGATAACGGTTTTCTAAACACTAAAAAAACTAGAATTCAAGATAATAATGACGAATTTTTATCAAATATTCCTCCAAATTCTGAATCAATAGATACTAAACTTCCCGACTTATACATTGAAAATCGAAACAAATTAACTACAGAATACGATAAAAACGTGATCTACTTTGGTGATGATGAAGAAAAACAAACAAGCTCCATCTCTGAAGCAAAATCAAATATTGATCAAGTTGATTTCGAAATTGTAAACCCTGTTTCACATGAAGATGCTCAAGAAGAAATCAATGATGAAATTGATACAACTGGAGATGATGAAACAGATTTAGATAATTCTGAAATTCAACATTTTACAGAAATTCTTGAAGACTATGACCCTCATTTAGATCTCTCTTTTTATAAATTTCCTAAACCTGAATTTTTAAATGAGTATGAAAATAAAGAGATTGATAAAGATCAGATTAATCAAGAGTTACATGAAAACAAAAACAACATTGTTAAAACTTTAGATAATTTCAAAATTAAAATCAAAAAAATTACAGCTACCGTTGGGCCTACAGTCACACTTTATGAAATTATTCCAGATGATGGTGTTAGAATATCACGTATCAAAAACTTAGAAGACGATATTGCTTTGAGTCTTGCTGCACTTGGAATACGTATTATTGCCCCAATTCCAGGAAAAGGAACTATCGGTATTGAAGTTCCAAATAAAAATGCTCAAATTGTCTCCATGAGAGAGATTATTAACTCTGAAAAGTTTCAAAATAACAAATATGATTTACCTATTGGATTAGGAAAAACAATTAGTAATGAACCATTTGTTGTAGATTTAGCAAAAATGCCCCACCTATTAATGGCAGGTGCTACTGGACAAGGAAAATCAGTCGGACTAAATGCTATAATCACTTCAATTTTATATAAAAAACATCCATCCGAAGTAAAATTTGTTTTGATTGATCCTAAAAAAGTTGAATTTACTTTATATTCTATACTCGAAAAACATTATTTAGCTAAACTACCTGATGCCATTGAGCCAATTATTACCGATTCAAAAAAAGTGATTCAAACTCTTAATTCGTTATGTGTAGAAATGGATACAAGATATGAGTTATTAAAAGTTGCTAAAACACGGAATATTAAAGAATATAACGCTAAGTTCTGTAATAGAAAATTATCACCTGCTTTTGGACATAGATATCTTCCTTATATTGTATTAATCATCGATGAATTTGGAGATTTAATCATGACTTCTGGTCGTGAAATTGAAACACCTATTGCACGTTTAGCACAATTAGCTCGGGCTATTGGTATACATTTAGTTATTGCAACTCAAAGACCGTCAGTAAATATTATTACAGGTATTATTAAAGCAAATTTCCCTTCTAGAATTGCATTTAGAGTATCTTCAAAAATTGACTCCAGAACCATTTTAGATAGCAATGGTGCTGATCAATTAATTGGAAAGGGTGATATGCTTCTTTCTACAGGTAGTGATTTAATACGTTTACAATGTGCTTTTGTTGATACTCCTGAAGTTGAAAAAATTGTTCAGTTTATTGAAGAACAACAATCTTATCCTGAAGCATTCATGTTACCAGAATATATCGTTGAAGAAAAGAACAAAGGATTAGATGAAGAGGAACCTATCAACACGGATGAATTTGACCCTTTATTTATGGAAGCTGCTCGCCTCATAGTTCAAACTCAAATGGGATCCACTTCACTTATTCAAAGAAAAATGAAATTAGGATACAACAGAGCTGGAAGAATAATGGATCAACTGGAAGAATTCGACATTGTTGGTCCTTCAGTTGGGAGTAAAGCTCGTGAAGTGAAAATTAGATCAGAAGAGGAATTAAATCAAATATTTTTAAGAATGGGATTGTTTAGTTAAACAGATCTTGAATTATTTAGTCTATACATAAACAATATATATACAAAAAACCAAGTGAATCGTATGAAAAGGATGTTTTTTACTCTAATAAGTCTATTTTTAATAAGTAACTCTTTTGCTCAACAACAGATCAATACAGATCAAGGTGCATCAAAAATAATTGACGAAGTTCTCGTTAAATACAATTCCTATTCAAGTATGTCTATTGATTTTACCTTTAAAACAGAAAAAAATAAAAAAGTTATATTGACTTCAAAAGGAAAATTGATCATAAAAGGGAAAAAATATCATGCAACCTTTGATAATCAGATTTTTGCTTGTGATTCTATAATCGTTTGGAATTATCAAAAAGAGGGTAATGAAGTGGTTATATATGAATTTGACGAAAGTGAAGCTCCCATTTTCCATCCAACAAAGTTTATTTCCAATTGGAAGAATGAATTCAATGGAAAATTTATTAGAGAAGAAATTAAAAATAACAAAACTTTACAGATTATAGATTTAACACCAAAAAAAAGTGCTTCTTATTATAAGATTAGAATATTTGTTGATAAATCCAAAAAAGAGATAACACAAACTCAAATATTTGATAAAGATCAAACAATTTACTCATATGTTATTACAAATTTAATTTCAAATTCAAACATATCTGATCAAGTTTTTAAATTTAACAAAACGAATTTCCCTAATGTACAAATTAACGATATGCGCTAATGAATAATTACAAGTATTTATTCATTTTTATGACACTTCTTTTGGTTATAAGTTCTTGTAGTTTAACAAAGAATTTACAACCAAATGAAAAAATGTTAATGAAAAATAGTGTAATCATTAATGATGCCAAACCTAACGAATTTTATGATTTAATTGATTATGTTAGGCCAATTCCGAATAAAAAATTTCTTGGAATATTTCTAAAACCCAGACTTTACGCAAGTTTCCAACCAGTTGTAGATTCATTAACTGGAAATATATTATATGATTCTCGATTTAGAAAATGGTTAAGAGAACATGGTGAAAAACAAGTATTATTTGATTCTTTAAACATTGATTATTCTGAAAAACAAATTCAGTCCGTATTGAAAAAAATGGGCTATTTCGATGCAAAAATCAATACAGAAGTAATTGATTTAAAAAATAATAAAGTTAATGTTAATTATAAAGTTGATGTAAAAAAACCATATTATATTCGAGAGATAAATTATAAATTGGAGATCAATGAATATCGAAGAATCATTGTTCAAGACACTATAAATTCTCTGATCAAAACAGGTATGCAATACAATGAAGAGTTGATAATTTCTGAAAGAAATAGAATTTTAGCAAATATTAGAAATGAGGGTTATTACCATGTTACTCCATCCATTATTACAATTGAAGTTGACACCATTGACTCTAAAAAAATATTGAATCCTGATGGAAACCCTACAATTGCTTTAACTTTATTGGTTAATTTTGAGAGAATATCTGATATAAATATTAAAAAGAAACACCAGTTCAAATACACTTTTGATAAAGTTTACATATATACCAATTATGATCCAAGGTTTGAAAAAGGAACAATTCAAATGGATACTACCATAGTTCAAGATCAAGATGATTATTCTGATCCTACAACTTACTACTTTATCACACCATTAATGATGAAAAAAAATGGTGAAATAGTTCATATTAGTGACTTCAAGTATAAAACAATTACTGAATCGATTTTTACTAAAAAAGGGCTCCCATTCTCAAATGAATCTTTCAGTAAAAGCAATCAAAGACTTAGAGACTTAAATAATTTTGCAATTATCAATATTACATTTCAGGAAAATATATCTCAAACAGATTCTGTTTTTAAAAAAGGCACTATTCATACAATTTATAAATTGACACGAGCAAAAACATGGGGAATTACACCTCAATTTGAAATTCGTACCGACTTAACCAGTTTTTCTGGCACCTATTTTAATAAAAATATTTTTAAAGGAGCAGAATATCTAAAAATTAACGCTTATGGTAGTATTTTGTATTACAATTGGTGGAATAACATCTTAGGGAGGGAAATTAGTGAAGAAAAAATTTATGGAGAGTTTGGAGGTAGTGTTTCCTTAGATCTTCCTAGATTTTTATTTTTAGGTAGTCCACAAAATATTAATTCTTTGAGTTATAAGTCTTCTATTAAAATTGGGGGAAGTTATTCTCAGTTGTTTTCACGTCTTATGTTATATGCTAATTTGTCATACTTTTGGAAACCAAATAAAACAATATCACACTCCATTTCTCCAATTGATATCAGTACAATTGATAGTAGAGGTACGAGAAACAACAATCTAATTTCTTCATATCCTGAATCTTACCAAAGAAAATTTGATAAATCAATACTTCTTTCTTTTAAATATGGATTTACATATTATCCAAAAAAGAATAAAAATCATGATTTTAGTATTTCAGCACTTTTTGAATCAGTTGGATTTACTATTACAAGTATAAATTATTTAGTAAACAATGATGAAAGATGGAAATTACTGAATACATTTAATTATAGTGCTTTTGAAAAAGGAGATATCAATATTCGATACACAAAGGTGATCTCTCCCCAAAGTTCATTTGCAAGTAGGTTAAACCTTGGTTTCGCAATACCGATAACTGCAACTGATGTAATTCCATTTGAAAAAAGTTTTTATGTGGGTGGTGCTTCTAGTATGAGAGGTTGGACATTTAGACAATTAGGACCCGGTAGTTATAAAACAGAAAACTATATTGAACGTACTGGAGACCTTAAACTTGAGCTAAATCTCGAATATAGAGGAACCATTTACAAAATTGTAAAATATGGTATTTTTGCTGACTTTGGAAATGTTTGGTTAAGTTCTAAATACGAAAACATGCTACATGCTGATTTTGAATTCAATAGATTTTATAAAGAGATTGCTATGTCTGTGGGTGCTGGAATTAGATTAGACTTTTCATTTTTTGTTTTACGATTAGATTATGGATTACCAATTTATAATCCTACAAATTTTGATGATCAAAGATGGATTCATAAAAGCTGGATTACCAATAAGAGATGGCAATGGACACAAGGATTTCAGTTGGGGGTGAATCATGCTTTCTAAAAAACAATTTATTGAACAATTTATTTCAGAAGTTCCTCATATTCCGACAGATGGTCAATTAAAAGCGATTGAAAAAATAACCCATTTTTTGTATAAAAGAGATCCAAATCAACTTTTTCTATTAAAAGGGTATGCAGGTACTGGAAAAACAACATTAGTTAGTGCATTAGTTAATACTTTTGCTAAGTTCAAAAAAAAAACAGTTTTATTAGCTCCAACTGGTCGTGCTGCAAAAGTATTTTCTGTGTATTCTCATAAAAAAGCTTTCACAATCCATAAATTTATTTATAAAATTAAAAATAAGGATGGATTAACTCAGATCATAAGAAAAGAGAATCTATTAACAAACACATTATTTATAGTTGATGAAGTTTCTATGATTTCAGATCAATCGCAAGGTTCTGAATTATTTAGCAATATAAATTTGCTTCGGGATTTGATTGAGTTTGTGTTTGAAGGAGAAAATAATAAACTACTTTTCATTGGAGATGATGCACAATTACCTCCAGTAATGGAGGATGAAAGCCCTGCAATGAATATTTCCTACTTAAAACAATCGTTTCATTTAGATATAGATGATTACCAGTTAAAAGATGTGGTTAGGCAAAGTAAAGGTTCTGGAATATTATACAATGCAACGATTTTAAGGGAAAAAATTAATAAAAATGAGTTTGATCTCCCTTTGTTTTCTAATAAAATATTTAACGATTTTATCAATATAAATTCAAACGATTTAGAAGATGAACTGAATAAATTGTATGCTAAATATAATCCTGATGATATCGTAATTATCACAAGATCAAATAAAAGAGCGTTTATTTTCAATAATGAAATTAGAAACAGAATTTTTTACAGAGAAAATAAAATTGCAACAGGGGACTATCTAATGGCTATAAAAAACAACTATCATTGGATTGAAGAGGATTCTGAAGTTGGATTTTTAGCCAACGGGGATATGATGGAAATTTTAAATATTCAAAAAGTAGAAACTCTTTATGGTTTTAATTTTGCAGATGTAAGAGTTCACTTGTGTGATTACCCTAATTTCCCAAATATTGAACTCAAAATAATTTTAGAAAGCTTGGATACACCTGGGGCAGCATTAACACATGTTGACCTAAAAAAATTATACTCAGAAGTTTCTAAAGATTTTGAAGATATCCAAAATAAAAGAGTTCGTTTTTTAAAAATTAAAAATAGCCCCTATCTTAATGCTGCTCAAGTGAAATTTTCTTACGCATTAACATGTCATAAAACTCAAGGTGGACAATGGAAAATTACATTTATTGATTTCAATTTATTTAAAGATACACCTATAGATAAAGAGCAATTAAGATGGTTATATACGGCAATCACTCGAACTACTGAAAAAGTATATTTACTAAATTATAATGAGGAATTATTTGGTGATTTTTAATTCTCTTCAAAATTTTCTGGAATCAACAACCAATGAGCATACTCTTCACCAAGTTGTTTTACTGCATTTTCCCAAATAAGTTCAGATGGTGTATCAAGAATTAGTTTTTCGTCAGCAGTACTTACAACCCACATTTTCTTACGTAATTCATCCTCTAATTGTTTAGGTGACCAACCTGAATATCCGATGAAGAATTTATATTTTAGTGTTTCAATTGCTTTATATTCCAATAAAGAGATTAAAGTATCGTCATATCCAACGTAAACATTAGGTAAAATCATCGTTGCATTTTTACATCGATCAAAATTATGAACACCAAAGGCAATATGGTGCATTACTGGACCTCCTGCAAATACTAAATCTGTGAGTTTCATATCTGTAATCACATGATTGATATTGTGGGTTGTAGGTTTATTAATAATTAAACCTACACAACTTTTTTCATCATAATCTGTTAAAAGAACAACAGACCTATTGAAAAACAAATCATTAAAAAAAGGAACAGCAATCAAAATCCTGCCAGACTTTGGCTTTAATGGAGTAGGAATTACCTCAATAAAATCTTTAACTGTATTAACTTTCACTTTTTTTTTTGCAAAATTACAAAAAAAGAGGTACAATAAATCAAAATTGACTCAAATTATGATAAAATATGTTTTAATTTCTATAAAGCGAAAAGGGTTTTTTAAACTTTCTATTTTTACCATCAAGAGTCCAAATGTCACATTTTACAATATAAACCCCAGTAGGACTTAAAAACCCTCTTAAATCGCTCCCATCCCATGAATAAATTGTATTTGGTGTTCCAATTTGATTATTAACCAAGATTTTGATTAGATCACCTTGAACATTAAAAATAGATATTGTAACTCTTTGATTCTCTTGAAAGAACGGTGGTTTAATAATAATAAAATCTTGATATCCATCCCCATTTGGAGAAAATACATCAGGATCGATTTCAAAAATAATTTGAGAATCATTCAGTTCAATAAACTGAGAATTTTGATATCCCGGTGTTGCAAATCCCACACTTTCAGCAGCAGACTTCCAATGCATATTGTTTTGTGTTTCTAAATCGAAATCAATTTTTTCTAATGAAACACCATCAAAATTTTGTAAAAATGGAGAGTGCATAGATTCAGTATAAGCAAATTTGTCAATGATTTGAAACGATTTGGTAGTCAAATAAATCACACCCTCAGAATTGTTAAAATTGGGAAGTGAGTCATTTGAAATCAACTTTTTAAACTCTTTTGGAGAATATTGTTCTATAGTAAGTTTTTTGTTGTAACATATAGCTATATAATTGTTTGGAAATAACTGAAACCCGGAACTTACTACAGGAATAAGCTTTTGAGGTTGGGTTTGATCTCCGTAGCCGATTAGCAAAGTTCCCAAATCAATAATTTTAGAGGATCGGTTGTACAACTCAATAAAATCACCATTTGAAGATCCAAAAGAATTTGTAAGAATTTCATTGATTACAACATCAAAAAAGGTTGCATCCTTTGGAATTCCAAACTGAATTTGAGCACCATATTGAATAAGATTTCCAACACAATCTTGAATGGAATCTATGATTGAAAGTGAATAAATTACATTATCCTGTAATGATCTTTCTAAGGATATTTCAATAATATTATTTTTAGGTGACAACAATTCAATATTATTAATTGTTAAGTCATGATCAATATAAATAGAATTCATTATTTTTTTTGAAGAGAGAGTTTCAGTAAAAAAAAGGTGTATAGTAAATGGATCTTTAATGGTTACTTTTTCAATTTCAGGGATTTGATTATCTGGATTATATGCATTTATTGAATTTAATTGTGTTGGAGAGCCACCTAAATTTGAATTAGAGGAATCCCAATTATCTTCACCTATACAAGGATTATTGAGATCTATCATCTCTAATGACCAACCTCCTTCCCTTTTCAAAACATTTGAGTGCCATGTAACTTTAAAATCAACACAATGAATAACCTGATCCGATTCATCTAAAAGTTGAATAAGTTGTCCATCATTAGTTATACCTAACGAACTGACTTTATACACAGCATCGTACATTAGTTGATACTCTTCAAAATTTGATGATGGAACAATTATCACAGATTCATGATAGGGAATTTTAATGTCTGGCAAAATCTTGAGATTATTTCCTAATTTCAATTTCCATCCCGTAAGCAAGATTGTATCTGGGAATAAAAAATTGTGCAATTCAATATATTCTGATGGGGGTAATAAGATTTGCGGAGTTGGATCTGCCATAATTTCTGTTATCAGAATATCGTTTCTCTGAATCACATGTAACACAAAATTTGAATCGAAAAGATCCATTTCATTTTGTGATTCATCTAGGACATTTTGAATACTAATTCGATGATTACCAGAAACTAAAGGTTGTAAAAAAGTTAATTTTACTATATTTCTATCACCATTAAGAAAATAAATTGAATCTGGAATAAGAGATTGATTTACTAAATAATTATCCTTGTTTAAAGCAGAAAAAGGTTGAACATTTTCAGAAAAATGCACCATTATTTCCCGTCCATTATGATTGGGTTTTATTTGTATAATTGTTGGAGGAATAGTATCTATAATTGGTGGGCCATAATAGATGTCATCAATGAAAAAACTAGAAACGTTAGATGTAGTATATTTACATACAATTCCAATGCCTGTTTGAGGAATGGCTTGTAATGCCATTCCTGATGCTTCTAAAAGATATTCTCCAGTTTTAAATTGATCAACAAAAACTTCCCATAGACCTGGTTCGTGATATTTAACTTTAACATTAATATCAAAAGGGTTTGCAATTTTACCATCAATTCCTCTACATATTTTAGTAATTGAACTTCCAGATTTATAGAACAATTCGATGGCATCATTTGATAGGTTTTCACCAAATTGAATATAATATCCTTCAAGGTTAGGATCTAAGAGGTTTGAAGTAGATGTCATTAAAAAGAATTGAGCACAATTGTTAGCAGAGGGAGAGAATGGGAGTTTTAAATTAAATTTCCATTCAATTTCATTTTCAATATGTGGAACCGACAATGCTAGATAAGAAGTTCCTGACTGTGATGCATTTAGTTGAAGTTGAAAAGAAGAATTAATTTTGAAAAGAGAAGTATCTCCTACCCAGGTTGGATTATTTGTAAAATCTCCATCAGAAAATGAATCGAAGATTTGTGGAAAAATTGGGAATGGATTATATAAAATCGGCGCCAAAAAAAATGAAAAAATGAATAAAAATGACACCTTAGAGTTGGAAGTTAATGTAGTTTTCATAGTATAGATATTAGATTGCAAATATATACAAAAAAGATCAAAATGAATAAAACAATTTAGTATCTTTGCGCAAAATTTTGAAAAAATAATTACAAACTAAATAAATATATGATGAATCAAGAACTAACTCATTTGTACCCATCCAAATTATGGGAAATTTTTGGCAACATTTGTGCCATTCCTCATCCATCAAAACATGAAGAAAAAATACTTTCTTGGTTAATTGATTGGGCAAAAGCAAATAATGTGGATTATTCACAAGATAAAACTGGAAATATTGTTTTTAGAAAACCTGCTACTCCTGGTTATGAAAACAGAGTTCCTGTTATTATGCAAGGTCATATTGATATGGTTCCTCAAGCAAATAGTGATTCCAATCACAATTTTTTCACAGACCCCATTATTCCTGTAATTGGTGATGATGGTTGGCTAAGAGCTTCTGGCACAACTTTAGGTGCAGACAACGGCATTGGAGTTGCTACGGGAATGGCAATTATGGTTTCTAATGACTTACAACATGGTCCAATCGAAGTATTAATTACTGTTGACGAAGAAACGGGAATGACTGGTGCTTTTGGATTACAACCTGACTTTTTAAAAGGGGAAATCCTTTTAAATCTTGATACTGAAGATGAAGGTGAAGTTTTTGTGGGTTGTGCTGGTGGACTAGATGCAACCATCGAATTTAATTACAATATTGTTGATATCCCAGCCAACATGACTGGATACAATTTTGCATTAACCGGACTTAAAGGTGGCCATAGTGGTATGGATATTCATTTAGGAAGAGGAAATGCAAACAAAATTATGGCTAGATTTTTCAAAAAAGCGATTAATGAATATGGGGTAAGAATTGCAAACATCAATGGTGGTAGTTTAAGAAATGCAATTCCCAGAGAAGCATTTGTTGACTTTGCAGTTCCTGTTGATAAAGTAGAACTTTTCGGAAAATACGTAGAAAAATTTACACAAATAATCACTAACGAACTTTCAGCAACAGAACCTAATATGAGTTTGGTTGTGATTCCAGCAGAAACTCCAAAAGAAGTGATTGGATCCATTTGTCAAAAAAATATTTTAAATGTAGTTTTAGCAATACCCAATGGCGTTATGAGAATGAGTGATTCTATGCCTGGCCTTGTTGAAACTTCAACTAATCTAGCTACGGTTAAAACCGTACAAGGAACTGTAAAAATGGGAAGTTTGTTAAGAAGTTCTGTTGATACAGCTAAAGAAGCTCTTGGTGAAAAAATGGTGGCTATTGCTGAATTACTTGGAGTGAGTTGTGAACTTGCTAATGGGTATGCCGGTTGGAAACCAAATCTTGAATCTCCGATTTTAAAAACAATGATCAACGTTTATGAAAATAAATTTGGAGTAAAACCAAAAATCAATGCCATTCACGCTGGATTAGAGTGTGGTTTGTTTAGTCAGGTTTATCCTCATTGGGATATGATCTCCTGTGGACCAACTATCAGAAGCCCCCACTCTCCTGATGAAAGAGTAAATATTGCTAGTGTTGGAAAATTTTTCGATTTTATCGTTGAAACATTAAAAAACGTACCTGTAAAATAATCCATGAGATTAGATAAACTTTTAGTATCCAGAGGTTTATACTCATCAAGAGAGAAAGCTCAATTTGCTATTAATCAAGGATCTATTTTGGTAAATGGACAAATTGTTGATAAACCTTCCAAAGATATTGAAGAGCCCGCCACGATTGAAATTTTTGATATATTCAATAAATTCGTGAGTCGTGGCGGTTTAAAATTAGAGAAAGCCATTGAAGTTTTTCATCTTAATTTTTCAAACAAAGAGATTTTAGATATCGGAGCTTCGACGGGTGGATTTACAGACTGTGCTTTACAAAATGGAGCACAGTTTGTTTTTGGTGTGGATGTGGGAACAGATCAACTACATCAAACATTAAGAGGAGATTTAAGAGTTCAATATATAGAGAATCAAGACTTTAGAACATTAACACCTGAACAAACCCATCATAAAAAATTTGATTTTATTGTTTCAGATGTTTCTTTTATCTCTTTAACATACATCATCCCATTTTTGAATCCATTTCTTAAAGAAAAAAGTGAGATTATCTTTTTAATCAAACCACAATTTGAAGCTGGAAGCTCTTTTTTGAATAAAAGCGGTATTGTAACTGATGAAAAAGGGTATCGAACAGCCATTGAAAAAGTAGTTAAAGAGGGATTAAATTATGGATTGTATTTAAAAAATATTTCTGTATCAACTTTGTGGGAAAAAAATAAAAATGTTGAGTTTTTAGCACTTTTTACTCAAGAACCTACCTCTTATAGAATAGATTATGATATTTTATTTGAAAGTGTGAAGTCTCTAAAGAAAAATCTTTAAAAGCATTTAACATTTGTTAAGATTCATTAAAAAAAATTTAATTTCTAATAAATATTTCAAGAATTATTTATATATTTGCGCTTCGATTTCTATAAATATAATTTAACCAATAATAATTATTAACCAAACCAAAAAAAAATGAAAAAATTTACAATCTTAATGACACTTTTGACTGTCTGTATGCTCTCATTTGCACAGACTTTTGTGTCTACAACTCCTGCTAACAAAAATGTTATTTTAGAGGAATACACAGGAAAATCTTGCGTTTTTTGTCCAGATGGACATAGAATTGCCCAAGAATTAATGACTGCAAATCCGGGAAGATTATTTGCTATAAACATTCATCAAGGAGGGTATGCAAGTGGAACACCAAATTATACTACACAATGGGGTAATGCTTTAGCTGGACAAACTGGATTAACTGGTTATCCGTCTGGAACTATCAATAGACATATCTTTTCTGGAACAAAAACTGCTTTATATAAAGAATATTGGGCAACTCATACTCCAACAATCTTAAATCAGGCCTCACCTGTAAATATTGCGGCACAATCCACAGTTGATTGGGCTTCTAGAGTGCTTACTGTTGTTGTTGAAGTCTATTATACTGGTGATGCTACAAATGATACTAATAAATTAAACGTTGCTTTGTTACAAAATGAAGTTTTAGGACCGCAAACAGGTGCTGCAAATTTTAATCCTACTATGATGGTGGGTTCATTATATCGTCACATGCATATGTTACGTCATTTACTAACTGGACAATGGGGTGTTGATATTACTTCAACAACAGCAGGGTCTTTCTATACACAAACATTCACTTATACAATTCCTGAACACTTAAACAATGTAAATATTAAAATTGAAAATATTGAAGTCGTTGCTTTTGTAACTGAAGGAAGACAAGAGATTTTAACAGGATGTAAATCAACTTTAACTCCAGTCATTCCAAATATTTTATCAAGAGTTGATGAAGTAAGTATAATTGAGTATCCTACATGTGATGGGCAAGCTGGAGCGTATGCTACAATTTCTAATGTAGGTTTAGATTCAATTACATCAGTTCAATTAACTTATACAGTTGCTGGTGGAACTCCACAAATTTTAGATTGGAATTCAAGAACTATCCAAAGTATGTCATCTGATACAATCCATTTACCAACTTTATCAGTTATTACAAACGTAAATCAAATTGTTGCTGTTCAAATTTCTGGAATTAATGGAAATCCTTATACTACGTCAGCTGCTAACTTAACAATCAATAAAAAAGTGGCTAATGGTGGTGGTTATATGAGTTTAAAATTGGTTACTGATCAATATGCTTCTGAAACTTCATTCAAAATATACAGACCTGATGGTTCTATAATATTACAAGGTGGTCCTTGGCCTAATTTAACAGCATCTGGTACAACTACAAGATGGTTTGCTTTTGAACCAGATCAAATTGGTTGTTACAGATTAGAAGTAAAAGATACTTATGGTGATGGTATTAATTCAGGAACAGGTGCTGGATTTTTCCAACTAATTAAATATGATAATACTGTTATAATTAATGATAATGGTCAATTTGGATCATTAGCTCGTTATATGATAGATGTTGACATGGTTTCTGGTGTTGAAGAAAACGTTACTGTGAACAATGTTAATGTGTATCCAAACCCAACTGATGGAATTACAAATATCGCAGTTAATTTAGTGAATGATGCTTCTGTAAATGTTACTGTTTACAATGTTTATGGTCAATTAGTTCAAGTGATTAATGATTCAAAATTAAGTCATGGGGCTAATAACCTTACATTAAATGCTTCAAATTTAGCTTCAGGTATCTATCTTGTTAAAGTTACAATTGATGGTGAAACAATTACTAAAAAAATTACTGTTAGATAGTTTCTAACTTTAAATTATTTTCTTTTTGAGGGGTGTTTTAATCAAACACCCCTCTTTTTTTATCCATTTTTTTTATCTATTTTTGCAAAACAAACTTAAAAAACAAATCATGAAAAGAATATTCGCTATTTTATTTCTATTATCGATTTCACTTTCAATTTTTTCTCAAGAAAGTAAAAAAATCTACTATTTTGAAATAGATGATATGATTGCTAAACCTGCAAAGAAAAAAACAGAATTGGCAATTAAAGAAGCTACCATTCAAAAGGCAGACCTGATTTTACTTAGATTAAATACTTTTGGTGGAGAATTAGAAGCTGCGGATCAGATTAGAACCATGTTGTTAAAAGTCGAGATTCCCATTTATGTATTTATTGACGTTAACGCTGCCTCTGCAGGGGCCTTGATATCCATTGCCTGCGATAGTATATATATGTCTCCTGGAGCATCGATTGGAGCTGCTTCTGTAGTTAATCAGGAAGGTGAAGTGATGCCCGATAAATATCAATCTTACATGAGATCATTAATGCGTTCTACGGCTGAAAAACAAGGTAGAAATCCAGATATTGCTCAGGCAATGGTGGATCCTGATGTTTATATTGAAAACATTATTGATTCTGGAAAAGTATTAACATTTACTACTGCTGAAGCGATCCAATATGGTTTTTGTGAAGCTCAGGTTACATCAAAAGAGGATGCTATAAAAGCTTCAGGAATTTCAAACTATACAATTATTGAACAAAAACTCACATGGATAGAAAAAATAATCATGTTTCTAATTAATCCAGCTGTAAGTGGAATTTTAATTATGATTATCATTGGAGGAATCTATTTTGAATTACAAACACCAGGCATCGGATTTCCTCTTATAGCTGCTGTAACCGCCGCTCTCCTATTCTTTGCCCCTCATTACTTAGGCGGATTGGCTGAACATTGGGAAATTTTATTGTTTATTGTAGGTTTAATTTTATTAGTCGTCGAAATATTTGTAATTCCTGGATTTGGAGTTTTTGGAATCATTGGAATAGTATTGATTGTTGCATCCCTAGTTTTAGCCATGATATTCAATATTAATTTTAATTTTTCTTTTACCCCATCAGGTGTTATATTTCAGAAAATTATGCTAGTATTGGTTTCTTTAACAGTTGGGTTTGGTTTATCCATTTGGTTAGGTAGAAAACTAATTTTAGCAAATACTCGTTTTGGATCGATCGCTTTAAAAACTGAATTATCTAAGGAAGATGGATACATCTCTCAGGGTGAAGGATATTTTCATTTGGTAGGTAAAGAAGGGATTGCTGAGACTATTTTACGTCCATCGGGTAAAATCCAAATTGATGGGAATCAATATGATGCAGTGGCTATTTATGGAATCATCGAAAAAGATACCCCCATTAAAGTTTTAAAATTTGAAAATTCGCAATTGGTTGTTCAAAAGATATAGATTTTTTATGAAAAAATATTCCATTTTAATTGCTTTTGTATTGTTTTATATAAATTGCATCTTCTCTCAGGTTGGAGTGAATTTAAGAAATTATCATTTTGGTGAAATCCCTAGTATTTCTGCTGAAGAAGTTGATTTTTTAACAAAAAATGAGATTGCCTTCCTTCGGTACAATCATGTTTTAGATTACTTTCCAAATAATGATCAATTTGAATTATGGGAATTAAAACATCAAGCAATTCAAGTAAATAAAGAGATTGGGATCGAAAAATTTAGTACTCTTAATTTTGGAAGTATTGATCCTAAATCGATCCAAAATATTCAAATTAGAATCATCAATGAAGGGGTCATCACTAAAGATTATTCAAAAAAGGATATCGAAAAGTTAATCTATTTAGATTCTAGTGAATCTGTATACCCATTATGTAAAATTGATCTTGCTAATATTAAAGTTGGCTCGATCATTGAGTTTTTTTACACTAGGATTAGACCGAACCTCATAGAACAAGATTTTTTTTATTTACAATCTGACGCACCAGCTAAAAATGTGAATTTCACAATTATTATGCCTGAATATTTAAAATCACATGTACAAGTTTATAATGGAGATTACCCAGTTATTGATACTGTTGATGAAATTAAAGGACTCAGATATACAACACTTTATATCCCATTTTTAGCAGCAATTCCTTATGAACCATTCTCTTTTCAAAAAAAACATTGTTGCCGAGTGGAGTTTAACTACGCCTATAATTTATCTCAAGGTAGATTCAGGTTGAATACTACTAAAGATTTTATGGAAAGTTTTTACGAAACGATACAAATAAATGACAAAGAGGTATTAAAATTCCTTCAAAACGAAGTGATTAAAAAAATAAACATAAAAAAAAACAACACTCTAGAGGATAAAATAATTACTATAGAAAACTTCTTTAAAGAGAATTTATTTGGTGTAAATACCATCTTCTCTATAAAAATGTACACTTACGTTTTAAACTATTTTGATATTAAATATGAGATGGTATTAACATGTAATAAAACACTTAAAGAGTTTGACACCAATTACAACGGATCAAATTTTTATGAAGAGATCATGTTTTATTTCCCTGAAATTGACAAATATCTTGCTCCTATGGAATACACTTTTAGACTTGGACTTATTCCTATGAAATTTAATGGGAATAGTGCCATTTTTCTTAAAGAAGTCCAAAATGGTGATGTAAAATCATTGACTCATAATTATAAAATAATTTCAACAACTCCAAAAAGTGTAAATATAGATCATTTAAAGTTAGATTTATCAGTCAACCCAAATAATGGGATGATCAGTGGGAAAATTGAAAAAGTTCAAGGGGGATATCTGGTAAATAATATTCAATCTTTTTTCAAATCTTTTGAAATTGAAGATCTGGAACAATTTATTGAAGAACAATTCTCTTTTGGATCTGAAAGTATGAATATCTCAAATGAAAGTTTTCTAAATACAGATTGTAAGGATATTGGCGTAAATCCTCTAATTTCATCTGCTGATATATCAAATTATGACTGGGCTAAGATTAACAAAAATGGGACAATTGATCTTTTTGTAGGCAAAATGATTGGGAAACAAGAAAAAATTGAAAAGAAAGGGGAAAGGATATTACCAATTGAAAGAGGTTATACTACTAGTTATCAAAGAGAAATCAATATTTTAATTCCAGAAGGTTATAAAGTTGAAAACTTAGAGGGATTAAATAAAACTATTTATGATTCAGACAATCCATCCAATGCTACTGCTGGGTTTACTGCTACTTTTCATGAAGATGGAAAAATCATTACTATAAAATCGACAGAATTTTACGATAAACTCCTCTATAAAGTTGAAGATTTCAACCTTATAGAGAGAGTTATTAATGAATCTGCAAATTTTAATGATATAAAAATCAGATTGGTGAAAATTTAATTTAGAAAAGATGAATTATTTTTTAATTCTCTTTAATTACAGTTTCAGCTGCTTCAATGATTGATACAAAATCTTTTGCATTTAATGAAGCACCACCAATCAATCCACCATCAACATTTTGTTGTGTAAACAATTCTAAAGCATTTTGAGCATTGCAACTTCCACCATAAAGAATATATGTAGAATAAGCAGTTTCTGTACCATATTTCTTCTCAATTAATTGTCTGATAAACTGATGCATCTCTTCAGCTTGAGCAGGAGTAGCAGTTTCACCTGTACCTATAGCCCATACTGGTTCATACGCAATAACAACAGTCTCAAATTGATCTTTTTTAAGATGGAATAATGACTCAGTAATCTGTTTTTCAATAGTTTGAAAATGTTTATTTGCTTTTCTTTCTTCCAAAAGTTCACCACAACAAACCACTGGAATAACACCATATTTTAATAAAAGATCTAATTTTTCAGCTATGGTTTCATTAGATTCATTAAAATATTTTCTTCTTTCAGAATGACCAACAATACAAAATTCAACACCAAGTTCTGCTAACATTTGGGCAGAAATTTCACCTGTTACGGCTCCATTTTCATACTCTGAACAATTTTGAGCACCTGTAGAAAACTCATTTTCTTCAGCATGATCAGTGGTTAATTCTAAATAAACAAAAGGTGGACAAAGTACAACTGCAGTTTGGAGTGTTAACCCTTCCAACATCTCCGATATTTCAATGATAAAATCGTCAGCTTCTGAGAACAATTTATTCATTTTCCAATTTCCAATTACAAGTTTTGGTTTCATCATAGTATTACGTATTATATTTATATTTGCATTTATTTTTTCTTACTAGAATAAAAAAGATATTCTATGCAGACAATTAAAATAGTGGTAAAAAAAGTATTGAGAATAGTTACCCAGATAATATGAAAAAATTCAGTCATATTAAATGTTTCAATGAGAGTAATTAAAAACTGATGTACAAATGCCATAATTCCCACATAGAATGCTATCCATTTAAAATCTTTGAATCCAGGTAATGGTTTAAAAACACCATCATTAGGTTTAAATCCATTAAGAAAAAAAACGAGGTATGGCCTTATAAAAATGATTATTAATGAAGATAATGCATGTATTCCAAATGTTTGAAAAAACATATCTATCAATAATCCAGTTAAAAAAGCAATGATATATTGGACCCATTTTTTGAGTTCAAGAGGAAGTAGTAACAGAAAAATAATATAAATTTGAGGATTGATATATCCTAGGAATTTAATATTGTTAAAAACTAACAATTGTAAAACTACAAAAATGAAAAATCTAAAAAGATTGGGTATAACATTATTCATTTTTAAAATTCTTTTTAAGAGAGTCCACTTCGTTTTTATATAAGTTTTTTACTAAATACACAGTATTTAAATGATTAAAATTTGTGGCAAACTTTACTTTAATAGTTAGAAAAGTGTTTTTTGCATTATCATACTTTTGAACTACAGTTCCAATTAATATTTGAGCCGGAAACACATTGGAATAACCACTTGTAAAAATAGAATCTCCAATATTTACAGTTAAATGTTGTGGAATATCAACTAAATAGCCCATTTCAGGATCATTATCTTCCCAAACAACTGTTCCAATTTGATTTATTGGCATAATTTTAGCACTAATTCTTGAATTTGGATTTAATAAAGGAATAATTGATGTAACGTTTTCAGAAACTTCATTTACAACACCCACAACACCTTGAGCAGATAAAACAGCCATATCATTTGTAATTCCATCTTTATATCCTTTGTCAATAATAATGTAATTATGTTTTTTGTTCGTTGTATTATAAATTACGTGAGCGGTCAAATAATCATACATTCTTTTAACAACTAAATTCCCGTACTGATTCGTATCTTTAACATATTTTGAATATAAAGAATCCTCCTTAAAAATAAACATATTTTCTTTTTCTCTAAGTAATTGTAGATTTTGTTGGATTAAAAACTCATTTTCTTCAGCATAACTAAAATGTCTTAAAACCTTACTCCAAGATTTATTAACTGGATCAGTTATAAAATGTGTTGTTGATTTTAAGACAAATCTTTGATAGTTCATACTGTTATAAATGAATACTATAGATGTAACTAAAAGCGCTACAAAAATAATGATGTGAAAATATTTATTTAAAAAGTCCCGAAGGGTATTCATTCTATAGTTCCAATATTATATGAAATGCAAAATTACATAAAAAAATGCAACTTAAATATAATATTTTTGTATATTCTTATTATATTTGGGTTCAGGGTTTAAGGTTTTGGGGTTTGGATTTGGGTTTAAGGTTTCAGCTATCAGTTTTCATGTTGCAGTTCCTTTCTAGTCACTTCTCTCTTTTCTCTCGTCTATTGTCCATTATTCACTATTCACAATTAATTATTCATTCAATTAGCTTATTAATATGGGCATTCCCCTTTGGCTTTGCTCAAGCAAACAATAACTTTAAA
>JBLJBB010000104.1:0-47514 GCA_047638115.1 Bacteroidales bacterium | reverse complement strand
TCGCTCTGCCTGCCCTGTGTTCTGCTAGGCGTTCCTGCTTGCGGGGTACCCCTGCCTCCTGCCTAACGCAGGTGAATAGGATAATTTCTGTCAGAATAGGGTAGATTGATGAAGTTTTTGAGTAAAAGAAAAATTCTAAAATTGGAAGAGTATAAATATTAAACTAATTAGTATCAATTTCATTATTGAAACAATTTCTCATTATCAACTTTCCAATCATGTAACTCATCTCTATCTTTTATATGAACTTCATCAATAAATAATTGAAAATTTAGATTTACAATTTGAATACGCTATTCTTTAAGTAATGAATTTCTTTCCTCAATAGATAACTCCTTAAAATCTTGCGTTTTTATTTCCATTTTTTTCATATTAAGTTTGTTTTAGTTTTTATTATGTATCAATATTAAATACAAATACTTTTTTTTGAATCAAATCTGTTTTCTTAATTTTTAATTACTTTAAAAATCTTATCAAACCCTTCCGAATTTTTAATTTTTACAAAATAGAGACCAGGGGCGATTGATTGAGTTTGAATTGTTGTTTGAATGATATTATTCTCTTTATAAATCAATTGGCCAATAGAGTTAACTAATTCAATATCAATTGGAGTGTTGATTTTTGATTCAATATTCAAACTATTTGAAAATGGATTTGGATATATGAAACAATTTTCATTTTCTTCAAAATTTAAAATGGAAACATTTCCTATAGAAATTGTATTAGAAGGTTCTGAATTACAGTCATTTATTGTTACTATTACATAATAACTACCATTTGCAGTATATGCATAATCTTGATTTATAGCTCCTTGAATTAACCCATTTTGATTGTACCATTGATTGCCAATTAATGCATTAGAATGAAGAATATTACTAGATAATAATATTGTTGGTTTAGGAGGCATAGTATTTACATTAATAGCTAGTATTGAAGAATTTCCATCTCCACATGAGTTTTGTCCAAATACTTCAATTCCACCTGAAACAGCAGATGTGTCAAAACTAACTAAAATAGTATTTGTAGTACTTGATCCTTGAGCTCCAAGAGGTAAAGTCCAAACATAAGAATTTGCATTTGAAATAGTTGGAACTGCATAAACTATATCATTTACTCCTTGACAAACAACTGTTGATCCGGAAATAGTTCCTGCATTTGATGGTAACGGATTTACAGTGATTGCAATTGTTGATGAATTTCCAACACCACAATTATTCACACCAAACACCTCAATGTCACCTGAAACTGCTGAAGAACTATAATTTACTGTAATTGAATTTGTATTACTTGACCCAATGACTCCACTAGGCAAAGTCCAAACGTACGAACTTGCATTTGGGATTGAAGTAACAGAATAAGTTACTGAATTTTGACCTGAACAAACACTTGCCAATCCTGAAATTTCACCTGCATTAGAAGGTAGGGGATTTACTGTAATAGATTTTGAAGAGATTATTCCGTTTCCGCAATTATTACTTCCATAAACAGAAAGATTGCCAGAAATTGAATTATTGCTATAGTTTACGGTTATACTGTTTGAAGAACTTGAACCTGTAGCTCCGCTTGGCAAAGTCCAAATATATGAATTGGCATTTGATATAGACGGTATGCTATATAATACAGCGTTTTGACCTTGACAAACAAAATCAGATCCTGAAATCGCTTCTGCATTTGAAGGTAAAGGGTTTACTGTAATCGTTTTCATTGAAGAACTCCCATTTCCACAATAGTTTTGTCCATATACAGCAATACTTCCAGTAACAGAAGACAAATTGTAACTGACATAAATGTTATTTGTTGAACTTATTCCCTGTGCCCCATTTGGCAATAACCAAACATAAGAGGTTGCATTAGAAATAGTTGGAACTGAATATAAAACAGAACTTTCACCTTGACAAACAACTGATGATCCAGAAATTGTTTCTGCATTTGTTGGAATTGAATTAACAGAAACTACAATTATTGATGAATTTCCATTTCCACAAGAGTTCTGTCCATATACTTGTAGATTGCCAGAGATTGCAGATGAACCATAATTTACATTGATGTTATTCGAAGTACTTGTTCCTGTTGCTCCATTCGGCAAAGTCCAAAAATAAGAAGTGGCATTTTCAATTGGAAAAACTGAGTAATTTTGAGCCATTTGTCCTCTGCAAACAGAAGTTGGACCAGAAATTATTCCTGAATTTGAAGGTAGAGGATTAACTATAATTTGTTTTGATGAAGTAGATCCATAACCACAATTATTAATGCCTTTAACTGAAATAGTACCTGAAACAGACGTAGTTCCGTAATTTACTGTAATACTATTTGATGAACTATTTCCTGTAACATCATTCGGCAATGTCCATTCATAAGAAGTAGCATTTGGAATAGATGGTATCGTATAAGTTACAAAATTTTGACCTTGGCAAACAACAGATGATCCAGATATTGTTCCAGCATTTGAAGGCAAAAGATTAACAGCAATAGGCTTTATCGAAATAGATCCAAATCCACAATTATTATATCCTTTTACGGAAATATTACTAGAAACTGCATTGAGTCCATAATTCACCATGATGTTATTCGAAGTACTTGTTCCAGTAGAACCATTTGGTAAAACCCAATAGTATGATGTAGCATTAGCAATAAAAGGAGTTGAATATGTTACAGCATTTTGACCTTGACAAACAACTGATGATCCGGAAATTAACCCCGCTTCGGAAGGAAGAGGATTTACAGTTATCAAAATTATTGATGGATTACCTACACCACATGAGTTTTGTCCGTATACTTCAATGTTTCCAGAATTTGCAGAAGTTCCATAACTAACAGAAATACTACTATTGGTACTTGTTCCATTTACTCCACTTGGAATTGTCCAAACATAAGAAGTGGCATTTGCTATAGATGGAATAGCATATACTACAGAATCTTGCCCTTGGCAAACGACTGTTGATCCAGAAATTGTTCCTGCATTAGAGGGAACATCATTCACTATTATTGGAATAATCGAAGAATTTCCATTCCCACAAGAGTTCTGTCCATACACTTCAATTGAACCAGAAATTGCAGATGAACTATAATTTACAGTGATACTATTTGTAGAACTTGTGCCAAATACTCCACTAGGTAAAGTCCAAACATAGGAATTTGCATTTGTAATCGCAGGGATAGAGTAAGTTACAGAATTCTGTCCTTTACAGACTGCTGAAGGTCCAAAAATTGTTCCTGCATTTGATGGTAAAGGATTTACAGTAATTGGAATAACTGAATTTGCACCAATTCCACAACTATTACTTCCTTTTACTGAAATATTACCTGAAACAGCAGAATTTCCAAAATTGGCTGTGATGCTATTCGTAGAACTTGATCCACTTGTTCCAGATGGCAATACCCATACATATGATGTCGCATTTTCAATAATTGGAACTGTAAAAGTTACGAAACTTTGACCTTGACATACAACTGATGATCCGGAAATTGTTCCTGCATTTGAGGGTAAAGGATTTACAGTAATTGATTTTGAGGATTCCGAACCAAAACCACATGAATTACTTCCTTTAACTGAAATAATCCCAGAAACGGCAGATGTAGCAAAATTAACAGTAATGCTATTTGTTGAGCTACTTCCAGATACACCATTTGGCAAAGTCCAAACATAAGATGTGGCATTTGTGATATTTGGAACAGAATAGGTTATTGCGTTTTGCCCTTGACAAACACTAGATGCACCTGAAATGGTCCCAGCATTAGATGGTAGTTGATTTACCGTTAAAGATTTTGAGGAACTTGTTCCAAATCCACAATCATTACTTCCTTTAACTGAAATATTCCCAGAAACCACAGAGGTAGCAAAATTGAGTGTGATACTATTTGTTGAGCTAGTTCCAGATACACCATTTGGCAAAGTCCACACATAAGATGTGGCATTTGTAATAGTAGGAACAGTATATGTTACAGAGTTTTGCC
This sequence comes from Bacteroidales bacterium, assembly GCA_047638115.1. Taxonomy (GTDB): domain Bacteria; phylum Bacteroidota; class Bacteroidia; order Bacteroidales; family WCHB1-69; genus UBA5429. The sequence continues at coordinate 43,560 of JBLJBB010000104.1, read as the reverse complement.
CTTGACAAACAACGGATAAACCTGAAATTGTTCCTGCGTTTGAGGGTAATGGATTTACTATAATTGGAGTAATCGAGATTGCACCAATTCCACAACTGTTACTCCCTTTTACTGAAATATTACCTGAAACAGCAGAAATTCCAAAATTGACTGTGATGCTATTCGTAGAACTTGATCCACTTGTCCCAGATGGCAATGACCATATATATGATGTCGCGTTTTCAATTGTCGGTACTACATAAGTTACTGAATTTTGTCCTTGACAAACTAACGAAAATCCCGAAATTACTCCAGCATTTTCAGGTAGGGGATTTACCGTAATTGATTTTGAGGATTCAGAGCCAAAACCACATGAATTACTCCCTTTAACTGAAATCATACCCGAAATTGCAGTCGTAGAATAATTAACAGTTATGGTATTTGTTGAGCTACTTCCAGTTATCCCATTTGGCAAAGTCCAAACATAAGAGGTAGCATTTGTAATACTTGGTACAGAGTATGTTACTGCGTTTTGTCCTTGACAAACAACGGATGATCCTGAGATAGTTCCAGCATTAGATGGTAAAGGATTTACTACAATAGATTTTGATGAACTTATTCCAAATCCACAATCATTATTTCCTTTTACTGAAATTATGCTAGAAACAGATGTTGCTCCGTAATTGATTGTTATGCTATTTGATGAACTTGTTCCTGTTGCTCCACTAGGTAATGTCCAAATGTAAGAGGATGCATTGGCAATACTCGGAACAGCATAAATTACAGAACTTTGACCCTGACAAACGATAGAGGAACCTGAAATTGCAGTTGAATTAGATGGCAATGGATTAACTGTGATATATTTTATTGAAGTATTTCCTACCCCACAAGCATTTTGTCCAAAAACTTCAATATTACCTGATAGAGCTGAAGTGCTAAAATTAACAGAAATACTATTGTTTGTACTAGTCCCAGTTACTCCTGATGGTAATGTCCATATATATGAATTTGCATTTGCAATTGTTGGCGCAGAGTATGTAAGTGAACTTTGCCCTTGACAAACTTCAACAGGACCTGAAATTAAACTTGCGCTTGATGGAAATGCGTTAACAGTAATTGCAATAATTGAAGCATTCCCATTTCCACATGAATTTTGGCCATAAACTTCAATAACACCAGAGACAGCAGATGTATCATAATTAACTGTTATACTACGAGTTGAGCTTGTCCCAGTTACACCATTAGGCAAAGTCCAAATGTATGATGTTGCATTGGAAATTACAGGGACAGTATATGTTACTGTGTTTTGCCCTTTACAAACAACAGAAGGCCCTGAAATTGTTCCAGCATTAGAAGGTAGTGGATTAACAGTTATAGATTTTGAAGCTTGAGAACCAAAACCACATACATTATTCCCTTTTACAGTTATATTTCCTGAAATTGAAGAAGTTCCATAATTTGTAGTAATATTGTTTGTTGAACTTGTTCCTGTTGCTCCACTAGGCAAAGTCCAAACATAAGAATTTGCATTGTTTATTGTTGGTACTGAATAGGTAATTGAATTTTCACCTTGACACACAATTGAATCTCCAGAAATTATTCCAGCACTTGATGGAAGCGGATTTACAGTAATTGGTGTTATTGATGAAGAACCTACTCCACAAGAATTATTACCATATACAGAAATATTTCCTGAGACTGCGGTATTTCCATAACTTACAGTAATACTATTACTTGAACTAGTTCCTGTTGCCCCATTTGGTAAAGTCCAAATATAAGAAGTTGCATGACCAATTGAAGGGACAGTATATGTTATCGCTGTTTGGCCTTGACATACAAGTGATGACCCAGAAATTGTGCCGGCACTTTGAGGAAATCGATTTACTGTGATCGTTTTGGAAGAACTTGTTCCTTCCCCACAGGAATTAACCCCTTTTACTGATATATTACTTGTTAAAGCAGATGTATTAAAGTTAATTGTGATACTATTTGTTGAACTTGTACCTGTCGCACCATTAGGTAAAGTCCAAATGTATGAAGTAGCGTTTGAAATTGGAGGTATTGAATAAGTAACAGAATTTTGACCACGACAAACTGATGTTAACCCTGAAATTGTGCCAGCACCAGCTGGCAGAGGTTTTACTGATATTGGAAGTGAAGATATTGCTCCTATACAAGGTGTATTTATTCCTTTAACTGTTATATTTCCTGATATTGCCGATGTTCCATAATTTACAGTAATACTATTAGTCGTACTCGAACCCGTTGAACCGTTTGGTAAAGTCCATACATAAGAGGATGCATTTGTAATTGTAGGTACAGAATAAGTTACAGAATTTTGCCCTTGACAAACTGAAGTATCTCCAATAATTGAACCTGGAGAAGAAGGTTGTTGACTGACAACAACTGTAATAGTTGCATGATTGCACGTACAAGGATTTAAACAGGAATTACTAACTGCATAATATGTAGTTGTTACAGTAGGATATAATGTTACATGACCATATGATGAATGATAAAATATATTACTTTCAACTGGTCCATTACAATTACCTACCAACCAAGTTCCAGGTATATGATTTCCAAAAAAATCATTAAGTTGTAATTCGACTCCATTGTTATTACTAGCACATAGTATAAGTGATGTAGAGTACATTTGAATATATAATTGGGAAAATGTTTTTCCAGATAACATTATAATAAATAGAACTATCAATATTTTTTTCATAATTATTTATATTTAGATAAATGTTAATTTTTGAATTATAATCATTCAATATATTCATTTGTTTTTGCCCACTGATAATTCAAACTGGAAAATAAAAATCGTTAAGTGGGTTGACCTCTGTTTTTCGGACAGGGTTATATTTAATTTGTGATTGCAAATATACATTTTTTTTAATTTAAAATACATTCAAGAAATTTTTGATATTTTTATATCTTTTTAACTTAATGCAACATTATTATTTGTTAAAAACATTTCAAAAAAATCTAAAGATTGTATAGGTTCAAAATATCTTGATAAATCTTTTTCAATTAAATTAGTTTCATCTTGTGAAAGAGTTTCTAAAAAAATATCAATTGTTCTTTCGTATTCTTTTTTCACATATTCGTAACAATCAGATATTTCATCACTGGATTTAATATACTTATATTCTTCAATAATTCCTAGTAAGTATTTAGTTCTCTTCATTTTTATAGAACTTTCAATTTTGTTTTTTTTCATTTTTATAAATTTAACATTAAAAAATACTTTCACTCCACAAAACTACTCCAAATATATTCCCTAAAACTCACAAATTTCTTAACGTAGCTTTTGGGCTATTTATCGTAGTGAAAAATAAGGGGAAAGGGATGCTTTTTAATATTTTACAGGAATGGTGAGGATTACTTGTGTTCCTGCTTTGTTGTCATTGTCTTGTAAATCAATGATTTGTAGTGTGTATTGGTTGGTTTTATGTAAATCATTGAGTAAGTTTATCCTTTTTTCAATGACACTTAACCCTAAATGCTTTTTCTTTGTGCCCGAATCCATAAGTTGGGCCGCTTTTCGTCCAATCCCATTGTCTGTTATGGTGATAGTAAGAATCGATTCATGTAATTTAAAATGGATCTGAATATGTCCAGTATAATCGCAATTTTGGATACCGTGTTTAATTGAGTTTTCAATAATGGGTTGTACTAACATCGGAGGCATATACAAATTTTGATCCAGAGCTTCTTGAACAAAGGAGAATTGAAATTTGTTTTTAAATCGTAAAGATTCAATTTGTAAATAATTGTTTAAAAATTCAATCTCTTCCTTAACTGGAATATAATTTTCAGAAGCAAATTCTAAATTAGTTCGTATAATTCCGGCAAGCTTACCCAAATAGTTTAATGTTTCTTTGATATTTTTAGATAATATTAAATATTGGATAGAGTTCAATGCATTAAAAATAAAATGAGGATTCATTTGTATTTGTAATGATCTTAATTGCAATTCTGAATTTTGGATTCTTAACATTGTCTTCTCTTCAGAACGTTTTTGAATCCTTCTTAATCTCCATTTAAATATAAGAAAAATGATTGTACTCAAAATAATTATAACAATGATCCAAAACCAAAAAGTTTGCCAAAAAGGTGGAAGAACTTGAAAATGAAAATTTTTCTGTGTTGTTTTATTGTTTTCAATATTATAAACTTCTAAATAAACATTATATTTTCCGGCTCTTAAGGATTGGAGGTCTATCATGTTCCCATTTACCCATTCTTCATCATTTATCTTAAACCTATAAATAAAATTGTTAGCAGAAGGTAATTTGACAACTCTAAATTGAAATGATATATGTTTCGAATCGTAAGAAAGGTTTTTATTATTTAACTCAGAAAATTGAATTTTTTTTTCACTAATTTTAACATTGAAAACGTCAATTACAACTTTTTTTGTGTTTAGGTTGTTATTCTTAATCCATATTATTTCATGATTTGTATGAACAAATAAATTGCCCGAATTATCAGTTTCAGGGTGGTATGCGGCAATAAAAGGAAACCCATTCCATTTATTATAAAATAATCTTTCATTATTTTTTTTAAAAACAGAGTTTGAATTAAATTTGTGAATCCCTTCATTTGTTGCAATATACAAAAATTCATCAACTTCTTTGATCCATTTGATACTATTTCCTTTTAACCCTAATTTATTAATTTCGATTACTGATTCAATGATCGGTTTTTTGTTAAAAGTAACTTTGAATAAGTGATCATTTGAAATGCACCAAATCTTTTGATCAGCCGATTTATCTATATCGATTAATTCATTATCCATAATGGAATTTAATTGATTTAATGTAAATTCTTCGCTATTGTAAATTAAAGAAAGACCCTGAGTGGAAGATCCAAAATAATACTCATTATTTGCTTTAATTATCTCAAAAATATCTCTAAAATTTCTATTTTTTTCAGAAATATTTTTATATTGTATGGGGTTTGATAAAGTTTGATAATATAATAACGACTCATATAAAATAGCAGAATAGGCCTCAGATTTATTAAGTATAAAACTTCCAAACCCAAACGGTAAGAATGTTTTTAAATCTGGAACTGAAATTGCACCTTTACTTGTTTGTACAAAAAGTTGATTGTTTGATTTTGTTAACCCAGTCAATTCAAAACCAAACGAAAAGCCAAAATTTTTCTTATAAACATCCCCTTGTAATTTGAGTTGTTTTGTATATTCATTTTTTATTTTTTTAGTAATTTGATCTTTATTGACTAATGGAATTAGAATTCCATCAGAATAATAGCTCACCCCACTTTCAGTTAAAACATATAAAAGATCGTTAAAATATGAAATATCAACGATAATTTCATTAAAATCGGATTCTAAATATTCGCTAATTGTGTTTTGATAAGCTACAAGTTCATTTTCTTTACCAATCCAAACTAATTCAAAATCTGGTTGATACAACAAAGAAGTAATAGTTTGATTATTTTGCTCAATTTTTACTTTTTCAACTTGATCGTTCTCAATATGATATTCATAAAGCCCCCCTTTAAAACGGCCATCACCCAATCCACCAATTAATAATGAATTCCTTTTATAGGGAATAATATTCCAAACAAAGAAATCTTTTTCAACAACAATTTTTGTAGGTTCTTTTTTTAAATCTGATAAATTAAATTTCAACAATTTATTATGCTCTCCGGCAATAAGATAGTTTCCAATTAAGTTGCAATAAAATCTCCCTTTTAAATAGATTCTTTTTGCATAAGATTTTTCTGGACTTTTTTGATTGTAAAAGAGTTGGTAAATTCCTTCAGATTTTCCTTTTAAAACAGTAAAAAAAATCAAGTTGTCTCTTGCACAGATTGATAAAATAATGGATCGTTCGGTTGTATCCTGATTATATAAAATTGGAGTTAATTTCTTGTTATTCAGTATGAAAATTCCATTTTCTGTTCCCACAAAAAGAGTATTATAATAGTCACTGTAGAATAATTTTCTGTAAGAATGGTTTTTATCAGATTGATTATCTACACATGAGGTTATAGAATCATTTTTAATTTTTATTAAACCACCTTTTGAACACCCTACAAAGATTCCCCCATCTTGATCCATCGCTAAAGCGCCTGTTTTTCGAGTTGGAAGACCGTTAGATTGATCAAAGTTTTTAAATTGACTCCCATCATAAATTGACAAACCATTTTCAGTTGCGATCCAGAGTAATCCTTCTTTATCAATCAACAAGTCACGGACATAATTCCCAATTAATCCATCATTTTCTGTAAAAGAGAGCGTAGTTGAAACTTGCGCATTTAGCGACAAGGAAAAAAGAATCAGAAAAAAAAATAAAAACGATCTCAATTTTGCAATAAGTTTTTAATTAGTGTATCAAATTCAGTGTTTTTCCGAACTGAAACTGGAATTCTTTTTCCACTTTTAAGTATTACATAATTCTCATCTGCTCTCACATACTGTCTAATATACAAAATGTTGACTAAAAAAGATTTATGTGTTCTAACAAATAGATTAGATGGGAATGTATCCTCCAAATATTTTAATGGTTTTGAAATAATAGTTTGTTTATTATTATTCGAATGAATTATAGAATAAGATTGATTGGCCTCACAGAATTCAATATTTTTGGTATTTTCAATAAAAAATCCATGTTCAGTATTGATTACAATATTTGTACCAGGAATATTGGGTGCATTCAATTGTTTTATATAATCTTCCATTTGAAGAATGGTTTGATCCTCCTTCATTTTTTTTACGAGCTTCTTCAATGCACTATCAAGTTCAAGATAATCAACTGGTTTTAGCAAATAATCTAAAGCTGAATTTTTTAATGCTTCAATTGCATATTGAGAATATGCAGTAACAAAAATGATTTTAAAATTAGGAGTTGGAAAATATTTGTATATATTCATTCCACTCTCCTTTGGCATGTTTATATCTAAAAACACCAAATCTGGTATCAATGAATGAATTAATTTAATTCCATCTTGTAAATTGGAAGCAGTCCCACAAATTTTTACATCAACTGAAGTAAAATTTTTCAACAATTCAGTTAAAGAGCCAATTCCATCAGGTTCATCATCAATAATAATTGTTCTAATCATTCTCTTATATTTGAAAGGTCAAAGATAAAGAATTTATAGATTAGTTTTTTCAGGAATTTCTTATCGTCGTATTTTAGTTTTTTAAAGTTTCAATTATTTTTACACCCATCAAAAAAAGCATATCTTTAGATTGGGATTAATAATTGAATTATGTATCAAGAAACCACTCACTCATTATCTATTAAACCACCCCGGCCTACCGGCCACCCCTCCAATGGAGGGGAATGTGCAACTAACTTATTTACAGGTAAATAAGTTAGTAATAAACGACTAAAATCGTTTGTGAACTTTGTGGTTAAAACTTTGTGAACTTTGTGGTTAATCTTTCTTTTCTCATAGCCCTGCACTAAAGTACAGGGCTATTGATCTCAATCCTAAAAAACTTAAACTTTTAAACCCTTAAAAAGCGAAGCGTTTCAACAGCGAAGCGTTTCAACAGCGAAGCGTTAAACCTTTAAACCTTAAACAAAACCGTAGGTTTTGATCGCATTAGGGATGTGGAGGGCGGCGAAGCCGGTGCGAGCGAAGCGAGCACGGGAGCGAAGCGCACCCCGGAACAAGCCCGACGGCGAAGAGACAACGCATACGATACACTTTGTTTATTGTAGTGAAAACGCCTGCGTTGTCTCGAGCCGGAATGCCCAAAAGAGTAATAAAAAAATTATGCTTCTTTTTCCTCTTTCTTTTGGAAAAGGGAGAGTACAAGTAGGTAAACAGCGCAGGCTACCAATACAAAAATGGTGGCTGTAGCTGTGCCGGTGGTGTCTTGAATCCATCCCATAAGTGGTGGAATGGCTGCACCGCCAGAAACGGCCATGATCATTAAGCCAGAGATCTCATTGGCACGTAGTGGATATTTCCCTACAGTAATCGAGAAAATTAATGGGAAAATATTGGCAACTCCTAATCCGATGATGAAAATGATGATCATAGCGGTCATGGAAGTGGGTGCAAAAATAAGTCCTAAAATAGCAATTAATCCTAAAATGGAGGACCAAATGAAGAATTTACGGCTGGCAATTTTTGCTAATAACAACGCTCCCGCAAAAGTACCCAACATTTTGCCAAAGAAATAAACACTTCTTCCTGATTCTGCAAATGTTTGAGAAATATCAAATTTGGCTTTTAAAAATTGACCGGAGATGGCATTGATACCCACATCAATTCCTACAACTAAGAAGATTCCGATCACCATCATGGTGATATATCCGTTGCCAAACAGTTTGAAAGAGGAAGCGAAAGTGGCTCTCTTTTCGGTATTCACGCTCTCTTCGATTTTGATGAAATATAACCAGATTACGGATAGTAGGGAAACGATCCCGAACACTAAAAAGATCAGTTTCCAATCTCCAAAATAGCCGGCCAAGAAGCCCGCCAAAGGAGCCGCAATCATAGAACCCAACGCTTTTACAAACTGAGAAAAGCTTAGGAAACTGGAACGTCTATTGGAAGGAACCACATCTACTAAGAGTGGATTTGCAGAAACTTGAACAATGGTGTTTCCAATTCCTAAAAGGGCAAACCCAATTAAAGCTGTTTCAAAGGAGTAGAAAAAATAGGGAACAAAAAGTCCTAAAGCGGTTACTAACATCCCAATATTGAGGACATTTCTTTTTCCGATTCTATCTTGGAGGATCCCAACAGGAACGGATAAAATAAAAAACCATAAAAAGACAGCAGAAGGGATCAACTGGATCAGTGTATTACTAATATTTGGGTAGTCAATTTTTACACGGTCAACACCAATTCCGACTAAGTCGCAAAAACTCATTATAAAAAATGAGAGTAGAACTGGGAATAAATAATTTAGGGAGATTCCTGTTTTTTTCATATAAATTGTGGTTATTAAATGATTTTTAAGACATTAAAGGTAAAAGATTTTTCATTTTGTTGTAGTATTCATTGTCGATAAGCACACTACTTCCAATCATGGCAGCAGATTCTTTCAACTCAGAGATTTCGATTTTAACATGAGAACCATGAGTTGAGAGGTAGTTTTTCATGGCCTCTCCAAAAAGGGCGTAAGCCAGAGATATATTTCCGCCCATCACGAGCACTTCCGCTCTAAATCTTTCCATCCAAGGGTGGAGAAACATGGCCAATTTGTAACCAAAATCATCAAAGAGCTCTTGAGCAATTGGGTCAACGGCTGCTTTATCAGCCAACTCTTTAACACCTGGAAGTTGAGTTCCGGTTTTATCAAAATAGCGATTTAAAAAGCCCCTTGTAGAGAAATAATCGTCAGCATTTCCATTTTCAAATGGGAGATGCCACACGCAACCCGATTCTGGAACCTCATCACCAGAAACAACAGGTAGCCGATCAGCCAGAAAAGCAGATCCGAAACCCGTTCCCAGAGTAATCGCCAAAGAGCGTTTTGAGCCAGCAGTTTTTCCGATCCAATCCTCACCAATGGCAAAGGCAGTGGCATCATTGATAAACCTGATGGGAAAACTTTCAGGAAGTTGTAACAATTTTTGTAACTCAAAAGGAACATTTACTCCGTAAAGTGATTCATATTTCTTATTATTTCCTTTAAACAAAGCCACACCATTTGCATAATCGAAAGGACCAGGCATAGCAAAACCGATACCTTGCAGGTTATCGATTCCCACTTTTTGGATCGTATTTTGAATGGTTTTGGCCCAAATTGATAAGATATTCTCTTTGGTATCTTGGTTGTCTAAATCGTTTTCACTAAGTGTTTCTGGGAGATATTTTTGTTCGTTGATATCACATGCCGCACAGCTCACATGACTACCACCAATATCAATTCCAATAGCAAATTTTTTCATATAGATAAAATGTTAAATAAACTTAAATAAGATAACCTTTTCGCACTCCCTCAATACCAAACAAGCCACAAAGATAATAAAAAAAAGTTTTAAAAATCACTTTAAAAGTCAAGAATTCTGTAAGGGAGAAAGATCGTTAAGATATTGACTATAAAATGTTGAAATTTAAATGAATAATAGAATGTAATGATTCCAAATTTTATGTTATTTTGTAGCTTATAAAGATCACAACATTCTTATGAAATCGGTTATATCTCTCATTTCTTTATTATTTTTAACTTTTTCTTTAACAGCACATAATGATGAGTATTCAAAAAAGGATAGTTCAGATTATATTGCAAAGTTAACCAATTCTTTTGAAGCAAGCGGTGAGTATCAAATTGATTTTACCCATTTTGCTTTGTTTAATGCTCAGAAAGAAAGAGTTTTTAATTATTACCCTAACATGCGGGGAGTTGTAAGTTTTGGAGCCAGGTACAAATTTCTCTTTTTTGGGTATAGCTTTAACTTAAAAGAGAATGCGATCTATGATAGTTTGTATGGGGCAACCCATTTCAACCAAATCTCATTTGGAATCAAAACTCGACCCATTTGGTTTACTTTTTACTACAGTAAACACAAAGGGTTTTATATTTCGAATGAGAATATGTGGTTTCCAAAATTTAGAACCGACTCGCTTTATGCCCAAAATAATGATTTGATTACTTTACGGCTCGGTGTTCGATTAGATCTAATTTTTAGCAAAAAATATTCCATGGAAGCAGCATTTGAATACTCAAAAATTCAGAAAAAAAGTGCTGGTTCGTTTGTATTGCGACTCAATCCTGAATACAATTATATTGATGCCATTAATTATCCCATTATACCTCAACAATATATATCTCAATTTGATGGATTAGAATACTTTTATAAAACCAAATTTTTTAATTTTGGATTAGGATTAGGGTATGCATATTCAATAGTAAAAGGAGCATTCAATTTTTCCAATTTTGCGATGATTGGCCCCACAATTTCTTTGTATGCTTATGATGGACTGGAGATTGATTTTCCATTGTTGATGAGTTTTAAGAGTTCCTTAAGTTTCAATATAAAAAATTGTTATATCGGTGTTTTAGCCAGTTTAGATGTACAAAACTATACATTGGAGAACAACACCATCCGTAAGCAAAACTTAGCGTTTATGTTACGTGCCGGACTTCGGTTATAAGTCACTTTTTGAATGATGTTTTTGTAAAACATCATTTTTTAGATAACATTACTCAGAAAAAACTTTCATAGCAATATAAGCACAAGCTTCGGCATCAGCTAAGGCATTATGATGATTTGTCAAATCAAAGCCACAATGGGCAGCAACAGTATTTAATTTATGATTTTCAAGATCTGGAAATGCTTTACGAGCGCCTTGGCAAGTGCAATGTATGGGATAATTGGGATAAAACATCTGATACATTTGATGAGCAGCTTTTAAACATCCCCGTTCAAAAACGTTGTTATGAGCTACGATTGGGAGGTTCCCAATAATTTTGTCAATTTCTGTCCAAACCTCTTTAAAATTTTTCGCTTCTCTGGTATCTTTTTCTGTCAACCCGTGTATTTTGGTATTGTAATAATAGTAATAATCGGGTTCTGGTTTTACCAATTTGTAAATTCGATCTACAATCTCCCCATTTTTTACAATCACGACTCCCACACTACAAATACTAGTATAGTGACGATTTGCCGTTTCAAAATCTAAAGCAGCAAATTCAGTAAGTACAATCTTTTTGGGTTCCCTTTTTTGCACTACTTTCTTAACTTTTTGGGTATATCTCTTTTGTGTTGCATTTTTATCCACAAATACAATCAACTCTTCCTCTGTAAGAGGTTGATGTTCAATTTTTTCTCCTTTTTTCATTATTCCGCGTTGCCTTCTCCTTCAAAAATATTATTTCATTTCCCAATACTTACCCACTAACAATTCCACTTCATCTTTAGGATAATCTAAAAAAGTAACATGTCCCATTTTGGAATCTTCAATAATTTCAGATTTTAAATAATCATGAACAAATAGATTGGGTAAACATTGTTTTTCAAGTTCTTTTACTCCTTTAATATGTTGACCAAAGAAACTAACAGTAATTGCAGAATGATTCAAGTTTGTTTCTTTCAATGGCAAACCAGTAATGGCTCTGATATGTTGTTCAAATTGATCCACTTCACATGCTTCAATGGTATAATTTCCTGAATTATGAGGATGGGGTGCCATTTCATTAAAAAACACTTCATCACCTACAACAAACATTTCAATAGTTAAAGTTCCTACAAAACCAAAATTTCTCATCATGGTTTTTGCCATCAATTCTGCTTTGGATTGCACATCAGGAGAAATTGGAGCAGGAACAATACTCATCATTAAATGAGATTCATGATTTAAATTTTGAGCGATAGGGAAGGTAGTAACATCTCCAAAAATGCTTCGGGTTACAACTATACTTATCTCATAATCAAAAGGGATGAATTTTTCTAAAATGGAGTGAGATTTTTCCACAATTCTGGATGCTTCAGGAAACTGATCGCCCCCCTTTAAACAAACGTACCCTTTTTTCTCAAAAGTATTGCAGGTTTTTAGAACACATGGATAGTCAATAAGGCGAACTCCTTCAATCAACTCATAGGTATTGTTAACGGGAATGTACTCACCACATACTGCACCAGCGCGAGCTGCGGAGATCTTCTCTCTAAGTCTGTGCTGTGACAAAAACAGAGGCATCTCCCCTTGAGGGATGTTATATTGTACTCCTAGCTCTTTAATCACATTATACGGAACATTTTCAAATGCATAGGTTACAACATCTGTTTTCAAGCAGAGTTCTTCCATTTTTTTAATGTCGTTGAAATCTGCAACAATCTGTTCTTCTGCAAATTGTGAACACGGACAATTTGGTTGAGGATCCAGTACAACAATTTGCATCCCCATCCTGTGAGCGGCTTCGGCCATCATCATCCCTAAATTTCCACCCCCTATTATACCAATCTTTTCCATTCAATACTATTTTTTTAACTTGCAAAGATAACTAAAAAGATTAAATATATTAACCACAAAGAACACAAAGAAACTTAACCACAAAGAACACAGAGAAATTTAACCACAAAGAACACAGAGAAATTTAACCACAAAGAACACAAAGAATTATTAAGAGTTCACAAAGATTAAATATATTAACCTCAAAGTGCACCAAAAATTATAAAGAGTTGTAAAATAAATTCAAAAAATATATGTTATAGTAGGATAATAAACTCATAAAACTCATTAATCTAAAAAAACTATGAACGAAGAAGATTTAAACAACTTATCCAAAATTATAATTGGGATTGCAATTGATGTTCATAATGCATTAGGGCCTGGATTATTAGAATCAGCCTATAAAGAATGTTTATTTTATAAAATAAATCAATCAGGAATTTGGGTTGAAAAAGAAAAACCAATACCACTTGTTTATGAAAAAATAAATTTGGACTGTGGGTATAGAGTTGACTTACTTGTAAATAATCAATTGGTTTTGGAAATTAAAAGTGTAGAAGCAATAAATGACATTCATATAGCTCAAGCATTAACATATCTAAAAATTGGAAATTATAAACTTGGACTTTTAATAAACTTTAATGTTTTGCAATTAAAATATGGAATAAAAAGAATTATTAATGGTTACATATAATCTTTGTGTTCTTTGTTTTTAAAAACTCTATGTTCTTTGTGGTTAAGTTTCTTTGTGTTCTTTGTGGTTAAATCTTTAAATTAAATATATGATCAATTTTACATTTCAAAATCCAACAAAATTAATCTTTGGTAAAGGCACCATTGCCAAGTTATCCAAAGAGATCCCTGCCGATAAAAAACTTATGATCACTTTCGGTGGGGGGAGTGTTAAACAAAATGGGGTGTATGCCCAGGTGGTGGAAGCACTAAAGGGGAGAAAATTCATCGAATTTTGGGGTATTGAAGCAAATCCAACCGTTGAAACTCTCAGAAAAGCGATCCAAATTGGGAAAGAGAACCAAATCGACTATCTTTTGGCTGTAGGCGGTGGTTCTGTCCTTGATGGCACTAAACTCATATCCTCTGCTATCCCTTACTCTGGTGATGCTTGGGAATTAGTTTTAGATCCTTCCCTCATTACCAAAATGATTCCTCACGCATCCATCATCACATTGCCTGCTACGGGCTCTGAAATGAACAAAGGAGCGGTGATCTCCAAAAAAGAGACGCAGGAGAAATATGCCTTTTACTCCTCTCATCCTCAGTTCTCCATCTTAGATCCTACCGTTACTTTTTCGCTTCCGGAATACCAAATTGCTTGCGGAATTGCGGACACTTTTGTGCATGTTATTGAACAATACTTAACCAAAACGGGAGAATCTGCCATCATGGACCGATGGTCAGAATCGATCCTTCAAACACTAGTAGAGATTGCTCCAAAAATAAAAGCAAATCCTAAAGATTACGATTTGATGAGTCAATTTATGTTGTGTGCTACCATGGCTTTAAATGGATTTACGGCAATGGGTGTTTCCCAAGATTGGGCAACCCATCTGATTGGACATGAACTCACTGCATTGCATGGTGTAACGCATGGACACACCTTGGCTATCGTTTTACCTGGAACAATGCAAGTGTTACAAGAGCAAAAAGGAGCAAAAATAGTTCAACTTGGATCCCGTGTTTTTCAAATTACAGAAGGTGATGAAGCCACTCGTATTCAACAAACGATTCATCAAACAGAACAATTTTTCCGATCTTTAGGATTACAAACCCGCCTCCATGAGATGCAGATTGGCACAGAAACGATTCAAGAGATCAAACGAAGATTTACCGAAAGAGGAACTGTTTTGGGTGAAAATGGAAATGTAGATGCACTTGTTACCGAACAGATTCTAAAATGTGTTCTTTAATAAGCAGATCATACTTTATAGATAAATATATTTCTTGTAATACAAAAATCTTATTTCTATGGCAACCACTTTCCCACCCTATGCAGATACTATATCACACTGGAATTTAGACACCTCGATGATTTTTCTAAACCATGGATCTTTTGGAGCTGCACCCAAAGAGGTGTTATCTTACCAATCTCAATTGCGGACACAGATGGAATCACAGCCGCTCCGGTTTTTCATGCGGGAGTTGCCTGAGCTTCATTTGAATGCCAGGACGCATCTCGCCCATTTTTTATCATGCGACGCTGATGATCTGGTTTTTGTAAGAAATGCAACTGAAGGAGTAAATACAGTCTTAAGTTCTATTCCTTGGCAAAACGGGGATCGTGTGTTGATCACCAATCATGGGTATCAGGCATGTAAAAACAGCGTTATGGTTAATGCGCAACGTTATGGTTTTGAAGTGGATGAGATTGATGTTCCCTATCCTTATCAAGAGGATGACCAAATTGTAAATGCGGTTATTCATGGCGTAAAACCAGAAACCAGATTAGTATTAATCGATCACATCAGTTCCCCAACGGCACTCTATTTCCCCATTGAGAGGATTGCCGTTG
Source organism: Bacteroidales bacterium (assembly GCA_047638115.1). Lineage (GTDB taxonomy): Bacteria > Bacteroidota > Bacteroidia > Bacteroidales > WCHB1-69 > UBA5429. The sequence continues at coordinate 28,151 of JBLJBB010000104.1, read as the reverse complement.
CCCTTCGAGGAACCAATGCCGAGTTATTGGTTGATGGCGCACATGCCCCTGGAATGATTTCTCTGGATGTAACCCAAACGGGTGCGCAATATTATACTGGGAATTGTCACAAATGGCTTTGCGCTCCCAAAGGAGCTGCATTTTTATGGGTTCATAAAGAGTATCAATCACAAATGAATCCCTTAAATATCAGTAAAATAAATGTAAAAGGGGACTCTTTCCAAGATAGATTTTATTGGGGAGGCACTCAAGATGTAACTCCATTTTTGTCTATTCCAAAAGCGATAGAAACCTTACCAAACATCACGGGGAAGAACTTTTCTGAATTGATGGAGACAAACATAAGCATGAGTCGAGAGGTTGTAAAGATGTTGTGTCAGATGTTAGAGCAACCGATTCCCGTTCCTGAAAATAGAATCACCAATATGTGTTCCATTCCACTTCCTCCTTTAAAAATTCTGCTCTCTCCAGGCGCATTTGATCCCTTGCAGGAGCAACTGTATCACGACTATCATATTGAGATTCCGATCATCAATTTCGGTCCTAATCAGCGCTTTATTCGTCCTTCGTGCTTTATTTACAACACGTTTGAGCAATATAACTACCTTGCAACCTCCCTTACCAAAATATTGAATATATAAACGTTTATTAACGGAATTTGATGTAATTTTGCAGATTATTAAAAAATAGATATGATTATAGGCATTACAGGCACTATTGGTGCAGGAAAAGGGACAATTGTAGATTATTTAGTTGAAAAGTTCTCTTTTCATCATTACTCAGTAAGACAGTTTTTAATGGATGAGGCACAAAAAAGAGGAATGCCTTTAAATAGAGATGTTTACGTTGCTATCGCTAACGAATTACGAGTACAAAATTCCCCATCCTATATCACAGATCAATTGCACTTAATTGCACTAGAAAATGGAGGAAATGCTGTGATTGAGAGTATTAGAACTCCAGGTGAAGTTTTCTCTCTGAAAGAAAAAGGAAACTTCTATCTCATGGCTGTCGATGCTGAACCCCACTTAAGGTATGAAAGGATTATTGTTCGTAATTCTGAAACCGATCAAATCACTTTTGAAACTTTTTGTGAAAACGAAAAAAGAGAGATGACCGCTACTGATCCAAATAAACAAAATTTAAGTGAATGTATCCGTTTGGCTGATTTCGTTCTGAGAAATGACCAAGACATCCCTGATTTACATCAACAAGTGGATCTTATTGTTACCAATCTTCTTCAAAACTAAAATTTCACTGCTGAAATGAATAAAAAAAGTATTACTAAAATTTTCCAATTGATCCTTTTCCTTGGAATTGGCGTTTTTTTTATATGGCTATCCGTTAAAGATTTATCTTCAGAGGATATGCAGATCATTAAAGAGAGTGCCCGAACAATTATGTCACCTCAACCTTTTATGCTTGTCATTTTGTCTATAGTAGTGATGGCTCTTGGTCACTATTTTCGCGGATTACGTAGTGTGATGTTGATCAATCCTTTGGGATATAAATTGAGAAAAAGTACTGCTTTTTATGCTGTAATGGTGAGCTATTTAGCCAACCTGGCTTTCCCAAGATTAGGAGAAGTGCTCCGCTGCTCCTTTCTCCAACGATATGATCATGTTCCTTTTCAAAAATCGTTAGGCACCATAGTTACTGAACGCGTTATTGATTTGATTATATGGATAGTATTGATGATACTTGCCATAGCTCTTAATACTTCTGTTTTATCTGAATTAGTTGTTGATCATTCAACTGGGGAAACAATGGGAGTATGGATTAATCATAAATTTCAAAGTATGATTCAAAATTACACTTTAATTGGTATAGGTCTAGTGGCTTTAGTAATTGGATTGGTTCTTTATTTTACCAGACAACAATGGATGAAAATCAAGTTTTTCGCTAAATTAGGAAATCTAGCTAAAGGAGTTTGGCAAGGGCTTATTTCTATTAAAGATCTCGAAAATCCAATACTTTTTGTAGTGTATACCTTATTGATTTGGACCACCTATTTCTTAGGAGCTTTTATCCTCTTTTTTGCTTTTGATTTCTTATCTGGTCTCGGTTTTCTTCCTGCTTTATCTATTTTAGCTTTCGGAACTATTGGTTTTATGGTAGCTCAAGGTGGTTTAGGGGCATATCCACTTTTGGTAGCAGGAATTTTTGTGATATACGGTGTAGATTATACCCAAGGGTTAGCCGCTGCCTGGATTGGCTGGAGCGCCCAAACAGTGATGATACTTGTTGTTGGATTTGCCTCTTTGGTTTTAGCAGCACTTTTGAACAAACAAAAAGTTGAACATCATGAATAGATTTCCCATTCAAGAAAAAATTGTGACTCCCGAACTTTTTTTGGAACTTAAAAAAGGGTGGTCAAATAAAAAAGTGGTTTTTACTAACGGGTGTTTTGATGTTCTCCATTTAGGGCATGTTCAATATCTTTTGCAAGCTAGAGAATTGGGTGATTTTCTTGTTGTGGGACTCAATACAGATTCCTCAGTGAAAAGACTTAAAGGGGAAAATCGTCCTATAAATCCAGAAAATGCAAGAGCAACATTGTTAGCTGCACTCCAATTTGTGGATTTTGTGATCCTTTTTGATCAGGATACACCTCTCCAACTTATATCCCAAATTATTCCCGATATTTTAGTGAAAGGGAGCGATTATGCAGTAGAAAATATTGTGGGTGCTGATATCGTTATGGCTCACGGAGGGAAAGTGTGTACTATCGATTTTGTGGATGGATTCTCCTCTTCAAATATTATTAATAAAATAAATAACTAAGTACCCATGAGATTTTTTGTACTATTTGTTCTAATAGGGATCCTCTTTCCTGGTTATGCACAACTAATACATATTGATATTGACGAACAATCCCATAACCGGGCTTTGAGCGAGTCCAAATGGATTGAATTAGATGATTTTACACAAACTGACTTCTCAGATACCCCATTTATTAATGACCCAATCTATATCCCAGCATTCCATTTGTATAACGAAATCTGGGATACGATCCATTTGCGTGCTGAAGTATTAGATATTCCATTCTATAAAGATACTTTGAAGTTAAAAATGGTGGAATATACCAATTCTCCATTTACATTTCCATGTTCTGGATCTATCTCTCTTGAGTATGGATTTCACAAAAAATTGTTCCATGCTGGGGTTGATTTTGAAATAATGGAAGATGCCCCCATTGTTGCTTGCTTCGATGGTGTTGTAAGAATGGCACGTTTATACGGAGAGTACGGCAAAATGGTGGTGATTCGTCATTATAACGGGCTCGAAACCGTATATGCTCACTTAAATCTTATTTCCGTAAAACCGGGACAAATCGTAACCGCCGGAGAACCCATTGGAACAGGTGGAAAAACAGGGAATGTAGTGACTCCTACGCTCCATTTTGAGATCCTTTTCTTTAACCAGTTTTTCAATCCCAATAAAGTGATTGACTTCAATACCCGAAAACTTATTGATAATCTGATTGTTATAACTCCTCTTGATTTCAATATTGTTCCCATTGTAAAAGGGGATTCCAACAATCAGGGAACAACAAATACAATGATCAATGGTAAAGCCAAAGAGACTCCAACTTTTCATATTGTTAAAAGTGGCGACACCCTTTTTAAGATAGCCAGACTCTATAACACTACGCCGGAGGCACTCATCAAGCTCAATAATCTGAAAGGGGATGGGAGCAATATTCAGTTAGATCAAAAAATTAGAATTAAATAAAGTTAATTATCAATTATGGAAGAAACAAAATATGTTAGACCCAGTTGGGATGAGTATTTCATGGAGATTGCTCATACTGTAAGCAAACGTGCTACTTGTGATAGAGGAAGAAGCGGTTGTGTTATTGTTCGTGATCGCCAAATTTTGGTAAGCGGATATGTTGGTTCTCCAATTGGAATGCCCCATTGTGATGAGGTGGGACACCAAATGAAGCAAATGATTCACGAAGATGGCTCCATCACAAACCATTGTGTTAGAACAGTCCATGCAGAGCAAAATGCTATTTGTCAAGCCGCAAAACTCGGAATTTCATTGCTAAACAGCACTTTGTATTGCCGCATGACTCCATGCAGAGTGTGTGCCATGTTGATCATCAACTGCGGAATAACCAGAGTGGTTTGTGAAAAAAAATATCATGCTGGTGGTGAATCGGAAGAGATGTTTAAAATGGCAGGGGTAACATTAGAATTCTTCTCTGATGAAACCATGCAATACGCTAAACAATAAACACTATGAGTTGGTTAGAAGCATTACTCCTCGGGTTAGTTCAAGGAATCACCGAGTTTCTCCCAGTAAGTAGCAGTGGGCATTTAGTTATTGGGAAAGAGTTACTGGGACTTGAATCCTCAGATAATATCGTTTTTGAAACAGTAGTTCATTTTGGTACTGTTTTAAGTACGATCACTATTCTCAGAAAAGAGATTTTTCAGCTCATTGCAAAATTTTTTAAGTTGCAATGGAACGAAGAAACTCAATACATTTCAAAAATTTTTCTCTCGATGATCCCTGTGATGATTGTGGGATTCTTTTTTAAAGATTTTGTTAAATCACTTTTTGGAGAGGGGATCGCTTTGGTTGGAACCATGTTGCTGGTAACTGCCACTTTGTTAGCCCTTACCTATTTTGTGAAGTTTAAACAACATAAAAGTGTAGGTTGGAGTTCTGCTTTGATTATTGGGGTTGCCCAAGCAGTAGCCGTGATGCCTGGACTCTCCCGTTCTGGAACCACCATTGCCACAGGATTACTTTTAGGAATCAAAAAAGAGGAGGTCGCAAAATTCTCATTTATCATGGTTCTAATTCCCATTATTGGTGAAACTTTCTTAGGAGCAGTCGGAGGAGAATTTAATGATGCTGCATCAAAAATTCCAACTTTATCTTTGGCCATAGGTTTCTTTGCTTCCTATATTGCGGGTTGTTTTGCTTGCAAAGGGATGATTGAATTGGTTAAACGTACCAATCTGCTTTGGTTTGCGATCTATTGTGCCATTGTTGGAACCATTGCATTAACGGTGGGATTATTATAAGATGGAGTTAAACAGAATTGAGAACCGAAATATTCATGCCACACGGTTTGAATTTCCTACTATAGAGTTTGATCCCGCAGGGGCAATCTTAACTTTTGACAAACCATATCGTTGCACCTCTTTTGACATAGTTGCCAAGTTGAAAACCCACATTCGGAGAGAGTTAAAGCTCAAAATTAAGGTGGGACATGCCGGCACGTTGGATCCATTAGCTACAGGATTAATGATTGTTTGTGTTGGATCTTCCACTAAAAAGATCGATTCTTTGATGGGGATGGAGAAGGAGTACACCGGGACCATTCAGTTAGGGGCAACCACTTCCAGTTTCGATTTGGAGAAGGAGATCAACGAGATTTTCCCTTATGATCACATCACGGAAGAGATGGTTTTTAAGGCGGTTCAGCAGTTTTTGGGCGATCAGGAGCAGATTCCGCCCCACTATTCTGCTGTTAGGATAAATGGGAAAAGAGCGTACGATTTAGCCAGAGATGGCCAGGAGATTGAGATCAAACCCAAGCAGATCAATATTTCAGAATTTGAGATAACGCGCATTGCTTTTCCAGATATAGATTTCAGAATTGTCTGTTCCAAAGGCACTTACATCCGATCTATTGCCCGCGATTTTGGCGATGCCTTAGACACCGGCGCTCATCTCACCTCCCTTCGCCGCACCCGCATTGGCGATTTCAAAGTGGAAGATGCTATCGTGCCGATTGTAACCCAGCAGTAGTTTTATATGTTTTCTTGTACATTAGCTGATAGTTAAAATAGCACACAGATGACACAGATGTAACAAATTTTCACATATAATATTCTTCAATTATTTGTTCCTTGTTATCTTATTTTATCACAACCTTCTGGTTTTGAGTTGGGTTAAGGGTTAAAGTTTTAAAATGTATTTTGTTGAATTAGTCAACCCATAAGACAATCGACTTAAACCTTAAATATAACTAAACACATAATATCATTGTGTTCCATTGTGCATCCACTGTGTTCCACTGTGATATTCTTAAAGAAAAATCTAGAAAAAACAATTTTTTTAAGTTAATTTTATTTGTAAATAAAATATTAATTCATATATTTGCAAATAGAAGTTTGATTGTTTTTACCAACACTAACTCACAACTAATGAACCTATTATTAACTAAAATATATTGCCAATGGAAACCAATCAAATTACTCGTGAAATTATTGATTCTGCTTACAAAGTAGATTCAGCTCTAGGTCCAGGGCTATTAGAATCAGCTTACAGAAAATGTTTAGTCTATGAATTGAAAAAGAAAGGGTTGTTTGTCGAGGAAGAAAAACCTCTCCCTTTAATTTATGATGATATTAAACTAGAATTAGGATATCGTATTGATATTCTTGTTGAAAAAACGGTTGTAGTTGAATTAAAAACTGTTGACTTATTTAATGAAGTTCATTTTGCTCAACTTCTAACCTATCTAAGATTATCTGAAAACAAAATTGGATTATTACTAAATTTCTATACAAAAAGACTTAAAGACGGAATTAAAAGAATTATTTTATAAACTGGGAAACATCATATCAAAGTAAAATTCAATGAATAGTTTTTAGTTTCTATTATTTTTTTTTAATTTCAGGTCACAGTGGAACACTATGGATGCACAATGGAACACAGTGGATCTATTCCGATTTTCAGATGTGACTCAAGAAATCTGAAAGTTGAAACCGAGCACAGGATAATGAAATAAATTATTATATTTGCAGCCACAAATAAAATTATAACCCTCTCTGAAAAACAGGGGGTTGAACCAATTTTTAAATTATTTATTATGAATTTTAATAAAGTCAATTAATTCTTTAAATAGAATTTTTGAATCAAATTCTGAATGATTTTTTTTGAGGTTATACCAATAATCTGGATTAAAACCGTTTGAAACATCATTATTTTCAAAATCAAATGCTTTAATAGTATTGACTTTGACAACCAATCCAGATTTTAGAAAAATTCTTAATGGTAGTCCAACTGCACCTGCTGTTTTCTCTCCAATAAAAACTATATTCTTATTACTAGACAACATAGTAATTAAAAATTCTGCAGCTGATGCAGTATTTTTGCCAATTATCACATAAATATTTCCGCTATATCTTTGGTTTTTAGAAAGAGAATTAACCCAAAATTCGTTTTTTCGAAGAACTTCATAAGAATTTCCAGTATAAAAGTTATAATAGTATTGGTAAAATTGGATTCTATCCCATGAATCTCTATGGGTATTATCCATTTTTTCACCATAGGATTTATATAATGAATTATTTACTCTTGATTTTATTGGGTATAGATTAACTGTATCTGTGTCAAGAAAAAAATCAATTATTGGGGTAACATAACTTGAATTTCCACCTCCATCATCTGATAAATCTACTACAACATTTTTAAAGTTTTTGATTTGATTTTGATGCATTTTAAAAAAATCTAAATTTTGTTTATCACATGCATTTAGTTTTATGTATGCATAATTATTCAAACTATCAGATAAAAAGATATTTTTTGGCATAGTTGTGGGTATAATCCATTCATTGTTGATTTCCTCCTTTTTTTCTTTTTCAGAAGGTAAAAGAAAATCATTTACTTTGATGGTAACATGAATCGTTTTCCCTTTTCTTTTCAATGTTAATTTCATTTTACTATCTCTCCAGGTCAAATAGTAACTATTCGTGTTAAACATTGCAAATTCCAATTTTTGTTCCGGATGAGTTGTTGCAATGTATGGAAATATATTATTTTTTAAATAATCATAAATTGGAATCCCATCTATTTCAACAATTTCATCATCAATGGAGAGTTTATTCGAATATTTTCTTCCAAAATTTTCAATGAAAACTTTTCCATCTCTACAAACCGTTCTTAACTTATACCAACCTAAGTACGGATATAAATGGTTAGGTATATCTTCTAAATTTGTATGTCCATTATTAAATTCAGCCATGAATCTTTGCATAAGTTTTGAAAATTCAAAGTCATTCTTTGAATTCATTACTTTAGAGAGATAGATCTGATATAATGAATCAACTTTCGCAATAGGACAACTATCAATATTTGAAAAATTATAAGATACTTCTTTCCAAATTGTTGAAAATTCGTAAATTTTCTGTTCTTTTGACAAAGAATTGTATTGTTTATTTGAACATGATACCAAAACAATACAAAATAGTAAATATTTGAGATTTTTGTACATATTGTTTAATTAATAGAATAATTAATGTATATCAAAGGGTTCCCAACGTTAAGAAATCCCCAATTATTAGAATCCCCGAAAAACTTAGAATTTGTGAATCCGTAAAAATTCCTTACCGATTGAGTCCAATGACTAGGATTTGATTTTGAACGTTTTGAAAAAAGGATAAAGAAACAATTATCCTTCTTTTTAAAATCGACAACTGTTGATACAAACTTTGATTTAGGATCAAAATCTAGATCTATGGGGTAAGATTTCAAAAACTCTAATGATATAAAAATGCCATTTGGAGGTATTTTTAATCCATATTTTTTTACATCAAGTTGTATCCATCCATCATAATTTGGAAATGAAAGTATGATGTTTTCTGCTATCAATGGTTTCCCATGTGATACTGTTCCATCACTATTAGGAATAGCTTCATATACTTGAACGCGGAAAGGGTAACCATCTTTAGAGGAATCGCAAATATAATAATTTAGTGTTTCAATAAATTGCATCTCTTCATTTTTATTCGGAGAATCAATATACAATGAAATTATAAGTGGAGAGAGAGCTCTAAAAAAATATCTCCCTTTTTTCCTTTTAATAACTGTTCTTTTTTCGAATTCACCAGCAATCAAATTAGATTTATTTGGATTAATCGTAAATGTGTTTAGTTTATATACTTGGTTTGTCAAAGGGATTTCACCTAAGTTTTCATTTTGTAATATATTAAACTCTTTTGGTTCATACTGAACATTGCTGATTTGAACCTTTCCTGTTTGAAAATATGATATTTCAAAATACCCATTCTTGTCAGATAGAACTGCATTATGGGGATCTCCAAAAGAGATTCTACTATATTGGATCGGTTGATGGGTAACTGAATCTATTAAAGTTCCACTAACTTTAATTTGTGAAAATCCGGTTATTATTGTGAATAACAAAAAGAGCAATAAGGGGGTTTTTTTCATGATTCTGATTTTTATATATTCTTACTTTAGCTCCAATATTTTCTTAAACCCAGTATCATATTTGTACAAATACGATTTGCTTTTCATATCGTAAATGGATCTTGGATAAAGCACTTCCTCTTCAAAGGTTGGGGTGATCTCAATTTCCGTATGGTCTTGATAAACATCTTCCGGTTTGGTTGCATTATAAACATCCATAACACAGGCTAAACGAAATGTAAATTTGGAGTTTTTAAGCTGAAATAGTTCCGGCATTAACCCAAATCCAACCATCTGTCCGGTGGGTGAACCCACTGAAACAACTTGTTCCACTTGATTGGCAAATCGCACCAATGAGAAGGCTGCTGAAAACGTGTTGCGATTGCTTAAAACATATATTTTTTGGTCAAATTGGATCGAATTAGTATCCGGTATGATCAACATCTCAGAATTCAAAATCCCATAAGATCTGTTATCTAAAAATGGGATTTTCTCATACGAAAGGATATCCTTCATATTATTTGATCTTTTTCTCATCATTTTGGAATCACAAAAAGCTAACTTATTGGAATAATGAATGGTATCTTTCACAAGAGCAGAGATCACCTTCATCCAAACAAAATCGGAACCACCCGTATTATCTCTCACATCAATAATCACTTTATCAATAACATTACTTTTGCCAACCTCTTTTATTTGTGCATAAAATTGATCTTGATCCTCCATCATGGTTGTCAAGCTGATATATAAAATTCGATCTTCAGGGAAGTATGAAACATCATTTTTTGGTCTGTCAGGCTGTAGGTTTTCATTAGGCACCCCTTCCAAAATCATAGGTACAGATTGAACAATCATCTGCCCCGGATATTGGTCAAAAGAAAATTCCATCTCCTTTCCATTTTGTTCTGCTTTTATTTTTAAATCTTTTGGAATATAAACACCCCATTTATCCCCATAAAAAAAACTTCTGCTTTTTAAATCATAATAACTCTTTTGTAATAAATGGTTTTTAACATAAGTAGTGATTTCTTCATCATCCACCGATATAATCTTCATTAAAGTAATATTTAATGTATCTGTATTTTTATCTATTAAGTGATGATCCCCCCTAATGTAAAAGTTATTGTTGTAGTAAATAGCACCATCCCAAAAAGTATTGGATTGTTTTTCTATTTTATAATAATATTCAAAACTTCTATAATAGGATTTTCTTGCTGTGATAGCAGCAGTATCTATTAATTTTAAATTTTCATATTCAGGATATATCTCAAAAGTTTCATAAGAATGGGCATCCATAACCCAATCTAAGGTATGATTTAACAAATCATTAAAAGAATCATTATCTGTTATGGTGTCAATCTGACTTCTCATCGCCCGCATTTTCTCCATTTGATCTAATCCGGTAACTTTTTGTCTAACCAATAGTTGTGGATTTCCATCTTCAATAATTTGGATCAGCTGATCAAAATCTTGATACATCTGTTTTTTGGTTAGTTTTTCGAAGGGATTTTGCAATTGCGCAAAACAACTCAGACTTACTGTCAGTAGCAAGATTAATGTAATTTTATTTTTCATATTTTTTTTAACTTTATTTTACAATCTCATTTTTATCAATAATGTTTATTAAGTTTAATTCTAAAGTTATAGAATCTTTTATAGAATATTTCATTTTAACAAATCCATACTCTTTGCTAAATAAATTGAGGACCGAATAAAATCCGGTTTTATTTTCGCCATCTCCGTAAATTCTAAAAACATCAATAAGTTTATTTTTATATTTATATTGAGTATAAAAGTCAATATACATTTTGTATTTAATCCAAAATAGACAATTACACTTGGGATCATCGAACGATAAAAACCCTCTTTTATATCTTTTTCCCATTTTAATAGGAAAAACAACTTCAGGAAAAGGAAAATATTGTGCTAATCGATCATATTGAACTCGCGGGGGATGTAAAAAAAGGTATTTTGAAGTTTCTAATACAGTGGTCGTTTCAATAAATCCAGATGAATCGATCGATGAAAGGGAATCTAAATGGTTGTAATCGGGTAAAAAATTATAATAATCATACGTTATAAAATACTCTTTACCTGTTTTTTCCGGTAGAATTCGCATGACAATATAATTATTTGTTTGAACACCACAAGAATCGTACTTTGCTTCAAAAACAAAAACTTTATTGGGAGTATAAATAAATGTATCATGTTGTGCATGCACGAATGTCATTTGAATAAATAACAAAAATAGAATGAATAGTTTTTTAACAGATTTCATATTTATACAATTTTAAAAATTCAATTATAGCTTTTTTAATATTTCTCTACAGCAAAAATAGAAAAAAAAATAATATAAACCTCACTCTCTATCTCAAAAAAGTAAAAAATAATATTTATTGAAAATCAGATATTGTTATACGAAATTTTTTAACATTTTCCTTCAAAGATATCGTTGCCCTGCCTCGAAATATTTTTTTAAATTTTGTTGGTTTTTAATTAAAAATGTTTATATTGGTACATAAAAAATAAAATACAGTCCATTAAAGGGTTCAACCTATTAGATAGTTGACTTTAACCTTTAATAAAACTAAACACATAATATCATTGTGTTCCACTGTGCATCCACTGTGTACCACTGTGATATTCTTAAAGAAAAATCTAGAAAAAACAAAAAAACACAGTGTTTTAAAGTGAAACATGTTTGTATATTGAATATTATTTCATCTATTTGTAACTAAAATTCAATGAATGATTTTAGTTTCTATTATTTTTTTTCAATATCAGGTCACAGTGGAACACAATGGATGCACAATGGAACACAGTGGATCTATTCCGATTTTCAAACGACAATTTAGGCGGATCAGTTTCATCTGTGATTCGAAACATCCGCTTAATCTTTGTTCTATTTTAAAATATAAAGTTGCTTTTGCTCTAATAATTTCTCCCTTAGCCCTTCGCCTGCTTCGCGTTAGGGATTTGGAGGGCGCCGAAGGCGGTGCGAGCTGGAACGAGCGCCGCGATGCATTAGATATGATGAAGATCTTCTCTTAAGCGAAGTGCAGCGAAGTACGGGAGCGAAGCGAACCCCGGAAAAGCCCGACCCCGAGCGTAGCGAGGGGGAACGCCCCAAAATAGTGAATAATGAATAATGAAGAGTGAATAATGAAGAGTGAATAATGAAGAGTGAATAATGAAGAGTGAATAATGAATAATGAATAGTGAAGAATAGAGAGAAAAAATGAAAAATATAAAAAAGAGTTTCATCGGCAAATTTGCAAATGAAACTCTTAATTTTTCAGATATTTAAACGGTTAACTCTAGTCAGTTGTCCGTAGTCCGTTGTCCGCAGTCTGTAGTCTGTAGTCCGCAGTCTGTAGTCTGCAGTCTGCAGTCTGTAGTCTGCAGTCTGTAGTCCGCAGTCTGTAGTCTGTAGTCTGTAGTCTGCAGTCTAGTTAACTTTAAATGTAGTATCCCCAGTTTGTAAAAACTTAATGATTTGATTAGCAGCTGCTAAGCCAGCATTGATATTGGCTTCGGCAGTTTCTGCTCCCATTTTCTTTGGAGTTGCAAAAACACGGGTGCCAAATTTTTCATCCAAAATAGCTTGGTTTCCGGCAGCAATGTCAGTTGCATATTTTAAATCAGCACGCTCTTCCAAAATCTTTACCAACTCCTCTTCGTGGATCACCTCTTTACGAGCCGTATTGATCAAGCAACCTCCTTTAGGCATTTTTGATAACAAATCGTACCCGATAGATTTTTTAGTCTCATCAGTAGCTGGAATATGTAGGGAAATATAGTTACAAGTAGTGTAAAGTTCCTCAACGGTTTGACACACTTTTACGCCATCAGCAGCCATTTTCTCAGCTGTTACAAAACGATCAAAAGCATACACTTCCATTCCAAAACCTTTAGCAATTCTAGCAACTAATCGGCCAACATTACCATAAGCATGAATCCCAATTTTCTTGCCCAACAACTCACTTCCAGTACCTGGATTGAACTGATTACGAGCCATGAAAACCATCATCCCTAAAGCTAACTCAGCCACAGCATTTGAGTTTTGTCCAGGAGTGTTCATCGCTACGATGTTTTTAGCAGTACATGCTGCTAAATCCAAATTGTCGTATCCTGCACCTGCACGAACCACAATTTTAAGATTTTGAGCTGCCTCAACCACCTCTTTGGTAACTTTGTCTGATCTAACAATCATTCCATCAGCATCTTTAACGGCTGCATAGAGATCAGTTACTTCAGTATATTTTTCTAATAATGCCAATTCGTGACCAGCATTTTCCACTATTTGACGAATTCCGTCAACTGCCGCTTTGGCAAATGGTTTATCGGTTGCAACTAATATTTTCATGATATTATGCGTTTAATTTTTCAAATTCTTGCATGCAAGCTACTAATGCCTCAACACTCTCTTTTGGACAAGCATTGTATGTAGAAGCGCGGAATCCACCCACTGAACGGTGCCCTTTGATACCAATCATGTTGCGCTCTTTAGCAAATGCCATAAAATCAGCTTCTTTATCTTTGTATTGTTCAGTCATCACAAAACAGATGTTCATCAACGAACGATCTTCCACTGCTGCAGTTCCTTGGAACATAGAGTTACGGTCAATTTCGTTGTACAATAGAGCCGCTTTCTCTTCATTCATTTTGTGCATCACTTCTAATCCACCTAAGTTTTTCAACCATTTTAAAGTTTGAGTCATCACAAAAATTGAAAATACTGGAGGAGTGTTGAACATAGAACCTTCAGGAATATGTGTTCTGTAATCTAACATAGTAGGTAAGTAACGAGTCACTTTTCCAAGAAGATCTTCACGAACAATAACAAAAGTCACCCCTGCTGGACCCACATTTTTTTGTGCGCCACCGTAAATCAAACCATATTTGGTAACATCCACTGGACGACTCATGATATCTGATGACATGTCGGCAACTAAAGTCACTGGAGAATCCATATCATATTTAATTTCAGTACCATAGATGGTATTGTTGGTTGTAATGTGGAAATAATCAGCATCTGCAGGAATTTCGTATCCTTTAGGAATATAACAATAAGTTTTGTCAGCTGATGAGGCAACACAAACTGCATTTCCAAATCCTTTAGCTTCTTTTAAAGCTTTTTTAGCCCAAACACCAGTCTCTAAATAAGCAGCTTTGTTTTCCATTAAGTTCATTGGAACCATACAGAATTGCATGCTTGCTCCACCACCTAAGAATAATACTTTGTAATTGTCTGGAATGTTGAGAAGTTCTCTCCAAAGAGCTTCACACTCACCCATTATAGCTTCCCACTCTTTCGAACGGTGTGAAACTTCAATTACTGACATTCCTGTTCCAGCAAAGTCTTTTAGAGCTTCGATCGAATTTTCTACAGCTTCCTTAGGAAGAATGCAAGGTCCGGCATTAAAATTATGTACTTTTTTCATAACAATTTTTTTTTATGTTTATAGGTTGATTATAATTGGTTTTTAAATAATGTTATGGATCCAATTTTGAATCTCTTGAAGTTGAACAGCAGGAACATCCATCTTGAGTTTTTTACGCATTCCACCTAAGTCATTCAATAATTTATTAGCATTTGCCTCCTTCAAGGCCTCTAAAGTATTTATATTCAATTTGTTTAATACGGCAACCCAAGGTTGAGGTACCCCCACATTTATAAAATCTTGCTCTGATGCCACCTCTTTTTTCTTCTCTGGTCTCATTTGAGGGAAGAACAAAACATCCTGAATAGATGGAGAGTTGGTCATGATCATCGATAAACGGTCAATTCCGATTCCCAAACCTGCAGTAGGAGGCATACCATACTCCAGTGCTCTCAAGAAATCCTCATCCAACACCATAGATTCATCATCGCCCCGTTTGCCAAGTTCGAGTTGATCCTCAAAACGTTTCCGTTGATCGATAGGATCATTCAACTCAGAATACGCATTACAGATCTCTTTTCCGTTGCAAACTGCTTCAAATCTTTCTGTTAGGCCTGGTTTTGAGCGGTGTTTTTTAGTTAATGGAGAGGTTTCAATTGGGTAATCGTGGATAAAAGTAGGTTGGATCAATTTAGCTTCACAGGTTTCACCAAAAATCTCATCAATCAGTTTAGCGCGACCCATAGATGCATCCACTTCAACGCCACAGGTTTTAGCAAAAGCAGCCATCTCCTCTTCGTTCATGCCAGAGATATCTGTGCCTGTAAAATGTTCAATTGCGCCATACATGGTGTATCTTTTCCAAGGACGTTTAAAGTCAATAAGGTTCTCACCCACTTGTACTTGAGTTGTTCCATGAAGTTTTAAAGCCACCGCTTCCACCATCTCTTCCACGGTATTCATCATCCACTCATAATCTTTGTAAGCTACATAAAGCTCCATTTGAGTAAACTCTGGGTTATGAAAACGGGACATCCCCTCGTTTCTAAAATCTTTTGAAAACTCATATACGCCATCAAAACCGCCCACGATCAATCTTTTCAAATAGAGCTCATTAGCGATACGAAGATACAACGTCATATCGAGTTTATTGTGATGTGTTTTAAATGGACGAGCAGCAGCGCCACCATATAAAGGTTGCAAGATTGGGGTTTCCACTTCGAGGTACCCTTTCTCATTCAAGAAGTTACGCATGGTATTCACCAGTTGTGTTCTTTTGATGAAAGTATCTTTAATTTGTGGGTTCACAATCAAATCCACATATCTTTGGCGGTATCTTTGTTCAGGATCTTGAAATGCATCATACACTTCGCCATCTTTCTCTTTAACGATTGGAAGTGGTTTTAGAGATTTACATAAAATGGTAAACTCTTTAATATGGATACTGATTTCACCGGTTTGCGTAAGAAAAACAAACCCTTTAACGCCAATAATATCTCCAATATCTAATTTTTTAAAAACGCCATTATACATGGTTTTATCTTCACCCGGACAAAGTTCATCCCGTTTGGCATAAATTTGAATTTTGCCATGAGCATCTTGTAATTCATAAAAAGATACCGCACCCATAATCCTTTGGTGCATAATTCTACCAGCAAAACTCACATTTTGATATAGGGAATTATCTTGTGGAAAATGTTCCAAAATCTCTTTAGAAGTCACATTAACTTCGTAAAGATCAGCAGGATAAGAGTTGATCCCTAATTTATTAAACTCCTCTAATTTTTGTCTTCTAATTACTTCTTGTTCGGTTAATTCAATCGCCATATTACATCTTTTAATTTGAGGGCAAAATTAGTGAATTTTTCCGATATAAACCTAATAATTAACAATTTTTATAATCGAAAAGTCAAAAGTCAAAAGTCTAAAGATAAAAATTACCTCACCCTTCATTTGCTAATTTGCTAATTTGCTAATTTAAAATTTACTAATTCAATTATTCATTATTCATTATTCATTCTTTTGGGCATTCCCCCTCGCTTCGCTCGGGGTCGGTCTCCGCCTTCAAGTCCGCAGTCGTTAGCCGTGTGACTGCAAGGTCGTAAAAGGAGCTCCCAAGGTCGCTCTTTTACTCCCTGCATCACATCGGCTTCCTCCTTTGCGGGCTTTCTCGGCTCCGCCCTAATGCAAGTAGGCGCAAGGCTAAGGGCGAAAGGCCAAGGGCGTAGGATTTCATTCGCGCATTAGCGGCTTTTAAAAAGTCTAATGTCAAAAGTCTAACGTCTAAAGAGTTTCACTATTTTTTTATTTTTTGTCTAAATTTTTTCAACTTAGCGTGAATTTTAGTATATTTGCAGATTAATTCACGATAAGTATATGATTAATCAAACCACAAAAGATAAAATTGAAGCCCTACAGAATCGCTACATTGCTTTGTCAATTGGAAACGAACCCTTGCTGAAAGAGATAGCCCTTGCTGAAATTCCCGAGATGGTTTACAACTCAAACGCCATTGAAAACTCTACACTTACTCTGGAGGACACAGAAAAAATATTAGCTGGTGATACTTTACACCGCAAAATTAACGTGCGCGAAATATTCGAAGCTAAAAATTTGGCATCCATTACAGAAGCCCTTCTGGAAAAACCGAATCAGAATCTTTCCATTAAACTCATTTTAGATTTACACAAATCTTTACTAACTCATATTGACGACACTATTGCTGGACGATTTCGCTGCGGCAAAGAGTGGGTTCGCGTGGGGAATCACTTAGGGGCAAACCCACAGTTTGTGTATGCCCTAATACAAGAATTAGTAGATGATTACAATGAAAACAAAACCCGTTATTTTTTAGATACCATTGCACGTTTCCACGCTGAATTTGAAACCATTCACCCTTTTGTTGATGGTAATGGACGAATGGGAAGGGTTCTCATCAATATTCAGTTAATACATGCAGGATATCCTCCAATCATTATTCAAAACAAAAGCAAACACACAGAATATTATCCATTATTTAAAAACTATCCTGTTACCATGAAATTTGGGGGCTTCACACAATTGTTTGCTTTACTGTTGCAAGAAGCATTGCACAAACGAATCACCCTACTCACGGCCAAAAAAACAGTTCCCCTCTCCTTATGGGCTTCACAAAACGGTATAAAACCAAACGTAGCTGCCAATAAAGCCAAACGACAAACGATTCCCGCTTTTCGTATGCGTGAAAAATGGATGATTGATGAAGAGTATAAATGGGCGTAGGGCTAAGAGCTAATGCAACAAAACCTGCGGTTTTGAGGTCAAACGTCTAAAGTTAAACAAACCTTATTCAATACTATTTGAACATATTGATATGGAATACTTTAGACTTTTGACCTTAGACTTTAGACCTTTCCCATTTGGAAAGATGGCCGCAGGCCGGGGTGGTTTCTTATAAAATAATCTGTGTAAATCTGTCATATCCGTGTCATCTGTGTGCTATTAGGGCGAAGGGCGAAGGGCGAAGGGCGAAGGGCTATGGGCGAAAAGGAGTGTATTCTGTTTTACGATGTTCGCTTTTTTTGTATTTTTGCACTTTAAATCAAAAATATGAAAAAATTTTCTTTTTTTACCCTCATTTTTAGTCTGTTTTTATGCTTAAATGCACCACTTCAAGCTCAAAATTCTGAAGATTCCTCTATCGTTTATTTTACCAGAGATATCTCTCCGGAAGGGGTAATGAAAATTTTCAACTTTGTGAAAGATAGTGTTCATGGAAATGTGGGCATTAAAGTGCACTTTGGAGAAGATGGAAACCAATACTTCGTTCCGGCTACTATGGTGGAGCCCCTTTGTAAATATCTCAATGCGACCCTGATCGAAACCAATGTGGCCTATCGCGGTCGCCGAAGAAATACTGACACCCACATTCAATTGGCAAAAGATCACGGCTTTACATTTGCTCCAATTGATATTCTAGATTCCGGAGGAACACTCGTAATGCCCATAGAAAATGGCGTTCGTTTTAAAAATGCCCTCATCGGGAAAAACATCGAAAAATATGAAACCATCATCTATTTTACCCACTTTAAAGGGCACGGGAGTGCTGGTTTTGGGGGCTGTATCAAAAATGTTTCTATGGGTATGGCAACCCCTGAAGGGAAAAAGCTGATGCACTCTAATAACTTCCCCGTAACCACCGATTCCAAATGTGTTAAGTGTGGTGCCTGCCAAATCGATTGTCCCGTTGATGCAATCACTTTAAATCCTCTAACAATTGACAAAGAGAAATGTATTGGATGTGGTAAATGTATCTCTACTTGTCAAGATGCTGCTATCAATGCTCCAGATGATGCTGAAAAGACCAAACGGTTTTTAGAGGGACTCGTAGAATACACAAAACCCGTCATTGAAGCCAAAAACTCTATCTATTTTAACATTATCATCAATGTATCTCCAACCTGTGATTGTTCTGGCAATCCTAAAAAACCTTTTATCAACGATATTGGTATTTTAGTATCTACGGATATTGTAGCTATTGAAGCATGTGCCCATGATATGGTAGATCAAGCACATCAGTGTGACGACGCCTTCATGAAAGCCAACTCTGTCAGCGGCAAACACCAAATAGAATACGCCTACAAACTCAAACTGGGAAACAAGAAGTATAAGATTATTGAGATATAAACAGGTGCAAGGTGCACCTGTATTTTTTTAGTATATTTGTCACATCTTTCAAATCAATATTCACCATCAAAAATAATCGCTATGGACTTTAACAAATTCAAATATTATAAACGTAGTTTAGGCGATCGATACGATGGGTGGCGCGTTAGAAAAGTGGACACAGTGTTCCGTGTTATCCCTTATTTCCTAAGAACTAGGATGGACTCTCAAAACTTCTTCGAGGAAAAATTACAAATCGATCATTTAGAAGCATTTATCAAAAAACATAAAGATGAGATGCCCGATCTTTCCATTATGCACATTGTAATTGCGGCATTAGTACGTCTCTTTTCTCAACGACCCAATTTGAATCGCTTTGTGATGTGGAATAAAATATTCTCACGGAATCACCTCAATATCTCCATAGCTGTTAAACGATCTCTTACTGATGAAGGGGAGGAGACTCTGATTAAACCTTTTTTTATGCCTGCTGACACTCTCGGTGATGTGGTGACAAAAATACGCACTGAATTAGATGCAAACCAAAAAGTGGGACAAAAAAATGATTCTGATGCCATTGCTGGACTGATAGGTAAACTTCCAGATTTCTTATTAAGATTTGCAGTTTTTAGTTTGTTATGGATGGATAAAGTGGGAATTATGCCCAAGATAATCAATAAAGTGAGCCCGTGGCATTGCAGTATTTTTCTCACCAATATTGGATCCATAGGAGTAGAATCTATTTATCATCACCTCTACGAATTTGGTACTTGTAGTATTTTCGTCGCGATGGGAAGAAAAACAAGAGAGAACGTGATTGATACAATAGGAAATATTGAAACTCAAAAAAGTATTATGTTGAAGTTTGTATTAGATGAACGCGTTTGTGACGGATTCTACTACGCCTCCTCCATGAGGATGCTCAATAAGATCTTAGCAAATCCAGAACAACTACTTACACCTCCCGAAAAAGTGCTCATTGATGAAGGTGTTGGCAAAAAAAGGATTAACTAAACCTCTTAAAAGTTAGATTAATATATACTCATCTCAGCAACAGCTTTGCTCAAATCTCGTTTCATCTCCAAAAGATTTTCTAAGCTTTCATAATAAAAAGATTGCTCCATCATGAAATGGATTAAGTCTATCTCTCCATTCTCTAATGCCATATTAAGCAAATCCATATTGTTATACATCGCTAAGTTCAATTCATACTCAAATAAGCTATTTTGCAACGTAATGGTCTTAGTATGTAGCGCTTTCAGATGATTGTAAAATTGGATTTTCTTCGCCATTTCATAATTTTGTATGGCCTCCGTTTTAAGTTTTGCATACTTAATTTTATTCTTGTTTTCCCATAAAGGGATTGACATGCCAAAACTAACACCTCTAAAATCCTGATTTGACATTAGTTCACTCATATAACCCACTTTAAACTTTGGCAAACTCATGGCAATGGCATATTTTTTTTGCTTTTCGTACCATTCAATCTCTAATTTCATGAGCTTTAAAGTGGGATCTCTTTGTTCAACTTGTGAAACCCATTGCTCAAAATCACTAGGGATTTGTTGTAAAATAAAAAGTGTATCCTCAAATTGCAACGGAATATTCCCATTCAATCCAACTAACTGGTTTAAAAAAAGCTCTTTTTCGAGTTGAATTCTCTCGATCTCCTTGGAAATCGTAAACTTGTTTAACTCTGCTTTATTAACTTCCAACATTGTTGATTCACCAGATTCAAATTTTCGTTTGGTAGCGGAAGCAATTTTTACTGCAATATCGTATCTCTTTTGGTACTCTTTCAACAATAGATTGTAGTAAATCAAATCGCAGCAGGTCAACTTTGTTTGAAGAACGATCTGATTTAATGTTTGTTGATAGGTATAGGGCAACTGATCATTTTTTAAGGTAGCCATTTGATACTTATACACATAGGCCGAAGGAAAATCAAAAGATTGAGAAACACTTAGATCTGTTCTATTTCCAAAAGTGTTAGAATTTGCAAACAAATAATTAAAATTTACTTCAGGGTTTGCCAAGTACAGATCCGTTTTGTTTCCTACTCTATCCGCATTATTACTTGTAGTAAGTGCTTGTAACGTTGGATTGTTTTTGATAATTTGAGAAACAATTTGGTCGGTATTTTGTGAAAAAGTTTGCAAAACCGAAAGTAAAACAATAGGTATTAAAAATATTTTTTTCATTATTGATCTGTTTTTATAAATCCACGATGTTTTAGCGCACTAAAGATGATAGGAATAACATAAATGTTTAGTAATGTTGAGGTTAACAATCCACCTAAGATAACTTTTGCCATTGGACTTTGAATCTCATTTCCAGGCAGATCCCCTTTAAAGGCCAATGGGACTAATGCCAAAGCTGCTGTTAAAGCTGTCATTAATATAGGAATTAATCTATCTTTTGATCCATAAATGATGGTATCAGAAACAGATTTTCCTTGATGAAGTAGCTGTTGATAATGGGTCACCAAAAGGATTCCATTTCGAGTAGCGATACCAAAGAGGGTAATAAACCCAATGATTGCAGGAATACTAATAACATGAGATGTTAAAAAGATCGCAAAAACTCCGCCAATTAAAGCGAGCGGCAAATTAAGCATCACAATACAAGTTAGTTTGAAATTTTTAAATTCCTGATAAAGAAGTAAGAATATAACAAATAAAGCAATTAATGATGTAATGAGTAACGTTTGAGAAGCTTTTGCTTCACTTTCAAACTGTCCACCATACTCAATTCTATACCCTTCCGGTAGTTCAATATCTGATTTTACTTTCTGCTGAATGTCGTTAACCACACTTCTTAAATCTCTACCAGCTACATTTGCAGAGATCACAATTTTTCTTTGTACATTTTCTCTACTTATGGAACTTGGACCTGTAACAGAAACGATTTCAGCAACTTGACTAAGAGGTACTTTGCTTCCATTCTCTGTGTCAATTAAAGCATTTTTAATCCCTTCCATATTTTGAGTGTAAGAAGGGTCCAGTTTTAATATTAAATCAAAACTGCGTTGACCTTCATAAATATCTGTCATCTTTTCACCCCCAAATGAGATGTCAATAAAGTCGTTAAACTGTTTTAAAGTGATCCCATAAAAGGCCAACATATTACGATTAGCTTTAATTTGAATCTGAGGGATCTCCACTTGTTGGTCAACATTTACATCCACTAACCCTTCAATATCTGAGATCGAAGATTTAATCAGATTCCCCATTTCAAACATTTTATTGAGATCTTTTCCGAACAATTTAATCGCAATATTCGCTCGAGTGCCCGAAAGCATGTGATCTATTCTATGACCTAAGGGTTGTCCAACTGTAAATGCAATCCCAGGAATGGCAGAAAGTTTGTTTCTTACATCTATAAGGAAATCCTCTTGAGATCTTTCATTGAGTACAAAATTAACATCTATTTCAGCACTATTTGTTGTTTGAGAATGTTCATCTAACTCACCTCTTCCGGTTCTACGGGCAGTACTCGATATTTCGGGTATTGACAATAATTCGGTCTCTATAAGATTTCCAAGACGATTACTTTCCTCTAGAGATGTTCCAGGATTGGTTACAACAGAAAGTGTTAGAGCTCCTTCATTAAAATCCGGCAAAAAGGTTCTCCCGAAAGTTAAAAAAATGATAATTGCCACAATAAACATCCCCATAGTTGGGTATAGAATCCACTTTTTGTGATTCATTGCCCAAATCAATGATTTTTCATAAAGATTTGATAATTTTCTTGACAACCAGCTATCTTTTTCATTTTTGGAGAGGTATTTATCGCTGGAAAGCATCATTTTTGAAAGTAGTGGTGTTAATGTCATGGCAACTATTAAAGAAACAGCAAGGGAAACAACAAAAGAGATGCCAAGTGGTTGTAGCATTTTCCCTTCCATTCCTGTAAGAAAGAATAAAGGGAGGAAAGCGACAATAATGATTAATGTAGCATTTAAAATGGAGGCTCTAATCTCTTTAGAAGCTTCAAAAACAACAGTAAAAGAGTTTTGTTGTTTTTCAAGAGGTAAAAGTCTGTTCTGCCGCAGTCGTTTATAAACATTTTCGACATCAATGATGGCGTCATCCACTAAAGAGCCAATGGCAATGGCCATTCCTCCCAAACTCATGGTGTTGATATTAAAATCTAAAGCATTCAACACTAAAATTGCACCCAATAGAGACAACGGGATTGCCAACAAAGAGATGATGGTTGTTCTAAAACTCCCTAGAAAAAGGAACAAAATAATGATCACAAAGATGGCTCCTTCAATGAGTGTATTTTGGATATTACTTACTGATCTTTCAATAAAATCAGCTTGTCTAAATATTTTAGTATCTACTTTTACATCAGGAGGCAAGGAGGTTTTAATCGATTCTAAATTCTTTTCAATTTTTTCAGTAACCTTTAAAGTATTCGCATTAGGTTGTTTAGAAATGGAGATAAGAATTGCAGGTTTCCCATTTTCAGAAGCGTATCCCATTTTGACCGCACTCCCAATAACCACTTGAGCTACATCATTAATCCGAATCGGTTTGTTATTTACCGATTTGATATACGTATTAGAGAGTTCCTCAAGATTTGAAGTTCTGGCCATTCCGCGAACTACATATTCATTTCCATACTCACGAATAACACCTCCTGAAGAATTTTGACTGATATGATTACACACTTGAGCAATTTCATCAAGGGTAACTTTATAGAAATTCATCTTCATGGGGTCAGCAATTACCTGGTATTGTTTGTAATCTCCTCCAATAATGGTAACTTGAGACACCCCACCTGTAGCTAAAATCAATGGTTTTATATTCCAATCAGCAATGGTTCGTAAGGTCATTAAGTCGGTGGAATCAGCTTGTAAGCCAACAAAGAATATTTCACCCATCACACTCGACTGCGGAGCTAGAGTGGGCTGACCTATCCCTAAAGGCATCTGTTCATTGATAGAGATCAGTTTTTCACTCACAATTTGACGAGCTTTAAACACATCTGTTCCCCAGTCAAATTCAACCCAAACGAATGAAAATCCTTGAGAGGAGGCAGACCGCACTCTTCTTACATCGGTAGCTCCATTGACAGCAGCTTCTATAGGAAATGAGACTAATCTTTCAACCTCTTCAGACGCCATACCATGGGCATCTGTCATGACAACTACTGTGGGTGCCGTAAGATCTGGAAAAACATCAACATCCATTTCGAATGCTGCCTTTGTTCCAAAAATCAATAGAACAACTGAACAAACCAATACAAAATATTTATTGTTCAGTGAAAATTTAATTATATTGTTTATCATAATTCTCTATTTTAATGCACGTGACCTGAATGAGCATCTAAAGCACCAGCAGACTGCGCAAGTTTAACTAACATTGTTCCCGATGAAATAATTCTTTCATTTGGAAGCAGTCCAGTTATAATTTCAGTATCAAATCCGTCTGTATTTCCAATTTTAACTTCACGTTTTTCAAATAATTCTGGATTTACTTGTACTAATACGAAAAAGATTCCTTGCTCTTCTAAAAGTGCTGAGTTTGGAACTGTAAGCGCATCTTGTTTCGTTATCGTTTTAATATAAAGTTCCACTAGACTCCCTTGTATAAAACTCCCTTTATTATCGATTTGAAGATAAACAGGAATTAAATAATTATCTTCATTTGCTGATTTCCCAACAGAAAGAAATTTACCATTTAATTCTTCAAAAGTGTATGTTTTATTATCATACACAGTTTTGATATTCGCTGAAAAAATTGAAGATAAAGTAGTTGTATATTTTTGTTGTACTAATGCTTTTAAAACGAGTGATTGACTTTGAGAGATGGTAATCATGGGTTGTCCTATTTCAACATATTGTCCGTTATTGACATGAATTTGTTTAACAAATCCATTCATAGGAGAAGAGATAGATTGACCATTTGAGGAGAAGTTATCCACCAGGTTATCATAAACAAGTTTAGCATTGTCATAGTTATTTTTAGCTATTTGATACTCTTTTTCAGATATTATCTTCTCTTTCAGCAACTCTTTCTTTCTAATATACTCTTTTTCAGCAATATCAAAATTGTTTTTTGCTGAGGATAGTTTTACCGAAATATTATTATCTGAAAAACCACTGGTCGTAATAATGAAAAGATTTTGACCTTTGTTGATATTGTTTCCTTCAAGTAAATTGAAATTTGGAAAAACAACAATACCACTCGATTTTGCAGCAATTAAGATTTCATCCCCCGTTGAAGGTTCAATTTTGGCAACTGTTTTAATCACTAGTCCAAATGGTTGTTTTTTGGGGAACTCTGTTTTAAAGTCGATCTTCCAAGATTGCTCTTTTGTAAATACAATCGTATTTACTTTTGACACTGGCTCTTTTTTTGCCATTTTATGTAATTCATCTTGATTTTGACAAACTTGTACATTTTTAATTTCCATAAAGAATGTATCAATTTGAATTTTAATGACTCCCATTCCAGCTGTAGTTGGTGTAATGTCAAAACTATATATCCCTTTTCGGGTAGGTTTATCAAGAGTTTGTTTTACCTCATTTCCGTTCACTATAAGAGAGAGGGTCACTTTACCAACCTCTAAAGCTTTAAAAGAGGGTAATTTTGAGAAATGGGACAAAATATTTGCCTTTTCTCCAACCATAAATATATCTGCTTCTGCAAAAAGCTCAAAATCATTCGTATAGCATGTAAATTGAACCTTATCTTCACCATGATGGTTCAGATTCTCTTTTTCTTTATTTTTGTTACAACTCACTAATAAAATAGCTACTATTGTAAATAAAATCACATTATTTTTCATTAAGATATTGTATTTAATTTTTAAAAATATAATGGAAATAATGATCTATAAATCATATTTTCCATAAGTGCGAACTCTAAAAATTAAACAATGGGAGGGGCTCTTAATCCAAAATAAATATTTACACTTTGTGTATATAGCTGCTCTTCAAAAGGAGCTGCTTTGTTTTTGAAATCTTGAAAATAGAGGTCGAATTTTACTTTTAAAAAATCAAGTTGGCAGTCATAAAAAGTATTGTGTAATATTTTGTAGTCAAAAAAAGAGGTTTTTAATTTATCAAAATTGGTAGGGATTACAACGGCCTGTTTTAAGACACAACATTCTGTATCACTGGAATGGTTATGATTATGTTTGTGATCTTTATCCTCTTGATTCTGAGATTGGAAATCGTTATGGAAAGAGCATTCATCAGCATTAAGACACACCTCTAAGTTATGATGGTGATGTGGTATTAATGCATGGGCTAATAAAATGAGATTAGCAACAATAATGAATAAAAATGAAACACTCTTTTTGAACATTACGATAATTTTTGGCGAATATACAAAAAAGAATTAAGAAAAAAAAGAGATGTTGATTCGAAATTTTTTACCATCTGAATTTAAAGCATTGTGGCATAATTACTTTGCGGTTATTCTCATTTGCAAAATACTAGAAGCTTGCCTTACTTCAGCTCTAGAAGCACGACGTTTTCAACATGATGCGTATGAGGAAACATATCCACTGGTTGCACTCGGGTAACTTTATATTTTGGAGAAAGAAGTGTTAAATCTCGCGCTTGAGTTGCAGGATTACAACTTACATAAACAATCCTTTTAGTTTCCATCTCCAACAATCTTTCAATCACTTGTGTGTGCATTCCTGCTCTAGGTGGATCTGTGATTACTACCGTTGGAACACCATGTTTTTTTATAAAACTTGGGATCAATATATCTTTGATGTCGCCAGCATAAAATTTAGTGTTATGGATGTCGTTGTTTTGGGAATTTTTACGGGCATCTTCAATCGCAGAAACAATATATTCAATTCCAATAACACTCTTAGCTTCTCGGGCTACAAAGTTTGCAATGGTTCCAGTCCCAGTATAAAGATCATACACAATATCTTCACTGCCAATTTGTGCAAATTCGCGTGCAATGGAATACAACTTGTAAGCTTGTTCACTGTTGGTTTGATAGAACGAGATCGGGCCAATCATAAACGACAGATCCTCCATTTTTTCAGTAATGAATGGGTTTCCATGATAAGGTATAATCTCTTGATCGGAAATGGTGTCGTTCATTTTTGTATTGATTACATATTGCAAAGAGGTGATTTGAGGGAAATGCTCTTTTAAATAACCTAGTAACTTCTCCGTAATTTCAGATAATTCTGTCATGACCACAATCACCATCAACTCCCCAGTGGAAGCAGTTCTGATGATTAGATTTCTCATCACACCTTCATGAGAACGGATATTGTAAAATGGGATCTCATGGTCTATCGCAAACTGTCTTACTGCTAAACGGATCTGATTACTTGGATCCGCTTGAAGAGAACAATGTTGTACATCCACTACTTTATCAAATTTTCCTGGAACATGAAATCCTAATCCTCTGACTTCCAATTCAACCCCTGCATTACGTTGGGCCATATCTTCATCCTCTAACCACCTTAAATTAGAAAAAGTGAATTCCAGTTTATTTCGATAATAAAATTGTTTTTCTGAACCGATTATGGGTTGTACTTCTGGATATTCAAACTTGCCCAAGTGTTTAAAATTATCAGAAACCTGTTTTTGTTTATAAAATAACTGATGGGGATAATCGAGAATTTGCCATTTACAACCCCCACAAACCCCAAAATGTTGACAAGTGGGTTCAATTCTGTGTGGAGATGGTTTTTTGAGAGCAACCACTCTTCCTTCCATATACCCTTTACTCATATTGGTAATCTGAACATCTACGACATCTCCTGGTACACAAAATGGCACAAAAACTGCTTTCCCTTCATGTTTCCCAACCGCTTTTCCTTCCGCACCTGCATCAATAATCTCAAGATCTTCAATAACATACGACTTAAACCTTCTTCTCATAACTCCCTATTTTTTTATATTTATTTTATATATAGACCTGCACTAAAGTACAGGCCTATTGATTATTCATT
>JBLJBB010000103.1:0-3345 GCA_047638115.1 Bacteroidales bacterium | reverse complement strand
GTTTATAGACTTGGGTGTAATTGCCAGCGATCCCCACCTTTCGCATTGAGACCTTAACCTTTTGCCCTTAAGCACCCCTATTTGTTTTACATGTTAAATTATATAGAATTATTTTATTTTCTTATTTTTTTTACCTTATACTTACAACAAAATTAATTTTATATCGTTCTTTAGATCATTTAAATGATATAAATATAAAAATTGATATATGACTGAAAAATTAAAAAAACGAACAGGAAAGCTGATTGCTATTCAGGACTCATTGGTTCAAGCACGGTTTTTCGATGAAGTGATAATGGGAGAAACAGCCGAAATATCAGTAGTTGGGAAATTACTTCAAGCAGAAGTTCTCCAAATAAAACCTGATTTCACAAACTTAGGGGATGGTATTGTGGAAATGCAAGTTTTTGAAGATCTAA
Source organism: Bacteroidales bacterium (assembly GCA_047638115.1). GTDB lineage: Bacteria > Bacteroidota > Bacteroidia > Bacteroidales > WCHB1-69 > UBA5429. Next base: position 2,926 of record JBLJBB010000103.1, on the reverse strand, counting down.
CGGGTGCAAAAATTGGTGATTCTGTGGAATTTACAGGAACTCCACTTTCAGTTCTCCTTGGTCCTGGTCTTCTTACCAGTGTTTGGGATGGCTTACAAAATGCCCTGTATACCCTTGCAAAAGAGGATTCCTACCTTAGACCAGGAATGAAAGCTCCTGCCTTAGATGAAGATAAACTTTGGGAATTTACACCCCTAATAAAAATTGGAGATCCTGTTTCTGGTGGGGATACGATTGGTTTTGTTCCTGAAGGAAGATTTCAACATAAGATTTTAGTTCCTTTTGTTATCGGAAAATGTATAGTTGAACAAATCATTGAAAAAAGTTCGGTAACCATTACTCATACAGTTGCTCTCATTAGAGATCAACAAAACATTGTTCATGAATTAAAACTTGCTTTTAGACATGCTGTAAAATCACCGATTCCATTTAAAGAGCGTGCAGTGCCTCACAAAACGATCTCAACAGGAGTGCGTTTAATTGATCTACTTGCACCTGTTGCTTATGGCGGAACCGTTGGAAACCCTGGGCCATTTGGAGCTGGAAAAACAGTGATGCAACATACACTTTGTAAAAATGCACTCGCAGACATTATCGTTATGGCTGCCTGTGGGGAACGTGCTGGAGAAGCAGTGGAAGTTTTTAAAGATTTTGCTGAACTGATAGACCCATCCACTGGTGAATCTTTGATGAATCGTATGTGTATTTTTGGAAACACCAGCTCTATGCCTGTTGCAGCTCGTGAAGCCAGTGTTTTTATTGCACTTACTGTTGGAGAATACTATAGATACCAAGGTTATAACGTTATTCTGCTGGCTGACTCAACCTCTCGATGGGCGCAAGCTCTTCGGGAAAGAAGCGGTCGACAAGGGGATATTCCTGGTCCAGAAGCTTTCCCAATGGATATTCCAGATCAAATCAAAGGTATGTATCAACGGGCTGGATTGGATCTAAAAACTGGTGGTTCACTGACCTTTATTGGAACAGTCTCTCCTGCTGGCGGAAACTTCCAAGAGCCAGTTACACAAGCAACTATGGATTCTACAGGTGGATTTTGGGGGCTCTCTCAAGATAGAGCGGATGCCAAAAAATATCCTGCCATTGATCCTTTAGTTTATACTACCTCAGTATACGATAGCTTTATTTCTTGGGAAGACAGAGATAAAATTATCTCTATCCTTATTGAAGCAAATGGTATTGATCAAACCATCAGTACAATCGGACTTAAAAAAGTACCTGTTGAAAAATATATCCATTTCCAAAAGGGATTAACCATCGATTTTTGTGTTCTTCAACAAGATGCTTTTCAAAAATTAGACTCTTGCACTCGTCCTGAAAGACTAACTTTAATTAATCAATCCGTACAAAAATTAATCGACAGCCCCATTCTATTCACACAAGATGATAAAGATGATGATGAATATAAAATTTTTATAAAATCTAAATTTGACACCTTACGTCAATGGTGGAGAAACTGGAATGAGAATGCTAGTTCTGATGAGGATATTGCAAAACTTTCAGAGAGAATTGATCACTTTATTCATCAAAAAGAGTATAAATAATGTTAAAAAAAGAAATTAATAAAATAAGCAAAATAGGTAAAGCACTTATATCTGTTGAAGGAAATCCAGGAGTTGCACTTAATCACGTTGTTGAGTTAATCAATGCAGAAAATAGCCAGAGCATCTCATTTGCAAAAGCGATCAATATTAGTGAGGATAACACCACTTTTCAAGTGTATAATGGAACCCAAGGTTTAAGTACACGTACAAAAATTAGGATGCATGAAGCTCCAATGACTATTGGTTTTTCGGAAAATATGCTAGGAAGAAGCTTTGATGGTGTGGGTAATGTTGCTGACAATGGCCCTGAAATTATCTATCATAAACAACTTTCAACCCGGCTCGATACTCTTAATCCAACAGTGCGATTAGTCCCTAAACAACCCATGTGGACTGGAGTTCCAATGATTGATGTTTTTAATACATTGGTAAAATCACAGAAAATTCCAATCTTTGCCGGTCCTACTGAACCTTATAACAACTTGCTTTCTCAAATTGCGAAAGGAGCACAAGTTGATGTCATTATTTTTGCCGGAATAGGTCTAAAATATGATGAATATCAGTATTTTAAAGATGAATTGTCTGTTTCTGGGAATATGGACAAAACCATTATGTTTACCCACCTTGCTGGAGAACCACAAATTAAGGGACTTATGCTTCCCGATGTTGCACTAAGTGTAGCCAGAGAGTTTGCTGATTCTGGTAAAGATGTACTCGTTTTGCTTACAGATATGACTAACTGGTCAAACATTCTTCGTAATGTGGCTAACTATCAAGATATGATCCCCTCACTTCAAGGATATCCCGGTTCTCTTTACTCTGAGTTAGCTCGTAGATATGAAGTTGCCGCTGATATTGACGGTGCTGGTTCAATTACCATCATTGGAGCAACAACCTTAGAGTCGCTAGAAGATCCAGTGCCTGATAATACAGGATATATCACGGAAGGACAGTTTTTCTTGGAAGGGGGAAAACTGAAACTTGCACGTTCATTATCTAGGTTAAAACAACAAGTTAACAATAACACCAGAAATGACCATCGTGCTATTATGACCGCAATGGCTGCACTTCTTGCTGATGCAGAAAAGGCCTACGAAGCAGCTGAAGTTGGTGCCGCAAACGACCAGTTCTCTCAAAAATTACTACGATATAGACAAGACTTTATTGATCAAATCGAAGAACCATTTGGTGATCCAATTGATCTCAATGATGCGCTTGACTTGTGTTGGGATCTACTCAGAAAACACTTTAATCCTGAAGAAACAGGAATTAGTTCAAAACTGATTGAACAATATTGGACTAAAAACTAATGGAATAGTATACATTTTTTATATAAATATTTATAAAATGAAGAATCAAGAAAA
>JBLJBB010000102.1:0-73625 GCA_047638115.1 Bacteroidales bacterium | reverse complement strand
TTCATTATTCATTATTATCTTATTTTCCAGTTTTTGTGTCGTCACCTCCCAATTATAGTTCTGTTTCACAAATTGATGTCCATTTTCAGCAATCTCTTGATAAAGTGTTTGATTATTCAATAGTAATTTGACAGCTTCAACGTACCCAGAAGTAGTTTCACAAATGATCACATCTCTTCCATTTTCAATCCCTTCTAAGGGTTTTCCGGCTAAAGTTGAAGTGATACAAGGGAGTTTCATGGCCATCGCTTCGATCAATTTATTTTGAAGTCCTGTTCCCAATCGCATGGGTGCAATAAAAACTCTCGATTTTGCATAATAGTCTGCCATAGAATCTACCCACCCCGTAACCGTGATTCCATCTCCTGCTAAAGAGGTCACCCGCGTAGTGGGAGAGGCCCCACAAATTACTAAAGTGATGTTTGGAAACTCTTTTTTAAGTTCTGGATATACATGCTTGGCCAAATACTCGGCTGCATCTATATTGGGAGGATAACTCATGTTTCCTGAAAAAATTAAATCAAACTCTTTGGTAACATCTTGATATCTATATTGCTCAAAATCAACCCCATTTGGTATCACATCAATTTTTAAATGTTCTGGATGGGGTATCAAATCACGATCAACACCTGTAATAATGGTTAAATGATCAAAAATCGAAAAGGCAAATTGCTCATATTTGATCAATTTTTTATATTCATAATAAAAAAGAGGTTTGGTATAAAAAGGAGCATTTTCAAATCTGCGTTGCATCCCTTTTGAAAAAACATCTTGAAAATCAAGTGTTTTAGGATACGGTATCCCAATAACATACTCTACCACTCTAACAATTTGACAATATATATGGTCTGGCTGAATTCTATTGACAAAATCTATGAATTTCTGATGTGCTTTTTTGGAATAAAAATAGCCACATTGAAAAGGGATTCCTTTAAATAAAGCATAAAAGAGACCTATAAAACGAGTCCAAAAAGGCAAATTTAATATTAAAATCTCTTTACAAAAGGGATGAAGTTGCGACATTGCTTTAGGATGAACAGGGGCATCATTAAGTGCAACCAAATAGATTTCATGATTTTTAGAGAGTTCTTTGATCTGATAATAGGCACGTAATTTGTCCCCTTTCTCTAGGGGATACGGAATTCTTGATAAAAGTACAACCATTTTCATAACAAGTGCAAAAATACAAAATAATACGCTAATAAGCTAAAGTGATAATAAGCAAATTAAAGTTGATAGTCAATAAACGAATTAATTTGATTATTCATTATTCACTATTAATTATTCATTTAATTTGCTCATTAATATTGCATTTTTTTATATAATTTTGCATTTAATCCATCTAATCGATACCAACTAGATAAATCAATAAACAATGGACCTGGAACTGACCCATTTTGAACTCCCTTTTTTCACAAACCTTTTAATCTTGCTGGTTACTGCCAGATTGTTAGGAGAAGTTTTTGAAAGATTTAAACAACCCTCTATGATTGGTGAGATTATTGCTGGGATATTATTGGGACCTAGTTTGTTTAATATCATCCACCATACAGAATCAATTCGTGTTATTTCTGATCTTGGGGTATTTTTATTGGTTATTTTAGCGGGGTTAGAAATTGATGTTGAAAACATTATCAAATCATTCAAAGGGAAAAATTTAATCATTCTAATCCTTGGTTTTATTATTCCGTTGGGCAGTGGAGTCTTAGTAGGACATTTATTTGGGTTACAAATTATGACAACCATGTTTATTGGTTTGTGTATCGCAATTACGGCTCTTCCAGTAAGTATTAGAATTCTAATGGATTTAGGAAAACTAAACACCAAAATTGGACAAACCATTATATCAAATGCCATTTTTGATGATATTTTAGCCCTATCTGTTTTAGGGGTTTTACTCAATCTGAAAGACACTGATCTTTCATTCAATTCCATTCTTTTGGTATCTTCAATCTCACTTCTGAAATTATTATTATTCATATCAATACTTATTTTAAGCTACTTCCTGATTCAAAAAATAACCAATAAAGGAAACTATATTGAAGTCTCCCTCAATAAATTGCTCCATTTTATGAAAGGAAAAGAGCCCCTATTTGTTGTGTTTTTTGCTTTTATTCTTCTATTTGCGATGGTTACTGAAATGTTAGGATTCCATTTTGTGATTGGCGCCTTTTTTGCTTCCATGCTTCTGAGTGAGTCTATCATAGGTAAGCAACATTTAAAATCTGTAGAACACACTACGAGTAGTTTAGCAAATGGTTTTTTGGCACCTATTTTCTTTGCTGCCATTGGACTAGAATTCAATTTCTTTGCAATTCAAAACTGGTGGTTACTTATTGCTGTAGTGCTTGTCTCCTATTTGTCAAAAATCATTGGGGGCTACACAGGGAGTAGATTTGCTGGTTTAAATCACAAAACTGCTAGCATAATTGGATTTGGACTGAATGCTAGAGGCATTATGGAATTGGTAATTGCAAATATTGCTTATAAAGCAAATTTGATCTCTTCTGAAATTTTTTCTATTTTGGTTATTATGGGTGTATTAACTACCCTTACCACTCCATTTATGCTAAAATGGGGATTTAATAGAATTGATAAAAAAATAAAATAAGATTTGTTATATTATCTATACACTTCCATTTGCATATTCATGTAATATTTCGTATATTTGCTCTTTCAAAAAAATGGACGAATAATTTTATAACTTAATAATAATCAATATGATAAAAGATGATTTTACGTTAAGACATAACGGACCTCAACCTGAGGATTTAGATATTATGTTGCAAACGATTGGTGTTTCAAGTTTGGATGAGTTAATTGATAAAACAATTCCCGCTTCTATTAGATTTAAAGAGGATCTTCCACTCCCTGATGGAATGACTGAAGGTGTTTATTTGAATCATGTAAAGGGGTTATTTGCAAAAAATAAAATTTACAAATCATATATTGGGATGGGGTATTATAATACTTACACTCCTGGTGTAATTTTAAGAAATATTACTGAAAATCCAGGTTGGTACACAGCATACACTCCTTATCAAGCGGAGATCTCTCAAGGTCGTTTGGAAGCTCTTTTGAACTACCAAACCATGATCTCTGATCTTACAGGAATGACTTTAGCCAATGCTTCCATGTTAGATGAGGCAACAGCCGCTGCAGAAATGATGTTGATGTTTTTCAATAGTCGTAAAAGGGAAGCCATAAAGAATGGCGTGAACAAATTCTTTGTTGCTAGTGATGTATTCCCACAAACACTTGCAGTTATTCAAACCAATGCACATCCACAAGGGATTGAGGTTGTTACTGGCGATCCTTTTAAAACCACTATTGATGAAACCTTCTTTGGAGTTATGGTTCAATATCCAGGTAGTTGGGGTGAAGTGATTGACTATAGAAGTTTTGCAGCAGAGGCAAAAGCAAAAGGTGTTTTTGTGGGTGTTGCTGCTGATCTATTAGCATTAACACTTCTTACACCTCCAGGAGAATGGGGAGCTGATTGTGTTGTTGGAAATACACAACGTTTTGGTGTTCCAATGGGATTTGGTGGACCACACGCTGGCTATTTCGCATGTATTGATGATCTAAAACGTCAAATGCCTGGTCGTATCATTGGAGTTACTATTGATGCTCATGGTAATAAAGCGCTTCGTATGGCACTTCAAACCCGTGAACAACATATCAAAAGAGAGAAAGCTACCTCTAACATTTGTACGGCTTCTGCTTTATCTGCAATCACAGCAGGTTTCTTCGGTATGTGGCACGGTCCAAAAGGTCTAAAAGATAAAGCAATTAAAATTAATGTGTTAGCCGGTGTGTTAGCAGCAGAAGCTGTAAAACTAGGATACAAAAATCATAATCCTTATTTCTTTGATACTATTTGTCTTCAAGTACCAGAGGGAATGACCACTGCTGCAGTTAAAGAGATTGCACTGCAACATAAAATGAATTTCTACTACTGGTGTGATGAATGTATCTCAATCTCTTTAGATGACACTACCCTTTTAGAAGATGTTAATGAGATCATTCAAGTGTTAGCAAAAGCTATAAATAAACCATTTACTCCTTATGTTTGTACAGATAATGTGATCCCACCATTACATATCCCTGCAGAATTACATAGAACTTCTGAATTTTTGAAACATGAAGTGTTTTCAAAATACCACTCAGAAACAGAGATGATGAGGTATATGAAATTATTGGAAATCAAAGATTTATCATTGAACAGAGCCATGATTCCTCTAGGTTCATGTACCATGAAACTAAATGCAGCGGCTGAAATGTTCCCATTAAGTTGGCCAGAAGTGGGTGCTATTCACCCATTTGCTCCGGACAATCAAGTGGAAGGATATTTAGAAATGATCAATGAGATGGATCAATGGCTAAGCATGGTTACGGGTTTCAAAGCGATCTCTTTCCAACCAAACTCTGGTGCTGCTGGTGAGTATGCTGGTCTTACTGTTATTCACAATTATCACATCAGCAAAGGGGAAAATCAAAGAGATATTTGTTTGATTCCTGCTTCTGCACATGGTACAAACCCTGCTTCAGCGGCAAAAGCTGGATTAGAGATTATTGTTGTAAAGTCTACTGAGTGTGGTGAAATAGATGTTGAAGATTTAAGAGCTAAAGCTATTGAGTATAAAGATCGTTTATCTTGCTTAATGGTTACTTACCCATCCACACATGGTGTTTTTGAGGAATCTATTTTAGAGATAATCAACATTATCCATGAAAATGGAGGGTTAGTTTATATGGATGGAGCTAACATGAATGCACAAGTGGGGTTAACCTCTCCTGGCTCAATGGGTGCTGATGTTTGTCACTTAAATCTACACAAAACATTTGCCATTCCACACGGTGGCGGTGGTCCTGGCATTGGACCTATTGGTGTTGCTGAACATCTCGTTGATTTTCTTCCAAACCATTCCGTAATTCCAATGGGTGGTTCAAAAGGGAATCAAGTGGCCGCAGCTCCTTATGGAAGTGCGTCTGCATTACCTATTACCTACGGATATATGAAAATGTTAGGGGGCAAAGGGATGAAAGAAGCTACAAAATATGCTATTTTGAATGCTAACTATATGAAAGCTCGTTTACAAGATCATTATAAAATCATGTACACTGGATCACAAGGTATGTGTGCTCATGAAATGATTTTGGATTGTAATGAATTTGAAAAAACTGCTGGTGTTCAAGTTATTGACATCGCTAAACGTTTGATGGATTATGGGTTCCATGCTCCTACAGTTGCATTCCCAGTTCACGGAACATTGATGGTTGAACCTACAGAAAGTGAACCATTAAGCGAGTTAGATCGTTTATGTGATGCTTTTATAGCAATCCGTGAAGAGATTCGTGAAATTGAAAATGGTAAAGCTGATAGAGTAAACAATCTTATTAAAAATGCTCCTCATACTATGTGTTTAGTTTGTGGAGATGAATGGGATAAACCTTACAGTCGTATGCAAGCTGCTTTCCCATTACCACATACTGAAAAATATTGGCCTACTGTAGGAAAAGTTAACGATGCTCATGGAGATAGAAATCTTCAATGTAGCTGCGACGCTTTCTAAAATATAGATAAACCAAAAAAAAGGCGTTCAAATTGAACGCCTTTTTTTATTCTTGAGTTTTGACTCCATAAGCTAAATCGCCTGCATCTCCTAAACCAGGAACAATATAAGATTGAGCTGTAAGAGCTTCATCAATCGCCCCAACCCATAATGTACACTTTTTGGAGGGTAAATGTTGTTGTAAATATTCAATCCCTTGAACGCTGGCAATAGCTGATACAATATGGGTATGTTTGGGCATTCCATTTGCAATTAACTCTTTATAAACAATCACCATAGATTGCCCTGTAGCAAGCATCGGATCAGTGATAATTAACGTTTTATTTGTGATATCCGGAGAAGAAATATAATCTAGTTGAATTTCAAAAGTACCATCTCTATGATGTTTTCTAAAGGCAGAAACAAAAGTATTTTGTGCTTTATCAAAATAATTGAGAAAGCCATGATGTAATGGGAGTCCCGCTCTCAAAATTGTAGCTAAAACAGGTTGGTTTTGAATGAGCTTCATCTCTAAATCTCCCAAAGGAGTTGTAACTTTCTCTTTTTTGAAAACCATGGTTTTACTGATCTCATAGGCAAATATTTCACCTATTCTCTCCATATTTCTGCGAAAACGCATACTATCCTTTTGATCTTCTAAATTTCTAATTTCAGCAATATACTGATTAAAAATAGAATTTTCGCTTCCTAAATTATTTACAATGATCATGGCCAATTTTTTTTGTAAAAATACTATTTTATTATATATTTATATACTTTTAGAAATGGATATACAAAACTACAATATTTTTTGTAAAATGGATACATATATTTCTGAGATCCAAAACCTGCATAAAACCGTGCAATATTGGGATTGTTTGATCCATTAAAATCTAAAATCACATTTTGATTTGAGTGTCGTTTTATATATTCATTCATTAAAAAAAACATCCCTTTTTGTTCGGCATACTCATTGTTTCTACCTGAAAACCAGAACCAAATCCGATCTTGATCTTTTAAAAAAAGCGCTGCAGCAATCAAAACCCCTTGTGCATTATGCACCGCTACTCTATCTATAAGCGCATTTTTTTCAGCATGTTGCGCCAACTTTGAAAGAATATCATAATGGTTTTGCGGAATTTTTTTTGATAATTCTTTTCCTCTATTGTTTTTAAATAGTTGAATCACCTCTTCAATCGTAACTTGATTAGAATAGGTCAATTCTTTCGTTAAAGCATCTTTTATGTTTCTTTTGGTATTGTTTGAAAAAGAGTTGTAAAGTGTTTCAAAAGAATTATCTAATGACAATTGATAAGAAGTAAACAAAGTGCTCTTATCCAAACCATTACACTGATTTAAAATGAGCTCTTTAAGAACAAATTTGGAGGGTATTTGTTTTAGATATTCACAAATTTCATTTGATTCAATAGTTCTTTTTGAAAAAACACCTAATCTTGATATAAATGGGGGTGTGTAAATATAATGTATGCCTAACTTAATGTTATACGGAAGAGGTATCACTGCTTGATAATCATCCTCAATTAAAGCACCCCAAGATTTACAACTAATGGATAAAAATTGGTACGTTGCAAAAATTGTTGGAAATTGAGACGAATAAATCGCATCATCCCATCTTATAGGGTCAATATGTTCAGAAGTTACAAATTGAATCATTTTGATTTAGGAACATATTTTTTGTAAGTTCCATTGATTATATTTTGTAACCATTCATCATTGGCTAAATACCAATCCACAGTAGCTTCAAAACCTTCTGTAAACTTCACTTTGGGTTCCCAACCCAATTCATTTTTCAGTTTAGTAGCATCGATGGCATATCTTAAATCATGTCCTGCACGATCCGTGACATAAGTGATTAAACCCATAGATTCTCCCTCAGATCTACCCAATTTTTTATCCATAATCTGGATCAACTGTTTGATAAGATCAATATTTTTCCATTCGTTGTTGCCCCCAATATTATAGGTTTCACCCACTTTAGCTTGGTGAAAAATCAAATCGATCGCCATAGCATGATCCTCTACATAAAGCCAATCTCTAACGTTGATTCCTTGTCCATAAACAGGGAGTTTGATTTTGTTTTTGATATTATGTATAAAGAGGGGAATCAATTTTTCAGGGAATTGGTTTGGTCCATAATTATTAGAGCAATTTGAAATGACGATAGGTAGTTGAAAAGTATCATGAAATGCTCTAACAAAGTGATCTGAAGATGCCTTTGAAGCAGAATAGGGACTATGAGGATCGTAGGGTGTCGTTTCAGAAAATGCACCCTCTTGTCCAAGGGAACCATACACCTCATCGGTAGAGATATGATAAAATCTTTTCCCAGTAAGATTATCTTTCCAGATAGCTCTTGCACTATTCAGCAGATTTACGGTTCCAATCACATTGGTATAAATAAAATCCATCGGATTTTCGATAGATCTATCCACATGTGATTCTGCAGCAAGATGTATAACTCCATCAAACTGATATTTTTTAAAAATCTCGAGCATAGATGCTCCATCTACAATATCCGCTTGAATAAAGTGATAGTTAGGACATGTTTCAACATCAGCAAGATTTTCTAGATTTCCCGCATAAGTTAACTTGTCGAGATTATATATTTCATAAAATGGATATTTTTTAACAAAAAGACGAACAACATGTGATCCAATAAATCCAGCTCCACCGGTAATTAATATTTTTTTCATTGTATTTATAATTTACGTATAATGAACGAATTTTAGTGTTTATTATTTTATTTTAGAAACAAAAAAAGGCGGAAAATCCGCCTTTTTCATTATAGATAATATGGATTATTCAACTACAAATTTATGAATTGATTTACCTTTTGAAGTGATTACATTAACCATGTACATTCCAGTAGAAAGATCACTTGTATTCGTTGTATAAGTATAATCTCCTGAAATATTAACTCTTTCACTAGAAAGAACTCTTCCCATCATATCTACGATTTGGAAAGTTACATCTTCGTTTAGAGAAGTAGTTAAGGCAACATTAATAACGCTAGAAGTAGGATTAGGAAATACATTAACATTTTCAATACCATTATTCTCGTTAACACCTAAAATTGCATAATATTCTAATTTGAAACCAGTTCCTTGTCTCCAGTTGTCAGAAACAAAGTTCACTTGGAATCTTCCACAATTAACATTGAATACTCCTGTAGGCATATTCTTAATATCATATCTTCCCATTAGAACAGGAATGTTTTGATTATCAATGTTCCAAATTTCTACAAAATCACCTTCTAAAAGATCAAATTTTGTGAAATTCATAGCAAAACCATTACAGAAATTAAATAATCTACCAATAAATTGACATTGTTTATTAGGTGCATAATTTGCTTCAGAATCAACAGTTTTATCACTAATTACTCCAATAACCTGACTTCCAGGAATAATAGTTACACCAGAACACATATTTGCAACATTAGATACTGTAGCATTGTAATTTAATACAAATCCGTAATCTGTAATGTCATTACCATTTGATGTAAAAGTAACAAGCACAGCAGAAGCATTAACTGTAACTGAAGCTGGAAGAGCTGTTCCTGTAAAGTTACTTGGGAAAAGACCTTGAGAGTCATTCGTTGCTTTCATCAAGTAGTTTCCACTATATTGTGCTTTAATTCCAGAAGCAGTCGTTGGCCCATTATAGATTGTAATAATATCACCTTCAGCTTCTGTTTTAATTTTAGAAAAATTAAAAGTATAAGAAGTTGCACCTGGTGTAGAAAGATACCAAGAACGGTTAGAGTTTTTTTGGTATTTTATTGAACCAGATCCATCAGAGATGGTTCCTAAAGTTGCAGTAACTGTGTCTATCGATAAAGCTGGTTTCGCAATTGTATCATGAACATTTGGTCTTACATTTATGATAACGTTTTCATCTGCATTGTAACCATCAAAGTTTCCAAATGCATAGTATCCGTTTTGTTCGCCTGCCCAGCCAAAATTGATATGGAAATATTTATTTTCTCCAGTAACCGTGTAACCATCAATCATAAATGCATGACCATCGTTACCACTGATTGTTGCTCCCATATAAACTGGAAGGTTTTTGTCTAATTGGGAAACAATGGTGTCAGTAAATGCAGCTACAGTCATATCACTTTTTCTCACATTTGCTAAGAATTGATTCATTTTCCAGTTAGATTTCAATGCTTGAATAGCATTGATTGAGTTAGATCCAGAACCTTGGTTTCCATAAGACATAAACACTGATACACCAGTATGATAAAATGCTTCTGCTAATTCATTTACATAAGAAGTTAATTTTCCTTCATACATAACATTATAGTTGTATTGAGTTTGAGCAAAATTAACAGTTTGACGAGGATAAACATAAGCAGTATCTCCATCAGTATCTTCAGGGATATAAGAAATTCCACCGTTTCCACTTGCTGGCCATCTGTGGAAAAATAACAAATTGGTCACATTCACAGCAACACAACCATTTAAAGCTCTATAATCACGTTGTTGAGCAGTAACTCCAGTACTTGGTCTGGAATCAAATGGACAATACGTATTGTAATATTTCTCTTGACTCCAAACTGTAGTTGTTAATGGTTCAACACCTGCATTTGTTTTTGAATTTTTAGGTAAAAAATTAACTGCAGAATAGTGTTCCCATTCAGAAGTTAAATTTTTAGATTGAGAAGGATTTTTCTTCAAATATGTGATTTCATCACGATATTTTAGTAAAAAATAGTTAGAAGCACCTTGAACATCATAAACACTTTCTGAAGAGAAAGATAAAATAGGATGTGCTAATTCAGATGCTGATACAATAATAAACCCTTGAGATTTGATATTAAAACAATAGTACAAAGGTTCACCATTCTCGTCAGTTTCAGTATAAACCAAAGCAAAATCTGAAGTATTAAAATCATTACGACCTGTTAATTCAGTCATAAAGTTTTTAGAAACAAGTTTTGCCTTATCAACAGGAATAACATTCGATGCAAATGAGAATGTCAAAACTGTCATCAAAATGAATAAAAGAATAGATTTTTTCATAAAGTTATTTTTTGATTTGTAATTTCGTTTAAAGTCCACAAAAATATGAAAAAAAACGTTATTAATCTCTATTTTAGTATTTTTTTATAATATTTTGAATATATGCTAGATATATCATTGGTGATGGTATGGTTCATTTTTTAAAATTGTGAATGAGCGGTACAATTGTTCAGTAAATATTAATCGAGTCATCATATGTGGAAACGTCATTTTGGAAAGAGACAATTTTTGATTTCCTCTTGAATAAAGTTCCTCTGAAAAACCGTATGCACCACCAATCACAAAAACAAGATTTTTTGTTGCCGAATTTAGGTGTTGTTGAATCAAATTTGAAAACTCAACAGAAGTTCTTTCTTTTCCATTTTCATCTAATAAAATTACATAATCAGAGGGATCAATTTTCTTCACTAAAACCTCCCCTTCTCTCTTTTTCTGCTCAGCTATAGATAATGATTTTGTATTTTTTAAGTATGGAATCGCAATGGATTCAAATGAATTGTAAAACAGAATTTTTTTTGTATACATTTCAAGTGGAACTTGAAACTGTTCTGCATCCTCTTTTCCAATATGGAGTAATTTAATTTTCACAATTTATTATTAAGATTTCTAACTTATCTTTCCCCAAACATTATTTTTTTTCAACAAGCTATTCAAATATTCTAAAATGGGTCGATTTTGAGCTAATTGAAGCTCAGGATCTAATTCAAGAAGTTCTTTTGCTAATTTTCTAGTATATGAAACTAATTTTTCATCTTGTACCAAATCTGCTAATTTAAAATCTAAAACACCACTTTGTCTAGTCCCTTGAATATCTCCTGGCCCTCGTAGTCTCAAATCTATGTTCGCAATTTCAAATCCATCAGTAGTACTAACCATTGCATTTAATCTTTGTTTACCTTCATGAGATATTTTATCTCCTGCCATTAAAATACAGTAAGATTGATCACCACCTCTACCCACTCGACCTCTTAACTGGTGCAATTGTGATAATCCAAATCTTTCCGCATTTTCAATCACCATTACCGTGGCATTGGGAACATCTATACCTACTTCAATGACTGTTGTAGAAAGTAGTATTTGTGTTTTCTTTTCAACAAATTGTTGCATACCGAAATCTTTCTCTTCACTTTTCATTTTCCCATGAACAATCCCAACCGCATATTTTGGTAAAGGAAAATGGTGTGTAATCAAATCATATCCAGCCATTAAATCAAAAAGATCCATTTTTTCAGATTCTTGTATCAGAGGATAAACAACAAACACTTGCCTCCCTAATTCAATTTGTTTTTTCATAAAACCAAACAAAGAGAGCCGATCTTTATCATACATTAATTTTGTAATAATTGGAATCCTCCCTTTTGGCAACTCATTAATGACTGAAATATCGAGATCTCCATAAACCGTCATGGCTAATGTTCTAGGAATTGGAGTTGCCGTCATGACCAGAATATGGGGTGAAATATCATTTTTTTTCCACAATTTAGCACGTTGCTCAACACCAAATCTATGTTGTTCATCAATAACCACTAAACCTAAGTTTGCAAAAACTACTTGATCTTCAATCAATGCATGTGTCCCGACTAATATATCAATCTCCCCATTTTGAAGTTTCTGAAATAATATATTTCGTTCCGATTTTTTTGTTGACCCAGAAAGATAAGATATCGTCACATCCATATCTTTCATTAATTTTTTTATGGAAGTAAAATGTTGCGTAGCCAGTATCTCTGTAGGTGCCATTAAACATGATTGAAATCCGTTGTCTTTAGCAATAAGCATCACCAACAGAGCTGTTATAGTTTTTCCACTCCCAACATCACCTTGTAGCAACCGATTCATCTGTCGTCCACTTCCTACATCTGCTCTAATCTCTTTAATAACTCTTTTTTGAGCGTTGGTAAGTTCAAAAGGTAAGTAATTTTTGTAGTAAGTGTTAAAAGAATTTCCCACAATCTTAAAAGGGAATCCAATACTTTTTGTTGCATTTATTCGTTTTATTTTCAACAATTTAAGTTGAGTAAAAAAAAGTTCATCAAACTTAATTCTTAACTTAGCTTGTGCTAAAAATTCATTACTTCTCGGATAGTGAATGTTCTCAAGTGCATCTTTGAATCTTAATAACTTATATTTCTCAAGGTAATAGGGATTCAATCTTTCTGTAATTACATCTTTAATTTGAG
Source organism: Bacteroidales bacterium (assembly GCA_047638115.1). Lineage (GTDB taxonomy): Bacteria > Bacteroidota > Bacteroidia > Bacteroidales > WCHB1-69 > UBA5429. The sequence goes on along the minus strand of JBLJBB010000102.1, from coordinate 60,845 downwards.
AAAGTAAAGTGATCATTAATTTCGAGATTGCCCTTGAATCTAATCCCCCTTTTTTGGCTTTTTCTGAAGTGTTATAAAGAGGTTGAAATGCTAATGAAACAGCACTGTCTGTTTGAGCTTGGGGATCCAGTAAATCGGGATGAGTTATGTTCCACTTTCGATTAAATTGAGTGGGCTTTCCAAATACAATAAATGTTCTTTTCTCCCTAAGTAATTCCTCAACCCACTTAATGGAATTAAACCATACTAATTCAATTTTACCACTCTCATCTTGAAATTGAGCAACTAACCGTTTTGAATATTTTTCACCCAAAATTTCAAACGAAGTTACTTTCCCTTTAAATTGAAGATAAGCACCTTCACTTTGTATTTCAGAGATTTTATAAATTTTTGACTTATCAACATGCCTATACGGGTAGTAATGCAACAAATCATTGTAGGTGAAGATCTCAAACTCTTTTTTGAACAATTCAGCTTTCTTAGGTCCAACACCTTTGAGAAATTCGATAGGGGTGTCGAGAAGATTTACAGTCATGGTGACAAAGTATTTAGTCTGCAAATATATAAAAAAAATCGTGTATTTTTGCAGAAAAATTGTATGCAGAAGTTTTTGTATTTGTTCTATAGTTGGTTGAAACAAGGGATGAAGACTAGTCTTAAAATATTTAAGATTATGATTCCCGTGACGATTTTGGTAAAAATATTACAAGAGACTGGCTTGATTGTTTATGTTGGCGATGGGTTAGCACCCCTAATGCAGTGGATGGGATTACCTGGAGAGATGGGTTTAGTATGGGGATCTGCCATGATTGGGAATATCTACGCAGGAATGGTTGCGTACTTTTCAATTGCATCACAACTTACAGTGGCCCAAATTACTACCTTGGCAACAATTATTCTTGTTGCACATTCTCTCCCCATTGAATTGGGAGTAGCCAAAAAAGCTGGTGCAAAAATAGTTCCCCTTTTTATAGTTCGGTTTGGATTTGGATTTATTGCAGGAATAGTTCTTTTTCAAATATATAAACTGTTTGGATCTCTAAACTACTATCCAGAAATGGTGAATCAAATTGTCATTAGTCAAAAAGATAGCTCTTTCTGGATATGGGTGTTAACCGAGTTAAAAAACTATTTTATCATCTTCTTATTAATCACAATTTTGATAATTATACTTGATCTATTAAAAAGAGTAGGTATTATTGAACTGGTAAACAAAGCACTATATCCCGTTTTAAAAGTGTTAGGGATTGGAAAAGAAGTGATTCCGATTACAGTTTTTGGTATGACATTAGGTCTCGCTTATGGTGGAGGATTGATTATTAATGAGGTGGAACAAAACGAACTCAGTAAAAGAGATGTCTTTTATGCTTTGTTGTTAATGTCGCTCTGCCATAGTCTCATTGAAGACTCACTACTTATGATTTCCATAGGAGCCCACTACTCTGGTGTATTTATTTTTAGAACCCTATTTGCATTAATTATAACATTTATTATTGTTCAAATTACAAAAAAATGGAGTGATACAAAGATGGCAAAATGGTTTTATGCTTAACAATTATTTCAAAAAATGAAACAAATATTAAAAGAGAATCCAATTATTCTTCATATAGAAACAGCTACTGAAATATGTTCAATTGCTATCTCTAAAGGGAGTGAGTTGATTGGAATAAAAGAGGAAACAAAAGGTTTTTCACATGCTGAAAAGATGATACCGTTTATTGATCATTTACTGAAAGATACAAATATTTCCCCTTCCGAATTAGATGCTATATCTGTAAGTATTGGACCTGGTTCTTACACTGGATTGCGTATTGGAGCATCAACCACAAAAGGACTCTGTTATGCCCTTGATATTCCTGTGATCACCATTTCCACTTTACTTAGCATTGCTGAAGGTGCAAAAAATGAACTATCTCATCTAGAAAAAAATATCTGGTTTGCTCCTATGATTGATGCAAGAAGGATGGAAGTTTACACAGCACTTTATAATGCTGATGGTGATCTTTTGAATGATATTCATGCTGAAATTATGGATCATGATTCTTTTAAAGATATTCTTGAAATTCAAAAAGTTATCTTTTGTGGAAACGGGATGCCCAAATCTAAAGAGATCCTTTCTCAATACACTCATGCTATTTTTTCTGAAGCTCCATTATCTGCTAAAAACATGATTCTTCCGGCTTTGAAAAAATATCAAAATGCTCTATTTGAAGATGTTGCCTATTTTGAACCATTCTATTTAAAGGAATATATTCCAGGTAAATCTACCGTTAAAGGATTACATAAATAAACTATGGAAGAAACAGCTAAGCCAACGCGAATAATTGTCCTTTCAGATTGTACTATTTTTGGACAAACTGCTGAGAAACATGGAGAATTGTTGTCTAAGATTTTTCAGTCTGAGTTAGAGATTTTAACTCCTAAAAAAGATTTTTTCATAGATCAAATGTACCATTATGCAGAGGAATCTAATACTATTCTAATAGTAATATCCATTCCTCCTGATAATTATAAATTTACTTCAAAAGTTAAAAAAAATCTTTTATTCAATAAACGGAGAGGAATACGATTCATCAGAAATTCTCGAGCACCTATTTTAGTCGTTGGAAATCAAGCTCCTTCTCCGAATGGATATCAACAGGTGGTGCTTCCCATTGATGTAGACAGACAAGCCAAGGAGAAAGCCATGTGGGCGAGTTATTTTTTAAGATTTCATGCAAAAATTGGCAATATAGGCACAATTCATGTAATTCACAATCAACATAAAGAGGAGATTATTCAGAAAAAAGTAATGAATAATATTGCCTTTATTGAAAAATTGTACAAAAATCTTGAGTTAGATTTCAAAATTTATCCCCTCAAGGAAGAGATTCATATTGATCAAAAATCGATATCTTTTGCATCAGAAGTTGGAGCAACTGTATCTGTGATTATGATGACGCGCTTTTACACGATCATCGATTTACTCTTTGGGTCAAGAGAATCAAAAATCTTAGGGAATGAAATTGGCTTTCCCATATTATGCATCAATGAACGTAATGATCTTTGTGTACTTTGTCAATAATTTAAAAATACTTGTTTTATTTTGGAAAGTTAATCATTGAATTTCTCAATTCTTTTTTGTACCTTTGCATCGTTTTTGAAAAAGAACATTACATATATAACACTTTAAATATTAAAAAGTTATGTCAGATAAAAAATTTTTAACATGCGACGGTAACTACGCAGCAGCTCATGTAGCTTATATGTTCAGTGAAGTTGCAGCAATTTATCCTATCACTCCTTCTTCCACAATGGCGGAGTATGTTGACGAATGGTCAGCTTTTGGTAGAAAAAACATTTTTGGGGAAACAGTTAAAGTTGTAGAGATGCAATCTGAAGCTGGTGCAGCTGGTGCTGTGCATGGTTCCCTACAAGCTGGGGCTTTAACAACCACTTATACAGCTTCTCAAGGATTACTATTGATGATCCCTAATATGTATAAAATTGCTGGAGAATTACTTCCAGGAGTTTTCCACGTATCAGCTCGTTCTTTGGCTGCGCAAGCACTTTCAATTTTCGGTGACCACTCAGACGTTATGAGTACGCGTCAAACAGGTTTTGCTATGATTGCTACCGGTTCTGTTCAAGAGATCATGGACCTTGCTCCTGTGGCTCACCTTGCTGCTATTAAATCTCGCGTTCCTTTCTTACATTTCTTCGATGGTTTCAGAACTTCTCACGAAATTCAAAAAGTGGAAGCTACTGACATGGAAAAAATGAAAGGTTTACTAGACTATGAAGCTCTTCAAAGCTACAGAAATAACGCTCTTAACCCAGAACATCCTGTTACTCGCGGAACGGCTCAAAATCCTGACATCTACTTCCAAACTCGCGAACTTCAAAATAAATACTACGATGCTCTTCCTGAAATCGTAGCTGATTATATGAAAGAGATGAGCAAAATCACGGGTCGTCAGTATGCTCCTTTCACTTATTACGGTGCTGCAGATGCAACTGACGTGGTTATTGCCATGGGCTCCATTACTGAAGTATTGAAAACTGTTGTTGACAAATTAAACGCAGAGGGTAAAAAAGTGGGTGTAGTTTCTGTTCACCTTTATCGTCCTTTCTCCGTGAAATATATGATGGAAGTGCTTCCTAAAACAACTAAGAAAATCTGTGTTCTTGACAGAACAAAAGAGCCAGGTGCTAACGGAGATCCATTGTACCTAGATGTTGTTGAAGCTTTCTATAATGCTGCTGAAAAACCATTGATCATTGGTGGTCGTTATGGTTTATCTTCTAAAGATACTACGCCAGCTCATATCCTTTCTGTTTATAACAACTTAGCAGATGCAAATCCAAAAAATCAATTTACTGTAGGTATCGTTGATGACGTTACTTTTAAATCTTTACCAATCCTTCCAGCGATCAATGTACTTCCAAAAGGTACTTACGAAGCTAAATTCTACGGATTAGGTGCTGATGGTACAGTTGGTGCTAATAAAAACTCTATCAAAATTATTGGGGATAACACCGACAAATACAGTCAGGCTTATTTCGCTTATGACAGTAAAAAATCGGGTGGTTTTACCAGCTCACACCTTCGTTTTGGAGATCAACCTATCTTAGCTCCTTACTTAGTTGGAACTCCTGACTTTGTTGCAGTACACGTTCCATCTTATTTGGAAAAATATGACTGCTTAAAAGGATTAAAACAAGGGGGTACTTTCTTATACAACTCTCCTTGGGATATTGAAGAAACTAAAAAACGTTTACCAGAAAACGTTAAAAAATATTTAGCTGAAAACAATATCAGCATGTATATCATCAATGCTACTGAAGTAGCTGAAAAAATTGGTCTGGGTAACAGAACCAACACCATCCTTCAATCTGCATTCTTTAAAATCTCTGAAGTTATTCCTTACGAATTAGCGGTAAAAGAGATGAAAAAAGCGATTATGAAATCTTACGGACGTAAAGGGGATGATATCGTTGCTATGAACAATGCTGCAGTTGACGCTGGTGCTGATGTAGTTAAAGTTGAAATCCCTGCAGAATGGGCAAAAATTGAACTGACAAAAACTCAGGATGATCGCAACATTCCAGATTTTATTAAAAATATCTTGGAACCGATGAATGCTCAAAAAGGGGATGATCTTCCTGTTAGCGCATTCTTAGGTTATGAAGATGGTACTTTCCCAGCAGGAACTACTGCTTACGAAAAAAGAGGGATCGCTGTTCATGTTCCAACCTGGTTGCATGAAAACTGTATCCAATGTAACCAATGTGCTTATGTGTGTCCTCACGCTGCTATCCGTCCATACGTTTTAACCGACGAAGAATTGGCAAATGCACCAGAAGGAACCACCACATTGAAAGCGATGGGTAAAGAGTTTGCAGGGATGCATTTCCGCATTCAAGTTTCTGTACTAGATTGTTCTGGTTGCGGCAACTGCGCAGATGTTTGTCCAGCTAAAACGAAAGCTTTAGAAATGAAACCATTAGAGACTCAATTGGAAGAACAAAAACGCTTCGATTATATGGAAGCTAAAGTTACTTACAAAGATGAGTTGGTAAACAAAGCACAAAGTGTTAAAAACAGTCAGTTTGCTCAACCACTGTTCGAGTTCTCAGGAGCTTGTGCTGGTTGTGGGGAAACTCCTTATATCAAAACGATCACTCAATTATTTGGAGAACAAATGATGGTTGCCAATGCAACAGGTTGTTCTTCCATTTATGGTGGTTCTGCTCCAGCAACTCCATACTGCAAAAGCCACAGATCTGAACAAGGTCCAGCTTGGGCAAACTCTCTATTCGAAGATAACGCTGAGTACGGAATGGGTATGGCAATTGCTGTAAACCAACTTCGTGACAGAATCGAAAGAATCATGAAAGAAGCTCTTGAAGGTTGTACTTGTTGTACCCCTGAAATGAAAGCTCTTTTCGGTGAATGGATTGATAACAAAAACAGCACTATCGAAACACAAAGAATTTCAAAAACTTTAGTTCCGATGATCGAAGCTTGTGATTGCAGCTATTGCAAAGAGTTAGCTGGTTTAAAACAATACTTTGTTAAAAAATCTCAATGGATCTTTGGTGGTGACGGTTGGGCTTATGATATCGGTTTCGGTGGATTAGATCACGTGTTAGCTTCTGGCGAAGATGTAAACATTTTAGTAATGGATACTGAGGTTTACTCTAACACTGGTGGACAATCATCAAAATCTACACCTGCTGGTGCTGTAGCAAAATTTGCTACTTCTGGTAAAAAAATCCGTAAAAAAGATTTAGGGGTAATTGCAGCAAGTTACGGTTATGTATACGTTGCACAAGTAGCGATTGGTTCTAATCAAAATCAATGGTTTAAAGCACTAAAAGAAGCTGAAGCTTACAACGGACCATCAATTATTATTGCTTATTCTCCATGTATCAACCACGGTTTAAAACAAGGTATGGGTAAAACACAACACGAGCAAAAACTAGCTGTTGATTGTGGTTACTGGCACCTTTGGAGATACAATCCAGATTTAGAAGCTGCGGGTGAAAATCCATTCGTATTAGATAGTAAAGAACCAGATTGGAGCAAATTCCAAGAGTTCTTAAAATCTGAAGTACGTTACTCATCTCTAATCGGGTCGTTCCCAGAAGAAGCAGAAATGTTATTCAAAGCAACTGAAGAAAACGCTAAATGGCGCTACAAACAGTACGAAAGAATGGCACGCAAATAATACCGAAAGGGACTGGCAACAGTCCCTTTTTTTTATCTTTTATAATTAGCTTATTATCAAATTAGCACATTAGCTTATTAATTTGGGCGTGCCGGCGATCTTCCTCCGCACAACCCAACCCACCGCCGTCGGGCTTGCTCCAGGGTGCGCTTCGCTCCCGTGCTTCATTACGCTGGCGCTCCATTTCGCACCGCCTTCGGCGCCTTTCGCATCCCTCACGCGTAAAACCTTCGGTTTTGAGGTCTAATGTCAAAGGTCTAACGTCTAAAGTCAAACAAACCATATTCAAGACTATCTGAATATAATGAAATTAAGCACCTTAGACTTTAGACCTTTTCCATTTGCTAATTCTTCTTTGCGTCCTTTGCGGTTAGAGTTTTGGGAATTTGTTAATTAGAAAAGATCACAGAGTTATTAGAAGTTAAAATGAGTTCCACAGAGTTTTTTTTTTAATATTGGAACGCTGATGCAACGGATGCTTCGCAATACGGATAAAAACAGATCCGTTTAAATCCGCGATTGAAAATCCGCGTCATCCGCGTTCCATTTTTTGCAATCAACAATAATCCAACAAAATGCCAACGAGCTTACTTTTTCTATCCATTTGTTTGAGCTTAAAACAATAAAATGGATTAAAAGTTAATCCAAAATCACAATTATACACATACCATTTACAATTATATACTGTTGATATACAATACAATACAATACAGCTGCTTTCATTTGCTAATTTGCTAATTTGCTAATTTGAATTAATTATTGTATTATTGCAGAACATTTATAAACAGAAAATAATAATCTAAATAATATAATTATGAATAAATATGATTTTAAAAAGTGGGCAACAGTTGTTTTTTTATTTATATCATATTTCTTTTTAAATTTTGAAAATAAAGCAAATGCCCAAGTTGATATTACTGGTGTAATATGGTGTACTCCTATTCATCCCGAAGCACTTCCAGTGAATGGATCCCGCTCTGGAAACGCAGGACTAAATGCTGCATTTGATGATTTTCATGTTATGACATACACTTATGTAGATTCCTTATACATTAACGGATCAGACTTGAAATATCCCATTTATAAGATTCAACTTCATCCAGATTATGCGCATTTAGGATATGAATTACTTGAAATTTTAAAATATTGTTATGATGGTTTTTTCTTAAATCTTGGATTACCTTACGGGCATGATTACATCAATGGAGATCAAATTTCTAATGATAATGGATTCATTAATATAGAATTCTACGAAATAGAATTTGATCATTCTTTTCGTCCTGCTTCAAATACGAGATCCTATAATAAACATATGAATTTAATTTTAAGGAAATATGATATAAAATCGTATAAATACCATCCTTTCGTATCATACACATCTGGAGATACTTTATGGAGAACTATTAAAGTGTTATGTGACAAATCAGACCTTTTATATTTATATTATGATTTACTTACATTGAATCACAAATTTGACGTGATGAGTATTGTACTTGCACACTCCATAATATTTGAGTCTAGTAATCCTTGTGGACCTTATAGTGGAATTTCTGATGAAGTAGAATCAACCTTTAAAATTTTTCCAAATCCTGCACATGATGAGATTTCAATAACTGGTGTGATTCCTGAGTCGGTCATTTTGTATGACATGATGGGACGAATTGTAGATTCAGAATATAACTCAGAAACAAATAAAATCGATATAAAACATCTTCCTGATGGATTATATATTTTGAAAATCATTTCCAATGATGGAAAAATGTATACAAATAAAATAATAAAGCAATAGACACGTAGTATAAATTTACAACCCCCTGTCCGAAAAACAGGGGTCAAACCAGTCAATTGTTTCCAAATTCTTCTTTGTGTCCTTTGCGGTTAGTTATTGGGGTTTTGATAATTAAAATTGATCACAGTGTTCCACGATGTTAAACGATGTTCCACTGTGTTTGAAATTGAAAAATTCTGACACATTAACACTGTGAAACTTCGTGTAAACACTGTGAAACTCTGTGTTCTTTTCTTTAATAAAAGCCGCGAATGCGCGAATGATAAACGAATTAATTTTTTATATATTTGGTTGATTTATTGCAAATTGCGATTTTTTATTTGCTAATTTACTAATTCACAAATTTGCTAATTCTTCTTTGCGAACTTTGCGTTAGTTCTTGGCGTCCTTTGTGGTTAGAGTTTTAGGAATTTGATTCGAAGAAATGGTATGTCAAAACCTTTTCCTATATTTGCAGTTGAAAGATAACAGAATTCATAAGTATTCAAAGAGTTCACTCCTAAAATTCGAAACAACGATTCGAAAAACGAATTGACAATATAAATTTCACTAAAAATTCATCAAATGGAAAACTATAAAACTACTTGGTCAAGAGAAGAATTTCAAGCATATTTATTGCTTTATTGTGCATCCGCAGATTTTGTTATTACAGAGGAAGAAAAAGAGATTATCAAGTCGAAACTTTGTGTTGAAAAATACCAAACAATTTGCAAAGAATTTAGTAAAGATAATGATTTTGAGAGTTTGCAAAAAATTATTGATACCACAGAAAGATTACAAATTTCCAAAATCGAAAAGGAAAATATTTTCAATGAAATGAAAGTGTTATTCTTTATTGATGACGATTATTCTGAATTGGAGAGAAATTTGAGAATTGGACTCATGAGAATATTAAATTAAAGTTTTGCAAAATACGATACGTTTGCCTTAAATTTTTAAGTCTATCATTTGTATGATAACTAAAAAAATTGAAAATTGTATAAGAATATCAGAATCAAGAAAGTATGTGGTAAACTAAGGGTTGATAAACATTAAAACCCATAACTGAATATGGATCAATAGGTTAGATTTTCAAAAAACATACAAGTTATAGACTTTGGTGTAAATTGCAAGTGACTCCCAAATTTTCAAATCCTCCCCACCCTCCACCCTTAGCCCTGAGCCATTAGCCCTTCGCCCTATTCAAGCGTGATGTCGGAGGCCAAGTACCCTGCGAAATTGTATTATCTTTGCAAACTCAAAAACATAAAATTATGAATGCTTCTTTTCTTAAAAAATTGAAAATTAAAATGAGACTCCTCCTCCTTATTATAATGGTTAGCGGAATCTTTCAACAATTGCACGCACAAACTGTGTTCCCCAGTTTTTTAAACGGGACTTGGAAAATGGAAGATAAAGAAGTGTATGAACATTGGGATCTAATGAATGAAAATTCTCTAAAAGGGATCTCTTATGCAAATAGAAATGGAGTAATTGTTATCATGGAATATCTTGAGATTTCAAATATTCAGAAAGAGGTGCTCTATTCTGCAACTGTTGTGGATCAAAATAACGGAGATCCAATCTATTTTAAACTTATACAATCTGATTCTTTGTTTGTTTTTGTAAGTCCATATCACGATTTTCCACAAAAAATTGTGTACCAGAAAATAGATGAACAAAAAATATTTGTTCAAGTTTTAGGCAAAAAAGAGGAGGGATTCTCCTATTTCTTGATTAAAAAGTAGTCCTTCCTTGAAATAGAAGGGATATGTTGAATCAAAAATTGACCAGTATTCATCAAAATATCTATAAACTACGGCTTTCAATTACTGAGTAAATTAATAATTGCCTTTCTTCTTTCTCTTTTTGTTGAAAAGTTAGATCCTTGAGCTTTCAGATATTTTTTAGCTTTTTTATAATTCAGTGTGTGAATATATGATACCTGTGTATATATAAAATCATTTCTAACAGCAAAAGTACCATAACTTTCGGTAAGATAATATTTGTAATAACCTTCAATAATGTTGTTAAAAGAGATATTTACACCTGTAGAAAAACGTACTAAATCTCCATAAGGTAATTTGTAATAAAGGCCTAATCCCAAAAGCAAATCGCAACTTATCTTCCCCATATTTCGCTCTCCCCAACTTCCATAATAGGGAGTATTTATACCTGAGGAATAACCAAGATGAAAATAAGTTTCATATGATCCTATGTCTCCATCTTTAAAACGCAGACGTTCAAAAACCCCTTTAATTTTGACTCCTGTTTCAGCCATAAAAAAAAGATTTTTATACATTGGATAGTGAAACTCCAACTTTAATGGAATAATGAGTTCGGTTTCATGAGGATTTAATACAGAAGGATCATATTCGTTTACTTCATCCCACTCTCCGTTGCCTAGCGGAATTGAACTCATGAAAACATCTCCTTTATAAGATAATGTTGTTCCATAATTAATCCCTGCTACTATACCGAAATATTTTCCAAAATGATATGAAAATTCCATACCTACTTCCCATCCAGATGTCCATCTTGCTCTTGGTGCAGGGTCTGAACCAGTTATTGAAACATAAGAACATTTTTGAATAAATTCTCTTTGTCCTGTAAGGCCAATATGAAATCCTTGAAATGGATAAAAGGAGGGAACATTTTGGGAATGCAAATTATTCAAAAATACTGTAAAAAGTACAAATAATAGAAAACATTGTTTTTTCATTGGAATTTATAATAAGTTTTTATTTTAAAAAATTTGATAAAATTTTTATACCACAAGGAATTGACAAAATCTTATTTCAAAATATTTATGTTTTAATTCTCTTTTTGAAAATTACGATAATTTCTTGGCAAATATACAAAAAAGAATTAAGAAAAAAAAGAGATGTTAATTCGAAATTTTTTATCGTCTGAATTTAAAGCATTGTGGCATAATTCCTTTGCGGTTATTCTCATTTGCAAAATACGATAAGCTTGTCTTAAATTTTTAAGTCTATCATTTGTATGGTACTTTAAAAATTTGAAAAATGAATAAGAACGACAGAATCAAGAAAGTGTGTGGTAAACTAAGGGTAGATAAAATTAAAAATCCAGAACTAAATATGGATCAATAGGTTAGATTTTCAAAAAACATACAAGTTATAGACTTTGATGAAAATTGCAAGTGATTCCCAAATTTACAAATCCTTACTACCCTTAGCCCTTAGCCATTGGCCCTTAGCTCTATTCAAGCGTGAGGGCGGAGGCCAAGTACCCCACAAGTAGGGACGCTTAGTGGCTGACGGATCGGGTAGAGCGACCAACGGAAGCTCCTGCCCGGCCGATCAGCCACTTGGCGGCACTACGAGGAGTACTGGCCGAAGACCGACGGCATGTGGGTGGGACAGTGTGTCGGGAAAATGCCGGCACGCCCATATAGTGAATAACTAATAGTGAATAGTGAATAGTGAATAATTGAATTAGCAAATTTGTGAATTAGTAAATGAAAAATGAAGAAGATTAACCTTTAAACCCTTAAACAGCGAAGCGTTTCAACAGCGAAGCGTTAAACCCTAACCCTTTGCCCTTAGCCTTGAACCCTTTGCCCTTAGCCCTTATTGAATTTGAGCATCGGCTTCTTCGAGTTCTACTCTTTTTTGCTCTTGGAATTGAACAATCTTTTCTTGTACTTCTGGATATACCAAACCCATAATTTTTGCTGCTGCTAAAGCGGCATTTTCTGGACTTACGATGGTTAATGGAGCTACTCCTGAAGGCATTCTGATACTAGAAAATAGATCTGCTCCACCATATTTATCACTGTAAGGTGGACAAGCAATCACGGGACAATAGGTTTGAGCATCCGTAAAACCACTTAAGGCATTGCTCATGCCAGCAATCGTGATGAAAATAACTTGTTCTTTTTCGTACTCTTTGATCAAGTTGTAACATTTTAAAGGCACTTTATGTGCAGATGCAATACGTGTAACTACATCAATACCAAAGTTATTTAAAACGGCACTAATTTTATTTGCCCACTCCAGGTCCGCTTTTGAACCCATTATAATAACCACTTTCTTTGTCATAATAAATACTTTTTATAATTTTTTTTTATTGTTTAATAAATTTTTTAACACCGCTATGAGTGGGCGTTGTCACTTCAATAAAATAGACCCCTTTAGACAAATGGGATACATTAAATTGATTATTTATCTCTCTCAAAGAGTGTGATTGTAGTAAATTACCTGAAATATCATATATGGTACAATTTCCAGTTTGATTATTTAAAAGGGTAATATTAAGTAATAGAGTGACAGGATTAGGGAAAATATCAAAAAAAGTGAGATCACCATGCTCTTGAATTGATGTGGGTTGGACTGTAAAATACAATGTATCAGTTGTTTCATTAGTACAACAATTCCATATAGAATCTTTCAAATGGTAGACCAAAGTATAATTTCCTGGGGAGAAAACTCCTATTTGAGTTGTATCTATGGAGTGACAAATATAAGTCAGTGGCCCAATTAAGTGCGTAGCTGTTACTTCAATCATCTCTCCGTTAAAATCTGTTTTAGAAACCACTAAATCACAATCCCCAGAAGTAAAATAGGAGTGACAAACCACACTAATTGGAGTATTAGCGGTTGAATTGTAAGGAAGAATGAATAGTGAATCGATGTAACCAGATTGCGCAACTGAGAAAAATGATGAAGTTGATAAAAGCGAAACAATAAACACTTTATAAAAACTTTTCATCATATTTTAATTTTTTAAAATGGGGTACAAATATACAAAAAAAAAAATCTTTCACACTCGATTTTTTTATATTTTTAATACTTTTATCGAGTACCGTCGAATATTACTAATTTGCTAATTTACTAATTTGCTAATTATTTTCGTATTTTTGCAGAAAAAATGAAGATGAATCACTTTTTAGATATGGATGAAGAGTTTACGCAACTCGAAAATGCAAGTTATGTTTTATTACCTGTAGCTTATGATGGAACCAGCACTTACCAAAAAGGGGCAGACTTAGGTCCACAAGCTATTTTAGATGCATCAGACAGCATAGAATTGTATGATGTTGTAACAGATCATGAAGCTTATCATGCTGGGATTTATACTGACACTTTTAAATACGATTTTTCCTCTCCAGATTCTATGGTTAAATCGGTATATCAACGTGTAAAATTATTTATAAATCAACATAAAACTGTTGGCGTTTTAGGTGGAGAACACTCCGTTTCAATTGGGGCAATACGAGCAATGGCCGAAAATTATCCGAACCTTTCTGTGTTACAAATTGATGCCCACGCAGATTTAAGAGAATCTTATCATGATTCACCTTATAACCATGCATGCGTAATGCGAAGGGCTCAAGAGGTTGCTTCTGTAGTTCAGGTGGGTATTAGAAGCGTCTGTACAGAGGAAAAAGAGTTTATTGCTCCAAAAAAAATGTTTTATGCTCATCAAATTCAGAACTCCTCAACTTGGATAGATGATGTTATAAATCAACTCACTGATAATGTATATCTTACAATAGATTTAGATGGGTTTGATCCCTCAATAGTACCTGCTACAGGCACTCCATTACCAGGAGGATTAACTTGGTATGAAGTGAATTCGCTTTTTGAAAAGCTGTTTACTACAAGAAATGTTGTTGGGTTTGATGTTGTAGAATTGTGCCCACAACCTCAGGACAAATGTTCAGATGTATTGGCTGCAGTTTTAGTTTACAGAATTATCTCTTGGTTAGAAAAGATAAAAAAGAATTAGATTTTTTTCTCCATTCCTAAAACTAATTCATTGAACCAATCGAAAAAGATTCTGTAAAAAGCTTTTTTATAAACGGTTTTAAAAATATATTTATCTGCTTCAAAATTCCTTTTGATTTCTGAAGGTGCTCTTAGAGGGAGAATAGTAGAAGTCTCTTTCATCAACCTTCTGATATTCTTTTTTCTATTTTTGAATCCTATATTTTTTACAAGGTTCACATTTGGATTTACACATAAACCATTATTAGCCCAAATATGAAAATTATACTGATATTCCCAATAGTCCAATTTATACTTCTTTAAAGTGTTATAGACACGCATCCAATACAATTTCTCTTTAGGGCGAGTAGCATGTTCTGATATAATTTGCTCTACATTAGCATCTTCAAGTTCAGACATTTTAAGATCAAAGTACTTCCAAGTTCTTTTCCATGTAGCGAAACCCCAAGTATAGGCATATGCTGAAAAGAAATAGGAATGGTTATCCCCTTTTATTTTTTTATGAAGGAAATTAGCGCCAATATGCATAACTTCTGGAACATTTCTATACTTTTCCAGTAAGATTTCACTATAATAAAAAAAGTCTAAATTAGGAATTGTATCATCAAATAGGACAATTCCTTCCTCTTCATGTTCAAAAAACCATGTGATGGCTTGGTGAACCATTTTAGATTTACCAACATGTTCCTCTTTAAAAAGTGTTTTGATTTCACAATTCCATTCAGGATTGATGACAGAACGTGTTCTCAAACAATTAACATAATCCAATTTATTTTTGGTATTAGCACCATCACCAGCAACATAGAGTTTTTCTGGTTGAATTTGTCTAATAGTTTGAAAAAGTGAGTGTGTTTCATCCACACGATTATAAATAACTAATAAAACAGGAACTTTGAACATAACAATTCGATTTTGTTTTGCAAATATACAAAAATCTATTTAAGATTTATCAATTTCATTTTCTATACTATTTTCAACTCCGTAATAGTGTCCAAAGAACTCTTTAACAATAATTCTGAGGAGTGTATAAGCTGGAACGGCAAAGATCATACCAAATACTCCTCCAACGTGACCTGCCATAAGAATTACAACAAAGATTTCAACGGGGTGCGCTTTTACACTTTTTCCATAAATAATGGGTTGAAGAACGAAATTATCAATGAGATTAGCTACACCAAATGTAAATAAAACTTTAAGTACACTATTCGTCAACAATGCTCCTTCTGGATGTGAAGGGAGTAAGGTTGTGATTGTCAAAATAGTACTCACACCAGCACCCAATAAAGGTCCAATGTATGGGATTACATTTAATAAACCTCCAATTGCTCCAATAAGAAAAGGATTAGGAATTCCAAGAATGAAACAAAGTGTACCTTCAAGAAAACCCATGATTAACATCTCTAAAAAAACACCTGAAAAGTATCTCACAAGGGGAGGACGACTTGCTTTTAAGATTTTCTCATAATTTGACCTATAATTAACGGGGATGATTTTTTCAACTGTCGTAAAAAAAATCTTTTTGTCTTTAAGTGAAAAAAATGTGAGAAAGGTCACTGAAAAAATGGCAATAAACAAAGATGTCGCAAATGAGAATAGATTTCCAGCAAGATTTTGTACATCAATCTTTATCAAAACTGATTTAAATTGATCAGCTAGAATGACACTTAGTTTTTCATTAGGGTCTAACATGCCATATTTAAGTAATACTTGTTCGATCGAGTTTAACCAATTTTGGATTTCGTTTGTAAATAATTCTGGATCAATTGTAGATATTAAAGAGATCTCTTTAGCAATAATTGGGACAAGTATAATAACAAGAACTGAAATAACTGAAATCATAAATAAAAGTGTTATCCCAGCAGCCAGTGTTTGAGAGATATGTCTCCCTTTTATGGAAATTTTTTCTAATAATTTAACAAATGGAGAACCAATTATAGAGAGGACTAATGCTAAGAAAAAGTAAATTACGATGTCCAAAAAAAACCATCCCAAAAACACTAAAAGTGCTAAAAACACCAGAATAGTAAAAATACTTCTTTCTTTCATAATTATTTAAGTGTTTGATTATCAATTTTTTTCTTTGTAATAGGATACTCTATCAATCCTTTTCTTCTAAAAAACTCTTGTTGATAAAACAGGGCTACACCCCCACCTTGTGTAGGACGAGAAAAGTTTTGATAAAGATTATTTAAATTCGTTTGATCATTAAAATAGAACAATTTGAGTCTCCAATTTCCTTCTTTGTTTATTTTGTATTCCATACTAACATCTCCAATAAAGTTGCTTGAAGCCACTTCCTCAGAAGTACTCTCTGCATATCCAATTCTTGATTTAAAAATGATTCTATCTTTATATAATGGGATTTCAGAATTCACAGAATATTCTTTAAAATATTGATTTGCAGACATCACATTTACATCAATATTTGCAAATTTAATCTCTTGCAATAACATATTACTAAATGTTCGGGCAACAATGTCAATGGAAGTTCCTAAAGGAGAAACTTCTGAAAGATTTGCAGAAGTAGAATAAAATGTTCCCAAATAAACCAAAGAAAAGAACTGAAGTAAATTATTCTGACTATCCGTAGTATCTAAAATTGAAAAAACTTTTTTTTCTTCCTCACTAGTTAGTTTGGGAAATCCAAAAGAAAAAGATGGTTGTGGATTCATCAAACCACCTGTAAGCGTTAAATAGGCATTCACTTGGGTTTTATTAACCTCTAAATCTGGACTAAGATCTTTTAAAGATGCAGTACGTTCGTGAAGTGCTGTTAAAAAAATTGTCGAAGATTTAATAGGTCCAAGAAAATTAATAAAACCACCCTCCATCAATTCAAAAGTGGGAAGAACATTTTTTATGGACATACTAAACTCACCAGATAAGAGATCCAATCTCCCATCCATGTTTAAAATATCAGATTTTGAATTGTATGTTAATCGAATTTTTCCGTTGGTTTTACAATCCAAGATTCCGTCAACTGGCTCTAAATCTATCCGTACATCAGCATCTCTATTGACATCAAAAACAAAATCGAAGTCCATTTCAAAATTTGATTCAACAGGGGTTTTGGTTTTTACTATTGATGAGTCTGGTATTGAAACAAATCTTATTCCTCGATCTTCATATGAGGTACTTGCATAGGAAATTGGAAATCCCATTTTAGTACCTGGCAATGATATTAAATTATCTCCTTTGAAAGAGAGTTTATTATTATCTCCAAAAATCAAAATTGAACCAGAGGCAAAAGCATCTCCGTAGAAATAGGTATCCGTTTT
Organism: Bacteroidales bacterium; assembly: GCA_047638115.1. Lineage (GTDB taxonomy): Bacteria > Bacteroidota > Bacteroidia > Bacteroidales > WCHB1-69 > UBA5429. The sequence goes on along the minus strand of JBLJBB010000102.1, from coordinate 43,333 downwards.
TTTAACTCTACTCATGGCCAGTATCTTTGATGTTTCAACAATTAAATTGACATCAAAGTATTTAAAATTTTGATGATTGACAAAACCATCAACAGTTGCTTTATTGTTAAATTTATCAGAAACGATAACTTTGTCAAACTTAATTCCTTCAGCATTAAATGTAATATCTTGATTATGGATTTTATATATTGTATTTAATGGTGCAATACCTAAAAACCCCTCCTTAACATGGACAACTCCATCAAAATATAAAGAGTCAGCATTTGCAATAAAAGAGAGTTCACCAGATGCACTACCTGACACATAGTGACTAAATGATGCAAGAAATGGTGAAAGAAAACCAATTCTAACTGAATCTAAAATTCCTTTTATTCTCAATTCTTTTTGATCAATATCATAAGTTCCAAAAAGATCTGCAAGTTTGATCCGATTCTTTGAATAATTTATAACATTATATTTTTCAATACTTTCAAGTTTTTTAGTTGTATCCTGAACAAACAGTCCACCGAAAAATTTTGGAGCACTTTTAGGAGGGGCTTCTGCAAAAAGGAATAAGGTTCCAAATTTTTCTTTATTAAAAACAAAGTTTTCAAAATATGACTTTCCAACAAGAGTTGCTACGCCAGATTCAGTTCGAATGGTCATTAACGCAGACATTACCCCTCCCAATTCGATATTTATTTGTGAAGTAATCGCGTTAATTAATGAGACATCAAAATTTTCAATTCTAAAATCTAATCTTTCATTATACTTTTTTGAATAAATACCAGCAATATCTATCATTCCCATTTTGGATTGTAAAATGAAGTTGTCAACTTCTATTCTATTTTTTTTGAAATGGAGCTCATTTAATCCATTAACTTTCCAAATTGAATTTCTAATAAATAGGTTAGCATCTTCAAATTTTACAAAAATATCAGCAATATTTGAAAAATCAGCAAACCCTTTCACAAATGAAGTATTACGTAAATTGAGTGTATCTGGACTAATCCATGAAAACCGATATGATGTCTTTTGATTTATTGTTTGAGAATTTAGTATAATATTTGTAAAATTCAAGGGTTTTTTATCTTGATAATAGATCAGTGAGTCTGCATGAAATGAGAGGTTAAATGCATCTTGAGTATTTAATTTTCCATGAATAGAAATTTGTGAAATTGATAATAAATCTTCCCATCTTACCTTCTCTGATGTTATGGAAATAGTATCTTGTTTTCTATCTGTTCCTAAATAAACGTACATAAACGAATTGGGAGTAACCCTTAAACCTGGAACTAAAAGATCCAATAAGTTTTTCGTATCAAATGTTTCAAGCGACAAATTGAAAAAATGTTTTTGTTCAATTTCTTGTTTAATACTATTAATATCTATAGAATCCGTTTTTTCAAATAGGGATGGTAAGTAAAAACTAGCAATATTTTGCAGTGAATCAATCAGGGATTCTAATGCATAATTTGTTGTCAAATTTGCATTAAAAATGGATCCTTTTAACATAAAATTCCTAACATTATTTTGTGTAAGAATTGAGTTTAACCTCAACCAATCACAAACTGCTGTTTTCTCATTTTCGCTCATTATAATTGCGTTGGCAGCAATAAATCCTGTAAAAGTTTCTAGAGAATTACCTTTTATTTCAGATTCTAAACTGTGAAAAGAGAGCGTAAAGTCAGGGCGGTTTTTTGCAAATTGAACAATATTGTCAATCGTTTTAGGATTAAGAGTATCAATTTGATGATTAAAATTCTTAAAGATATTACCCAAAACCAGATTTTCAAGAGTAAGGGTAGTTTTATATCTTGGTAATGGATTTCTAAGATCAACTGTTCCATCGAAATCAAAAGCTGCATTTGGATCATCCGATGTAACTTGTCCTATATAAAGATCTTTTTCGTAGGTTCCATGCGCAACAATATTGCGTAATGGATAATTGCAAATATCAAACTGAGAAGCAAATGCATCAATTTTAGCAACAATTGAGGGTGCAAATGGTAGTTCTCCAAAAAATGGTTCTGATACTCCTTCAAATTTTACATCTCCGTTGATCTGTCCAAAATATTTAGTTTTTTGAATCAATTTTCCCAATTGAAAATTAGGTGATGATATTTTTCCTTTGAATTGCATTTTCCCATTATCAGGGTCAGTTTTTAAAAACATCTTTGCATTCCCTATAGATGAAGTGAGCGACAAATCTGTTGTAAAATAGTTAAAAGAACCTAAAAAATTACCCCTTAAGGAAGCAGATCCTAAAGTTTTTATTGATTCTGGCAGACCAATAATAGTGCCTCCTGGGATATAAAAATCAGACAACTCTGCAAGATTTATATTGGAGTGTTTCAATTGAAAATCATAAGAACTATTTCTAATATTTACTAAATTATAAATCGCAAAATCACCAGCTATATAGGAACTTAATTTGTATTTTGCATAACAATTTGTGAGTTGCAATGCATTCAATGGGCCATCTGCTTTTCCATTGAAAATAATACTATTATGCATCCCAGCAGCCACAGGGAGAAAACAAGCGATATCATCCATATGAATCATAGAAGATTTCACATCAACATCAAAACGAATCTTATCAAAAAACTGTGAATAATCTTTATATTTGTTGTATCTAAATGCAAAATCCATCTCTGCTTTACTTTTATCGGTAGTAAATTGACAAGATGACACGGTGAGTGCATTACTAGTAATTTTAAAATCACCAGAAAAACTATGAATTTTAAATCCTGTATATTGTTCTAGTGACACTTGTAATATTTTACATACTACTTCAGGACCATCAACTTTAAAGTTTTCAATCTGAGCATTAATGTTTTTCAGTTCAAAGAAACCATAATCTATGATATTGTCCGTTCTATACTCTCTTCGATTATCTAAAACTACGGCAAACCTACTGTTGATCAGCTTAGCATCCTCCAAACAAAAAATAAAATCTGTTGATGATTCAGTTTGTCCAAAATGGTGAACCCAAACATTTAAATTTACTTCGTGTTCATCTTTATATTCTCGTATAATAAATTCTCCATTTTCAATAACAACATCTTTCAAATAAATTCCTGAAAATGACGATTTTGAGAAATTTAATCTAGCAGAAAGTTTTTTTGCATAGATCATATTGTTCCCATGATGATCTTGGATAGCGATCTCTTTGGCTTTCACTTTAAAACCAGGTGTGATATATATTTTTTTGATTGAAAAATCAGATTTCGTGATTTCAGCAATTGAAGATGTAACCCTATTGATTAAAAATTTTTGAACAGGTGGCGTAAATACAAGAAGTACCAATAAAAGATCAAGCGCTACAAATACAAGCACTACCCATAAGGCAATGTGCACGATTTTTTTAGTAATTTTGCGCTTCATAAAATACAATACATTATGTCCATATACATTTTAGGCATCGAATCTTCCTGTGATGATACTTCTGCAGCAGTTATTTCAGACACCACCATACTCTCTAACGTAATTGCAGGCCAAAAAGTACACTCGGAATATGGAGGAGTGGTTCCTGAACTTGCATCACGCGCCCATCAGCAAAATATCATCCCAGTTGTCGATACAGCACTAAAACGTGCAAAGATAAACAAAAAACAAATATCTGCGATCGCCTATACTAATGGACCTGGATTATTAGGTTCTTTATTAGTTGGTAGTTCATTTGCTAAAGCACTCTCTTTCAGTTTAGATATCCCAATTATCATTGTAGATCACTTACAAGCACACGTTTTAGCAAATTTTTTAGATTTTCCAGAAGAGACCAAAGAGAAACCAGAATTCCCATTTTTATGTTTAACCGTGTCTGGTGGTCATACGCAAATACTTCAAATCAATGACTATTTCGATATGAAAATTTTGGGAAAAACCATTGATGATGCCGCAGGGGAAGCGTTTGACAAGGCCGCCAAGATCTTAGGACTTTCGTATCCCGGTGGACCTATCATTGATAAATTAGCTCAAGATGGAGATCCTCACCGATTCAAATTTGCATTGGCTAAAATGCCCGATTTAGACTATAGTTTCTCTGGATTAAAAACCTCATTTCTCTATTTTGTAAGAGATCAACTGGTGCTAAATCCAAATTTTATTGAAGAAAATCTTAACGATTTAGCAGCATCGATCCAATACTCTATTGTTAAATCACTGACTGACAAAATGGAGATTGCCTTAAAAGAGACCCATTGCACCAATTTTGCCTTATCCGGAGGAGTTGCTGCTAATTCTGCCCTTAGAAAGGCCATGTTGCAACTTTCAGAAAAATATAATAAGAAAGTTTGTATTCCTCCTTTGTCCCTCACAACGGATAATGCTGCCATGATTGCTGTCTGTGGCTATTTCAAATATTTACAAAACGATTTCTCTGACTTTTCAAAAGCGCCCTATTCATCAATAAAATAAACTATGTTTACTGTTTATACAGCATCTGCAGGTTCAGGAAAAACTTCCCGTTTGGTAGTAGAATATTTGGCTTTGGCTTTGCCTAATCCGAAAAAATTTAAACATATTTTGGCCATCACCTTTACCAATAATGCTACTGCGGAAATGAAAGGTAGAATCTTGGAGACTCTGCATCAATTTGCTTTCTCAACACCTTCCTGTTTCAACAACTCTTTACAGGCGACTTTCCAAAGTATCCAAGAAAAAATTGATCCGATAAACATTACAATCCCTTTTGATCTTTATATTCAAAAACAATCCAAAGAACTTCTACAAGAGATTCTTTACGATTATGACAATTTTGCCATTAGTACTATCGATACTTTTTTTCAAAGAATCTTAAGAGCTTTCTCTTTTGAACTGGGAATTAGCATGAACTATTCCCTTGAAATTCAACTCGATGAACTTCATCAACAAACGATTGACATTTTATTAAATAAGCTCTCTGTTGAAAACAAAGAGCTCTCCAAAAGGGTCTTAAATCTGGTTGAAACCAAAATTGAAGATGCTGGAAAATGGAAAATTGAGAAAGATTTGCTCAATTTATTAGCCAATATGTTCAATGAAGACGCTTACATCGCTATCAAAGAACTTGAAAAATGTGATAAATCAACTTTAGATGCCTCCTCTCAAAAAATATTAATGACTAAAAGAGCAGCCAAAAAAGAGATTGAAGAGATAAAAAAATCTTACAATCAAGTGGTTGCACAATACAACTTAGATCCAAAACTCTTTAAAAGTTTTCTGAAAGAACCAGAGTATTTTGATGTTGACTTATACGATGCAGCCATTGCAAAAAAATATAAAAAGGGGATCCCTGAAGAAGTTACTGCTGCCTGTGAAAACCTCTATCCACTGTTGACTTTATTGAAAGAGAAATCAATTACTTGGAAAGAGATCCAGTTTTTTGGAAAAAATCTTTCACAATTAGCACTTTTAATCGATCTTAAAACAGTGATTGAAGAGATCAAAACACAAGACAACCTCTTTTATCTCAGTGAAACAAATGGAATAATCCACGAAGAGGTGAAAGATGAAGAAGCTCCCTATCTATTTGAAAAACTGGGCAATAAATATAGTTACTTTTTCTTGGACGAATTTCAGGATACCTCAAAAATGCAGTGGGAAAACCTTCTTCCTCTCCTTAAAAATGCACTTTCTGGACAAAATGAATTTCAAGAAAACGGAAAAGTGTTCCTTTTTGGGGATATCAAACAAGCCATTTATCGCTTTAGAAATGGGGATTCATCCCTCTTACATAATTTGTCACAAATTGACACATACCGTCAAATGGTGGATCCTTATGCTGTAGAAGAGGTGAACTATAAACTCGAAAATCTGGACCAAAATTACAGATCTGCCAAAAGTATTGTTCACTTTAATAATTTATTTTTCCCATTTTTAATGGAGATCTCTGAATTTGACCCAATTTGTCAATTTTACCAAGATATTGTACAAAAAGTGGATAGTGGCAAAGAGAATGGGTTGGTTTCAATCCAATTTAAAGGAATAACAAGCAAAACAGAGAAAGTTGAACCCCAGGAGTACCTTCTTATTGAAACCTTAAATACGATCAAAGAATTGGAAAATGAGGGCGTAACTTACGGAGATATTGCCGTATTAGTGAGTAGTAACGACCTGGGTAGTAAAATGGGAGAATGGTTGTCTCAACATAATATCCCCGTGATCTCTCCAGACTCACTTTTGTTAGCCACTTCAGATGAAGTGATGTTACTCATCTCTACACTTCACTATCTCAATAACTCAAACAACAAATTGGCTCGCTTACTTATGGGGCACTTTTTAGCAAAATCTAACCCCGACTTAAAACCTACACTTTTTAAAAATATTGAAAATGAGACCCAATTTCTCCAATTCTTGAACAATTCAGGGATCCAGTTTTCAAAAAAAAGATTGATGAACACGCCTCTTTTTACGCTTCTCAATCACCTCATCTCCCTATTTGGATTAACGCAGAAAAACCCCTTTGTGATCACGCTACTTAATAAAACTGAGGAGTATTTAAAATCAGGAAATGGAAGTTTAAAGAGTTACCTCGACTGGTGGAGTGAGAAATCTTCAAAGTTAGCACTCTCCTCCCCTTCTCATGTGAATGCCGTTACGATTAGCACCATCCATAAAGCAAAAGGATTGGCGTATCCTATCGTTATTCTCCCTTTTACACAATATGGTTTTAAAAAAACCAAAGAGATGCAGTGGATAAAAGATGAGAAGGGGATCACAGGATTACCTTACAGTTGGGTCTCTTTTACCAATAGTGGGGTCCCTGAACAGTACGAATTGCAAAACGAAATAGAGAAACATTTCTCGTTACTTGACAATATCAACAAATTGTATGTAGCTCATACCCGACCTAAAGAGCGACTTTACATTATCACCCAAGCTTTCGACGCTGGAAACTATTCAAAACATTTGTACAATTTTATCAAAAATCATGTTTCTGAGGATGATTTACGAAAAGACAGATATTGGTTTGATGGAGAGAAATTTAGTTGTGAACCACCGAAATCTATCACTCCAAAAAAGGCGGATTCTCCTGTTTCTAACCAAGAAGTTGATTCTAGTCAGATCTATGTGTCTAATTTTACCTTAGATGCTCAATTTCTGGCTTTTGAAAGAACCAAAACCAATACAGAAGAGCAAGAAAGAGGCCTTAAAATCCACGATTTCCTGTCAACTTTACGCGATTTTCCTCAAACTGAAACTCAAATTGACGAGATGATTGCGCACCTGTCTACAGACATACAACCCTATCTTAAAACTGCACTGCATAAATTGATCTCAGATATTGAGTATGCGCCCTATTTTAAACCCCATGTTGAGGCGCTTAACGAAACTACGATTATCTCCGAAACAGGAGAACTCCTTCGCCCAGATCGAGTGGTATTCATTGACAATCAGGTGATTGTAATTGACTATAAAACGGGACTCCCCTCCATAAAACACCAGGAACAAATTGATCAATATTGCGAAAAATTGAAACTTATGGGGTACTCTAATGTAAGTGGAAAATTAATTTATTTGTAGGAACATTTTTTTTAAATATTTTTGTTTTTCATCTAAGTTTTTTACTATCTTTGTCATTCATAAAGAGAGTTTTAAAAACCGCAATAATATGAAAACAAAACACTTATTTCTTATGGCAATTACCCTCATTTCGTTATTCTCTGCTTGTGCGCAAAAAGAGAGCATCACCACAGTTCCCAACGTAGACGTAAACAAATATGCTGGAAAATGGTATGAAATTGCAACTTTTCCTCAAAGATTTCAAAAGGGGTGCCACTGTACAACGGCTGAGTACACGTTAACCGACAAAGGGTACCTCATCGTGGAGAACAGATGCAACAAAGATAAAGTTGATGGGGAGCAATCTTACATCAAAGGGAAAGCTTTTATTGTTAAAAATTCTGGTAATGCAAAACTAAAAGTTCAATTTTTTTGGCCTTTCAAAGGAAACTATTGGATCATCGATTTAGCTGACGACTATAGTTATGCTGTTGTGAGCGATCCCTCCATGAAATATCTCTGGATCCTTTGCAGAACTCCAAAAATGGAAGAGTCTGTCTATCAAGCCATTTTAACCCGCTTAGTAGAAAAAGGGTACGATCTTTCCAAATTGGTTAAAACGATACATTAAGCTTACAGCTATCAGTTTGGGTTTTGGGTTTTGGGTTTTAGGTTTTTGAAATTTGTTAATAAGAAATGATCACAGAGTTCTTAGAAGTTAAAAAGAGTTCCACAGAGTTTGATTTTTAAATTCAAACTGCAATAACTCTGTGAAACATTTATTGAGACACTGTGAAACTCTGTGTTCAATTTTTCAATATTCATTCTTAATTAGTTCTTTATTTTCATCTAATCAAAAAAAATGATATTTTTGTCAAGACTTTTTAGAAAAAACATAATATCAATGTTGGATAATTATTAGTTATAAAATTTTAGATATAAGATAACTAAATAAATAACATACCATGGAAGCACCAGGAAAAACAGTTGAAGAGATCCTCGCCAATGTGCCTGAAGATCGTTTTGAACCATTTAATAAACTACACAAAGTAATCATAGACAATTTACCCAAAGGATTTGAAGCTGCTATCAGCTATGGGGGGTTGGGGTATGTAGTGCCTCACACCATCTATCCAAAAGGGTATCATTGTAAACCCGTTGAACCGCTCCCCTTTGCCGGAATTGCATCGCAAAAAAACAGCATCAACTTTTATCATATGGGCATTTATGCAATCTCTGAATTGTTGGAATGGTTTGTGAATGAATATCCTAAACACTCTAAGCAAAAACTGGACATGGGGAAAAGTTGTATCCGGTTCAAAAAAATGGACCAGATCCCCTACGATTTAATAGCAGAACTCATGAAAAAAATTGCTGTTCATGATTGGATAGCCATCTATGAAGAGCAATTTATTCCATCTGATACCCCTTGATTTTTGCAAACTCTTTGATGGAGGTGGTGATCGCTAATCCAAAATCATCTTGTGTGGTTTCCTCTTTCATCTTTTCATCGATGTACGCTTGTCTTTTTTTAGCCAATTCTTGGATCTCTTTTTGAATCTGTTCTCTCTCAAGTGTTTTCTTATCGATCTCTTTTTGAAGCTCTTCGGTAGTGAAATTTTGATACTCCTTAGGTAATGTTTTTTTATCCACATTCTTTACATAATCCTTGTCTTGCTTTACTTTGTCAACCATATCCCAAGAGGTGTTATCATACACTGCTTTAGATTTTGATACTGTACGCTCCACCTGATTCTCTTTTGAAATAGAAGTAGCATTTACATCTTGGGTTGTTTGATTAGTACTATATGTATATCCTTGAGAGCCATAATAAATGTAAGTTCCATTCAATCTCGTATTATACTGTGAAATCATTTCATCATAAGGAGTGACAATATATCTGATTTGTTGATTGGAATTGATGTTGAAATATTTCCCTTTTCCTCTATCTGCTCCATCTTTCCACTTCCCTGTTACCCCGTCTTCATAGTTTCCACAATGAATCGTGTTCACAAAAACACTATTCTCTAACGCCAATCCAACGGCAGCTTTATAATCCACTCTCCCTTGCGTAAATGGCTCATTGCCTGCAATATAAATAAGCTTCATACTGTTTGCAGATTTGTCCCATTGTAGGTTTTTTAAAGATTGGTCTATCACCATTCCACAATATTCTGATCCTCCGTAAGTGGTGATGGAAAACAATTTTTCTGAAACTAAATCTAAATCTTTAGTAAAGGGTAACAATTGACGAATATGTCCCTCTCCAGCAGGAATTCCATCATTTCCATAAATATATAAAGCAATCTCTATAGTAGGGGTTTCTCTGTTAAATTTAAGAGTGGTGAGCGTATTTACAATACTCCAGAGTCGGGCTTTTGCCTGATTAATGAGTCCATCCATGCTGCTGGAAGCATCTAACAATATGGCTACCTGTATTTTAGGAGATTCTTCATTTCCCTGATGGATTCTATTGGTTTGATCCACTACTGGTGGGGTGTTGGAGGAACATTTTGCTGCCGAAACAGTTAAAGAGATCAGAACGATCATTAAGAATGTTTTTAATGAGAAAGATTTCATAATGTTTAATTTTTAAAGGGTTAATTCTGCGACAAAACTAATATGAGTTCAACGAATGGTTTTGATAAACTTGGTGAAACCCTGTTTTGAATGGGTGAAATCTTGGTTTTCATATTGTTTTTTTATATTACTTTGTATTCTCATTCTTTTATGATAAAAACAATGTATAACCCACTGAAAATCCAATTTTGTATCACATTAATCACCCTCTTTAGTGTCACATTGGGGGCACAAAATGATTCGATCTATAAATATCGAAATTCGTCCAATTTTCGAAGCAACTCAGTTGAAGCATCTTCAAATGTGGAAAAAACATTAAAGAAAAGCTCAAGTGATCAAGAAGTGGCAGAGAGTTATTACCTATTGGCCATTGAGTTAATCAAAGATGAAGATTGGAAAAAAGCGGAAACCTATCTCAAAAAAGCGATCCAGCTGGTGGTTGATGAGAAAAACAATTCACGAATCTCTCAATATTACAGAGAGTTGGCGCGTGTCCAGGAAAAATTGAACAAAAAAGAGGAGGCGATTACCAATTATGAAAATGCAGAGAAACGCTCCAAAGACGCCAATTTCAAAAAATTAAACTATAACGATATCCAACGACTTCAAAACAGCTCCACGCTTCAAATGGAGATGGATTTTCTGGATAACAATAGTGCTGTTTTAAGTAATACCAACAACACCAAAGAAAAAACACAGGTGTTACAGCAAAAAGGGGAACTCAACATAAAGATGAACCAACCTGAAATGGCAATAACCAACTATCAGGATGCTTTAGATTATGTAATTCAGGAGCCTGTTGCAGCGATCCCCATCATGGAACAGATCGCTTCTGTGTATACTCAAACCAAAGAGTATGATAAAGCGATTGAGATACAACTTCAATTGATTGCCAAAGCAGATTCAATAGGAGATACAGTAACGGTGATCCAACAACTGAGAGCATTAGCCACCCTTTACTTTTTGGCTGAATCTCCACAAGATGGTTTCAAAACGTTGCAAAAAGGGTATAAACTGGCTCTTGAACAACACAATATTATTGAAGCCAAAAACACCTTACTCCTTTTTGTAAAATTTGACAAAAAGGGGGAGTTTAAACCATTAATCATGAATTTCATGAATTCACTGGACACTCTTCTACCTTTAGACAGATCCCTTTTTAATTCACAATTGTTTGAAATAACTGAGGAGAAGATTGCACAATTGGAGAAAGAGAAAGAGCTCTCTAACGAATTGCTCTCTAAAAAGAATAGTTATAACTGGATGTTGGGAATGGCGGTGATACTTCTTACAACGATATTGATCATTATTATTTGGGGATACCGGAGTGTTACAAAAAAGAACTACAAAATTGCGCTTCAATCGCTCCGGAGAGAGATGAATCCCCACTTTATTTTTAACAGTTTAAACAGTGTCAATCAGTTTATTGCACATAACAATGAATTAGAAGCCAACAAATACTTAACTTCCTACTCTACCCTGATGCGCAAAAGTATGGAGAACTCAAACTCTGATTTTATCACCATTGCGAACGAGTTAGAAATGATCAATAAGTATTTGGAATTAGAAAAGTTAAGATTCCCGGAAATCTTTACCTATTCAGTAGAGGTGGACCCATCCATAGATGCGGAGACTGAAAAGATCCCTAATATGCTAATTCAACCCAATCTTGAAAATGCGATTTGGCATGGATTACGTTATCGTGAATCTCAGGGGATGTTAACTGTAAAAATCCAAAAACGCGATTCACGAATGGTGATCTCAATTGAAGATAATGGGATTGGGATCTCAAAAAGTGAATCATTGAAAACGATAAACCAAAAACTACACACATCCCGGGGTTTGAAAAATGTTAAAGAGCGGATCCATTTACTCAATAAACTATACAAATCTAACATAAAACTGGATATCATGGAAAAACAGGGGGCAGAAAGTGGTGTCATTGTAAAAATTGAATATTGATTATGAAAATAAAAAGTATCATTGTAGAGGATGAGTATTCAGCTAGAGAAGCGCTAAAAGCATACATTCAAAAGTATTGTCCGCAAATTGAACTGTTAGGAGAAGCTGTGGATGCGAAACAGGCGATTGAGATGATACATCAGCAACGCCCACAACTGGTTTTTTTGGATGTGGAACTCCCTTTTGGAAACGCTTTTGACATTTTAGAATCGTGCAAAAGGATCCCTTTCGAGACCATTTTTATCACGGCCTATTCTGAATATTCGCTTAGAGCATTGAACCTTAGCGCTGCTTACTACATTTTGAAACCCGTAAATATTGAGGAGTTGATCGTCGCTGTAAACAAGGTTCAGGAGATTCTCGAAAAGAAGCAAATCTATGATCGCAATTTGATCGTTATAGAAAACTTCAAAAGTGAAGATATTGAAACGAAGAGTGTCTTGTTGCCCACCATGGAGGGTTTTGAGTTGATCAAGATGAAAAACATAGTTCGGTTACAGGGTAACGGCAACTTCACAGACATCTATCTCATTGATGGGAGTAAGAAGATGGCGTGCCGTTTTCTTAAACATTACGAGGAGATTCTTCCCTATCCGTTTTTGCGCGTTCACAAATCTCACATCATCAATCTCCATTTTGTAACCTCCTATATCAAATCGGACGGCGGTTATGTAGTCTTGCAGGATAAAAGTGAAATTCTGATCTCACAAAGTTACAAAGATCAATTTTTGGAAAAATTTAAAATGTTATAAATAAACATATTTAAATCTTTAGAAACTCCAAGTTACCCCAAATGAATAAAGAATGGGCATTTGGTAAATGATATTTGAAGTTACACGATCTACATAGAAAATGTTTTTATAATTATATACATTTGTCAATGAAGCACTTAAATCTATAGTATTACGTTCTCCTAAGAAAATCTTTTTCTTCAAACTGAAATCCATACGATGATATGCTGGTAATCTGCCCCCATTTAATTCAGCAAGAAGATAGTACAAATCTTCATTTTCTGTTGTTCCATTTCCGGAGATAGTTCCACCTAGTGTCATGTGTGGATAGATAGATTGAGTTTGAGAGAATGGGAATCCAGAACCATAATTCCATCTAACATCTACTTGCCATGTTTTGCGAACTTTTTTGCCAAAAGCATAAGATGCCAGAACATTTACATTATGTCTTCTGTCAAAATGTGGATTATATGTTATCTTCCCATCATAACGATCCACAAATCCTAGGGAATACACTGCCCAAATATATAGGTTTTTGTAATCAAATTTTAAAGAAACATCTCCTCCATATGCATTCCCTTTTTCCCAAATATAATCAGGATCTGTGTCAAATATTTTATATCGATTGATGATGGTTAATTGTGAAAAATACTTATAATATCCTTCAATATTGATCACAGTATGTTTAATAACATCTAATTCGATTCCCAATATTACATGTTGTGCTTTTTGAAGATTATCAATCATATCATTACCATCAAAAGTTAAAGGTAACTTTTCAGGACTTGATAAAAAGCCATAAAACAAGTTTACAACATCTCTATCAGAAGTAATTGTTGTAAAGTTTTGCGAGAACATCCCAGCGGCCAATTTAAAACGAATTGATTTTGAAAGATTATATTTCACAGCTAAACGAGGTTCAGGAACTGCAGCACTCATAGATGCATAGTACTGAAATCTAAAACTGGGTTCAATGATAATTTTATCTTGATAATTAAATTTGTATTTTGCAAAAAGTGCAATATCTGTTGTATAGTCAATTGTTTCTAATGGGATTCCAGCTCTTGTAAAAAATTTGTAGTAAGCTTTATACCCGGTTAAATCAAATCCGGCGCTGAAATAATTTTTTCCCATATAATAGTTGAATGCCAAATTTGCAAGAAATCCATCAATAGAGCTCTCTTTAGGGTAATAGTTAGGGTCTGTCAGAGTAGAACCATATTTGCTATAAGAGATACTTCCAGAAATGGTTGTAGGTTCGCTGCCTGGCACTAACAAGAAATTTGTACCTCCACCCCAGTTTTGCCATCTGTATAATGCAATGTCAGGAAAGTTTACTTGGTCATCAAATCTAAAACCGAAAATACTTACTTTGGAACCCTCTTTTGAAGATAGGGAAACTTTCCCATAAAGATCTAAAAAATTATAAGGTAATCCCGTTTCTCCAATATAAGGATAGAATATTTTTGAAGATTTTTCCAGATAAGATCCTTTAATTGAAGCGATGTATGAAACGGTTGTTTTAGATTCTTCTTTAAGTTTTACTAGAGGCCCTTCAATGAGTAATTTCGCTCCAAAGGTATTAATATCAACTTTCCCTGATACTCTTTTTTTATTCCCATCTCTGGTTTTAATATTCATCACTGATGATATTCTTCCTCCAAATTCAGCGCCATAACCACCAGTATAAACATCTGCTGAACTTATGATCTCAGTGTCAAATACAGAAAAAAGCCCAATGGAATGGAAAGGATTATAAAGTAACATCCCGTCTATCAACAACATATTTTGGATGGGAGTTCCGCCACGAACATAGAGTTGTCCTCCTTGATCACCCGTAGAGATTACACCTGGTAAAACCTGTAAATATTGAGCAAAATCTGGTTGTCCTCCTATAGAAGGCATTTTAGACATATCCTTAGGTGTTACACTAATTACTGAAGTTCTTGTTTCTTGAATTCTTCTTTGCCCTTCAGCTGTAACCTCAAATTCATCTAATTTAGTAGATGCTTTTTTAAGTAAATATCTTTTTGTAATGATTGTTTTTCCAACTACGATAGTATCTGTAATTGGACTATATCCAAATATATGAGTTACTAAAACATAGGTTCCTTCGGGGATTTTGTTAATAATAAAAGATCCATTTTGCTCTGATAAAGATCCGAATTGAGTTCCTTTAAGTTGTAGCATACAATAGGGTATCGCTTCACCGTTATCATTGTCATATACAAAACCTTTTATGGTACCTACTTGTGAAAAAGCAGCACCCATTGAGGTAGTTAGTATTAAGAATACAAAGAATATTTTTTTAATGTTCATTCTGAAAATTTTTAGTCGGCAAATTTAATTTTTTTTTCTGTAAAATAGTGTATTTTCTTGATGCAAAGATATCTCTTTTTTGAAAATTTCAAAAACATCATTTTCTGATACTGAAAAATATCTATCTCTATCATTTTCAAACTCTTCCACTGATCCAATTGTTTCAGAAATCGCTAAAACAGCACCTCTATCTTCCATTTTAATTTCGTTATGAAGTAATAAAGCTTCCACTTTATTCTTCACTTTTTGAAGATTTCTTGAAAATTTTTCTCCTCCATCAAAATTATACATATAATGGTTTAGAGCTTGGTCTGCTTCTTCTAAAGAGATTCCTTCAGCAGGTCTTCCTCCCACAATAAATACACCAGGATCGTTAGTTGATGTGATGTATGCTGTAATATCGGTAAACAGTTTTTGTTTTAAAACAAACTCTTCATGAAGAAAAGAGGATTGTCCGCTCCCCAACATATCGGATAAAAGATCAAAAGTGTAAAATTGATCAGATTTTCTATCACACATTTTCCACCCTTTCATAATCATATCGTAAGGCACATCCTGAAAAACCTCAACAAGCTTTTTATTAGTTTGAACAGATTCTTGGGGATATTTATGTGCAATTTTTGGTCCGGGAGGAATATCACCAAACCATTTTTCAACGAGTTTTACCACCTCATTAAAATTAACATTGCCAGAAATGGAAATAACAGCATTATTTGGATTGTAAAATTGATGATAAAATTCTTGAATATGATCCATAGTTACCCCTTCTATATGAGACAGATCTTTTCCAATGGGGAGCCATTGGTAGGGATGTTTCTCAAAAACCATCTTATTAAAAACAGCCCATAGATCACCAAATGGACGGTTGAGAAAGTTTTCTTTGAACTCTTCCATCACGACATGTTTTTGGATGTTTAGTTGCTCTTGGTCAAAAGCCAAGGTTAACATTCTGTCAGATTCCAACCAAAGTGCTGTTTCTAAATTTTTAGCAGGTAAAGTGAGATAGTAATTTGTTATATCCTGTGAAGTATAGGCATTATTGACAGCCCCTACATTTTGCAATGGTGCATCAAAATCGGGTATATGTTTGGAGCCACAAAACATGAAATGCTCTAATAAATGAGCCATCCCTGTTCTTTCTGGATGCTCATCTCGAGAACCAACGTGATATACGATATTGCATGAAGCTAAAGGTGTTGTATGGTCTTCATGCACCAATAGTCGTAACCCATTTTTTAAAATATACCGCTGAAAAGGGATCCCCATTTTATGATTCTTTTTTAATATTAAATGCTAGTGCATACATCTTCATTTGTTTGATCATGGATGCAAGCCCATTTGAACGGGTCGGAGATAGATGATTTTTAATTCCTATCATATCTAAATATGCTAATGGAGCATCAATAATCTCTTGAGGTGTTCTGCCTGATAATACACGAATTAATAAATTCACGATACCTTTTGTGATGATTGCATCACTATCAGCAGTGTAAATTACCGCACCTTCATGGAATGTAGCATGAAGCCAAACTTGAGATTGACACCCAGCAATCAGATATTGTTGGGTTTTATATCTCTCATCTATCATGGGTAACTCTTTACCTAATTCAATGATATAGTTGTATTTGTCCATCCAATCTTCAAATAGATCAAACTCTTGTATGATCTCTTGTTCTGCTTCTTGAATTGTCATATTTATTATTGTTTTATGATTTTATAAACTTTTATTTCTTTTTGGTTCTTGATTTTCAAAAAATAGATTCCATTTGCTAACGCACTAATATCTAGCAAATTATTTGTTTCATTTAAAGTACCTGAGTCTACAGTTTTTCCATATAGATCCATGATCTGAAAGGGGAAATTGATCTCTTCTGAAGAAATGATCTCCACTTGAAAGTTGTTTGATGCTGGATTTGGATAGATCCTTGTAGAAAACATATCACTCTTCGTTTCTTGAACAGAAATGGGGTTAGGTGAATAATAAAAAGTAATACTATCCTGCTGATTGCTAGAAAATTGTGTTAATTCAAAAAAACAAACGGTTCCATCTGTTAAAAAGGGATATGGGTCAGTCCACGGATTAAATTGATTTAATAAATTTGAGTTTTGGTAAAATGCTGCAGCATTCACTGTCCCTTCACTTTGGTTGGTTCCTCCAAATCTAAATACATAAACTTCATCAAATACGTCATCAAAATTGGTGCCAGCATTTCCATTAAATAGAGTATTAATTCTATAAATCACTACACCTCCTGATGAAATTGTATTATCGAAAGGGAGCTCTTTTTTTCGATATTCCAAAATAAAAAATTCATCTGGATTTGGAGATGCAATTTTATAAACTGAACCCTCTTTGTGAGTTTGGTTAGGATATAATGTATAATATCCTTCAGTTGTAATCTCTGGAATTTCATCAATCCAATGTCCATATTTTAATTTCATGTACATGTTGGTTTGTTGAGGAGGGTTGCTTGTTGAAGCCATAATATCCCATTTCCCGATAGGAGTTCCGTTAGAATTGTAACGGTATAAATCTGGAAATCCAAATGTATGTAAAAGTTCATGTGACATGGTTGAAGCTGAGAAGTAACTTGTATTTGCTAATAAAAAATTATAATCCCATACTCTTAAATCGTTTATTGTAATGCTATCAGAAAATAGCGACCAACGGTGTGGCCATAAAAGATTAGCCCATGCCCCAGTGTTTCCTTTTACAACAAAACAAATATTGTCAACTTTACCATCTTCATTATAATCAAGATTTAAAGAATCTGGAATTGTTTGTTTAACAAAGTTGATTGCTCTAATTAGTAATGCATGTTCTCGAATAGTTCGTTGGTTTATGGTGTCATTATTTAAATATCCAATAGGATTATTTGATGAATAGGGCATATAATAATTGCGTGGAAAAGTGTCTTGATAGGAAAAAATTTGATCTCCATCAGGTGTTGGGAAGTAATGAGAAACTACATACATTTGATTATATGAAACGTTCTTTACATAATTGTAAACGGAAACACTATTCACTGTCGAAGAATCATTAAATTTTTGATTTACATCTGCAAAAGATTGAGAATACTCATCATCTTCACTAAATCTAATGAATATAACCAAATTATTCATTTTCCCCTTATTCGCGTTATCTCTATCATGATTTTGATTTAACATTGGGCGTTCCATCTCCTCTCTCAGTTGTAAGATTTTAGATACAGGAATATCTAATCCAGGGGTGAGAAAACTATGTTCAGGTTGATCAACTCCAGGGATTAAATTTGTGGGAACAAGTTGATTATTAATAAGATTTGCATACACAAAATAACCTGTTTCAACATTTAGAATAATTGTATAATTTTTGGCATCATGAACTCTTTGATAAAAGTCATCGCCAGTGGCAAAACAATGAAGTGTATCACCATTAGGTTGCACAACAGTTATTGGAACATTCTCAATATAAGCTGCTTGTATAGAATTAGTAGATAATATTCCCAGTAAAAGCACCCACAATATTTTTTTCATCATCAAAATTTTAAAAACTGGCAAAGATACGAAAAAAGGTGATGAACCTCCACTTTTCTCTCAGGTAAAACCACAAAACTTTTATAAATTTTTGTAACTAAAAAATTTTAATCTAACATTTTTTAAATATTCAGATTGATTTCCGGTTTTTACAATGATGTAGATTTCATTTGCATTTTGATCAGTAATAGGATTAAACTCAAAATTGTATAATCCTGTTTGCCATTTATTAAGTTTTTTCTCATGAAAATGGATCAAATATCTCTCATTCCAAATGTAGGTGAGTTTTTTTTCAGGATTGTGAAAGGTTAATACTATTCTTGTGTCATTGTGCTCTTCAAAATCATGTTCTATGGTAACTTGAACAAAACATACTTGGTCAAAATCTGGAATATCAGTACTTTTAAGACTAAACACTGTAGCATCTGTTTTTTTTGGAACACAAATGTCTCCTGCATCTATTTCATGAATACAAGTAAACATATTGGCATCATAGTTATTTTTCCATAAAAGTCCAGAATATCTAGGGTTTGTTTTTAAAAAAACTTTCCAATATTTCTCTTTGTCCATATCTATCCAATGTAGAATATATCTTTTGTATTGATAGGTTTGAATCAAGTTTAAAGGTATCGTTAATAATGATAGTGTTATAATTATGATCCTTGAAACTTTTTTTAGTCCGTCTAACATCAATGCAAAAGGGATCATGAATATAGCAAAATAATCAATGTATGCTCTTAAACCAAAACTACAACCATAAAACCAAGACCACCACGATGATAGGATATAGGTTAAAACGCTAAAAAAAAGGATCCAGGTAGTAAATAGATAAAACTGCTTTTTATATAGTAGCCAGAATAAACTTAAAGTAGCTATAAATAAAACTGGAGTATAAAGGAACAATCCTTTTTTATAACTAAATAAAATACTTATGAAATATGGATCTAAAAAATTAAATCCTTCTCCTTGATATGAATAAACAAAAAAACTTCCTGTTTGCAAAAACCAGAGAAATAATTGAATAGAAATTATTCCTAAAAACAAAACAAACCCCATAAAAAGTGTTTTAGGTTTATTTAAAATTGCTTTAATGGCTTCCCACATATTTGAAAAAGAACCAGCTATAAAGGGGAGAAACAAAACAATCATGATATTGGGTTGTCGTAAAAGAAAAATTAATCCTAAGAAAATGGAAGAAAAAACAAAATCTCTACCACTTTTATATAAGAAAAACATTTTGACAAAATATAAAAATGTTGTAATTGCAAATAAGGAATAAACATGACTAAACCCTGCTTCTAAATGGGCATAATGTGTGATTGGTGTTGCTAAAACGATGATTATTTGACAAAAAATTATTGTATTTCTTTTTATATTGTATAGTAAAAGTAACTTTTTCAAAAAGAAAATTCCTAAGAATAAGTAAAAAAGTGTAGATATTAAAACCGTTTTTTGAAACGGATTTTGATAACCATCGTTAACGTTGCCCTCAAGATTGAATGTTAAATAAGTGCACATAAAAAAAGGGAGCTGTAAGAGAGCTGTACCTGAAGGGTACTTGTCCACTTTAAATTGATTATAATTTACATAAATTCCATCATCCGTTATTCGCTTATATAAATTTGGATTTTCTTGTATTGGATCATTTTTACGAACAAAATCATGATAAATGAAAATGGATGGCAAATAGTCATAATAACCCCTTGCATCGGAGTTAATCTTATTATCAACAGTTCCTACATAAGAATTTATGATTATTACAAAACCTAAAATTATTATAATTTCAGTTCCAACAAACTTCAGTTTAGAAAGCAAATATTTCATTACGTGTGATTATGAATTAAAAAAACATCAAATTTTGATCCTATAGAGGTGCAAAAGTAGGAAAAATAAGTTTAGATAAAAAAATATTTTTTCTTGTTGCAAATATGAAAAATATTTCGTTATTTTGCGAAATGATAAAATGAATTCAAAATTATACATTATGACAAAAATTATTAAAGTATTAGGAACTGGATGTTCAAAGTGCAAAACAATGGAAAGCACAGTTAGAGAAGTAGTTGCAGAGAACAATTACCCTGTAGAAGTGGTTAAGATAGATGATATTATGCAAATTATGAACTATGGCGTTTTGAGTACTCCTGGCTTAGTGATTGACGAAAAAGTTACTATTTCTGGAAGAGTAGCTTCAAAAGATGAGATAAAAAAACTTATAGAAAAGCATATCAATGGCTAAAAAGGTTGAATTTTCAGAAGATGTGATTCAAATGGCTGCTTACGCAAAAGCCATGAGTCACCCTGTTAGAGTTTTTATATTAAAAAAACTTTCTAAAATGGGAACCTGTTGTTATAGCGGCAATTTAGTGGAAGAACTTCCTATTGGACGCTCCTCTTTATCTCAACATTTAAAAGAATTGAAGATGGCTGGTTTAATTCAAGGAGATACAGAACCCCCATTTATTAGATATTGTCTCCAAAGAGATCATTGGGATAAAGCAAAAACCCTTTTTTCTCACCTTTTCGAAGAATAATCAATTAAAAATATTACTTATGAAATCAAAATTATTAATAGGAATGCTCATATTGAGTTTAATTCTTGGATCTTGTAACTCTAAAGACAAAAAAGAGAATTCAGCCGAACCAAATACAGTAGAAACTACCAAAAGTGAAAATTTAAAATTACAAGTGTATTATTTTTTTTCTTCTCATAGATGTCCAACCTGCGTTAGTATAGAAGAAAATACTAAAAACGTTATTGAAACAAACTTTAAAGATGAAGTAGAAAGAGGAATAGTTCAATTAGCATATATTGATATTGAAGATAAGAGTAACAAAACTCTTGTTGAAAAACTCCAAGTATATAGTTCATCACTTATTTTGGTTGAAAATAAAAATGGGAATGAGATTGTACATGATTTAACAGAATATGCTTTCACTTACTCTAGAAAACAACCTGAAGTGTTTAAACAAGGGATTACTGATACCATCAAATCTTACATGAATTAGTTTAAAATATAAAAAAGATGAAAAAGATATTATTAAGTTTGAGTTTTATACTCATAGCCCTTTTCTCTCACGCACAATCTGCACCAATAGAAGTGTTATTTTTTAAAACACAACTTTCTTGTTGTGCTGCACACTCTTGTAATACGCTTGTTGGAGACGTAAAAAAAACAATTGAAACTAATTTTAGTTCTAAAAAGGTTGTTTTTAAAGAGATCAATTTAAAAGAGGAGAAGAACAAAGATTTGGTAAAAAAGTTCAATGCAAAACACCAAAATGTTTTTATGGTTGTTACTAAGAAAGGGAAAGAAACCATTATCAATATCACAGACTTAGTGGCAGAATATAATTCAGACAAAAACTATGGTGAATTTGAAAAGAAGTTAAAAACACTCATAAAAAAACAGCTATAATGGAGTTTCTACAAAATATATTGGATGGGTCAAATTTTCCCATTTTATCAGCATTCATTTTAGGAATAATGGCTGCTATAAGTCCTTGTCCCTTAGCAACTAATATTACAGCCATTGCCTATATTGGAAAGAATTTGGATAATAAAAGGAGCGTTTTTATCAACGGTTTGATCTATACCTTAGGGAGAGTAATCACCTATGTTGGGATTGCAGCAGTTCTGTATTATGGAGCAAACACATTTCATGTTGCCTCATTTTTTAGCAAATATGGAGAGCGGTTTTTGGGTCCTGTTATGATTTTTATTGGAGTTTTTATGTTGGATTTTATCAATATTAAACTCCCTGGATTGGGAAAAATAACTGATAAATTTCAAAAAGAGGGTAAGAAAGTGAGTTGGGTATCCTCACTTCTTTTAGGAATTTTATTTGCTTTGGCTTTTTGTCCCTATTGTGCAATGATTTTTTTTGGTATGTTGATGCCTTTAACGATTGCATCCCCAGCTGGACTAGCTTTGCCATTAGTTTTTGCAATTACCACAGGGCTTCCTGTGATCATTTTTGCTTTTCTAATTGCTTTCACATTATCTAGTGTAGGCGGATTATACAATAAATTAAGAATCTTTGAGAAATGGTTCAGAAGGGTCGTTGCTGTTCTATTTATTCTTGTAGGATTCTACTTTGTTTATACATACTTTATAAAATAAAAAATACACCATGAAAATTTTAATTTTATGTACTGGCAATAGTTGCCGAAGCCAAATGGCACATGGATTTATGAAAAACATAGATCCAACACTTCAGGTTTTTTCTGCTGGCACTCATCCTGCTTCTGTGGTGAATCCTAATGCTGTAGCAGTAATGCAAGAGCTAGGAATAGATATAAGTTTCCATACTCCCACTCTGGTGGATACATATATTCACGAGGAGTGGGATTATGTGATCACCGTTTGTGGTGGTGCTAAAGAGGTTTGTCCCGCTTTTATTGGGAAAGTGAAACATAGATTGCATATTGGATTTGAAGATCCGGCAGATGTTGTAGGTGAACCTGATTTTGTTATGAGTGAATACCGTCGAATAAGAGATTTGATTCGCCATGAGTTTGAAAATGTATTGTATCCTAACCTTAAAAATGATTAGTTATGCCTTCAAATCCTAGACTTGGTTTTTTAGACAGATATCTTACTTTATGGATTTTCTCAGCGATGTTAATTGGTATCCTATCTGGGTACCTTTTCCCGCAAATTGCTGATTTTTGGGAAAGTCTAAAAGCTTCCCCCGAAAGCACAACCAACATCCCTTTAGCTATTGGGCTTATTTTGATGATGTATCCACCTCTTGCTAAAGTGAAATATGAAGAGTTAGCAGATGTATTCAAAAATGTAAAAGTATTGACTTTATCCTTAGTTCAAAACTGGGTTATTGGACCAGTGTTGATGTTTGCCTTAGCGATCATTTTCTTTAAACTTTTCCCAGGAGAAAACAATGCCAATTTGCCTTATATGTATGGGATTATTATGATTGGACTAGCTCGATGTATTGCCATGGTGATTGTCTGGAACGATTTGGCAAAGGGTGATACTCAGTATGCGGCGGGTTTAGTAGCATTTAACTCCATTTTTCAAGTGCTGTTTTTCTCTGTCTATGCTTACTTTTTCATTGCAGTATTACCAGGTTGGTTTGGAATACCTACGAATGAGGCAGTCTCCAACATCACTATGGGGCAAATTGCAGAAAGTGTTTTCATATATTTAGGTATTCCTTTCATTGCGGGGTTCTTAACCCGTTTTATTCTTATTAAATTAAAAGATAAAACCTGGTATCATACCAAATTTATCCCAAAGATTAGTCCAATAACTCTGATAGCTCTATTGTTTACTATTTTTGTAATGTTCTCATTAAAAGGAGAATACATTGTTAAAATCCCATTGGATGTTATCCTGATAGCTATCCCTTTGCTTATCTATTTTGTGGTGATGTTTGTATTGTCATTCTTTATGAGCAAAAGGGTTGGTGCAAATTATAAACAATCTGTAACGTTATCATTTACAGCAGCGAGCAACAATTTTGAATTAGCCATTGCAGTTGCAGTAGCTATTTTTGGGATCCATTCAGGAGAGGCATTAGCAGCAGTTGTGGGGCCATTAGTAGAGGTTCCTGTAATGATTGCACTAGTAAAACTTGCTTTCTACTATAAAAAGAGATATTTTTCTCAACAAAAATCTATTAATTAAACTAAAACATGGAAACAAAAAAAGAACTAAAAATCCTCCTTTGGATTGCCCTTATTTTTGGAATAGCATTTTTCTTACCTATAGAGAGCGCTCGTTTTAATACAGCCATTGATGCTACTTTTGATTTAGTAAAATGGTATGCTCGCGAACATGTAGTTTTATGTTTATTGCCTGCCTTTTTTATTGCAGGTGTTATCTCTGTCTTTTTAAGTCAGGCATCCGTTCTTAAATATTTCGGCGCAAATGCAAAGAAATGGTTAGCATATACCATCGCTTCTGTTTCTGGTACAATTTTAGCAGTATGTAGTTGTACTATACTACCCTTATTTTCAAGTATTCATAAAAGGGGAGCTGGTCTTGGACCAGCCATTGCATTTCTCTATTCTGGCCCAGCCATTAATATTTTAGCGATCATATTAACTGCAAGAATCTTAGGATTTGAAATGGGAGTTGCTAGAACAGTGGGTGCTGTAGTTTTTAGTGTGGTTATTGGCTCTGTGATGTCATTGATATATAGAAAAGAGGAAAAGAAGAAGAAAGAGGAGCAAATGAATATAGTTGCACCTCCAGAAAAACGTCCTATGTGGCAAACCTCTTTTCACTTTTTTACATTAGTTTTGATATTGGTGTTTGCCAATTGGGGAGCCCCTTCATCCACAGACACAACAAGTGCCTGGCACTATATTTTTGAGTATAAATGGGCTATTACTGGGTTTTTTACTTTGATGTTAGGGTATTCATTAATCAAAATATTAAAAGTTAAATGGCAATGGGTATTGTTAGCTGGATTATCAATAGGAGTTGCAACCATTTTTTCAATATTTTTTATATCTTCACCAAAGTTAGCACCTATTGTGCCTATGTTGGTTGGAATTATTGCACTAGGTGTTATTACTTTAATGGATGATAAAAATGACGAAAATAGAGAATGGGCTATTTCAAGTTGGGGTTTTGCTAAACAAATTTTACCCCTCTTAGCAGTAGGTGTAGTAACAGCTGGTTTCTTGTTGGGTTCTACCCATGATGGAACCACAATAGCTGGAATCATTCCCAATGAGTGGATTCAATGGCTTGTGGGTGGAAACTCAGTATTCTCAAATTTATTTGCTTCTATTGTTGGTGCATTTATGTATTTTGCTACTTTAACGGAGGTTCCTATATTACAAGGATTAATAGCTTCTGGCATGGGGAAAGGCCCTGCACTTGCCCTTCTACTAGCTGGTCCATCACTCTCCTTACCAAATATGTTAGTTATTAGAGGCGTTCTTGGAACTCAGAAAACTATTGTTTATGTTGCATTAGTGATTGTTATGGCAACAATCTCCGGTTTAATATATGGCTTTTTGTTTTAATTCTTTGATTTAGAAAAATTTATTATATTTGTCGATCACTTTTTTGTAATGAAGAAGTGATCGTTTTTATTCATTTAATACACAAAGCCATGAAAAAAATAATCCTCTTCTTCTTAGTTATGGGCATTATTGTAGGGTTACATGCTATCAATAATTCAGAAAATGAAACAAGTTCCATTAATGCTGAAAATACGACTAATGATACCATTTTTAAACCCTCTGGTAAGCCGATTGCTCAGGTTTTTGGTAATTTTTACTTGAATGTTAATCCCATTCACAACATTTATGGTTTTAATTTTAGCAGGGCTCATTTTGGCTATGAATATCAATTTTCAAAACAATTCATGGCAAGAGTTGTTCTTGATGCTGGTCGTCCAACTGATGCTGGCCCAATATTTGTTACTGACTCTTCAGGAAACCCCATGGTTGTTAATGATTTTTCTTCAAAAGGCGCTTATTATACCATGTTTTTAAAATTTGCTTTTTTAGAATGGGCTCCTTCAAAGAAATTTAAGATTCAAATAGGGTCAGTTGTGCAAAATCATTTTATGGCACAAGAAAAAATGTGGAAATATCGATTTGTAGCTCCAACGTTTCAAGATAGATATTTTAGAACACTAAGTGGAGATTTAGGAGCTATTGCCTATTTTAAACCTATTGAAATGCTCGGGTTTGACTTTGCTATTACCAATGGAGAAGGGTTTCGTTCTGATCAAGATATGTTTGGAGATGTTAAAGTTGCTGCAGGTGTCGATGTAATCATCAATAAAAATTTTGAAAACAGATTATATTATGATTTTGAAAAATCAAGAAACCCATCAGTGAGTGATCTTCAACAAACTGTGTCATTTTATTCTGGATTTAAGTGGAAAGATAAATTTCGTATTGGTATAGATCTGAACCTAAGAATGAATCATAAAAACAATATTAAACAGGATGTTTTTGGGTATTCACTATTTTCAAGCTTTCAATGGAATAAGAGATGGAGTGCTTTTGCAAGATTAGATCAATTAACTTCTAACAGAGCACAAATTTTGTCTGAAGTAGCTTATTACACTTTAGATGGATTAGGATTTATTGGAGGAGTGAGCTATTCCCCCATTCAAAAAGTGAATTTAGCAATTCATTATCAAGGATTTATGTATGATAATAGGAACATTGGCAGTTCAAATTCAATCAATCTTAGTTTTGAATTTTTGTGGTAAAATGAGTTTATTTATGTATAGAATTTAATGTAAATCCAAATTTTATACCCCATACATTTCCGTTTGTATACAAAGGAGAAGGATCATTTTGAAATGTATATGGATTTATAGATTTGTTGACATCAGTGAGGTCATTATTGAAAACAATTCCCGGTGTAAATTGATAATATGGTTGAATATAAAACCCTGGATTTCCAATAAATACTCGAGCAAATAACCCAAACGTGCATATAAATCCATCATACGGATTGATTTTTACCCAATCCTCTTTTCTTATTTCATCCGCTATACCTGCTCTTGTTTTTACATTGAAAATTCCCAAATTAAAACTACCTCCTAAAAAGATACCCCCTTTTGAAGGTTTCATAAATGCTAATCCTAAATCAATATCAAAAGAGTGTGTAGAAACTTTAAGTTCTCTTCTAATTAGTTGTTGAGAGAAATCCACACCTTCTGCATATCTTCGTTGTATCCCAGCCGAATACCCTAGCTCAAATAAAACTGGCCCATACATAAAACCTGTTGAAAAATTAAATCCATCAAGAAATGTGATGTGTTCCATAGGTTCAGTCAAATAATTTCGAGTTTCATTATATCTATCAATGATATAATTTAAACTATCTAACCCTTTAGGAAACCCTGCATTGTATCCAATGTTATAGTAAAACTGCCCTTTTACTGGAATCATAAATGTTGATGTTAGAATAAAGCTAATAAGTAAAATTTTAAAAATTGTTTTCATGTTTATAAAATTTAAGAATACAAAATTAACATTTTTTATTAAATATTTTATATACACGAATTTTAACATCTAATTATTTAATATATTTGTACTCCTAAAAAAAATGCCCAATATTAATTAAATAAAACTTGTAATTTTTAAAAAATGATTTGTAAAAAAACAATAATTTTATTCCTCTTTATTCTACTTTCTATTCAAGGAATCTCTCAAAATAACATAGGTCTTCAATTTTTTGGATTGGCTATTCATCCAAAAGGAGACCCTCTAAATGCACATCTTATGCCTTTTAAACTGGACAAAGATGCTTATTTTGTTATAAATTTTGGAATTGTTGCTTCCTATGATCATTTCATTTATAAAGATATTTTATCCATTAAAATGGGACAAACCATTTTTGCTGATTGTGCAACACGGCTTGCAGGAGTTTCACATATTGGAGTTAGGGTAAGAGTTTTTAAAATTGGAAAACACCTCCTTCAACTGGGTATTGGACCCACTTTTATGTTCAGACAAAATTGGTATGAATTAGATGGTTATGTTCAAACACATCCTATCAATGGAACCCCAGAAGATAAATTTCAAACCCGATTTATTTGGTATGGAGGTGAAATTGAATACAAGTATTCTATCAATGATAAATTTGACATTTCTGCAGGTTTTATTCCTTACTACAATATCATCATGAGCACTTATTTAGGGATCAATTATAAATTTAAAAAGAAATGAAAAAGAACTCCATTTTATTTTTTCGACTAATTTTATGGATTACAATTTTTATGAATTGTACCCTTTTTGCACAATCTCCATCGCCTGCACTAGTTGGGTATTGGCACAATTGGAACACTACTGAAGCTCCTTATATTCAACTCAACAATATAGATACTTCCTACAACGTAGTGATCATCAGCTTTGCACTCCCAACTTCATATACGGATATGACCATGACATTTGTTCCTGAACAAGTAACACAATCAACATTCATTTCGCAAATCCAACAATTGCAAAGTCAAGGAAAAAAAGTGCTAATTAGTATTGGAGGATCTACAGGAGTGATCAACTTAGCTGATAACACTCAACAACTAAACTTCATCAACTCGATGAACACTTTAATTAATACTTATGGTTTTGATGGAATTGATATAGATATTGAACATGGTGATGGAATACTGGCTGCAGGTACTATTTCATCTCCTACTGCTCCAGGAATTATCAATCTCATTCAAGCGATTCAGTCAATTATGACCACCTTTCAACAAACTCATGGACACAAATTGTTTTTGACAATGGCACCAGAAACGGCTTATGTTCAAGGGGGTATGTCCGCTTTTGGTTCTATTTGGGGTGGATATTTGCCACTAATACACGCACTTAGAAATGAAATTGATATCATCTCAGTGCAACTCTACAATAGTGGTACCATATATGGAATTGATGGAAATATCTATACTCAAGGAACTGCTGATTTTATTGTTGCTCTTACAGAAGCAACCATCCAAGGATTTAATACAACTGGTGGGTTTTTTATAGGATTACCAGCTTCAAAAGTTGCTGTTGGCTTACCTGCTTGTAATTCCGCTGCAGGTGGTGGTTATACCGATACTGTAACAGTTGCTGCCGCAATCAGATACCTTAAAGGGGAAGGGCCTCAACCTGGGACTTATACTCTTACTCAAACTGCTGGATATCCTGACCTTAGAGGGATGATGACATGGAGTATCAATTGGGATGCTGCGGCAAATTGTGGAGGTGTTTATACCTTTGCTCAAAATTTTAACAACCTTTTTCATCCTACAATTCCAGATGCCATAATCGATTACTCCAAACAGGTTAATTTAACTCTTTTCCCTAATCCAACCTCAGAATTTTTTATAATCAATGGGTTGACCTTACATTCTGCCCCACTTTTAGTGGAAATATTTGATAGTAATGGGAAGTTGGTGCTACAAAAAAGAGTTCCTAACAATGAACGTGTTGATATAAAAGAACTTAATAATGGAATCTATTTGGTTCGCGTTGATCAGAAACACAATCTTAAATTGTTGGTTCAGCACTAAAAGTTGATTTTATTTACCAGTTTATTGTCCTTTTATGCTATTTTTTGACACTTTTCAATATTTAGCAAGATTGGAAAAGTGAAACCCAAAATTTGTCGTTATTTTTGCAACATCAAAATTAACCGTTATGACTTTTGGCAAACAGGAAACACAAAAAGGGTACTTCGAAAGAATCAATAAAGTGATCAGCTTTATCAATTTACATTTGGGTGATGATCTGGATATGAAACAGTTAGCTCAAATTGGCAATTATTCTGATTTTCATTTCCAAAGAATTATGCGTGCCTATTTAGGTGAACCTCTCGGTGCATATATCATCAGGATTCGTTTAGAAAGTAGTGCACAACTTTTGAGATTAACCAATTTGCCTGTCCAAGAGATTGCTATGAAAGTGGGATATGAAAATCCTACATCTTTCAATAAAGCATTTAAAAAGCGGTTTACTATTTCCCCATTAGAGTTTCGCGAGACCATTAATATTAGTTATCAACACATTAAAAAACAAGAAATTATGATTATCTCAGATCAAATATCATTACAACCGAAAATCAAAAATATTGATCCCATTACTGTAATTTTTGCCCAAGCGATTGGTCCGTACGGAGAAAGTGCTTCTAAAGCATGGGAAATGGTTTGCAAATTTGCTGCCGAAAAAAAACTTTTTGGTTTTAAAACCCAATTCATTGGAATCAGTCACGATGATCCAATCATCACAGATGAAGCAAAACTTAGATATGATGCCTGCATTGCTATTCGAAAAACTATTAAACCAGAAGGAGAGATTGGAGTAAAAGAGATCCCAGGTGGAAAATATGCAATCTTCAGACATAAAGGTCCTTACGAAAAGTTTATGGATTCTTACAGCTACATCTTTGGTACTTGGATGCCAGAAAGTGGGTATGAACCTGATGATCGCCCAGGCCTCGAAATCTATATCAACGATCCGGAAAAAACCAAACCTGAAAAGCTACAAACGGACATTTACATTCCTATAAAATAAAAAAAAGATTTATTGAATAAAGCTTCTTAAGAGTTCAATCTCTTCTTTCCATATTGTATCATCTGGCGTTTCCATAATGATAGGCATATTGTCAAATCTAGGGTCATTCATGAATCGTTTGAAGAAATCGATCCCCAAAAACCCTTTTCCTAAACTATCATGTCTGTCAACCCGACTTGCAAACTCCTTTTTTGTATCGTTTAAATGGATCGCTTTTAGATAATTTGCTCCAACAAGGGTATCAAACTCTTCAAAAGTTTTTCGATACCCTTCTTCTGTTTTTATATCGTATCCTGCTGAATAAGTATGACAAGTATCCAAACATACTCCAACACGTGATTTATCTTCCACTTGATCTATGATTTGTGCTAAATGTACAAAACTAAAACCAACATTAGTACCTTGTCCTGCCGTGTTTTCAATAATCGCTGAAACACCATTTGTTTTGGATAGTGTAATGTTTATTGACTCAGCAATGGTTTTGATGCATTGGTCTAATGAGTGTTTATTTAAATGACTTCCTGGGTGAAAATTAAGATAGATTAGCCCTAATTGTTCACATCGTTTCATTTCATCTAAGAATGCAGTTCGCGACTTCCCTAGCCCCTCCTCTTCAGGGTGACCTAAATTGATAAGGTAACTGTCGTGAGGTAAAATATATTCTGGTAAAATATTATATTTTGCGCAATTTTCCTTAAATTGGGAGATGCTTTTTGAAGAGAGTGGTGTTCCCTCCCAACGTTTTTGATTTTTTGTAAAAAGGGCAAATGCATTTGCCCCAATATTAAATGCATTAACGGGTGCATTTTCAACACCACCTTCTGCACTAACGTGAGCCCCTATATATTTCATGGTTGTATGCTATTTTATTTAATTCTTTTTCTAGCGTAACTCCTCTTTCTAATCAAAATCATCACAAATCCCATGATAGCAATAATACCCAGCGGAATTGTAATATTCAAAATCGCATAGAATTTACTCTCTTCTCTTACTTTTTGAGGATTCAATGTTCCTATTTTAAAACTCTTTGATCGAATTTGTAAAAGATCATCGTCAGCACATAGATAGTTAACACAGTTTAATAATAGATCTGTATTATCATAAATTGTTCTAGTATACATGTCATAACCAGCTGGGTATGGTTGATTTGTTTTGGAATTAAAGTAGTTTCTGATCACATCTCCATCTGAAATAAAAATTTGTCTGGTTTCAGGACTTTTTCTGGTGAATCCAAATTGTTTTATAGTATCAAATTCGATTGGTAAAATACCATCATAGGCAGAAGTAAACTCCCCTTCAACCAAAACTGCTAACGGAAGGTATTTGAAAGCATACTCCTCCATATTGGGTTTTGATTTCACCACACCCAAAGATACAATAGATGGAGTAGGAACCATTTTTGTCCTTTCGGAAGTGGTCATTAAAACTGTTTTCCTTAAATCTCCACTATTACCCACAAAATCAACTGTTCCTGTAAAATCTAGCTTAACGTTTTTAAGCTTTCGAACAATCGGATGTGATGAGAAATTCACTGCATCAACTAGGTATGGAAAAGCAAAAAACTTAAATTGAGGTTTGTCTCCAATGTAACCTGCAGGGATAGGAACTGACAAACAACTTAGATCCTGAACAAGGTTTGTATTCATTCTTACACCATATTTAAAAAATAGTGTATTCAGGTTTAAAGGGCGTTCCATAGCAAAAAACTCTTGAGCAGATTGTAAGCTATCAATTGAGGCATTAGTGGCATCAATAACCCATAATATTTTTCCACCCCTCATCACATGTTGGTCTATAATAAACTTATCCATATCGCTAAAAGGGAGCGTTGGTTGTGCAATTACCAGCACATCAAATTTATTTCCATTATCTTTAATAGTTTGTTTTACGGAATCTTCAATGGCAATATTTCTTAAGCTATTAATTTTGCCATTCAAAGTAACCCTTTCAACACTATAAAATCTTTGAAGTTGATACATCATCCAAGAAGTGCTCCACACATCAAGTTCTCCATGACCATCAGTAAACCCAATTTTTGCAACTTTTGGTTTCACTAATTGTCGAATTGTGGATACCAAATTATACTCTAACTCTTGAATGGAGTAATTCAACCAATCTGAGCCATTGGGATCTGAAACAACTAAAGTGGAAGGAGCTTCTTTGATTTTGTATGTAATCATAGCTCCAGGAACAACATAATGCGTAGAGAAACCTGCAGCATCTTGTTTACTTATTGGGATTGGCTGTAAACCTTTTTTGTAAAATTCACTAAAAATTGATTTTGTTTCCTCTTGAGATTTTCCGTCAATGGGATCAATAAATTCAAAATAGATATTTTTAGAATAACGTCTAAATTCTTGCAGAATATCTTCTGTTTTTTTAGCAAATAATTCATAATCTGCAGGTTGATTTTTCCCTTTTAAATAAACTTTTATATAGACTTTCTCATTTAATGATTTAAGCATATCTATAGTAGTGTCAGAAAGAGAGTTTCTTTTATCTTGAGTTAAATCTATCCTTACATACAAAAAAGAAAAAATAATATTTAATGCAATTAAAATGATTAAACTGGTAATCAAACTAATAATAGCTGATTTTTTATATCTTCTACTGTTATTCATATTCTTATTTTTTTTAATTACCATTTTCTACTTAATAAAACTATTTTTGTTCCTAACAAAAAGAAGAATATAACACTAAAGAAATAGAGAATATCTCTTGAATCAACAACTCCTTTACTGATTGAAGCATAGTGGTGATCTATACCGATTGTTTTTACGAAGTAACCAAAAGAACCCAGAGCTTCAAAGGAGTATATAAATTCAAATCCAAAGTATAAAATAAAACAAAGTGGGGCTGAAACGATAAATGCAATGATTTGATTATTGGTTAAACTAGAAGAAAAAATACCAATAGAAATAAAGGTTGAACCAAGAAAAACTAATCCTAAATAAGATCCCCAAGTGCTACCCATATCAATATTGCCGGGTGTAGAACCAAGATTATATACGGTAATAATATAAATTAATGTAGGCAATAAGGCAATGATGAGTAATGTTAAACTAGATAAAAATTTTGCAAAAATGATTTGATTATCTGAAATCGGTTTTGTAAGTAGTAACTCAATGGTCCCACCTCTACGCTCTTCTGCAAAAGAACGCATGGTTATTGCTGGAACTAAAAACAAAAAGAGAAACTTAGACATATTAAAAAGCCCTTGTAAATCGGCTAATCCTGAGTACAAAACATTATTGATATTGGGAAATACCCAGATAAATAAACCGGCAACAATGAGAAAAACTCCAATAAAAATGTACCCTAACAAAGAGCTTAAGTACGATTTCAGTTCCTTCAAATAAAGACTATACATAAATAACAAATTTAGTTGGCAAAAATACGAAATATTGTGCTAAAGAACTTCAGAAAATTAGAATAGATAAGAAAATTGTGTTTTAAAAATATGGTTACTCCCATTTATCATATATAGTTTTTAACTTCGGAACTACAGGTTGTACATATTTATACATAAACGATTCTTGTTTAGTTTTTGGATTTAATAATACCTCTTTGGTATCAATACTATTTATAAAAAAGAGCAATGCACTGAATATTACCAACACTTTAGATGCTCCAAACAATGCACCAGCCAAGTTATTTACAAACTCAGGGATCACCAATTTGACCACTTTTTCTACCATACGTCCTGCCATAAAAACTAAAATTAATACAGCAAAAAAAGTGATTGCAAAATAGATTTCATGTGGAATTTTATCATTATTTATCCAAGTCTCTACCCAATCTGAAAACTTAAATGATGCATATAACCCTGCAATTAAAGCAATAATTGAAGCTAATTCTCTGACCAGTCCATTATTAAAACCTTTGTAGCCAAACCACGCAATAGGAATCAATATAAGAATATCAATATAGTTCATACTTTATTTGCGTATAAATTCTCTCATTCTTTGAGTTAAAGGTTGAGCATAAATGAAATCATTTAACTTTGTATTATCAGATACAAGCACTTGGTCTTTATCTCCACGCCACTCTAAACATCCTTCTTGAATATATGAAATGGTTTGTCCAATGGTGATTACAGTATTTAAATCGTGGGTATTAATGATTGTTGTGATATTAAATTCTTGGGTAATTCCATAAAGCAACTCATCAATCATGATGGAAGTTTTTGGATCAAGTCCAGAGTTCGGTTCATCACAGAACAAATATTTTGGTTTTGAGGCAATGGCACGGGCAATCGCAGCTCTTTTTTTCATTCCACCACTAAGTTCACTTGGGTAGAGTTGATTTGTATTTTCAAGTCCAACCCTCTTTAAACAATAGTTAGTACGATCTAATTTTTCTTCAAAAGATTGCTCCGTTAACATATCTAAAGGGAACATTACGTTCTCTTGGATTGTCAAGGAATCAAAAAGGGCAGCCCCCTGAAAAACAACACCCATCTCCATTTTGAGTGGTTTTTGTTCTTTAGAAGAAAAAGCATGAAAATCTCTTTTATCAAAAAGCACTTTCCCAGATGTTGGGACCAGTAATCCTATAATACATTTAAGCAGTACTGTTTTCCCAGAACCTGAACGACCAATGATAAGGTTAACTTTACCATCCTCAAACTCCGTATTAATATTTTTGAGAACCTCATTATCTCCAAACTGTTTACATACATTATTAATTGAGATCATCTTATAACATAATTTGAGTGATTACTAAATTGAGAATCAAAACAAGAAAACTTGAAGTAACTACCGCTTTTGTACTTGCTTTTCCTAGTTCTAAGGCACCTCCATCGATTCTATATCCATAAAAAGATGCTATTGACCCAATAACAAATGCAAAAACAAAAGTTTTGATCAATGCATAATAAACATCATACATTCTAAAGAAAGAGGTTATTCCATCCAAATAATCGTGAGGAGCTACTACTGGAGAAAGCATCGAGACAATATACCCGCCCGTTAAAGCACACCCCATACTTAAAATAATAAGAGTAGGATTAACAATTAAAAGGGCAATGATCTTAGGTAATACTAAATAAGAAGAGGAATTAA
This sequence comes from Bacteroidales bacterium, assembly GCA_047638115.1. Taxonomy (GTDB): domain Bacteria; phylum Bacteroidota; class Bacteroidia; order Bacteroidales; family WCHB1-69; genus UBA5429. The sequence goes on along the minus strand of JBLJBB010000102.1, from coordinate 7,698 downwards.
TCCCCATAACATCGAGTGCATCAATCTGTTCGGTAACTCGCATCCCCCCAATCTCTGCAGTAATTCGAGAACCTAGATTTCCAATTAACAACAAACTTATAATTGTTGGACAAAACTCCATAATGATAGAAGTTCTGGCCGTAAACCCAACGGTCCATTTAGGTACCCAGTTACTTTCAATCTGCAGTCCCGTTTGGAGAGTAACTACAGCTCCCATAACTACAGCCACAATAAGGACAATGGGTAATGAGCCCACTCCCATTGCATACATTTCATCGATCAGTTTTTTAAAAAACAATTTCCATCTTTCTGGTCTGGAAAAAACTTTTCCCATGAAGATGAAATATTCACCAATTAAAATTAGAGCTTTTTTAATCATTATTGTTAATTTTGAAGGGCTTGCCAGCCAATATCTTTTCTATGAAAAAGGGCAGGAGATTGAATGAATGAGATTCCATGATACGCATTTTCTTGAGCTTCTTTTAGAGTTACACCCTCACCAACAACAAACAACACTCTGCCACCATTATTGAGCCATTTTCCATCTTTAAATGAAGTACCCATATGAAAAACAGTATTAGGAACAAGCTCCAATCCTGTGATCTCAATCCCTTTTTCAAAAGTATTGGGATACCCTTTTGATGCCAAAACAACCCCAACATAACACAAATCGTGCCACTCAATTTTAGTTTCAACCCCATTTAGGAGATCTAAAATAACTTTAAGTAAGTCACTTTTCATTTTAGGAAGGACCACTTCAGTTTCTGGATCACCAAATCTGGCGTTGAACTCAATCACTTGAGGGCCATTTGGAGTGAGAATTAATCCTCCATACAAAATTCCTGTAAAGGGGTTCCCTTCTGCAACCATCGCTTTAGCAGCAGGTTTCATCACGGTTTCCACAGCCAAATCAATCATCTCTTGTGGGATTATAGGAACTGGGGAGTAGGCACCCATACCACCCGTATTTGGGCCTTGATCACCATCAAATGCTCTTTTATGATCTTGAGCAATGGAGAGTGGCAAAACTGTTTCCCCATGAACTAAAGCCATTAAGGAGAATTCTGGACCCTCTAAAAATTGTTCCAAAATCACTTTCCCATCTCCAAACTTTGCATTCAACAACATATCTTGAAGTGCAAGGTCTGCATCTTGGTATGTCATTGCCACAACAACCCCTTTTCCAGCCGCTAATCCATCGTATTTTACGACTATAGGAGCACCCACTCTATCTAAATAGTTTTTGGCATCGTAATAGTTATCGAATGTAGCAAATTGAGCCGTTGGAATATTGTATTTAACCATTAATTCTTTAGCAAATTGCTTTGAACCTTCAATATTTGCAGCTGATTTTGTGGGGCCAAATATTTTAAGATTATGAAGTGCAAATTGGTCTGCCAATCCATTCATCAATGCAGATTCCGGACCTACAATAGTGAGATCTATCTGGTTTTGTTTTACAAACTCAACAAGTGCGTCTGTATCTAATTCATCAATGGGAACACACGTAAATTGAGTTTTCATGCCATCATTTCCTGGAGCTATAAATAACTCTGATACTAAATCAGATTGAGCTACTTTCCATGCAATGGCATGTTCTCTTCCTCCCCTACCTACAACTAATATTTTCATTTTTAATTACTTACTATTGATGAACTATCTGGTTGTACTTCAGGGAGTCTGTAAAGCGCTTTTTTGTATGATTGTCCTAATCCAGGTTGTAATTGATCCAACAACACAAAATGTTTCTCAATTTCCGCTTTTACAAATGAAGCAAATTGAGGGTTTGTAACTTGGGCCATATTTTCGTATAATATCATATCTTGCAATAATCTTCCCATATCGTTTTGTAATGTTCTTTGAAGTTCTGGGTTTGCAGTACCCATTTTTTTAATAGTACTTGAAACCCTTTTACTTACAGTGGTGATTACAACCTTTCCAAATTTTGACATGTCAATTTTTGATAACTGAGGTGCTAATTCTTCCTTTTGTTGTGGTGTAAGAATATCTAACATTTGAGTGAAGAACAGGGCATTATATCGGATATTTTCAGATTGAATCTCTAAAGTTCTATCATTACAAGTATTATACCAATCAATATTCATTTTTAAATAATCAAAAAATTTGCTAGCAATTTTCATCCCTTTTTGAGTTCCAGTTGCTGTTTTTAATTGGAAATAGGCATCTGCCAATTCGATAGTTAATGAAGTATAATAGATTTGACTCATGATCACATATGGAGTAACTTCTGATGGATACAATTTATCAACATGATCTAATACTTTTTCTGCTTTTTCAACATCTCCTTTGGCAATTAGAGCTGTCGCTAATGTTAAATGTAATGATCTGATAGAAGCAAATAATCTAAAATTATCTTCATTATTGTAAATCCTAGGATCATTCATTCCACCCCATAAGAAAGGATATGGCTCTTTTACTGGAGCATTTGGATTGTTTACAAAGTCAACTCTAGAATGGTCGTTAAAACGGTTCATCAAGTTATTGTATAGAATATCAGTATCTATTCTCCCTTGTTCACGAACATTTCCATTATTTTGAGTTCTGATAGGAACTAATCTAAATGCTAAACCATCCATTTGAAAATACTCTTCTAAGCCAAACCAACCTTCTGGGCCAGTAGTCGTTGCAAAATAGATAGGACGCTCCCAGTTATTATGAGCTAAGATATCCATCATCACAAGATACGCTTTAAGAACATTGCTAACTTGTCCATCATTTGGAATATTCCATTTTATAAAATCAACAATTAGAGCACTATCTTTTAATGCAACAGTTCCATTTGCAAGCACTTTTTCTTTATCAACTGGTAATGAAAAACTACCTGGAATAGCTGCACCATCTGTTCTATATCCTTCAGGAAGAAATACAGACATTCTTTTGTTATCAAACTGTGGTTTTTTGATATATTCAATCACAGATTTTAGATCCACATATTGACCTTCCCCTTTTTGAAAAACAAGCTGCTCTCTTGAACCATCTTTGTATGTGTCCCAAGTCATGGAGATTGGAAGTGGATCACTATTGTATGCTTTACGTTTCATTTGGTCAATGTACCAGCTTGTATTTAATAAACTCAAATTACAAACTCTCACATCGGTTCTATATCCTTCAACTTCCTGAGCGTACCATAAAGGGAAAGTATCGTTATCTCCAAGAGTAAATATGATTGCATTTGGAGCACAAGAATCTAGATAGTTTTTAGCAACGGCAAGTGCTGTATATCGGTGAGAACGATCATGATCATCCCAATTTTGTTGAGCCATAATACCCGGAACGATTCCTATGGTAAGGAGAATAGTACTCAAAGCCAAAGCCATTTGGATATTCTTCTCTTTCAGTTTTTCTAGAAGAGAAATGATAGCAAATACACCAAAGCCAATCCAGATGGAGAAAGCGTAAAATGATGCAGCAAAAGCATAGTCCCTCTCTCTGGGTTGGAAAGCGTACATATTGAGATAGAACGCAATGGCGAGTCCTGTCATTAAAAATAACAAACCAACCACAAAAGAATTTTGCCCATCCTTTCTCGAATACCATATCAAACCAATGATTCCTAAAATAAGTGGTAACATAAAGTATCTGTTTGTACCTGGTCTTTCCATCGTTACAGGAAGGTTATCATATTTTCCAACGAGTTTATTATCAATAAAAGGGATTCCAGAGATCCAGTTTCCATTATCTAAATCTCCTCTTCCTTGAATATCATTTTGTCTTCCAGAAAAATTCCACATAAAATATCTGAAATACATATAATTAAATTGATAAGAGAACATAAATTTCTTATGTTGGGCTGGAGTAGGCAATTTATCTCTGTCTAAATGTCTTATATCCTCTTTATCTGAAGGATTTTGCGGATCGTATTGATTTTTTAACCAATTAATATAGTCATTTGCTTTTTCTCTGGACCACATTCTTGGGAACAACATTTGATCTGCTGCATGAAAAACATATTTAGTTTGTTTTTTCGAATTTGAGATCACATATTTTTTATTCACATCATCTCTCACATAAACAGGATCACCATCTTCCATAGATACTAACCTTGAATTGTATGATTCTCCGTAGAAAAGAGGATTAGATCCATATTGTTCACGATTTAAATACGATAACAAAGCAACCGCATCCTCAGGATTATTTTCATCTATCGTTGGATTAGCATTAGAACGAATAACCAATGTAATAAAGGTTGAGTATCCAATTAACAAAAAGGCAAAGGATAATATCGAAGCCGCTAATACTCTTTTACCTTTTTTATTGCTGTAGTATAATCCCCAAATGATAACACCAATAATCAATAGAAAATATAGAACTGTACCCACATTAAATGGAAGTCCTAGTGAGTTCACAAAGAAAATTTCAAATTTTCCAGCATAATTAACGATACCAGGTATAATTCCATATAGAATAATCCCTAGTAACACAAATGAAGCAGCCAGAGTTAAAAACACACCCCATTCTGCCAATGAACTAATCGCCTTAGATTTAATAGAATAGTAAACACATGGAGCAGTTACAAATATTAAAACAAAAACCATCCAAAGTGTGGGCAAGAAAAAAGCACCAACAAAAGAGATAATACCAATCGTTTGAACAACGCCCCAAATGGTAGTTTTTTTAGATAATTTAAAGTACAAAATCATTGCAATTGCAGGAAGAGTTAACAAGTTTAATAAGTGAACCCCAATTGATAAACCAACCAAATAAGCAATCAAAACCAACCAACGATGTGGATTTATGTTTTCCAATCGATTATCATACTCTTCATCCCATTTTAGAATGCACCAGAATACAAGAGCTGTAAAGAAAGATGACATGGCATACACTTCACCTTCAACAGCAGAGAACCAAAAAGTATCAGAAAAAGTATAGGTTAAAGCTCCAACAAGAGCAGCTCCAAAGATTCCAACTTGACGAAGTGGGGTGATTCCACCCATTTTTGCAACCAGTTTTTTCCCTAACAATGTGATGGTCCAAAAAAGCATCATGATGGTCATACCACTACAAACTGCAGAAAGAGTGTTTATTGCAAAAGCAACTTTTGTAGGGTCGTTTCCAGCAAACAGATTAAAAAAGGCACCTAAAATTTGAAAGGTAGGGGCTCCTGGGGGGTGACCAACTAATAATTTATGGGCTGTTGAAATGTACTCACCGCAATCCCACCAAGACGCGGTAGGTTCAGCAGTCATGACATAAATAGCGGTGGCAAAAATGCCAATAATCCAACCTAAAGTGTTGTTAATTAATCTGTACTGTTTCGTCATTATGAAAGGTTTTTATGTTAATATTTCCAAATTTAAACGCCCATCTTGTGGGATTATTGTTTTTACAAAATAACCCGCAAAGATACAAAAAAATGTAGTATTCTTAAAAACCTATTCCTCTTGAAAAAGTGAAACTTTGATCGTTTTAACTTTTATGTTTTAAAATCATTCCTCCCGCTTGGTAAGGTGTAATTTTTCCTGATTTAATCAAAGGAATTAATCTTAATATCTCCTCTTTGACATTGGGATTATTGTAAAAATTATCTTTAATTGTGTTCTCCATCCAATCGTAAAAGATTTTTATCAACTGTTCCGTTCTATGGTGTTCAAAATAGCCATTCTCTTTTGTTAATCGTTCGTATTCTTTTATAATATCCCAAACATGATTCACACCAGATTTGGTAACGGCGGAACAAATATCTACAGGAACAACCCATTTGCTATCGTGTTGAGGGAACAACCTTAAAGCAGAAATATACAAAGATTGTGCAAAACGTGCATTTTGAATATTGTCTCCGTCTGCTTTTGTAATGATTAATGCATCAGCCATCTCCATGATTCCTCTTTTAATCCCCTGAAGTTCATCGCCCGCACCCGCCAACATGAGCAACAAGAAAAAGTCAACCATGGTTTTTACTACCGTTTCCGATTGTCCAACTCCCACGGTTTCAACAAAGATAACATCAAACCCAGCTGCTTCACACAAAATGATGGTCTCTCTTGTTTTCCGCGCTACACCTCCGAGATTTAACCCAGAGGGTGAAGGTCTGATAAACGCATTTTTATCCACAGAGAGATCCTCCATTCTGGTTTTATCGCCCAAGATACTCCCTTTAGAACGTTCGCTGCTAGGATCGATAGCCAGAACTGCCAATTTATGCCCTTTTTCAGTGAGTTGTTTTCCCAGAGCTTCAATAAAAGTACTTTTTCCAACACCAGGAACGCCTGTAATTCCGATTCTCAATGAGTTTCCAGAGTAGGGAAGTGCTTTCTCGATCACCTGTTGTGCAATTTCAAAATGGTGTGGATTAACACTTTCTATTAGAGTAATTGCTTGACTAAGAATAACACGATTTCCAGATAAGATTCCATGAATATAATCATCAACGGTCAATTCCGGACGTTTTTTAATACGGGAAGTTTTCAAGTAAGGGGAAACAGAATCGGGTTGTTCAATTCCCGCTTGCACGTGCAGTGCTGATAGGTTCTCTTTTTGAATCATTGCTTTAATAATTTGTATTTCATGACATTATGAGTAAAAACAGAGTTGGTTTTTGAATCAACAAAGATATGAAATTATGCAATAACGAACTCCATTTTATTCTTCATTTTTTTTTATTTATTCTCAACTCAAAATTCCTCATTTTTCATTTTTCATTTTTCATTTTTCATTCTTATCTCATTATTATTCACTATTCACTATTAGTTATTCACTATTTTGGGCGTTCCCCCTCGCTTCGCTCGGGGTCGGGCTTGCTCCAGGGTTCGCTTCGCTCCCGTGCTTCATTCCGCTTCGCTCCATTTCGCACCGCCTACGGCGCCTTCCGCATCCCTAACGCGATCAAAACCTGCGGTTTTTAGTACCTTATTCTTAATATTCGTGTTTTTTTGGCACAATATTAAAAAAAATCATTTTAGTTTAGCTTTTTATAGCACACTGATGACACAGATTTAACAGATTTACACAGATTAATTTAGTCAAAATAATAAAATTTTTAACTAGATTTGAAATTATATAAAATGGGATTTCTCTAAAAAATCAGAATAAAACAGAAATAAAATTAATATATTCAAAAATGAATTAAAAAATTTAGAACAAATAGATCTGTGGTCATCTGTTTAATCAGTGTCATCTGTGTGCTATTTTGGTTCTGGCTTGTCCAGGTTAGATATTTGTTAAAAAGAAATGATCACAGAGTTCCACAAAGTTAAACGATGTTTCACAGTGTTAAAGCGTACCTATTTTAAAATTTCAAAACACTGTGGAACACTTTTTTAACATATTGGTACACTGTGTTCTATTCTAAAGAAATTGGAAATGCACAAAAGAATGAAGAATGGACGAAGGACGAAGGACTGGAGAAAACCTAACACAGATTATCACAGATACTTTTTTATAGGTTCTAACTATTGACCATCGACTATTGACTTTTTTGATAATATCGGTTACAAAAACATAAGCATCGAATACTTGTCCTTCAAAGAAAATCCCTTCTTTGTGTGTTAAATTTGTTTGTATTTGAAAATCAAATTCTTCTACTTTTGTTTTGTATTTTTTCCCATCACTTGCAGTAAGTAAGGATTCCTTACCAACTGAAATTTCATTAAGTTCGTTTTCTTTGAAAATATTTGAAATATGCAATCACTACTGACCGACAAAAAAAGTAAAAAATAGAAAAGGGGTTTGACCGAAGTC
>JBLJBB010000101.1:0-3505 GCA_047638115.1 Bacteroidales bacterium | reverse complement strand
CTTATATTGCTTATGGAGCGGATGATTGGAATTAAATCCGAAATTGTTAATACAAAAACCGCCTTTCAGCGGTTAGTTCACCAAATTGGTGGAAGTGAGGCGTGGTACTTTTATCACTTGGTAAAATTATATAAAAATCTCTAATTTTTAACCAATTACATCTAAATAAACACTTCTTGTCGCAATTTGCAGAAATTTTATAACATTTATATATAATAATCCCTTGAATGGGTATTGGCATTACATATAAAGTGGTTGACGGGATTAATATATATCCCTACGTAAAACTTTAAAAAGAACTATATAACAGTATAAAAGCTAACATATTTATACAAGATTGAACAAGAATTTAACACAAATTTCATATTCCATAACCTAGTTGTGAACCAATAGAAATAAAGATAGTTTACATTAATCACCAGATTATCCATATATCATTGTGTTGCATCAATCATGGATCCTATCACATGTATTTAGCAACTTAATGATACTAAGATTCTGAGAGTTGTTTTTTTACTTTGCCTCGGTGGACGACTTCATTTTACAATTTATCTTTTACAAAAAAATACAATTATGCGAACTATTATTCGTGTATAATGATAAAAAAGGTGGATAATATGGGGAAGGTATTTTTTTTGGCCAAATTAGTGAGTAATGATAGTTATGAAACGGGCAATATGCAGCTAAGTTTTGATTTAAGCAAGACTAATCCTGATGAATCAGTTGTAAATATCAATACAAGTTATTTTAAGTATATTTCTGATGTCATCATAGGAGAGAACAAGTATAAAAAATATGATTGTAGATTCCCTACAAAATATAAAGTCTCTGAATTAACATACTCGCTTGGCGCTGAAGTAAAAGAATTCACGACTATTCATAATTTTACAGCATATTCATTAATTAATACAGATATTGTATTTTTTGATATTAATACAAAATTAGGAAATCAATATATCAAGCATATTAACAACGAATCTAGACAAAATATTTTTGAGGATGTCAAAATTGATTTAGAAGCAGTCGAAGCAAAAGTGAATAATGTTTTAGCCAGTAGTTTCCAAACCGGTGAATCTAGAATACGTGGTCAAATGCTATATGGTTATGATATAAAAAACGAACCAGAATATGTAAAACTAAAAAAAAGTGCAACACAGTCCTCATTAACGTTCGTATTATTCCATCCTCAACTAAACTTAACTGTGTCACCTTTAGTTTCCAAGAAACATTCGATATATATCGTAGAACATATTTCAAAAGATTTAGCACTTGAAGTATCTAGATTTATATATTTTAACTATCTAATATAAATTACCTGTTAGCACTTTTTCTAATTTTTCTTTGAATTGTCCTGATAAACAATCAACTTTAATATTTCTTCTAGTCATTTGGTATCCTTCACCATATAAATTCATTTCTATATTCTTATTTGATTTTGCCATTTCTTTAAGTACAGGATTATCATCATTGATATACTCAATATTTATATCAAAATTACTATTTTTATGTAAAATATCAAATTTTTCTTCTACAAATTGCATGAACTTATGAATTTTATTTGCGTGTTTTAGAATAGTATAATGTCTGTTAATTATTCTTTCAAATTTGAAGAAAACACTAGTTGTATCATTCTCATGATCATAAAATTTAGACAATACAAAACTTAATTTATATTTATCAATTTTGTTTATGACTTCAACATTGTATGAATTATCTGGATTCTTAGCAAATTTTAATATTTTATATTCTGAAAAACCTTTAATCTTATCTGCAAATGAATCAAAATCATTGAAATTTTTAATTTCACTATAAATTGAAGCATCAATATCTGCAAAGAGTCCATAAAACATAATTTTTAACTTACTAGATATTTTCTTACTTAAGTTAACTAAAGCTACAAAAATCCAACCAATTACAGATACAGTTTCAGGTAGTTTTGTAATATCAAAATTTATAATTAATTGATAAGTAGTAATTAAAAGAATTAATAAAATGAATACAAGTGATATTCTAATAATTATTTTCATAAGTCACCCCACATTAAGTATTATATCTCTTCTATTTAAATTGTTATCAATTAGAATTTTGGTGTCCAATAAATGAATCATCTGATTGGTTTTTTATTTTTATAAAGTATAAAGAATCATAGCAATTTTGATCTTAAAACTTCATGCACAGAACTACATAAAAATGCTGTGATAGTTTATACACATATACTAACATTTTAAACATCAAATAATTTAGAAACTCCTAATAATTCAATTCTATATTAAATAATCAAATTTAAGCTTCTACAATCTAGACTTACAAAATCCTCTTTCTCACTTACTTAACGTTCCCTACAATAAACTTTGGCCTTTCAAATAACTCATCAAATGTAATTATTTCAGGGTTATGTAATTCATTTCTAAACCTCTCAAATGTGTTTTTCATATCAAAACTAGTAAGTTGATTTGTCATTCCAATTACAACAATACCCTTAGGGGAAATCGTATTAATACTTGAGAGTTTTTCGATATTATGCATTGTTCTAGAACCTTCATTTTCCCAAGTTGCACAATTTACTTGAACTTGAGATATTGCTCCTGATAATTCTGCACTTATACTATACGCACCGTTTCGATAATTCTTACTTAACAAAATTTCAGGACTTGGCTTTTTTTCAACTAAGCAAGTATATTTTACTTCCGCCGCGGTATTTGTTAAAAAATCTCCACGCTCACCACCACTTCCATTGACATTAGTGCCACCATAGTATGGTTGGCTCTGTAATAAATTTATAACTTGATAGCGTAACCCATATCCAAATATCCAAAAATTCATCTCGAAGAAATTTTGTCAATCACTTTCATTTAATTCAGAATTCGCCAACATCTCTTTAAATGCATTTAGAGTTTTATATCTATCAGTTTGTAATTTTGAATATGCTAGTTTAGTAGCTAAATCTGGATTACTATCTAACAATTCTCGCCAAAAACCTTCACCAATATTATAGTCAAGAAGTTTTTTAATAACTGTAGACTTGTTCCCATCTGTTATAACTAAATCATTCGCATTTACAACTGCAAATGATTTATCACCAATGGGTACTCCCCTTTTATTTAATATTGCTTTTAACTCTTTAGTTTTTTGATTTAATTTTTGAAGAGCATCAGTTGATAGCTCAATTTTTACACCTTCATTTTCATGTAACTATTTAAAATTTAAAGGTACTAACTCATCTATATTACCATCTTTATTTTTTATAAATCTGAAAATAAACCCTCTTATACCATTATTATGAATTAATGATCTAAACACAACTTTTGTTGTTGGTGTCTCATCCAAAACTATATCTTCAACCTCTGATACTGATTTACCAACTTGATGTGTTGTAATTTTATTATTCATATTTCCACCACCTTTAACATCTATATCTAATATAACAAAAATATGTTAACTCGACAGGTAGATAAAAAACAATTTAAATCATATTATCTAATTGTTCAAACATTTCGCTTTATAA
>JBLJBB010000100.1:0-7642 GCA_047638115.1 Bacteroidales bacterium | reverse complement strand
AAAATAAAAATTAACAAAAATTAAAAACCTGTCCTAACAAAGGGGGACACTTAAATCTAACATAAAAATTGGATATATGACAAACATTTCACAAAGCGGTAGTTTTGTGGAATTATCTAATATGACATTAACTCCAAACAGTACTGTTAATAATTGGTATGCTTATGATATTCCTGAAAATTTAATTTTAACAGGACTAGAAAGGATAGCCATTCAACTTGTAAATAATACAAGCAGTTGTTACATAGACAGTTTAATAATATTAAATACTCCAACTTGTGAGATTCCTGTAAATTTTACCGTATCAAATATTACACCTACTAGTGCCACTCTAAATTGGGCGGCTGGGAGTATTGGAATAGCACAAAATTACAATATTCAATATAGAATAAGCGGAGCTACACAATGGGATTCTATTTTAAATATTTCACCACCTTTTCTTTTAAATCAACTTTCGGAACACTCATTGTATGAATATAGAGTCCAAACCAATTGTACAAATAACACACAAAGTGAATGGTCTTCAAATTATTATTTTACAACCACCTGTTCACCTATCTCAATGTTACCCTGGTTTGAGAATTTTAATAGTTATCCCGTAGGATTAACAATACCCACTTGCTGGAGTTTAAAAAACTCTCAAAATAAAAGCACTGCTATTGATTCTATTTATAATTCAGATAATTATTATAGGTTATATAAATATAATTCAAATAATCAGAAAGTGTATGCTATTACTCCAAAATTTGATAATAATCTTTCTTTTAATAATTTAATAATTGAATTTGATTTATATTTAAACAATCCTACAGACACTTTATATGTGGGTTTTATGGCGGACCCAACAGACACATCTACATTTGTAATCATCCGAAAAGTGACCACTGGTTTTACCAATAGATTTCATCATATTGTAGTAATGGGAGGAAATTACACTGGAACGGCTAGGCATATTGCATTTATGATTCAAAAATCAGCAGTTGTATTTTTAATTGACAATGTAAAAATATCAGCTCTCCCCCAATGTTTACCATCTGTAGATTTAAATGTAAAATATAATACTAATGGAACTACAACTTTAAATTGGATAGATTATGGCTCAGCCAATAATTGGGAAATAGAGTATGGTCCGTCAGGTTTTACTCATGGTAACGGAACCATATTAAATTCATATTTAACTAATTACACATTAAACAACTTAACATTTGGACAAACATACGATTTTTATGTAAAAAGTATTTGCACTTCAGGATCGAGTAATTGGAGCAACAAAGCATCAGTTGTTGTTGGGCAGGTTCTCATGGAAAAAAAAATAGATTCATTGTTTACTTGTAATAGTTATTTAATGAATGATGGGGGTTTAACAGGGCCTAGAATTGGAAATTTTTCTGATACAATTACTCTATTCCCTTCTTCTTCATATAGTTTAATAAGCGTATCTGGGATATTTTCTGGTTTACCATATGTTAATTATACAAATGATTACTTTAAAATCTATGATGGTGTTGGCACTTCAGGAGCGTTACTTTATTTTTTATATGATACAACAACTGCAATAATTCCTACAATAACTTCATCAACAGGACCATTAACTGTAGTGTATCAGTGCAATGATTTATCACGAAAATCCAAATTTACACTACACGTCGAGTGCGTTCCTGGTCCATTATGCTTTGCTCCTTTAAATATTAATGCTCTCACATCAACACAAAATTCAATAACACTCTCCTGGAATGATATCAGTAATCCTACATTTTGGCAGATTGAATATGGACCTGCGGGTTATACTCAAGGCACAGGAACAATTATCCAAGCAAATAGTAATCCATTCCAAATCTCATCTTTAAATCTAAGTACTGAATATGATTTTTACATTAGATCCATTTGCAATTCGATAGATACAAGTTTATGGAGTTCAAAATTTAGGTTTAAAACTACTTGTAATCCAGTTAATTTACCTATTTTTGAAAGCTTTGAATCAGATACAATTATTCCATCATGTTGGCAATCTTATGCTACTACTCAAAATTTTACTGTTACGAATATTGGAGTACAACCCAACTGTTCACCTTATCACGGATCTAAAATGTTAAAATATAACAGTTATAATATTCCTGCAAACAATTATGCATATATTATTTCACCTCCCATAAATTTAAATGGATTATCTGTAAGAATTACATTTCAGACTTATAGAGGGATATATGGTTCTCCAACATCACCTGAAGGTATAACAATTTATGTAAATAATAACACTTCATTAATTGGGGCAGACACCTTACTTTTTGTTCCAAGATTAAGTTCTCAAAATGGTTGGAGTTATGAAACTTTGAACACACCAACAAATATGGTTGGTGTAAAATATTTTATTTTTAGAGCATACTCAAACTACGGATATAATCAATATTTAGATGATATAAAAATTGAGTACGTTTATCCTCCATGCTATCCTCCTTCAAATATACAAGCTAGCAATATTGAAGCAACCAGTGCAGATGTTAGTTGGAGTGCTGCAAATAATGAAACTAGATGGGTCATTCATTGTTATTCCTATAGTGCTCCAGGTACAATTAATGATACAGTAATAGGTACTCCAACGGTTCATTTAACTGGCTTATATCCTGATCATGAATATAATTTTTATATAAAATCAGAGTGTTATCCTAATATTTTTAGTTATAACGTTTTAGCAACATTTACAACCGATACGGTGGTTTGTAATCCAGTATCAAATGTTTATATTGAGAATAGTTCTATTTCAAATAATTCAGCAACAGTTAGGTGGCAGCCAGGTGGAAATGAAATTGGTTGGAGAGTAAAATACAAACGTAGTTTTGATGCTAACTGGGCTACATCTCCAGTTATAGATTCAAATTCTTATAAGATGACAGGACTTCAAAGCAATACAATTTACAATGTAAATGTACAATCAGTTTGTTTGTATAATGAAAGTATTCCTAGTAACACGCATCAATTTTCCACTGCTGGCGGATTTTATTACACCATTCAAGCCCAAACTACTGGGGCAGGTACGATTCTCCCTTCAGGAACATTGAATGCATATAGTGGATCCTCTCAAACTTTTATCTTTCATCCAAGTTCAGGAAATCAAGTTTCCAGCATTTTAGTGGACAATGTTTTATATAATTATTCAGATACTTCTTACACATTTAACAATATACTCGAGAATCATACCATCGTAGTAAATTTCACAACTGGAATTGAAGAGTATAAAGATAAAAAAAATATTTTATTGTATCCAAATCCAACTCAATCTTTACTAGAAATCAAAATTGATCCAAATTTTGACAACGATCTCATAAAAATGATTCATATTTATAACTCAATTGGAGAATTAGTGATACAAAAATCGATAAATTCTGAAACTTGTCAGTTAGATTTAAGTAAATTAGCTCAAGGTATTTATTACTGCCAAGTGATTACAATTGGTGAAATATTTGTAAAAAAAATAACAAAGTATTAAAAAAATTATTCCAAAAAAAACAAAGTCTGTTTTTCTTAATGATAATTTCAGTATATTTGCAAACTCTTATTTCTATATTTTTTTAACTTTTTTGGTTTCTTATCGTACTGTTTTAAAATTCTCCTTGTTATAAACGTTCTAACTCAATAAAATTAAAAGATGTCCGACATACTAAACTTAAATCCAGCGAGGGTTTTCTTTTATTTCAATGAGCTTTGCAAAATACCCAGAGCTTCCAAAAAAGAGGCCCAAGTTATAGAGTGGCTCATGAATTTAGGAAACTCATTTGGATTGTTCACTCAAAGAGATGACATTGGAAACGTTTTAATTAAAAAACCTGCTACTCCTGGAAAAGAGGATGTTACTCCAGTTATTTTTCAAAGTCATATGGATATGGTTTGTGAAAAAAATGAAGATGTTATTTTTGATTTTGATAAAGACCCAATTCAACCTTTTATTGAAGGGGAATGGTTAAAAGCAAGAGGAACTACATTAGGAGCTGATAATGGGATTGGCGTTGCCATTGAACTTGCTCTCATGGAAGCAACTGATATTGAACATGGCCCTTTAAGATTCCTTTTCACCGTTGATGAAGAAACAGGATTAAATGGTGCTTTCAATCTTGATCCCTCTTTTTTGGATGGTAAAATATTACTCAATCTGGATTCTGAAGATGAAGGAGAGTTTTACATTGGTTGTGCAGGAGGTATTGACACTCATGGAGTTATGACTCCAGAATGGGATACAAACATTCCTAAAGATCATATTGCATATACTATATCCATTTCTGGTTTAAAAGGGGGACACTCAGGAGCTCATATAAATTTAGGGAGAGCAAATGCTGTAAAACTTTTAACACGTATCCTTTGGAACGCCTATAATGATTTTGATTTACGTGTCTCATCAATAAATGTGGGAACTGTAAGTAATTCTATTGCGAGAGAGGGAAAAGCATCTGTGATTATCCCCATAGATAAAAAAGAGGATTTTGAGGATTATTTAGTTTCAATGCATAAACTCTATAAAAAAGAGTTATTTGTAACTGATCCAAATGTTAAAGTTTCTTTTGAATCTACCTCACTTCCTAAGAGAATATTAAGTGAATTTGATCAAGTGGATCTATTAAATTCTCTCTACTGTTGTATTCATGGTGTTATTTATATGGCTCAGGATATTCCTGATTTTGTTGAAACATCTTCTAATTTAGCATCTGTAAAAACCATTGATGATCAGATTTTTATTCAAACAAGTCAACGCAGTTCCGTTGATTCAAGAAAGAAAGATGCTGTAGGGATCATTTCTGCTGCTTTGTATGCAGGTGGCATTGAACAAGTTAAAAGCAAGGATGAGTATCCAGGATGGACTCCGAACCCAAATTCTGAAGCATTAAGAACTCTCTCTCAAGCATACAAAAACAAATTTGATAAACCATACAATATCCAAGCTGTTCATGCTGGTCTTGAATGTGGATTGTTTTCAAGGAAGAATCCTAATTTAGATATGGTTTCTTTTGGACCCACCATTAGAGGACCCCACTCTCCTGAAGAACGATTAAAACATGAAACCGTACAACAAGTTTGGGATTTAACCGTTGAGTTTTTAAGAATCTTAAAATAGAATCACTATTTTAAGGAAATCAAAAGCTAAAAATATGAAAATTCAAGCAACTGAGCTTCCAAGACAAGCTAACGGAGCCATTTATCACATTGGGATCACTCCTGATCAATTAGCAGACACCATCATTTTAGTAGGTGACCCTGGCAGAGTCCCTTCCATTTCTCAAAAATTTGATACCATTGAGATCCAACAATCAAATCGTGAAATCATTACACATACAGGTACACTCAGAGGTAACAGAATCACTGTGTTGTCCACTGGAATGGGAACCGATAATATCGATATTGTTGTGAATGAATTAGATGCATTAGCAAATATCGACTTTGACACCATGGATGTGAAAAAAGAGCATCGTGCCCTCACTTTGATCCGTATTGGAACCTGTGGCATCCTTCAATCAGATATTCCTGTGAATACATTTATAGCTAGTCAGTATGGTTTTGGATTTGATGGGTTACTACAATTCTATCAACACGATTCCTCTTCGTATGATGAATTCGTTAACCAATTTATTCTCCAAACGGGCTGGGGAGAAAAATTGCCACATCCCTACTGTTTTCCTGCTGATCATGAGCTTTTCCAAAAGATAGCTTTTGATATGGTATCTGGAATTACTGCTAGTGCCCCAGGGTTTTATGGACCACAAGGGAGAGTCGTAAGAGGAGCTGTTTCTTTTCCTGAATTGAATCAAAAAATTGAAAAATTTCAACATCATGGGATGCGATTAACCAATCTTGAAATGGAGTGTTCTGCCGTTTATGGATTGGGCAATCTATTAGGACACAAACCTTTAACGGTATGTGTAGGAATTGCCAACCGTGTTACCAAAGAGTTCTCTGCCCATTATCATCCTTACATGGATAAACTTGTTGACACTGTATTAGAAAGAGTATTTTAAATGAACAAAATAGATTTAACCAATATAAAAAACATTATTTTTGATTTAGGTAATGTTTTGTATGACATTCGTTATGAGAACATTGCAGATGCATTTCGTTCTTATGGCATCGAAAATTTTGAAGAGAAATATACCCAAGCGGGGCAAACTCAGGAGATTGATCTTTTTGAAGAGGGGAAAATCTCTCCTGCTCAATTTCGGGATTATATTCGCACTTTAACGGAGATTCCGCTCACGGATCAGCAGATTGATCATGCCTGGAATGCCATTATGGTAGATATTCCAGCGCATCGTGTTGAGATGTTGAAACGCCTAAGAAAGAAGTACAAGATTTTCCTATTCAGCAACACCAATCAGATCAATTGTGAAAGCTTTGTTCAGTTTGTAGAGAATAAATTCGGGTACAATATCTTTGAAACGTTGTTTGAAAAAGCGTACTATTCTCACACGTTACACATCAAGAAGCCCAAACCGGAGGCGTTTTTAGCCATTTTGGAGGAGCAGCAGTTAGAACCTCAGGAGACGCTATTCATTGATGACATTGAGCGACACATTAAAGGCGCACAAGTAGCCGGTCTCAGGACTTATCATCATACCAGTGGTGAGATTAGTGAGATGATTTAAACGGACAACGGACTACGGACTGCGGACTGCGGACTGTGAACTTCGGACAGCGGACAACGGACTGCGGACAACGGACAACGGACAACGGACAACGGACTGCGGACGAAGGTCGAAGGTCGAATGTTGAAACGCTGCGCTGTTTAATCGCTTCGCTGTTTAAGGGTTAAAAGTTTAAGGGTTAATCTTCCTCATTTACTAATTTACTAATTTACTAATTTGCTAATTAAATTAGCTGATTATCTCATTAGCTTATTATCACATTAGCTTATTTGCTTATTTCTTATTTGCTTATTATCACATTAGCTTATTAATTTGGGCGTGCCGGCTCGCAAGCTCGCCGTCGGCCTTCGCCTACAAGTACGCAGTTGTAAAGCGTGGGCTGCAAGGTCGTTAAAGGAGCTTCCTTTGGTCGCTCTTTAACTCCCGCATCCCATCGCTTTCCAACTTTGCGCGCTTTCCGGCTACGTCCTCACGCAGTAAGCTGTCAGCTATCAGCTTTCGGCTATCAGTTTTTGTATTTTGTTGATTTAGGGACTGTTGTCTGAAGTCTGTGGACCGTTGTCCGTGGTCCAGAGTCCGTGGTCAATGGGGATCGCTGGCCTTGATATTATGGTCTATCACTTGTATGGTATTTAAAATTTCACACCTCTGATTTTCATATTGTTGAATTCTTGATTTCTGTTTTCTTAGAACCAAGCCAATTTTTATCACACAAATGATAGACTATAAAATAATTGGCACATTTGCTAATTTTTTCTAACTTTGCTGTGTTTTAGCCCCCTGATTATTCATTTTTTTCTGCAACCTCTGCGAGGTAAATCTCGTGTGCTCGCATGCTCGTTTGCTCATGTGCTCGTTGGTATTATGCTAATTTAGTGACTGTTGCCTGGAGTCTGTGGTCCGTAGTCAAATTATTCTTTGCGAACTTTGCGAAAAATCTTTGCGGTCTTTGCGGTTAAAAACTTTGATTACTTTGTGGTTAAAAAATATTGTAAATTAAAATATTTCCCTATCTTTGC
>JBLJBB010000099.1:0-17686 GCA_047638115.1 Bacteroidales bacterium | reverse complement strand
AAATCAGGCAGGAGCAACCGCGTTGTCCTTATGGCTCATTGATCAGATGAATGATTTTTAAAAAGATAATTTGAATTTCCAATCACATAATTTTGGTAATAAAAACGCAAAATATCATAAAAAATGTTATTTGCACACAAATTTACGTTTTTGCGCTTGTTTTTACATTATCTTTGCATCGATAAATTAGAAACAGGATGAAGAATAATGAGATCTCCAAAAAAATAAAGGTCTTTCATGGTCGTACCACTCCAGAAGAGGCAACTTTAGTAGGTTATGGTGCTATTATAGAGCATTTTTCTCTAAAGATCCCTTTTCCCAATCGTTTATCTTTGATTAGTGATAAAAGAAGAGCGTATGAAACGGAAAATTGGGTTGTTTATTCTTCTAAAGTTTCCATTGAAGACACTCTTTATAAGCATCTCGTTTTTGCAATAAAATATGAAGGGATTAACCTTCTTTTTTTCAAAAAACTGTTTGATATAATGAACTCTGATGAAGTTGAAGATATGGTCCAATTAGAGCCACAAGGTCAATATTGTCGTAGAATTTGGTTTTTATATGAGTGGTTACTAAACATTAAACTCAATGTGCCCGATTTGTCTAGGAGAAGTTATATTCCTCTTGTAAATTCAAAACTACAATTTACTACCACTGGAATAAAATCTCATCGTCATTTGGTTATCAATAATTTACTTGGAGTACAAGATTTTTGTCCCATGATTCATAAAACACCAAAATTGGAGCAATATATAAATGGAAATTTAATTGAAAATAACAATAATTATTTAAAAGGGATCCATAAAGATATTTTATTTCGAACATCAGCATTTTTATTGTTAAAAGATTCAAAGGCATCTTTTAGTATTGAAGGTGAAAGTCCTAAAAGTATGAGAACATCAAGATGGGGTCACGCAATTGGACAGGCAGGATCTAAAGAGCTAACTATTGAAGAACTGATTCGATTACAACAAGTTGTGATTGCAAGTGATAGGTTTGTCGAGATGGGTTTTCGGAAAAAAGGAGGGTTTGTTGGTGAACACGATCGACATACAGGTGAACCTATTCCTGATCACATTTCTGCAAAATGGCAGGATATTGCTCCATTATTGAATGGATTACTACTTACCAATGAAAAACTTTTGAATGATTCTATAGATGCCATTATTGCAGCCACGGTGATTGCTTTTGGTTTTGTTTTTATACATCCTTTTGAAGATGGGAATGGAAGGATTCATCGGTACCTAATACACCATCTTCTAGCAAAAAAACAGTATTCGCATCAAGGTTTGATTTTTCCAATTTCAGCATCCATATTAAATCATATTGACGATTATAGAAAAGTTTTGGAATCGTACTCTCACCCTTTGCTTGACTTTATAGAGTGGAAAGAAACAAGAGATCACAATATTGAAGTGATGAATGATACCATTGATTATTATCGTTTTTTTGATGCAACGAAACAAGCCGACTTTTTATATGATTGTGTGAAAGATACGGTTGAAAACATTATACCAGATGAGATCAACTATTTGATAAAATATGATGAATTTAGGGGTTATTTGGATAATCAGTTTGAAATGCCTGACAAAACAATTGCAATGCTTGTTAGATTTTTGGAGCAAAATAATGGCAAATTATCTAAAAGGGCTAGGGAAAAGGAGTTTGTAACATTAAAAGATAATGAAGTTCAAGAAATCGAAAAGAAATATGAATTATATTTTCTTAAATAGATAAGAGATAAGAGTATCGATATTTCCTCTTCAAAACCCAAAACCCAAAAGCTACTTAAACCACTTTTGGGCGTTCGGATTGCGATGTGGACAACCAGGCCAACAACACGGTTTCTTTTTCCCTTCTTGGATCTCTTCAATCATCCGATGAATATGCTCAGCTCTCGTTTCAGCTGTTTTGACAATGGTTACCCAGCAAATCCATTCATTACGTTGAATGGGAGTGAGATTGTTCCAACGTTCCAGTAAGTCTAAATCTGCGATGATCACTTGTAACATATCCTCAGGTATTTCATGCACAACTCCTGGTAAAACATTCATGATCAAGCTATTTTTCACCTCTTCTACTCTGAACTCAACTATTTTTTTGATTAATGAGATTGGCAGGGGTTGGTCGATGGGAAACTGAATTGCCCCTTTTGAAGTTTTATATGGTTCCAGTTCCTTTTTGAAATAGTTTATAGGGTTAGGTGTCGGATAAAATCCGATATGTTTTTTATTAAAGGCATAGTAAACCAATATTTTATTTTGTAGAAAAGCGGGCATTCCGTAGCTAATTGTTTCGGTAGCCATTGGAGCCGCTTCTTTAATGGCACCTCTGAGATCCTCCAGCATACCGATAAACTCATCGGGTTGCAAAGCGTGATACCCATCAATGGTTGTATATTTTTCCATAATCATGTTCAAATCTTGATAAAAGACATTTTCACCACAAAAATACAGAAAATTTGCAAATGAAAATTATAGCAAACGAGCACATGAACACACGAGCACACTTTTTTTCCCTATTTTTGTAAACAAATTAAATCTTTAATGAAGCCAACAAATTTTAATAGATTCCCTTCCGTTGATTTACCTGATAATAGTGCCATTTTTGTGGGTTGGAACTCAATCTGTGAGAAGATTACGTCGGATATCTTTGTTTCTAAGCAACCAAAAACAGTAGTCGCAGTTGAATTTTATCAAGGTGTTTTAGTGGAAAATGTGATTGAAAATCTATTGTCTAAAATAGAGAATGTTCTGTATATCAACACTATCGATTTGATGTGGCCCTCTGAAAAGATCGAAGCAATGGTGTTCCCGGATGTGACAAATGATAGAATTTTTGGATACCTTTCCAGATTAAATATTACAGATTACTTTGATCCCGAAAAAGTGCTTGAAGCGCAAAAACAGATTGAAATGGTTGAAAATGGAACTGTGTTAATTATTGGTATAGGTGCAAATTTTCTGTTTCAATCACCCAATATTCTGATCTATGCTGATATGGCACGCTGGGAGATTCAACTCAGAATGAGATCACACGAAGTGGATAATTTGGGATTACAAAACCGAAATACAGAAGATTGGATGCTTCTCTATAAACAAGGTTATTTTGTGGATTGGCGCGTGCTCGATCGCTGGAAAAAAAGAACCATGCCACATTGGGATTTTGTACTGGATACAAACGATAGAAACACACCCAAGCTCATAGCGGCACAAGCAGTTAGAGAAGCGCTTAGAATGACTATTTCACGTCCTTTTAGTGTGATTCCTTTCTTTGATCCTGCTCCTTGGGGCGGACAATGGATGAAAAATAATTGTAATCTCGATCAAACACCCAATAATTATGGCTGGTGTTTTAATTGTGTCCCAGAAGAGAATAGTTTGCTTTTAAAATCTGGAGATCAGTTTATAGAGATTCCATCCATAAATTTGCTCTTTTCTCATCCAAAACAATTGCTTGGAGAACCAGTCCATGCGCGATTTGGAGATGAATTTCCAATTCGTTATGACTTTCTGGATACCATTGATGGTGGAAATTTAAGCTTGCAAGTGCACCCACTTACAGAGTATATTCAAGAGAAGTTTGGGATGCATTACACTCAGGATGAGAGTTATTACCTTTTCAAGGCGAACCCTGGAGCCCAAGTTTATCTTGGATTAAAAGAGGGGGTTAATCGGACAGAAATGATTCAAGATTTGGAGATTGCACAGCTCGGGGAGAAACCTTTCCCTGCAGAAAAACATATAGGAATTTGGCCTGTTCAAACACATGATCATTTGCTAATCCCAGCAGGGACAGTTCATTGCTCTGGGAAAGATTGTATGGTGCTGGAAATCAGTGCTACCCCTTATATTTTCACTTTCAAAATGTGGGATTGGGGCAGACTTGGACTTGATGGAAGGCCTAGGCCTATCAATATTGAACACGCTAAAAATGTGATTCAATGGGATAGAACAGAACCTTGGGTACAGCAAAATTTAGTGAACCAAATTGTTCCAATTGCAGAAGGGGAGGGATGGAGAGAAGAAAAAACCGGACTTCATGAAAGAGAGTTTATTGAAACCCGACGCCATTGGTTCTCTCAAGAAGTGAATATCTCTATGCAACACTCTGTTTATGTTGTTTGTGTAGTGGAAGGGGAGGAGATTACTATCGAATCTCCAACACACAGTTTTGAACCTTTTGTGGTTCATTATGCTGAAACATTTATAGTTCCTGCAAATGTAAAAGAATATAAAATGAAACCCACTGGAAAATCAGTGGGTTCAATATGTGCTACAATAACTAGTTTTGTTAGAAACAATCCGTAGTTTTAAGTTTTATAACAATTTTGTTGCAGAAGTAGGTTTTGGTGATTTTACAACCAAAATTCGAGCAATCTCTGTAGAGTTATTAGATAGACAGTGAACGATATCTTTTGGACTTTCAACTAAATTGTCTTTTGGAACACTCATAGTTTCATCTCCAACTCTAACATCAACATTCCCTTCAAGAATATAAAAAAACACATCCACAGGGGTTATGTGAGGTTTTAAACTTTCAAAAGGTTTTAAAGTGATGTGCATCACTTGCGCATTGTCATAATCATAAAGTTTTCTAACGTCCACTTTATGAATCGTTTCATTAATCGGTTGTTCTGATACATTGATAATTTTCATGGTAATATTTTTTTGTTTGTTGGTTTAAAATTGATAACAGAATGTTAAAGCAATATGATCATTAAATTGCATTCTAACAATTCTTCCAAAATTGTTTGTTGGAATTCTCACGGGATAAATAGAGGATCCCCATCTTGCCGAAACAGTGTATTTTTCAGAGAATTTGCATGAAACACCTAGAATGGCTCCTATGTCAAACATGCTGAAAAGTTCGTCTGATCCACGAAGAATTGTTCCATTTTGATCCTCCTCTTTTTGATAAAACAAAAAGTTAAGGGTGGGGCCCATCTCAAAGTAAAAATCGTACACATTCCCTTTGCTATTTTTATAATATCCAAAATTGTATTGAAACATAAATGGGGTTTCAGTGTATAGCATTGTTAGTTTATAATCATCAGACATAGATTCATCCTCTCTAAATGAAAAGTTGGATTTGCTCCCTTTCATAATGAAGTTCAATTCCATTTGAAATTTCCATTTTCCAGATTCAGAAATTGGAATATTTGCAAACAAACCAGAGTAAACGCCCAATTTATGATAACCACCCAGATTATCTCCAGAAATTTGAGAACCTACAAATCCAAATCGAACACCACCTTTAATATTTCCTTCAGATGTTGATAGATTTTGAGCGTTTAATGTTAAACTCAAAAGTGAAATACAAAAAATGGATATATATTGTTTCATTTTACAAGGATTGAATTGTGCAAAAGTATATAAAAAAATTGAAGAATAATGGCTTTAATTAATACCACGTTCTTTTTTGATTCTTTCATAAGCTTGGTTTAAGATTGTAAATTTCTCTTCTGCAGTTTTGCGAAGCTCATCACCAAGGTGATTAACCCTATCAGGGTGGTGTTTCATGGCCTGCTGTCTATATGCTTTTTTTACTTCTTCATCGGTTGCATTTGATGAGATCTCTAATACTTTGTAGTCGTTTTCAATATTAGAAAAGCTTCTTGAATAAGTTGAGTTGCTTTGAGAATATTGTTGTTGGCGTTGTTGTTGGTATTGATACTGTCTGGCAAAAAACATTGCTTTTATAGATTCAAAATCGTTTCTGCTTACACCCATCCAATCAGCAATATTACGAATCATAGTAATCTCGTCGTTCGAAAATTCACCATCTGAACTTGATAATCCAAAAAGGAATTGCAAGAGAAGTAGTTTTTCATGAATGGTAGCTTTGTTACTAAACTGGTGACAAATTATTGGGATATCAAAATCTTGTTCTAAATACTCTCTTAATTGGTAAAGAGCATTCGTGGCACGTTCAGGTCCAAAAGATTTTAATAGATAATCTCTCACGAAATTTAGTTCTGATTTTAACATATTTCGAGAGTTGTCAGATTTTACAACAGCAGATGTTAAGATCAGGAGCATATTAATAAAATTATCTTGATCAGTAAAGAATCCAGTTCTGGTTACTTTTACATTTTTTAATCCATCTATGATTGCTCCGATAATAAATCCGACGATCGCTCCTGTAAAATTGTATGCAATATATCCAAGAATTGCACCTATAAGTCTAAACATTCTTTTTTCTCTTTTTTAAATAATATCACCAAAAAGGTCATAATTATCTGCATTAGTGATATATACTGTTTGAAATGATCCAATTTCAATTTTCTTTTTACTGGAAATAATAACTCCATTGTCTACTTCCGGAGAATCAAATTCGGTTCTGCCTAAATAATTTTGTCCCTCTTTTGCATCGATGATCACTTTCATAGTAGTACCCACCTTTTTTTGGTTATGTTCCAATGAAATTTGTTCCTGTAGGAGCATAATCTCTTCCAATCTTTTGTTTTTTTCTCGTTGTTTAATGGGGTCTCCTAATGGGAAAGCAGGTGTTCCCTCTTCTGGGGAATAGGCAAATACACCCAATCTTTCAAAACGCATCTCTTTAACAAAATCGACCAACTCTTTATGCTCTTTTCTGGTTTCATTTGGATATCCAGAGATTAATGTTGTTCGTATTGCGATTCCAGGTACTTTATTTCTAATGGTTTCAACCAGTTTATAGGTTTGCATACTATTTCCACCTCTTCTCATACTTTTAAGAACTTCATCACTAATATGTTGTAATGGAATATCGAGATATTTGCAAAAGGTTGAATATTCATTCATAACATCCAGAATTTCATAAGGAAAACCGAGTGGATACGCATAATGAAGTCTGATCCATTCAAGACCTTTAACTTGTCCTAGTTTTCTCAAAAGTCTTTCTAAATCCCGTTTTTTATACAGATCCATACCATAATAAGTTAAATCCTGAGCAATCAGCATCAATTCTTTAACTCCATTTTGAGCTAATTTTTCAGCTTCTTCCACGAGCATTTCCACAGGTTTAGAGATCTGTTTCCCTCTAATGCTTGGAATAGCACAGAATGAACACTCTCGATCGCACCCTTCAGAAACTTTCATGTATGCATAATGGTTAGGGGTTGATAGTAATCTATTGGGGCTTTTTAAAAGATCAAAACTCTCATCTTCCATTAGATTTTTAATTTCAGAAAATGCGAAAACACCATCTGCTTCAGGTATCATTTCGAGTAGTTCATCATGATATCTTTCAGATAAACAGCCCACTACAAACACTTTTTTAACATCTCCCTTTTTCTTACGTTGAAGGTGTAAAAAAATCTCATCAATTGATTGTTCTTTAGAATCACGAATAAAACTGCAAGTATTTACAATGACAAAATCAGAATTTTGAGTACTTTCAAAAACCACTTTATGTCCTGAAGAGATTAATTTTGCAGCAATCACTTCAGAATCCACTGTATTTTTGGAACAACCCAATGTAATAATGTTAAAAGTTGCCATAATTATTTTAATTTAGGTTTAAGATATTTCCCAGTGTGGGAATTTTTACATTTTATTAGTTCTTCAGGAGTACCTTCAAAGAGTATTTCACCCCCTTTTTCTCCTCCATCAGGACCAAGATCAATAATCCAATCGGCACATTTTATCAACTCAGGATTATGTTCAATAACGATTACAGTATTTCCTATTTCGATCAGTTTATTAAAAGCATGATATAAGCTGTTTATGTCGTGAAAATGGAGTCCCGTTGTGGGTTCATCAAAAATGAAAACATGATTTTTCTTAGAATTACCATGACATAAATAGAATGCTAACTTGATCCTTTGAGCTTCTCCTCCAGAAAGGGTTGAGGATGCCTGCCCCATCTTCAAATAACCCAATCCCACTTCACGAAGAGGTTTTAACTTAAAAATGATAGATTCTATCAATTTAGTTTGAGGTAAAGAACTAAAAAATTCAAAAGTTTGATTAATAGTCATTTCAAGAATATCACTAATAGAAACATTATGAAATTTGACATCTAAAACCTCCTCTTTATATCTTTTCCCATTACATTCTGTACATAAAAGTTCAACATCAGCCATAAATTGCATTTCGATATGGATAACACCTTCCCCTTCACAAGCATCACATCTTCCCCCTTCCCGATTAAAGGAAAAAAAGGAGGGTTTGTAATTTCTTTGGAGTGATAATGGTTGTTGAGAAAAAAGTTCTCTTATATCATCAAATATTTTAAGATATGTTGCAGGGTTTGATCTAGACGATTTTCCAATTGGGTTTTGATCAACCATAACTACTTGCAAATCATCTGTTTTTGTGATTTTAAGTCCTGTATATTGACTTTTATACGAAAATGAGAAACTTGAAATGTATTGGTTTAGTTTTTCATAGAGTTCATTTCTAACCAAAGTGCTTTTTCCAGAGCCACTTACGCCAGTAACGACTGTTAAAATATCCATAGGAAATTTAACGGTAACTTTTTTTAAGTTGTTTGAGAATGCATCCTTCAATTCAATATAATTACGCCATTTTCTACGATTTTTAGGAACAGCTATTTGCATAGTTTCTAAAGTAGATAAAGCGCATGATTTAGAATCAGAAAACATACCTCTTAAATATTTGGCAGTGAGGTTGTCAGAATCTTTAATCAGTTCTCCGAATGAACCATTAAAGACCACTTCACCACCTAATCTTCCCGCTAATGGGCCAATATCGATAATATAATCAGCACTTTTGATGATCTCCTCATCGTGCTCAACTACAACTACTGAATTCCCTATATCTCTTAGTCTATGTAGTACACGAATTAGATTTTCGGTATCCCTTGGGTGAAGACCAATGCTTGGTTCATCTAAAACATATAATGAACCAACCAAACTGCTACCTAATGAGGTTGCCAGATTAATTCTTTGAGATTCTCCACCTGAAAGAGTTCTACTATTTCGATTTAATGTAAGATAGCCAAGTCCAACATCATTGATAAATCCAATTCTTGTAGTTAACTCTTGAACAAGTTTTTGAGCAATAACTCGCTCTGTATCATTTTTATATTTAAAATTCTTAAAAAAAGTATACAATTCATGGAGAGGAACATTAACCATTTCAGTAATTGAGTATCCTCCAATTTTCACATAAGAAGCTCCTTTTTTTAAGCGACTCCCTTTGCAATCAGGACAATAAGTTGAACCCTTATATTTTGAAACCAATATACGCATTAGGGGGTGGTCATGATTTGTGCTAAGATCTTCCAGAGATTGAAGGACACCAGTAATTTTTTTTTCTGTATCACCTTCCCAAAGTAAAACAAATTCTTCATTGTTTAAGTCAACAATTGCTCTATGTAATGGAAACCCTAATTGAACACTTTTTTTAATAAAGTCATCTTTAAATTTTTTCATTGTTGGAATATTCCAACATTCAACACCATCTTCAAATACTGATTTTGACAAATCAGGGATCACTTTATTTACAGCAAACCCTTCAACAATGCCTGTTCCACTACAAGTTGGACAAGCGCCAAAAGGATTGTTGAAACTGAACATATGGGGTGTTGGTTCGTCGAAAATGATTCCATCCATTGAAAACTGATTGCTGAATTCACGCTGTTTAATATCTCCATTTTCAATTTGAATGATGCAGGTTCCTTTCCCTTCAAAAAATGCAGTTTGAATTGAATCATGCATCCTTTGAGGATGTAAAATAGTTGCACTAGCTTTAAAACGATCAATAAGTATAAAGAGATTTTTAAACGTTTTTGGCTGATTTTGTTTGGTAGTTAAGATTGATTTTTTTAACTCCATAAACTCATCAATTTCAAACAGCTCTTTATTGAAAACTACTCTAGAAAAACCTTGCATTTTTAGAATTTTGAGTTGTTCAATAGGTGTTCTGTCTGACGTAATGGTAAATGGGGATAAAATATAAACTTTCCCATTTTCAGGGGCTAATTTTATATATTCTACAACATCTTTGATGTCCTCTCTTTTTACTTCTTTGCCATTAATGGGTGAATATGTTTTTCCAATTCTAGAAAATAATAATTTGAGATATTCATAAATTTCGGTAGTAGTTCCAATAGTAGATCTGGGATTACGAGAGATCACTTTTTGTTCAATGGCAATGGCTGGTGGGATCCCTTTAATAAATTCAACTTCTGGTTTAGAAAGTTTACCCATAAATTGACGGGCATAGGAACTCAAACTCTCAACATATCTTCTTTGTCCCTCTGCATAAAGTGTATCAAATGCTAAAGATGACTTTCCAGAGCCAGATAATCCAGTAATTACTACTAATTTATTTCTTGGAATGTTAACATCTATGTTCTTGAGATTGTTTACTTTAGCACCTTTTATACTGATAAATTCATCGTTCATAAAGACTGTTTAGAAAAGTGCGCAAAGATACGAAAAAAAACCCTTAAAAACTTACATTATAAATACAAATCATTCGATCTGCAGTTCTATAAACGACTAAATAGTTTTTATTTTGCCAAGTTACTACATCAATGAATTCTATAAATTGATCTTGAGGAAATTTACAATTGGTAATGTTCATAAATGTTTTTTTGATACTATTCCAACTCTGAATTTGAAATAATCCACTATTTTTATCATATATTATGAGTTCGTCTTTATGATCTGAATTAAGATCGCCAATTGTGAAGAGATAATTGCCAGCAGGAAGGGTGTCAAAATAGGATCTCTGAAATGTTGTGTTAAAATTATTTTGTATATGAAGGGTATTTTCTTTAATCTCAATTTTTTGAATGGAAGAATCTCCAAAAATTTTCCCCTCTAATTCAAGTGTTGGGTTTTTAATTTTAAAATTTGGAGTATTTAAAGTCACATATTTTTTTTCATCAATTGTTAATGGGATATTTGTAATTTGAAGTCCGATATTTGAAAAATTTATTACTAGATTTTTCCATGGATAGAGTGTATTATTTTCACGAATCTCAAATTTTAATTCTTGCGTATTGAATTTGTCTTGATAAAATTTTATTGAAAATTGGCTATCTGCTAAATTTTGTAAACTTCCTTTTAGAACTGTTGCATTGTGAATATTCAAATTTAAAGAATCTAAAGTGATCATGCCAACTGGTGAAAAATGGGGCTTGAATAGGGAGGCATTAGCCAAACCCATCAAATTTGCACCCATAGATCCATCAAAAAACTTTACAGGTCTGAAAAGATATGACGTGTAATAATCAGCAATCATGTAATAGAATGATTGTGCATCATGATGTTGCAAATGGATCTCTTTTCTGCTTAAGGTGAGCCATCTTGAGACACCATATTCGATCATAAAATCGTATGGATCACAATTTTTTGGGTATTTCCAAAAATAACAACTCCCGTCGATAGCATTATGATAACGTAAAGGTGAATTGTATATGTTAAAAATAAAAGTATTTGCAAATTTTCTCACTTCTAGGTTTGAGAAAAATGTGGATTCTATGCAAGTGTTTTGTGAATATTGTTGAATAAAATCTTTATGAATATTAGAAAACTGTATCAAGTCTATGGCTGCACCTGCATGGGAGATATCTTCATATTTTTTATTTCGAGATGTAGCCCACCCACTTTCAGGCCACAAATAATAACTGTTTTGTGATCTGGTTTTATTTTCTTCTAAAATTTTTTTAAACATACAAATAATGGTTTCATATTTATGAAGATAGTTGATGCCAATTTCATTTCCACCATTTTTTAATGCTAAATATAAATAAAGATAACCCCAATTCATTTGTCTATCAGTACCTTCAATA
Source organism: Bacteroidales bacterium (assembly GCA_047638115.1). Classification (GTDB taxonomy): domain Bacteria; phylum Bacteroidota; class Bacteroidia; order Bacteroidales; family WCHB1-69; genus UBA5429. The sequence continues at coordinate 5,932 of JBLJBB010000099.1, read as the reverse complement.
TTGTATCTCGTTTCGCAAGAATCATCAGCATATTGGATCATACAAGAATCTTGATGCCAATAATACTGGTCATAATATTTTACAGTTTGCATCATTCGTTCCTCTAACCAATTTCCATACTCATATAAATTGCGAATATTTTTCCCATCAAAAGTTATAAATTCACCATCGAAATAGAGTTCAATAAAATTTGATTTATATTTTTTTTCTGATATATAACAATAATGTGCAAATGGGATGAGTATTAATGCTGTTTGATATGTTATGGGTCCATAACAGTTATTTACCCTTAACTTTGTCGACCATACAGGAAGTTTCCTGTTTATACCTCGGAAATCATCTCGATTTTTTACTATTTCATGTGATACATTTATGAAATCTTCAATATAGGAGAGGTCATTAGTGTTTTCATACATTCTGAGAAGTGCCTCCATGGTATAACTTAATCCATCCCCATAAGCTCCATTATCATTGGCTTCTGGTTGTAAATATGTTTCATACGTAAGATGCTTTAAACTATCAAACATCAATCGATATATATCTGATTGAGAATTACATAACACTGTATTAAAAAACAATATGAAGAAAAAGGTTACTTTTTTCATGAAATTTTTAAAATCTTTAGGGTTCTTATTTCAGAATTCTCAGATTTAATTTTCATAATATATAATCCTTGTTTGAATGAGGATATATCAAGTAAAATTTGATTCTGATTGATATTTTGGTCCAATTGAAGAATTCCTTGAGTGTTATAGATTTGAATTTGGTTGATTTTAATTAAAGGATTTGAGGAGGAAACCTCAACGTAATCGGATGAAGGATTAGGATTTGCAATGATTGTATAATCATGATAAAGTGTAAACTCTTTTTTTCTTATTAAAATATCATTCGCATAAATAGATAACTGACAAAGATAGTCACCTCCAGAAAGTAAATTTTGAGGATCGTCAATTACAAAATGAACAGATTCAGAGTCGTGCCCTTTTATGGTATTAACACTGTTTTCAGCAATTATACTCTTATAAGGTGTTCCAATAATAGAGAGTTTAAATGTAAGATTTTTTGAATCACAGTTTTTGATATTGTACACTGTAGTGTTCAAGTGATACTGATTTGATTTTTCATCGGAAGGTTTTAGATTGTAACTTAATATATCGAGATCGATATCTTCAATATAAAATGAAAATAAACCTTTAGAAATTGTATCTTGATTTTGCAAAATAGCCCATTTTATATCGACCATTTCATTTACAGGAGTATTTTCATGGGTATAAAAGCTAAAACCATTTTGGAAATTTCTTGTTTCTCCAGGTGTGAAACTACCTAGTTCTATTTCATTTGTATTTGTATAAATGTGGTAATTTTGAATTGAGTAATGGAGTGTAGTGTTCTCCCGATGAACTGAACTGAAGTTGTGAACTGTAAACCCAATATATTCTGAAGAGCCCCTTTGTATCATTGAACACTCATCAGTATTCCAATCAAAATGTGTAATAGTAAGATCTGACGGATTTGTACATTCAATAGATATTTTCTTTGACGTTTTAACGTCATTATTGTCGTAGCAAGTGACCCAAAAATCATAAGTTTCTGCCTTATTTAACCGACCACTCAGAACTCCAGAGTTTGACAACGAGATTCCTTCAATGAAAAGGGGAGGAGAGAATTGAAAAGAGGTGAATCTTAAATCGTTATCATTTTTACCCTGAGAAGGGGCGTAAAATATTGGATCTCCATCGCCATTAGAAATGGCAGCGTAGAATGGCGAACCAACATATTGTAAATTCCCATATTGAAAAGTGATTTTCCCGTCTTGAAAAAGGGTCACACTAAAGCTGATATCACTATTTTGTTGTGACTTTAATTTTGCTTTTATAGTAAACGTAACACTTTGAGTTCCTAACACTTTTTTTGCACTTAATATTTTTAAATCAGCTAAAAAAGGAGCAATCATTTTAGTTGTCTGTAATTTTGTAATATCTTCATATACAAAAGGATATACATCTTGTTGACTAAAAGCGATATATCCATTTGAGAATAGATGTACTTTAAAAAAATGATCTTGAAAATAGGGAAATCTAAAGGGGAGTTCAATGGTCGCATATCCTTCATCAATATCATTAAATAGGATATTTGAGCCACCATTAGGATAGCTTAAGGATATTGGAGCAACGTTATACTCTTTTGTAAATTCCCATCTGTATTCTGGAATCCCATCCGTAGCATGTAAAACTTGATTAATTGGTTCATTTATAGTGCAATATACTGTAGAATCGATGATTTTTGGTTTTGAAAAATTTAAAGTATGAATAATGGAAAGTGATGTTGTATGGTTGTCTATGATGGTTTTTGGAGTTGATTTGTTCTCAATTTCAATAGGTAAATCATGAGAATAATCTAAAATTGAAAACTGATTAATGGATCCAAAACCTGTTTTTAAGGGATCTTTTTCATGAATAATGTAAAAAAACTTGGCAGGAAGGTTGGGTTCAATGTAATTTAATAAAGGGGAGAGATCAATTCCAAATTCAATTTGAAGATGCTCTAGAGAGTTACCACCTTGCATGTAATAATTTCCACCTTGGTTTTGAAAAATGGAGGGTTCATAAACAAAATCAGGAATAGTAGCATTTGTATCTTGAGATACACCAACACTAATTTTCAAATTATTTCTCTGATTGTAAGATAAACTACTTTTCAATGTTAATTGGGGTTTCACTTCATCTTTTACTTTAACCACAAAAGCTGAAGTTGCCCAAATCCCATTTTGATGATAATCTGTTGCCATTATCTTGTAAGGCAGATAAGTTTGTCCAAAATCTCCCCACTCTGGGCCACTGGTATGAGTAATTATAAAACAACCTTTTTCCCAATCTCTGACATCAACTTTCCCGTCGTTATTGATGTCTATGTTATTTGTAAGTTGTTGATCTCCATTGTAGTCCCAGCCAATGGTATCGTTATAGCCAATAATAGTATATGCATGATCAGGATCGTTTGTAAATGAAGTAATGATAGTTTTTCCTGCACCAGGAAATCCAGATGGGATCTGAGAGTCAGGATATTTGAATTTTGCATTAAAATTTGCCAATCCTCCCACACTATGATTTTCAAGATGATTATGTAACCAATGTTTAAGTGTTAAAATCCCCTCTTCAGTATCCGTTGGGATTGCACAAACTTCGGAAATTCTATTTTGCATGGCACGATAATATTTATCGTAACCAGTCATCCAACGTGTATATTGTTCAATATTAAGATTTTCTCCCCAATCGTTTATACTTGGAGTTCCAGCACTCTTAACAATACGCCAACTTTCTAAAAAAAGGACCCCATCGTTTATTCCATCATTACAAAAATTCCATACAAAATGGGATGGGAACTTATGATCATCGTTGTAATTGATGTCTGTCCATCCTCTTTTTAAACATATTTCATAACTGAATATTTGTCTAATACTTGTAGATTGTCCACATTCAAGACCTGTTTGATAGAATGGCCAAGGAAAATATATTTGATGAGAATTGTTAACAAATAAAGGTAATGTTTTTGTTCTCTGATCTTGAGTTAAATAGAGTTTAGGTAGAGGATTTGTCTGTTTTTTATCTATCTCAGAAAGAGAAACTTTATGGGTATTATTTGAACCAATCAAATCATAAGCCCCATTTTGAGCGACAAGATCAATTTTGAAGAAACTGATCACAAATATGAAAATAATTACGAATCTCTTCATAATGTCCCATTTTCTTATGAAGTCGCAAAAATATATATTTTTTTTAAATAAATATGATATTAAAATGATAATTATCTACGTTTTAGGTAATGTGAAATAGAAAGTACTCCCAATCCCTTCTTCACTTTCAACGCCAATAGTGCCATGGTGCTTTTCAATAATCTCTTTGCAAAGGATTAAACCCAATCCATGACCGTTTCCAAGACTATTTTCAGATCTGTTACCATTTGATTCTATATCAAAAATATGATCTAAAAATTGTTGTTTTATCCCTTTTCCATGGTCTTTGATAATTATTTTATTTTCAGATTCAGTTTGTTCAACATCTATATCAATAACATCTCCAATATTGGAAAATTTTATGGCATTTCCTATTAGATTCCTAATGACAGTTTTTAACATCTCCTCATCGGCTTGTACAACAACTGAATCATCGAAATGGTATATAAGCTGAATCTGTTTGGTTTCAATATTACTGTGTAGTGTTTGAGAAACATTAGTAATCACATCAATTAATTGAATATTTTTTGATTGAAACACAATTCTGTCTTGTTGAATTTTTGCCCATAGTAAAAGATTTTCGAGTAATTGAAGCGTATTATTAGAAGATTGAATGATGTAACCACTATATAAATGGATCTCCTCTTTTGAAAGAATCTCATGTTCTTCATGAAGTAGCTCTCCAAAACCTAAGATACTATTAAACGGAGTTCTTAAATCGTGTCCAATAATGGAAAATAAGCGATCTTTTTCATTGTTAAGTAATTGTAATTCATGAATTTGGGATGTAATGATTTCAGTTTTTTCATGTAATTCATAATTTAATAATCTTTTTTTTCTATTTTTTATATATAAAATGATCGTAAAAAATAGAAAAATAGCAATGAGTAAAGATGAAAAAATATAAGTCATTTTAAGTTTAGACTTTCTTTTCTGAATCTCTAATTCCCGATCTTCAATTTTTGACTCATAAGATCTGATTTTTAAATTTATTGACAGATTCTCATTGTTGAAGTTTTTTAATAGATTATGTTTAAATGATAAGAATAAATATGCTTTTTCATAGTTTTTAATGGCTGCGTAATTTTCTTCTAAGATCGTAGAAGCCAAAAATATATAAACTAATTCTTGTTGTTTTTGAGCCAATTCAAGTCCCTCTTCTGCTATTTGAATGGCTAATTTTGATTGGTTTAATTCTTGTACTCCTAAAACTCTGGCTTTATTAATTAAGAGAAGTGGAAGTTCATCTTCTATATTGAAAATTTTACATTTCTCAATTGCATCATTATATATACTTAACCCAATATGAAAATCAAAAGTAGAAATCTTTATACTACCTAAAATATTCAAATTTGAGATAATTATTTTATTATATGAAAACTCATGAGCAATTTTATTGGAATAATCGAGCCATTTTAAAATTTCAACATACATTTGTTTTAATTCATGATTTTTATTCAATGTATCTAAAAATGCTTGGTGTGTTCTTCCTCCTTTGTAAAATAGATCTAAGTATGTGTTGTGCCAATAAAACTTTTCATAAATCGTAGCTGCTTTTCTGTTTCCAATTCGTGCTAATGCAAAATTATTTTTATTTTTGTTAAAATATTCAAAAGTTTGATCAAGAATGGAGATTGCTTTATCAAATTCTCCACAACTTCTGTAAGTATCAGCAAGATCAATAAGTAATAAATGTTGATGTTTGGAGTTCCCATTTTTTTTAAAAAGTTCAATAGCAGAGTTTAATCGATCAATCGTTTTAACAAATTCTCCTCTTTTTTTCCATAAAAGGGCAGAATTAAATAGTGCCTGGGCTTTATATACTTCATTTCCAACAGAATCAGCCAAGTCAATAGCATTTTCATAATATTCAATACTTTTTGCTGAATTGGTTTCATTATGAGCTGCTTGCATCAATTGTTCAATTTTTGCATTTGCATTTTTGTTCCCTTGAGCACTATTTCTTCTCATTTTAGGATCATTTTTCTGACCAAAAAGAGGAATTTGAGCCAAAAAAAATGTGCAAATAATGAGTACTTTAAAAATGTAAAGCTTTGAATATGAATGCATAAAATCAATTTTTGTTAGCATATGCTATTGAATTATCAATAACACAAAAATAACTAAAATATAATTGTGTTTATTATCACTATCAACCGACTAAATTGAAAAAAATTGCAAAATATCTTTTAAGTTATT
>JBLJBB010000098.1:0-34292 GCA_047638115.1 Bacteroidales bacterium | reverse complement strand
GATTTGGTTTGATCCCCTTTTTCGTAGACAGAATTAAAATAGTAAGCAACCCTCGGCTCACACTCGAGGATTACATGATTCAATGTTTTTGTGAAATTGAACCCCGCCATATATTGCCAGTTGGCAGCAATCCTTTCGGGTGTAATTCTATTGATTTGTACAATTTTATCCTTCCCTGGATCCAACTGTAAATCTGTGGTTTGCTGGTTTATTAAAAGCGACAACAGGGGACCCGTACGAACGCCCATGGAAAAAGTTCCCTTTTTATAAAAATCGTATCCCAATTCTAAAGGGATTTGAAGATAGATAAATCTTCTGTATAGTTTTGTATGGTAACTACTTAAATTTTCGTTAAACACATCTGAAGTGGAGAAATAGTAAGTTGGAATCAGATTAAAATTATTTTCGGCCAGAGAGAAAGAGACAGAATCTAACGCATTATAAGATCCTAAATACTCGTTATAATCCACTTTGTACTCGTAAAATCCTTTGCTGATAGATAAACCAAAGCCAGTTCTAATCACATATCTTGGATTAAAAGGATGAAAAGTGAACTCAATGCCAAAATTGTGGATCCATTTGTCATTTTCTATGATATTAAAGATCATCTCTGGTCTGTAGTATATTCCCATCGTACTTTCCCATTCAGTAAGTGTTTTTTTAAGCGTTGAACTGCTTTTCTTAGCTAAATTTGTCTTTTCATGATCAACTTTTGAAGGGTTTTGTATGATCTGCTCACTACTGCTCTCTTTTGTGATCTCTTCCTTTGGAGGTTCAGGGGTTGCTTCTACTACGACTAAGTTCTCAGACGCTGGAATGGTTGCTGGTTCAGTTTTTTGAGTAGTTTCTGGTAAAGGTGATAGTTCAGTTTTTGGTGTTAAATTAGGTTCTAGTGTTGATTCAGCTAAAGGTGATACTATATTGTTTTCAGCAGAAATTATTCTGTTTGGAACATCGCTTTTAGAAACAATTATTGGTTTTTCTTGATTTAGAGAATGGGTTACTTTTGGATTCTCATTCTTTTCAATTTGAGTTGTTTTAATTGTCGTTTGTTCTACAATTTTTTTTGTTGTTTGTTCTGTGATTTGTTGTGTTTCGCGTTCTATTGTGTTTGATATTTCTATTTTGTTTTCAGCAAGAGTGTTTTTTAAAGTATTACGGTTGTATGTATTTACAGCAAAAAAGGTGATGAAAGTGAGTCCAATTAAGATGCTAAAAGCGAAAGTGATAAACCTTTTTCTTTTTCGAGCTACCATTATTTTTGTAGCATTCTCCATGAATAGCACTTTTTGCTTTTCAGAGGGAGGAATAGAAAACCGACCTAGAGCTTCCCTAAGTTGTTGGTCCATGTTTTTATTACTTTCCATATTCATTTATTTTTATGAAAGAATATTTTTTTTCCAATTTTGTTTTCAATAATTTTCTTGCTTTTAACAACTGCGTTTTAGAAGTATTTTCAGAAATATTGAGTAATGTTGCAATCTCTTTATGGGTGTAGTTTTCAAAAACAAACAGATTTAAAACTGTTTTATATCCTATAGGTAGTTCTGAAATAACCTCAAAAAGTTGCTCTGGTCCTATTTCAGGTAAGGTGAAGTTTAGATCTTGTTTTGCATCAAAATTTGAGATTAAATCAATAGGAAATTCATCCACATTTTGCATTTTATTTCGATCTCTAATATAGTTCAGGGTAGTGTTGATTGAAATTTTTTTCATCCAAGATTTAAAAGAGTTTTCATCAACAAATTGGAATTTCTGAAGTGATTCGAGTATTTTAATCAGTGAATCTTGGAGCAGATCTTCAGCATCTTGAACATTATTAATATATCTAAGAGTTATTGTGTAGATGGAGGAAGCGTATCGATTATAAAAAAAATGCAAGGCATTTGAATCCCCTTTTCTTAGAAGCTTAATAAACTCATCATTTATAGTATAATCAATATTTTTAGAAAAAATTTTCAAGTTGTAGTGATTCTAGTTTTATATATAAACAGATTTCAGATTGATAACGTTGCCTAGATTGCTAAATATTATATTTTTGATATATTTATAAACCAAAATAAGGGGTTATCATAAATAACCCCTTACATGATATCTTTGAGTTTAGTTTTTGAATAGTTTTTGTGTAGATTGTTGACCGTTTTCTGTTAAGATCTGGATAAAATAGATCCCATTAGCCCATTGTTGAATATTCATATTAAGAGTGTTGTCTCCCACTTGTAGAGTAGTAGGTTGTTCTTGAATCACTTTCCCATTGGAATCGAAAACTCTGATGGTACTGGTTTGATGATCTGCAGAATAAATAGAAATAGTTATATTTTCAGTAGCAGGATTTGGATAGATCCCTTCTACAGCAAACTGAGGATTAGATTCTTCAATTCCAAGTATTAGGTGGTTTCCGTCTACAGTAATTTGTAAATTTATCACAGAATTTTGATCAGTTAATGATATTCTTGTTAATTCACTTTCATATCCAGGTAATTGAGGTTTAACATAATAAGTTTTAAGTGCTAAATTTTGGAAACTGAAATAATTTAAATTTTGAATTCCAGAGTAGGTAATTGGATTTTGATTTTCATCATATAATAATATTTTCATGTTGCTGAAAATGTTAGAAGCAATAGAATTTGTATAAACTGTACCATTTATAGACCCAACTCCACTTACTTGAGTGCCAGTTGCAGCTACTAAATAAATATTATAAAGATTGGTAGTAGGGGGAACATTAATAGGTGGAACAGTAATTACAGTTGCATTAGCCCAATCTATTACATTACCAAAATAGGTTGGGAGATATCCTGCAACATTAAAAGGGACAGCTAAAATATAGTAATTCCCATTTGGAACTTGAGAGAATACATAAACTCCCATAGAATCTATTGGAGCTACGTCAAAATAGCTGAGTTGTGCTGGGTTTGCATCATCGGAGAATAGAAGCACATACCCTTGCAATAGTGGAAAATTTCCGCTAAATACTTGTCCATAAATTTGATTGAAAGTTCCACCACTAACAACAATTATTTGGTCAGAAATAGCAGTACATCCAACGGTATCAGTAGAAATTAATGATACATAATAAGTTCCCGGATTTGTATATGTGTGTGTAACTTGTTGTCCAATACCTGAAGTTCCATCTCCAAAGGACCATTGGTAATTCACAGCTGGAGCTCCAGTATGGGTTCCATTAAAAAGTATTGTATTCCCTGAAGTTTGATACGTAAAATAATTGTTACAGAAATTAAATGTATCCACTTGAACGTAATTACACCAAGTACTGGTACAATTATTACCACTTGTAATAGTTAAACACACTTGAAATTGTCCAGGTCCACCATAAGAATGAAATGGATGTTGTTGTGTAGAGGTTGTCCCATCTCCAAAAGTCCAATACCAACTTTGGATATTGTTTCCCATAGAGAAATCGTAAAACCCTACATTATAAGGTACATTTCCAGGATACCAGCTAAAAGCACTTTGACAATTGGTTGTCCAAATGGAATCCACAGAAAGATATCCTACAAAAGTGCTTGTACATTGGGTTAAGCCATTGGTAATAGTTAAAGTAACTAGATAAATTCCGTTTGAAGAATAGGTATGGGTAGGATTTTGTAATGTTGATGTTCCTCCATCCCCAAAGTTCCACATCCATGCCGTAGGATTGCCAGTCGATAAATCAGTAAAAGAGAAAGTTGAAAGATTCGTTGATGGTGAAGGAGATTGTGTATATGAAAAATTCGCTGCACAAGGAACATTGTTTGTGTCTGGAAGGTGCCCAATTAATATATCATTACAATAGGTACTTTGACAAAGTGTGTCATAAATAGTTAAACATACTTGATAGTATCCGTATGCTGGAAAAGTATGGGTTGGATTTTGTAATGTTGAAGAGGTGCCATCACCAAAGCTCCAAAAATAGTTCAAATTTGAACTATTTGAATAGGATTGGTCAGTAAATGAAAGAGTTAAAGAATCGGGATACTGAACGGTATAATAATAATTGGCTACACAGTTTGATGGAATAGTGTCATCATCAATATAAAAGATATGGTTAACAGTAGCAGTTAGAGAGGAGGGTGGAACTGTAACTGTATACACGGCTGTGCTTTGAACTCCATAATTATTTGTTGTTGAAAGATATACAACTGCGTTTTGAGCAAAGAGTATAGTAGAAAAGGAATAAGATCCATCATTGGCAGTAAATACTGAATCGTGAATAGGTGTATTTGAAGGAGAATTGTAGATCACTTGAATTTCAACTACATGATATGGAATTGGATTTAACGTGTTTGAACTTAACACTTGGCCGGTTACGGATAAAGTGATGTTCTGAGCAAGTAAAAAGGTTACTTGTGAGAAAATGGCTAAAATAAGTACTAGTTTTTTCATATTTTTGAATTTAAATTGTCGATTCTGCTAATATAAACACAAAGATAGGATTTAGTTGCCTCGTTTTTGTAATTTTTTTTAATTATCTTTGCTTTTTTAAAAACCAAATAAAGGAGTTATTATGAGCACTGAAACTATGAATGAAGAGATCTGTTGTCCACCCATAGATCCAAAACTTTGGGATAATAAAGTTATGGAATGGGAAAATAAAATGTTTATCCAAGATCACGTAAGAACATTTTTGCATATGCCTATGAATTTTGGGAAAGTGATGACAAAGATGTTTGATAAAGTTTGCAAAGCCGATGCAAGTATCCCAGATTATCTATGTTTGTCTGAACATGTTTCTCTTTGGAAAATGAAACTTTTATTGGCAGTTGATAAGGAGATTCAGGATACTCAAAATATAAAAATCACGGGAAAATATTTCTCAAAAGTGTATGAAGGATCATTTAATGATACTGGGAAATGGATTAAAGCTTTTCATTCATTTGCAAAAGTAAAAGGTCATACTATAAATAAAATATATTTATGGTATACTACTTGTCCGAAATGTGCTGAAAAATATGGGAAAAATTATGTAGTGATTTTTGGCGAAATCAGTTAATATTTTTTACTATTATTCATCAATTATGGAACAAAAAATTGCAGCCCTTTTTGGAGCTTCAGGATTAATTGGCAGTGAGATTTTATCTTTATTAATAAAAGAAGAATTATATAAGGAGGTTGTTGTTGTTACAAGAAGAGCACTACAGATAAATCATCCTAAAGTAAAAGAGGTGATTGTTGATTTCAAAGATGAATCTTCACTTCGTAACGCTTTAATAGGTGTTAACCACATTTTCTGTTCAGTTGGTACAACCACAAAAAAAGTGAAAGGTAATAAAGAAGAATATAGAAAAATTGATTATGATATTCCCGTGAATGCTGCAAAAATTGGTTTTGATATTGGAATTTCTCATTTTTCACTGGTCTCATCTGTAGGAGCAAATGAGCGAAGTTCAAATTTTTATTTGCAATTAAAAGGGGAAGTAGAAACTGAAATCTCACAATTTGCCATCCCATCTATTGCTATCTATAGACCCTCTATGTTGTTAGGAAATCGTAAGGAGTTTCGTTTTGGAGAACTAATAAGTAAATATATTTTTGTTCCACTCTCTTTTTTAGTCCCTTCAAATTATAAACCTATTCAAGCAAAATCTGTAGCAAATGCCATGGTAGCAAATGCTAAAAAAGAAAAACTAGGGACTGAAATCTTATTTTACAATGAGATGATGAAAATGATTTAATTTCTAATTTCGTTACTTTTTTTACTTATATTTGCAACTTCAAATAAGCTAGAGAGGTATGAATTTTAAAACTTCAATTTTTGTATTACTATTGTTTCTCCTTTCAATAGGTGTCCAGGCGCAATCTTATATTACTTTGGAAAGTGTTCCAAATTCAACGATTCCAAAGGTTGGATTGGTTTTAAGTGGCGGAACTGCTAGAGGAATAGCACATATTGGAGTTCTTAAAGTGATGGAAGAGTGTGGGATTGTTCCAGATTACATCACTGGAACTAGTATGGGTGCTATTATTGGTGGCTTGTACGCTTTAGGTTATTCAGCTGCTGAAATCGAAAAAATCACATTAGAAATGGATTGGATAAAAATGTTTTCTGATGAGATCTCCTATAAAGAGATTGATGTTTTTTGGAAACAAGAATACCCTGAGCTACCCGTCACATTAACTTTTGACTTCTGGGAAGCCCCAACTTTACCAAAAGGTGTTATTCAAGGACAACATGTTCTGAATATGTTGCAAAACCTTACATGGAGAAGCAATCTTTACGATTCTTTTGATCAGTTCCCCATCCCTTTTAGATGTGTTGCAACAGATTTAGTTACAGGTGAACCAGTCGTGTTTTCAAGTGGAAATCTTGCTCTTGCTATTAGAAGTAGTATGTCCCTTCCATCTATCTTTGCTCCTGTTAAAATGGATGGTAAAATTTTAGTAGATGGAGGTGTCCTTCGAAATTATCCTATTCTTGAATGTAAAGAGATGGGTGCAGATATCTTAATTGGCTCTTTAACGGGTTATGAAGGTGATAAAGATCCCAATAATATCAAAACTTTTATAGATATAATCACAAGATCTGCAATTCTTCAAAGCATTAAAGAATCAAAAGTATTGATTCCGCTTCTTGATGTAAATATTGTTCCCAATGTAAGTTATATAAGTCCAGAAAACTTTTTGAAAGCTAAAGAATTGATTCAAATTGGAGAAATTTCTGCACGTGATCCCATTATTTATGCGAAACTTAAAGAGATTGGTCTTAAACAACAACATCAAAGAGTACATTTACGAATGGATAATCAATCTCTCGTTCTAATTGATGAAATTCAAATTATGGGAACCCAAAAAATCTCTCTGAAAACCATAGAATCTCTCTGTAATATTAAACCAGGAATGAAGGTTAACGATACAATACTTAATGAAGCTGTTAATAAACTATATCATTTACTAAGATTTAAATTGGTGCATTATCGTTTTATTGTAAAAAATCAAAAAAATGTTCTCATTTTCAATTTTATTGATAAAGAAGATCGTCAAATCGAACTTGGATTGAATTATACAACTTATGAAGGGCCAGGGTTGATGGTAAGGACAAAAATATGGGATTTTCTTCTACCATATTCTCTCCTTAAAGTGAATCTTGGTGTATCTCAAGCACCAAGAATTTTATTGAATTACGAAATTTTACCTTTTAAAGGAAAAAGAGTTGGTTTTTACATAGACTTTTACTCTAATCGTTCTAAAATGCCAAATGTAATTCGTGATGAAAACAATACAACTATTACACTTGGACATTTCTTTTCTAATAACTTTAACATCAAAGTAGGCACTCGGATAAGACTTTGGAAAAACGGAACTTTAGATATGTCAATTGGAAGAAATTACTATGGTGTCTCATTTAAGGAGGGAATGCAGTATATGTTTGAAGTAAACAATTTAAAATATTCAGAATACTACTCATTAGTACATTTTAAAGTTAATACTTTAGATAATCCATATTTCCCAAGAAAAGGGACATGGGTTAGTACTTACATTAAACAAGTCGCAGGTGCCAAAATGAGTAATGCCCTGAGTATGGAGTATCCTGATGGACTCTCACCCATCAATATAGCCATAAAATTTGATTTTCAACACTATTTTAAAATTAAAGACCTCACGATTGCCCCAAATTTTAGTATTGGAGCCAATTCTCATAAACCTTTCTTAACGGAAAGATTTATTATCGGAGGTCTTGAATTTACAAATCGCTTAAACGAAATTTCGATGAGTGGTGTTCAAAAAGGTCACATACTTACAAATAGTTATGCAAAAGCAGGACTCACTTTTCAATATGTGTTTTTCAAAAATATCTTTCTTCAAACTGGTGCTGATGGATTAATATTTTTCGACAAATTGAACACCGCTCTACCCGAAAATTTCGACGATTTTTTTCTGCTCGCGGCTTGGCATGTTGGTATTGGAGTTACAACCCCTATAGGACCGTTAAAACTTTCCTACTCCAGACTTATCGGCTTTAATGAAGATGGCTGGACACTCAATGCCGGATTCCCATTTTAAATCTTTTTCCCAATATAGAATACATAACCATAGAATTCCTTATACTTATAGTACAAATTCATTTCATATTCTTCATATTCTAAAAATCCTTCAACCCCTTTATTCCCTTTATGCGTCTCTAAAAATGTTTTTCTAACTGGAGCTAAAGGAGTATAAAAATGATCTGTCCAACAGGTTTCTGGCAAAATAAATGTGGCAATGGGAATATAACCAGCTTCTTGCATTTGTGCTACTTTCTTTGGAATAGTGTCAATCTCTGGATAAGCATCTTTCCAAAATTTATCAATCTCCTCTGGACGCTCATCTGTAAACCAAGATGCTTCTGTTACTGCAAGATAACCCCCCTTTTTCAAAAACTTCTTCCATTCATTAATCCCCTTCTGAAACCCAATGTTGTAAATAGCTCCCTCAGACCAGATTAAATCTATAGACTCCTCCTCAAAAGGGAGCTCCTCCATATTTCCAACCATTCCAGTAACTCTATTTTGTAAATGGTTCTTCTTGGCATTCTCATCAAAGAGTTCAATAAAATGGGGAAATAGATCAATCCCGGTGATCTGCCCAAGTGTATGTTGAGCTAATACCATCGTTTGACCACCTGTTCCACAACCAATATCAATAATCTTCGATTGTTCAGAGAGTGATTCTATAAAACTTAATCCTTTTATGGTTATTTCTGGACTACCAGGACCTTGTCTTTCTACATGTGAAAAAAACTCACAGATGAGGTTAATGTCGAATTCGTGAATGGTTTGTTCTTCGTTTTGTGTATTGTTATTATTATTCATTGTTGTATTTTTTTATGGAAAAAGGAGTCCAATTGTACTAAACAAGGGCTTTTCCCAATGATATAAAAATTTATGTAAAATTATAAAATCTCTGACAAAGGTTTGCCAGAGTAAAAAAGTGAAATAACCTAGAAACCCCTAAGGTTATTTACTTCACAATATCCGTACTATGTAATAACATCCAATAATTTTAGAACTGCAAAAATACAAAAAAATCTAAAACCAATACTTTTCTTTTTATGAACTAATAGATGTCAATAAAAACTGACAAACATTTCCAGAAATTCCTAAATTCTCCTAAAAATTCCTTTTTTTTCCAAATTGATTATTATTTTTCGAATGAAATTTCCTGTAAATGTTTTGAAAATGGTTAAAGTAAAGAAAAACAGATACATACAATTTAATAAAAGGAATCTTTGTAACTGCTAAATTGTCAATATTTTAGTGTTAACAACCATAAATATCAATTTTTAATTCCAAATTTTTCCAAATTGATAATCAAGTAGTTAAATAAATAATTGCCAAAATATTTAATAAATTATCAACAATCTGGAATTAATAAAATAAATTGTGTATTTTTGTCACGTAAAAAGGATCAAAAAGAATGTCAAATTATAATTACGGATATTGGGAGGTTTCAATTGAGAAGCATGGTCGCATGAAATTGCCAACTGCTTTGTTAAAATCTTTGCCAGAAGATGAACGTAAAAATTTTTGGCTTGCTCATGGTTTTGGGAAACATATTATGTTATGGACTAAAAAAGCATATGAGGAACAAATGGATTTTTTAAATTCTCTCAATCGTAATGATGTAAAAGTTAAACGATACAGGAATGCATTTTTAAGAAATATTGCTAACGTTGAATGTGATGCTCAAGATCGTTTTGTTATTCCCAAACCATTATTGGATATGTATGAAATCGATAAAGAGGTTGTATTATTGTTAGATAATGGCAGAATTGAAATTTGGAATCATACTGAATATCATAATCAATTTGCAATGCTACCTAGTGAACTAGAAGAGCTCAATGCTTTAATACATTCAGAACATTTCCAAAAACAAAACCAGAATTAACACATTATGTATCATATTCCCGTTTTACTTAACGAAACCGTAACTGGTGCTGTTACACGTCTTGATGGTGTCTATGTAGATGTCACTTTTGGAGGAGGTGGGCATGCTCGTGAAATTCTTAACAGACTCAATGAAAATGGGAGATTGTTGGGATTTGATCAAGATGAAGATGCCAAACAAAATTGTATTGAAGATCCAAGATTCCAATTTATTCCTTACAATTTTAAATATTTAAAAAAATTCTTGCAATTCTACAAAGCGTATCCCTTAGATGGAATACTTGCTGATTTAGGTGTCTCATCATATCAATTTGACACTCCTCAAAGAGGTTTTTCTCATCGTTTTGATGATGCTTTAGATATGAGAATGAATAATACCAAAGGAATATCTGCTGCTGATGTTATAAATACTTATCCAGTTCAAAGATTAGCAAAGTTATTTTATAATTATGGAGAAGTTACGAATGCATATAAATTAGCACTACTCATTGAAAAAGCTAGAGAAGAAAAACCTATTGAAACTACAGGAGAGCTTTCCAAAATACTCACTGCTGTTTTGCCATATGGGAAAGAGAACAAAACACTTTCTCAAGTATTTCAAGCTATTCGTATTGAAGTAAATGAGGAGATTGAAGCACTTCAAGAGTTTCTAACACAATCTATTGATGCACTTAAACCAGGTGGAAGAATTGCCATTATTTCTTACCACTCTCTTGAAGATAGATTAGTCAAAAATTTTTTAAAAACAGGGAATTTAGATGGAACACTAAATAAGGACTTCTTTGGAAATCCAATTACTCCATTTAAACTAATTTCAAGAAAAGCAATCGTCCCTTCAGAAAATGAAATTGCATCAAATTCTAGAGCTAGAAGTGCAAAGTTAAGAATTGCAGAAAGAATAGAGTATCAAAAATGAAATACACTTCCGTAAATATTGAACCTAATAACAAAACGCAAAAGCGTTCAGGATCCTCATGGACAAAAATTATTAGTGGTGATTTTTTATTGCAACGTTCTACAATCCAAATGCTTCCATTTATTGCACTGTTTTTTTTGTTAGCTTTCATTGCGATCTTTAATGAGAAAAGTGTGAAAAATAAAACAAAAAAAATTGTAAAAAAAGAGATTGAGTACAAATTGATTTTGAATGAGCTTCGTAAAAACAATCAGTTTATTCCCTATGATCAACTGTTTATAATTCAAGAACAAGCAAAACAAATGGGGTTTGTTAAAAGTACCCCCAACACATATAAAATTACTATTAAATCAATCCAATCAAATTAAATAAAAGTTCCTAAAAGATGATTGATCATTCTAAAAAATCATACAAAAAAAGACTCTTAGTTATATATGGGTTGGCTCTACTCCTTGGGGTTGCTTGCGTATTTAAAATCATCTATTTATCAATTTTTGCCAGTGAATTTAAAGATAGTGTCATTTATGAGAATGAGATAAATCCAATTCGTGGTGAAATATATGATGATAAAGGGAGAGTGTTAGTGAGTAATTACTCCGTTTTCGATGTAGTTTTAGATGGTAGGATTTTAAATCTTAAAACCAAAAAAATTAAAAACGATTCTTTATATTGTTCGAAAAATAGAGTCATCTCATTTAAAGATAAAAAAGCCATAAAAGAAGTAATTGATGAACTTGCAAATTCATTCTATAATCAATTTTCTGATAGATATAACTATCCTAAATCATACTATGCTGAAAAGTTGAAAGATGCCATTGTAAAAGGAAAAAATGTAACGATACTAAAATCAGATAGGAATAACCAAAGAGAAAGAGTTACTTCTGAAGATACATCAGCCATTTTAAAACTTCCCATATTTGGGTACAAAAAAATAAGAGCAGCTTCATTTCCAGTGTATTATAGAAGAATAAACCCATATGGAGAGCTAGCCCTTAGAACTCTAGGTGCTATTAATATTCAAAGAAATGATCAAACTGGACTAGAAAATAAATTTAATGCAACTTTAGCTGGTCAGTCTGGATCGAAACGCTATATGTTAATGAATAACATTAGAATTCCATTAGAAGGTAAAGTTGAACCTATTGATGGGAATAATCTCCAAACTACTATTAATTTAGATATTCAATACATTGTATATCAATGTTTAATGGATAAGTTACTTCAAAATAATGCTGAATGGGGATGTGCTATTGTAATGGAAACTAAAACGGGTGAGATAAAAGCAATATCCAATCTTACAAGATTAGGAACAGAAGGGAATTATAGATATTCAGAACAATTAAACTACGCTCTTCGTCATGAATGTGAACCTGGGTCAACATTTAAACTCGCTTCTTTGTTAACATATCTTGAGAAAACTCCCGATGATTCGCTTCAATCCTATTATTTATGTGGTTGCGATATTAAAAATCAGTTTTCAGGTCGAAAATTTGATAAATGTTATGATAGTGATGATTCTGGTACACTTCATCGTAAAGGTCGTCCTATTGAAATTTTCCAAAGATCATATAACGAAGGAACTGCTTCCATGGTTTTTAGTGTATATCCAAAAAATTTTAAAAAATATCTGAATGCATTAGATGAAATGGGAATTATTGATTCTTTGCATACTCAATTGGGAGATATTAAACCTCCTACAATTCGTAGAAATGCAAAAGATATGAATACATACTATTCCACTTGTTTTGGTGCGGGTTTTAAAATGGCTCCTATTCAAACACTTACCTATTTTAATGCTATTGCAAATAATGGAAAAATGGTTCGACCCATGTTTGTTAAATCAATAACTAATAATGAAGGAGTAGTTCAAGTTTTTGAAACAGAAGTTATTAAAGAACAAATATGCTCGCCAAATACAGTTGAAAGAGCCAAAAAATATTTACAAGCTGTTGTAACTGGTCCACATGGTACAGCGCGAAAATATTCAAATTTTTCTCCACTTTTTGCTGGTAAAACTGGAACACGTGATATTTGGGATCCAGAAACAAATACATATCTAAAATCTAGAAATAGTGCTTCTTTTTGTGGATATTTCCCTGCAGAGCAACCACAATATACGGTCATAGTTTACCTTTACAATATTGCCAAAATGAGTGGTGAAGCTGCAGATGTTTTTGCAAATATTGCACAAAGAGTGATGAATATTCAAAATTTTGCTACACTGAAGGAGTTCCCAAAAACAGATCCTGTAAATACTCAAAATAAAACTACACAGAATAAACAAGTAAATGCTCAAAATGTACTGAATCAAATCATTGGAATGAATCCATCTCAAGCTGTTTTTGAATTAACAAAACTTGGTTATACTGTTAAAATTGAAGGAAAAGGTGTCGTAAAACGCACTACCTTACAAAATAAAAACTGTGTTCTCTTAACTCTGGGAGTAGGGGGATAACCCCCATCTCGTTGTTGTTCATTACGTATACTCTCCACTTCAAACCATTAACTTTTAAATATTGTGAAACCATTAAAACATTTCTTAGCCCGTTTACAACAGTATCAAATATTTGGTAATGAAGATGCTATAATCGCTGATATTCAATTCGATAGTAGAAAAATTTCCCATACAAATTTGGGTTCTGTTGTTTATTTCGCTCAAAAAGGGACACAATCAGATGGACATCAGTTTATACCTCAAGCCATCCAAAAAGGAGCTACTATCATTGTTTGTGAAGTGATGCCAGATGAACTAGATTCAAATGCTACTTGGATCGTAGTTCCTGACTCTTCTGTAGCTTTAGGTCTTTGGGCTGCAACATTCTATGATGATCCATCTTCTAAACTAAAACTGGTTGGAATTACAGGTACAAATGGGAAAACAACGACGGTAACTCTTTTGTATCAATTGTTTATGGATTTAGGATACCCAACAGGTTTAATTTCAACTATAATTAACAAAATAAATTACACATTAATACCATCTACCCACACTACACCTGATGCCCTACAGCTAAACTATCTTCTTGATCAAATGGTACAATCTGGCTGTGAATACTGTTTTATGGAAGTGAGTTCTCATGCTATTGTACAACATAGAATTGAAGGATTAAACTTTACTGGGGCTCTATTTAGTAATATAACTCATGATCATCTCGATTTTCATGAAACGTTTGCAAATTATATTCAAGCTAAAAAGATGCTTTTTGATACTCTTTCAAAAGATGCATTTGTTTTGACAAATATTGACGACAGAAACGGGAAAGTGATGGTTCAAAATACTAAAGCTCAAATTTATACATACAGTTTACTAACATCTGCAGATTTTAAAGGTAAAATTTTAGATAATAGTTTTGAAGGTCTTCAGGCAATTTTTAATCAAAAAGAGGTCTTTTTCAAACTTTCTGGGAAATTTAATGCTTATAATCTTTTAGCAATATATGGAACTGCAATATTATTAGGGATCAATGAAGAGGATTTGTTGACAAAAATGAGCAATTTAGAGGGTGCCTCTGGAAGATTTCAAGTGATTAAAAATAAAAAAGGGAGCATAGGAATTGTTGATTATGCACATACACCGGACGCTCTAAAAAATGTATTAACTACCATTAAAGATATTACTCAAAATAGTGTTGAAGTTATCACTGTAGTGGGTTGTGGCGGAAATAGAGATGCTCTTAAAAGACCAATAATGGCAGCCACTGCCTGTCAATATAGCAACAAAGTAATCCTAACATCTGATAATCCGAGAACTGAAGATCCTTATCAAATACTACATCAAATGGAAGAGGGGGTCCCTTTGGATTTTAAAAGAAATATTTTGACCATTGAAAATAGAAAAGAAGCGATCAAAACTGCTTGTATGATGTTATCAGATGGAGGTGTCTTACTTGTTGCTGGGAAAGGTCACGAAAACTATCAAGAGATTCATGGTGTAAAACATCATTTTGATGATTTAGAAGAACTTAATGTTAATTTTAATGCATAAACAATAAAGATTATGTTGTATTATTTATTTGATTGGTTAGACAAATTTAATTTCCCTGGTGCGGGATTGTTTCAGTATATCTCTTTTAGAGCTGCGGCAGCAATTATCCTATCATTAGTGATTACCATGATTTTTGGGAAAAAAATCATCGATCTTTTGCGTAAAAAACAGATTGGAGAGACCATTCGAGATTTAGGTCTTACTGGACAAGTCGAGAAAAAAGGGACTCCAACTATGGGAGGAATTATAATTATTACATCGATTTTGATTCCCGTATTACTCTTGACGAAACTAAACAATATTTATATTATTTTAATGATCTTCTCAACATTATGGTTAGGTGCATTAGGATTTTGGGATGATTACGTAAAAGTATTTAAAAAAAATAAAGAGGGAATTTCTGGTAAAAAGAAGTTGATAGGGCAAATAATTCTTGGACTAATAGTAGGGGTTGTTCTCTGTTTCCACCCAGATGTTGTAATTAAAGAGAAAGTGTTAACTCAAAAAAATGTTTTAATTAATAAAGAACACGCGTTTTCTATAGAAAATGTATCTCAAACCAACAATGTATTTAGTGGAAGTAAAGCGGAACAATCTACAAAAACTACCATACCATTTGTTAAAAATAATCAATTTGATTATGCTTGGTTTTCAAAGCTTTTTGGAGATAATGATGGGAAATGGACTTTTCTTTTTATGATTCCAATAATCATTTTTATCATAACAGGTGTATCTAATGGTGCAAATTTGACTGATGGGCTCGACGGATTAGCTGCTGGAACATCTGCAGTTATAGCAGTAGGGATCGCTTTACTTGCTTACGTCTCGGGGAATACTGTTTGGGCAGATTATTTGAATATAATGTACATCCCAAATATCAGTGAAATTGTTATATTTACCGCAGCTTTAGTGGGTGCTTGTATAGGTTTCTATTGGTTTAATTGTTATCCTGCACAAATATTTATGGGAGATACTGGTAGCATTGCTCTCGGTGGAATTATTGCAGTTTTATGTATTATAATCAGAAAAGAACTTTTAATTCCCATTCTTTGTGGAATTTTCCTTATTCAATCTTTATCTGTAATTATTCAAGTTGGTTATTTTAAATATAGCAAAAGAAAATATGGTGAAGGCAAAAGAGTTTTCCTAATGGCTCCTCTACATCACCATTATCAAAAAAAAGGATTTCATGAAGCAAAAATCGTACAAAGATTTATGATTATTGGAATATTATTAGTAGTAATCACATTAGCAACCTTAAAAGTAAGATAACATGGCAACTCAAAGAAAATCAATGTATCAAGTTCTTGACAAATTTGGTTCAACAGGTAACATGGCTGCTACTCTGAATAGCAAACTTATTAATATTAGACACCAAAACCTTGCTGAATCTCTTGGAGATTTTGAAAATTCAGCACATAAACTTGAATTTGTTAAAACTATTGACGAAATAGACTTTATTAATGACTCTAGATCTACAAATTCAAATGCTGTTTGGTTTGCACTGGAAAGTATGACTAAACCTACAGTTTGGATTATGAGTATCAATAGTATTGAAGAGATTACAGCAGAATTATTAGATCTTATTCGTGAAAAGGTTAAAACAATTGTGATTTTAGGAGTTTATAGTTCAGCAATTTTTGATTTTTTCAAAGGATTACATATTCAAGTTTTTTCTTCTATGAACCTCGAAGAAGCCACACGAACTGCATTTTATTCGAGTGAGAAAGGGGATGTAGTTCTTTTCTCACCTGGTGTAGTTAGTGGAGGAATCTATCGTACTTATAGAGAAAGAGGTGACAAATTTAAAGACGCTATTGCTCAACTTTAATAAAAAAATATAATACATGATAGAAAGATCAAATAAAATGGGCTTTACAGGAAGAAGAGTTATTGTTATAATCACTCTTTTGTTGACTCTCTTTTCATTGATGCTCATCTTTTCTACAAATGAACGATGGCTATCACATATAATTTATTTAATTGGAAGTTTTGTGATCATGTTTGTTTTCAATAGAATAAGCTATAGAACGTTATCCTCCTTTGCAACCTTGGGTCTATGGGTTGCTTTAGGATTACTTTTTGCCACACTATTTTTTGGCACGGAGAATAATCGATCCATAACCCTATTTGGAATCAATCTACAAACATTTTATTTAATTGGGTTTTTGGTTGTGTTTTATATAGCTAAATACTTAGCTGCAAGAATCAATAAAGAGCAAGAACTTACAAAAAATGAAATATATAAGATTTTTGGTATTATCACTGTATTTTGTGGGGGTGTCTTCTTTGCAAATCAATCAACAGCCATTATTCTTTTTGCAACTTGTATCGTTGTACTTTTTATTGGTAGAGTAAAAATCAAATATTTAGTAAGCTATACTGGTATTCTAATTTTTTGTGCAGTCATATTTGTTATGGTTGGAGGCGGTAGAACACAAACCTTAATTAATCGGATCACTTTATGGTCAACAGGAACTGTTGAAGGGGTTCCAGATGATTATGCTCGCCAAGTAGTACTCTCAAAAGCTGCCATTGCCAATTCTCATTGGTTTCCAGGAAGTGTAGGTGAAGGTGTCGTAAAAGTTTCTTTACCTGCTCGTGATAATGACTATATATTCTCTGTTTTAATAGAAGAGTTTGGAATCCTCATTGGTATTGGAATCATTTTTTTATATTTAGCATTACTCTACCAATCGATGAGAATTGCGAGAAATTCTGAAGGTGCTTTTGGAACACTGCTAGCTTTTGGGATCGGGTTCTGGTTTTGTGCTCAAGCGTTAGTGCATATTGCTGTAAATACAAGTTTAATCCCCTCAACTGGACAAACATTGCCATTTATCAGTAGAGGAGGAGCTGCCCTTCTTATTTCTGGGGCTGCCATAGGAATGCTCCTTAATATTGGAAAATCTGTTCCAGACAAAGATTTTGATCTCTAAAAAATCGTACTTTTGCACTCTTAAAAAAATTAAGTTTATGATTCGTAAATTTATTCAATGGTTATGTTTAGCCATTCTAATCGGAGTACTCATTTTTTTCTCTATAAAGCAATACAAAATCACCCATAAAGAGGAAACACCTACTGAAATAGCTCCCATTATTCAAGAACCTACCGATTGTTCTTCGCAAACTTGTGGAAGTTGTCCTTCAAAGGAAACCTGCTCTGCAAAAGGGGCAGAAAGTAATGCTACAATTCCTAAAAGTACAGGAACAGATGAATTTAAAGAAGTGAACTCAGATGAGTTCACTGAAGTCACAACTCCTTCAACTGAATCAGAAAATTCTGAATTTCAAGAAGTGGAAAGCAGTGAATTTGAAGAAGTTAGCTCCGATGAATTTCAAGAAGCAACGTCTGACACAAATTTAGTTTCAACTCCATCAGAGGAAATTGAAAAAGAATCGATGAGCTCAATAAACATTGAAAGATATTATCCCACTTTTATAAGATTTACGATTCTTTTTATATTTCTTGCAATCATAAGCATTTTTTATCAAACAAAATGGATCCATTATTTTAGATATCCAATACTTTTAGCGTCTTTAATATACTTTGGATTCATTTTAGGAGGATGTCCTTGCATTTTAGTGATGTTTAATGACACATTACTACTTTTCAGTGGAAAATTATCCTTACTTATTTATCCTGTTATTCTGCTCATTTTAATACTATTAACCATTGTTTTCGGAAAAATCTGGTGTGGATGGTTGTGCCATTTAGGAGCTTTACAAGAGTTTCTTTTTAAAAACCCCAGAATGCAACTTTTACGTAGTGTCAAAGCACAAAAAGCACTACATATTATACAAAGAGCAACATTTTTAGCGTTAGGAATTTGGATTTTAGTAGCTCAAATAAATATTGTTTGTTCTTACGATCCATTTATTAAAATATTTACCCTATCTGCTTCAGGTTGGTTAGCTTATCTTCTTGTTGGAGCTCTCCTTGTATCATCTTTACTAATTTATAGACCATTTTGCAGAGCCATTTGTCCTGTTGGGATGTTGTTAAACTTAACCACAAAATTACCATTTGCTAATAAAATTGTTTTAGATGGCTGTACAGAATGCAAAAAATGCCATAAATATTGTAAAATGGGCTCTATACATGACAAAAAAGTAGACATGGCATGTATTGCTTGTGGAGAATGTAATCAATCTAAATGTGACGGGATTAAGTTAATGTAAATTTATCCGTTCTGGATTTCTAGAATTATACAATTTTTAATAAAAATTATAATACAGATATTGATCCCCTAATGTGTTTAGAACCCTCATTTTTCATTCTGTATGTAATGACATATGAATAAGTATTACTTCTTAATACCTTTTCATAGTTGAATTTTCCATCCCACACAAAATTTGGATCAAATGATTCAAACACAATTTGTCCCCAGCGATTGTATATTACTATGTTAAATTCTTCTAAAACATTAACATTTAGTGAAGAAATTGAAAAATAATCGTTTAAACCATCTCCATTTGGAGTGAATGTATTGGGAATAAAAATGGATAAAGTGCAAGGTGAAATTACTAAGCTAGTGGATCTTTCACAATACCCATTTGAAGCAGTAACGGTGTAAATGCCTGGAGAATTAACGGTAATTGTTTGTGAATTTTCTCCAGTACTCCAATGAAAATGATCATAATTTCCATTTACAGCTAAAGGAGTAGTAAAGTATTGACAAAAATCTTCTGTTAATTGCTCAATTTGCATAGTTGTATCTATAATTGATAGAGATATTGAAACTATACTATCACATCCATTTAGACCAATTAAAGTAATTTCATCTTCAATAATTTGTAAACTATTTGTTTGTGGGGGTGCAAAAATGAACCCATTTTCTAAATAAACACCTCCTTGGCAAATGGTATCTAAAATTGTCGTTAATTGTATTGGATTAATCGCTAAATGAAGGGTAACAGTGCTATCACAACCATTTACACCATCAAATATTTGAATATATTCACCACTTTCCGTATAGGTGTTATTATTCCATATATAAGAATCGCAACTACTTATACTTAATTCTTGGATAACATTAGGCAAAATATTCAAATTTAGAACAATAATACTATCACAATTATTGACAGAGGATAAATATTGTGTAAAAATATGTGATCCAACATTTTGAGTTGAATCTTCAGGTAAATTAAATCCATTATTCAAATATTCGTATCCTTGGCATACATTATCTTGGATTGTATCTCTATAAATAGGGAATATTTGGATAAAAACAGTTTCACTGTAAACAGTTCCACATGCACTACTTATCCATGCCCTTCTGAAGTATGTGTTTTGATTGAAAGAGGTTGGGGAATAGTTCTGCGTATTATTGATCCCAGATGCATTAGAAAAAGTGATGTTATTTAAAGAAGATTGCCATAAATATGTGCCATTATTCCCTCCAGAAGCAACTGACCCAATCAAAGTTGAAGGAATTGTACCAAAACAAAGATTTTGATTAGAACCAATTGATCCAGGATTCATCTCGTTTGTTTGATTTTGAATAGTAACAGTGGCTGTTGCTGTGCACCCAGAAGCATCAGTAACGGTTACTCTATAGGATCCTGCAACAACATTTGAAATGTTATTCGTAGTTGATATAATGGTTGTGGGTGCAGCTTGAGTACTCCAACTATATCCGTAGTTAGGTGTCCCGTTTGAGGGGACAGCAGTTGCTCCTCCCGTGTTTTGTCCATAACAGGCAACATGAGAAATGTTGTTAATTACTACAGATAATGCAGAAGGGACCACTACCGAAATTGTTGTTTGAATACTATTTTCACAAGGATTTGAAATAGTTACTGTAACATTAGTATTTGTTGAAATAATTGTGCCAGCAATAGGATTTTGAGAAATGGTTAAGCTATCACTTGGATAACAATTATCTAAGGCATACGTTTTTACAAGAGTGTCAAGATTTGGGATAGAAAACTGACAATTATTTACCAAACAATTTTGTGTTGGAATCGTTGAGGATAGATAGGGGGTTTCAATTACATTGATTTGAAATTCAACACTATCTCGAATAATACAACCAATCTGATCTTCAACTTCTAAATAAATCTTACGGGAATCTCCACAATTACTTGGTGCAATCTTAATTAATGTTTCATTTTGAGAACTATTTATAATTGAATCACCACTCCATACAAAAGTGTAAGGAGCCATTCCATCAGTTACATTTGCCATAATTTGTTGATTTAAAATTGTTGGACAAATTGGATTTGTATATCCATTAAACAGAATTGTGGTAAATGTATCTACATGAAGCGAAAACGTTTGAAAATTTAATGACAAATTAGGATTAACTGTAGTGTCATAAGTGGACCCTTCTTGATTAAAAACAAAACCTCTCCATGAAATTGGCAGGGAGTTGATACAAACTGTAGTGTCAATATTTTCGAATGTGTTCCAGTTGATTTGTAAATTGTATGTAATTACGCTATCACAACCATTGGAGTTGATCAGTATAATTGGATAGTTTATAACTTCATGATTAAATATTATTCCATTATAAGTATAGGGAAGTTGATCCTCGGTAATGGATTCTGTGATAATTGTAGAAATGTTTTCATAAAGAGATAGATGCATTACTACAACACTATCTGAACCATTAGAGGAGATATATGTAAGGGTTTGTGTGCCAGGAAGATTAAATGTAACACCATCCCAAACATAGGGAAAACTATTTTCGCAAATTGTATCAAATACTTGTGTTAATGTGTTATAATTAATTTGCAAAGAGAATAGAATAATACTGTCACATCCAAAACTATTATTATAAATGAACTCAAAATCGACTACCTCTCCAGTAAATGTCTCTCCATTAAACGTGTAAGGGAGTTGATTTTCTGTAATGGTATGTATTATTGATGTGGAAGTTGTTGGATATAAATTGAGAGTCATGTTAACAATACTATCAGCGCCAGTATATGAATTGTATATAACAGATTGAATATCAGCTGTGTTAAAAGTAATTCCATTCCAAACGTAGGGTAAACTTGAAGGACAAATTGTGTCAATTAAATAGGTAGTTGTATTCCAAATTACATTCAAATTGAAGGTAATTAAACTATCACAACCTTTAGAATTAATGGTTGTGACTAAATAATTATCAATTTCATCAGTAAAAATTTCTCCATTAAATGTGTATGGAAGTTGATTTTCAAATATGGTATGTGTTACAAAAGATGCACTATTTGAAAGAACTATTAAAGTCATTGTAATAGTACTATCAGCACCTGTATATGTGTTGATAGTAGTAGTTTGAGTTCCTGGTCCATTGAAAGTAACTCCGTTCCAAACAATAGGTAAACTATTTTCACAAATTGTATCTGATATTTGGGTGAAAGTGTTCCAATTGATAATTAAATTAAAATTTATGATACTATCGCAACTATTTGGTATAGCTACTGAAACGGGATAATCAATAACTCCTTCTGTAAAAACCAAATTATTAAATGAGTAAGGAATTTGATTTTGATTAATAATATGTGTAACATTTGAAGTTGGATTAAGATTTACAGTTAAAACTATAGTTATAGTACTATCACATCCATTTGTTGAAGTTAAATTTTGAGTATAAGTCCCTTGAGCACTATAAAAATATCCGTTTAAGTAATATTCATCACCTTCACAGATAGTAATATTTTGAGTAACTGAAGTATTTGGGATAACGGTTAGACTCAAAATTATGGTAAAATTTGTATCATTTTGAGTAAAGTAGTTAAAAAATTCATAATTTCCAGGTAATGGAATTTCAGAAGATAAAATATTAAAACCATATTCCGAATAACCATTTCCTAAACAAACTGTATCGTTTATTATCTGAATTGAATCAAGAGTAACAATTTGATAATCAGTGCAATTAACGTTGTAAAAATTTGTCAATGACAAGTCAACGTTGTTTAGGTTTTCATGAGCACTTATTGTGTTATAAACCAGAAGTATAAATAAAAAAATATTTAAACACCGACCTTTTTTCATTTTTGTCCCCCTCAATATTTCAAACTACTCAAAATTTTATTTATGAATGCAAATATATATAAATATATGAATCAAAAAAATAAAAAAAAATATTATTTATGTCCAAATAAAAAAAAAGGACCAAATTACTTTGATCCTCTTTTATGATATTGATTCCTATGAAATTACTCAGCGATAACTTCTAAGTTTACCGTCACTTTAATATCTTTGTGGATATTAATTTGAGCAGTATAGTTACCTAATTCTTTGATATGTTCGCTAGAAAGGATGATTTTCTTTCTGTCGATTTCAATATCGTGTTGATCTTTAAGAGCTTGAGCTACTGCAATGTTGGTAACAGATCCAAAGATTGTTCCTTTTTCAGAAGCTTTAACACCAATTTTAAGAGAAAGACCTTCAATTTTCCCAGCTAAAAATTCAGCTTCTTTTCTGATTTTCTCTAGTTTGAATGCTCTTTGTTTAAGAGTTTCAGTTAAAACTTTTTTGCTAGACTCAGTAGCAGCGATAGCAAAACCTTGAGGAATTAAATAATTTCTCGCGTATCCATCTTTAACTTTAACGATATCGTCAGCATAACCTAACTTTTGTACGTCTTGTTTTAAAATTATTTCCATTATTAATCCTCCTTATTGATTGGTTTTTAAATTGTCAGCAACAAATGGAAGTAAAGAGAGGTGACGTGCTCTTTTTACAGCTTGCGCTACTTTCTTTTGGTATTTTAATGAAGTTCCTGTTAAACGTCTGGGTAAAATTCTACCTTGTTCATTCACAAATCTTTTCAAAAATTCACCATCTTTATAATCGATGTATTTAATACCGCTTTTTTTGAAGCGACAATATTTTTTTTGTTTAATATCAACCGCAATAGGGGTCAAATATTTAATGTCTGTTTGTTGAGCCATTTTTTCCTCCTTTTAATTGTTTTGTTCTTTTGCTTTTCTCAAATTGCGTCTCTTTTCGCTATAAGCGATCGCATGTTTGTCAAGGGTAACTGTCAAATATCTCATGATTTTTTCATCACGACGATATTGAAGTTCGAATTCAGCAACTACGTTAGGTTCTGCTTTGAACTCAAATAAATGATAGAAGCCAGTGGATTTCTTTTGGATTTGATACTCAAATCTGCGTAATCCCCAGTTCTCTTGATGAATAATCTCAGCACCTTTCTCGATGAGAATATTCTCGAATTTTTTTACCGTTTCCTTCATCTGTTCATCAGACAAAACGGGAGTCATAATGAAAACGGTTTCATACTGTTTTAACATAATTTTAATTGTTTAATTTTTAAAAAATTTAATTATTTTTAGGGCGGCAAAAATACAACTTTATTTTGAATTATGCAACCCTTATTTAAAATATTTATTTCTAACTAAAATTTACTTGTTTTTTTAACCCGTTTTAATTGTAACATATTTGTTGCCGGAATCTCTAAACCACTGATATTCTTTTGGGTAAATCGGATAATCTGATCATAAAAAAGCACTACAACGGGGGCATCTTCCATCAACAAAGAATCCATTTTTGTGTAGTACTCATTGCGCTCTTTATCGTCTGTAACTTGCTGAGATTTTTCAAAAATCTGGTCAAAAACCGGATTTTCATAATGGGTATAATTGGAGCCCGTAGGTTGGAAGTTTTTAGAATAAAAGAGACTCAAATAGTTCTCTGCATCGGGATAATCAGCAATCCAGGAACCTCTAAAAAAAGGCAATTGATAGTTGCGCATCATCTGGCGCTGCTGGGCAGCTTGTTGAACATCTAACTTGATCTCAATACCCAATTTACTCAATTCATGTTGAATATATTGTGTTAAATCTAAATAGGAAGCAGAAACAGATAACGAAATGGGGGGCAACCCTTTACCATTTGGAAATCCAGCTTTTTTTAGTAATTCAGCAGCTTTTTGAGGATCATAAGCGTACCCTTTAACACGATCCCTGTTAAAAGAGGCCATTCCCATCGGCACAAAACCACTTGTTCCCCCATACCCAATTCCGTTTCTCATATACCGAATCATCTTCTCCCGATCAAAACCATAATTGATCGCTTGTCGCACCTCCTTGATTAACAACGGATTTACTTTCCCATCCTTTTTATCTTGCAACAGAAAACCCAAATACTCAGTATTTAGATAGGGAGCCGTTTGCAATGTGATCTGATCTTGATATTGAGGATTTAGTTTTCCCTCTTTTGTGAGGAGTGCATCTTTATAACAAGGATCTAACCCCGACATAAAGTCGAGATTCCCTTTCATAAACTCCATAAACATCGCTTGTTTGTCTATGATAAAGGTGATCGCCACCCCATCGAGATAGGGCAACGGATTTCCATTTTCATCTTTTTCAAAATAGGAAGAATTTTTTCTAAGAACCAGCTTGATCCCTTCTTCCCACATTTGAAACTGGAAAGGACCTGTTCCCACGGGGTGTTTCCGAAACTCTTTTCCGTAGTGTTCCACCACCTCTTTAGATACTACTGAGCAATATTTCATCGCTAAAATACTCAAAAATGGGGGAAATGGTGTTTCTAAAGTGATTCGAAAAGTGGTATCGTTCAATGCTTCAAACTGAGGTTTTCCATTAGCATCAATTTTTACATTTCTAAAAATCCATGCTCCAGGCGAAGCCACATCAGGATCGAGGATTCGGGAGAAGCTATACACAAAATCTGTGGCAAACACTCTTCTTTTTCCTTTAAATGTATATTCGTGACTATCATGAAAATAAACATCACTGCGTAGGATAAATGTGTATTGTTTTCCATCTTCAGAGATGCTCCAACTTTTAGCGATCATGGGGATCACTTGCAGTTTCTCATCCAGATCTACCAATCCGTTATAGAGTAAGTTACAAGGCCACAAAGCGGCCTGTCCAGATGCGAAAGCGGGGTCTAGTGATTGAATTCCAACCGATTCATTATACTTAAAGATTGCTTTATCTTGATAATTATTTTTGGGATTACAACTCACAACGAGAAGCAATCCGAATAGAAAAATTGATAAATGATAAAAGAATCTTGACATTTAGATAAATTAAGGTGCAAAAATACGAAAAAAAGGTGCAGGGTGCAGGGTTCAGGAAAAAATGGAACGCGGATGACGCTGATGCTTTGCATAACGGATTAACACTGATTTTTAAATCTAGGGTTAAAATCAGTTTTTAACTGTATTTCATTAGAAAGCAGGTGTTTACAAATGAATCCAGAAAACGAATAATTGTTCCAAAAAAACAACCCATTTTAAAGTTTTTACAAAAAATTTTTAACAAAATTCGTAACTAGCTGATAATCAAAAAAAAAAAAATTCAAGAAAAAATTAAAAAATTGAGCACTAAAATAAATAATTGTTTTATATTTGTCGCTGAAAGAAATACAATAAAAAACTCTATCCAACTAAATATAAATTTGATCAAATGATTTTCAAAATTTGCAAAAATAAATTTGTCTAATGCGCCTCCGTTAAAAATTGCACGTCTGTTAGCGGAAGGTTAGAATAAAAGGTGCCCTGCAGGGAAAGGTTTTTAAACCTTGAAAAGCATTAACCCAACCCTGCTTCCCGCACCTAGGACAATATCGTTTGGCTTGTAACGGTTGCATAAATTCAATTACAAAAGTAGTCATTTTTAAATACAAGCGAACTCTTTATTTGCATTTTGTAAATATTTTATAATATTGATATTGTTAACCTTAAATTGATAAAAATGAAAATACTAAAATACAATTTTAAAAGTTTAATTATATGCCTATCGGCAATAGGATTTATATCCATTTTTCTAATTTCATGTCAAGATGACGACAAACTTTCAAATCAAATGAACCACAAAACGATGTTTCAAGGGTATTCGGATAGTCAAATTGAAGATGAATTGATAAAATTCTTAGACAATTTGGAAACAATTAGAAAAGATCCTAAAGACGCTTTAGCAGATGAAGTTATGGAACTAGAACCCATTTTATGGTATATGGAAGCTTGTATTAACTACAAATATGGAGCATCTGTTCAACCAGAACTTGTAAAAATGGACACTTCTTATGTAAATTTTAACGTATCAGGAACAATTTACAAATTAGGAGATGTACAAGTAAGCTTTGACAACATTGTGGACTCCATTGCAGCTTTCTTTTATGAACTTAAAGAGGAAGAAAAATATTTTTTGATGGCCAACATTTCTGTGGCATCACAAACTTCACAAAACATTACTTTACAAGTAATTTCATCATTTTCACTTAACGGAATTATTCCTAATGTAAATGATTATGATTGGTATTGGGGAATGAATTTGGGACAATGTGGAACAAATTCTGGAGCTCCATTAGATGCCGCTGACATTATCATGAGAGGGGCTAATCATAGTATTTTAATACCAGCTCCAGAATTCTACTATACTAATTCTCAAATGGGGTTTAATGGTCATACATATTTAGTAACAAATTCACAAAATCAACAGTTAGGTTTTGAAGGATATTATACAAGTGGAACTGGGCCTTGTCTCACTCAAAGTGAAATTTTATTCTTTAAACAAGGATTAATTTATATTGCTGAACAAGGCATTCCTGAAGGAAAAGAAATTTGTCATTATTTGAATTTCGATCAAATGGGTATGGGAATGTACTCACTATACTTAATTTGTCATTACGCAACAATAACTTACGGAATAAGGCATTACAGAAATGCTCTAGTGGAAACTTTACCTTACAACAATAACAATATTTAATTTTATGAAAAAATCGAACTTTCTCCTTTATTTTTTTATTTTATTTTCTGGAATTTCAAAAGCACAAGGTCAAATACCAATTTTTAAAAGTGAATTAAATGAAGAGATTATTCTCAGTGTAGCTGAAGACGACGAGGGTGATTTAATAATGATTGGAACTACTAATAATACAGTAAATATAAATTATTATGGTTATGTGATTCGCTTATCTTCTATTGGGAATATTAGAAATCAATTTGTTTACAATAATGAAGGAGATGGTTTGATTTTAAATGACATTCTTTTTAACAACAACAAATACACTTTTTTGGGGGCTCAACAAAAAGGAGATAAAGATTATCTTTATATAACTCAATTTGACAAATTTTTTAATCTCATTTATGAAAAAACTTATCAAGTACCGTTAGATAAAAAAATTTTTTATTTTAAATCAACCATTAATTCAGATTCAAATATTGTCATTGCGGGTCATACACTTAAATTAAATAACAATTATGTACCCTTTAATGAATTTTATGCTCTTATCTCGTTAGTTGGCGATTCTATAGAAATTGTAAATAAGGAAACCCCATGTCCAACATGTACTCCTACCCCATATCAAATTCATGAATCAATAGATAGTAGTAAATATTATGTTATGACGAGTGGATACAAACAAAATTTTGCAAATGCTGGGATTCTACAATTAACAAAAAACTTTGACACTATTGGGTTTAATTTAATTGACTCACACATTCTTTACCACTATTCATCGATTAAACATCACGACTCTTTGTTCATCATTTCTGGAATTGGATTAACCAGTGAGTATAAATTGTATATAAGTTTTGTTAATGAACAAGGAATCTGTTCAAATATTCAAACTTTTCAAAAAGATATTGGATTAAGAGAACATCCAGCTCTCATTAAAGGAATTAGTAAGTATAATAATTCAATATTCATAGGAGCAACAAGCAACATTGATTATTCAAATGCATTCTTTGGGACAATTGATTCTTGGTTTCATTTGATTAAATTTGATGATTCTTTAAATGTAATTTGGGAAAAATGGTATGGAGGGGATGCTTACTACTTTTTAAATTCAGTATTAGCCACCTCAGATGGAGGTTGCTTAATGGTTGGGACAAAATATCCGCATGGAATGACAGTACCTGAGAGGGTTGCTCATTTTATCAAAGTGGATGCTAATGGAAATGTTCAATGGACTCAAGATATTAAAACCCATGATATCTCTTTCAAATTGTATCCAAACCCAACATCCTCATTTTTTACAATAGAGAACAAGGATTTTACTATAGAAAAAATTGAACTTTTTGATCTTACAGGAAAAATAATCTCAGTAATTGACAATTGTGAAAATACAAATATCCAAATCAATCTTGAGCCCTATCCAAATGGCGTCTACTTTGCAAAAATCAATACAAGTAAAGGGATTACGACACAAAAAGTGGTAAAGCAATAATTGGGTGCAGGGTGCAAGGTGCAAGGGAAATGGCTTTAAGCTTTCAGCTATTAGTTTTTGTAACTATTTAATTAATTGCGATTTAAACATTTGCTAAATTCTTTGCGTTCTTTGCGTCCTTTGCGGTTGTCAAAGAAACCACCCCGGCCTGCGGCCACCCCTCCAATGGAGGGGAATGCCCAAAAAAAAGGAAGAATGAAGAATGAAGAAACCTGAAACCTGAAACCTGAAACCTGATAGCTAATTAGCACATTAGCAGATTTGCTCATTAGCTCATTATTATTTTGTATCTTTGCCAAATGTTTTGGAGTAAAAACCTTGTACTTAATAATCAACAAGAAAAGCTCCTTAAAAAGTAACAGCTCCTTCTTAAGATTTCTTTAGGTATGTTAAGAATGGGCATAAATTTTATTGAATGCAATTTGAAGAACTGGGCATTATTGAGCCCATCATTAGAGCTCTGAAAGACGAAAACTATTCTGAACCAACCTCTATACAAGCGAAAGCGATCCCTATAATTTTAAACAAAAAAGATGTTTTAGGCAGTGCACAAACAGGTACCGGTAAAACGGCTGCTTTTGCCATACCCATTTTACAACATCTATTTTTAGATCGCCAACGAAATAACAGTCAGCGCAAAATTAAAGCGCTTATAATCACTCCAACCCGTGAATTGGCTATCCAAATTGGGGAAAGTTTTTCCGTTTATGGAAAATATACGGGCATCAAGAATAGTGTCATTTTCGGTGGCGTTACACAAGGTAAACAAACTCAGGAACTGAGCCGTGGTATCGATATTTTGGTGGCAACACCTGGCCGATTGCTCGACTTAGTGAATCAAGGATATGTAAAACTTAAAGATGTTAAGTATTTTGTACTCGATGAGGCCGATCGTATGCTTGATATGGGCTTTATTCATGATATCAAAAGGATCATCACATTAGTCCCTCACCAAAGACAATCGCTGTTTTTTTCTGCTACTATGCCGAAAACAATTGTTGATTTGTCGAATAAGATATTAGATAATCCAGTAAAAATAAATGTGAGTCCCGTTTCATCTACCGCGGAAACCATTCAACAATACCTTTACTACACGAATAAATCAACTAAAAAAGAGTTGTTGCTTCATATTTTAGAGGACAAAAAGATGGAACAGGTGTTACTTTTTACCAAAACCAAACATGGTGCGGATAAAATTGTGACTTTCTTAAAATCTAAAAAGATTGAAACCGCAGCGATTCATGGAAACAAAGCGCAGAATCATCGTCAAAGGGCTCTGACTCAATTTAAGGATGGAGAGATTCGTGTACTTGTGGCCACTGATATTGCAGCCAGAGGGATCGATATTGACAAACTGAGATATGTGATCAACTATGATATTCCTAACATCGCTGAGACTTACGTGCACAGAATTGGACGTTCTGGTCGTGCTGGTGATGAAGGGAATGCAATCTCTATTTGTGAACCAGAAGAGAATGCCTATATCAAGGATATTGAAAAACTGATCAATAAAAAAATTGAAGTGATTCGAAACAATCCGTATCCTCAAACCGAAGATCCGATGACATCAGCAGAAAAACGGGTGTTTGAAAAAGAGAAACTGGAGAAAAAAAGGGAGTTTTTTGCAAACAAAAAGAAAAAAGAAGCTCGTCCAACCAATAGTAAATACTCTAGAAACAGATAATTGCGTTCTATATCTTAAATATTTATAAATTAAATTGTTAAAAAAATATTAACGAATTATTTTTTTAATTTATCTATCTTTTTAATTATTGAAATTATTATTTCCTCAAAAGTTGCATTTTGAAAGATATTTTATTATATTTGCGTTTGATTTATGACGTGAATTTTTTTATATGAGTAAATCGGGACGATTGAGTAAATTTAATTTTTTACATTGAAAGTAAGCTGTTTTTCATTTAGATAACTTCATAAATTAACTAAAAATAGTACTCACTAAAACTAACACCCATGAAAAGAATTTACTTATTTGTTTTTTTGACATTTGTCAATTTTGTTTGTGCTTTTGCGCAATTTCAAAACCTTTATCTATCCATAGATAATGAAACGTCGAATTCTACTGATTTTTTGGCATTACAAAACAAGGGAGAGATAAATTACAAACAAATTCGTCCGTTAACTTTGGATCCAACTATATTAAATGGTACTGGATTGGATATTGGCGACACGCTTACACTGAATTTATTTAAAGACAAAGAGTTCGTTTCGACCATAATTTCTAGAACAGTTGATGTGAACGGGGTTGTTACACTTGTCACTCATCTCATAAAATACCATTATGCTTATTGTTTTATTTCTGTAAGTGATGGAAAAGCAGCACTTTCGATTGAGATTCCAGAGTTAAGCCAATTTTATATTTCGCGGTACGATTCCATAGGGGATCTTTATTTGATTCAAATTGACGAAAATAACAAAGGGGTTCTTGAGGGTGGTGAAAGTTTATCTATACCATCTTCTGAAGATAAACCTATTGAGAAAAATTATAAAAAACTTCAAAAAGGGACTCAACATACAAATGACAATAAAAATATTTCATCATGTTTAGGAACCTCAGATGTTGCAAGAATCAATGTTTTAATTGTATATACTTCTGCAGCAAGTGCTTGGTCTTCATCAAATGAAGGAGGTATTAACATCACAATTGCTAAT
Source organism: Bacteroidales bacterium (assembly GCA_047638115.1). Taxonomy (GTDB): domain Bacteria; phylum Bacteroidota; class Bacteroidia; order Bacteroidales; family WCHB1-69; genus UBA5429. The sequence continues at coordinate 2,697 of JBLJBB010000098.1, read as the reverse complement.
GCGATGGCCAGGTGTAATTTAGCATCAACAAATAATAATATGGGAATCCATTTTAATTTGGCACAATCTAGACAAGTTTCCTATACTGAGGTTAATGCAAGTACAGATTTATCAAATTTGACGAATGGAAATATCACAAATGTTTTTGCATTAAGGGATTCATTTGCTTCAGATTTAGTAGTGTTGTTTTCCTTTGAAGCTTCTGTTGGCGGATTAGGTTGGCTTTTAAATGAAAGCACAGGAATGGTGGATTATGGATTTTCATTAAGTAGAGTTCAACAAGCTGGGTGGACTTATACTACTATTCATGAGATTGGACACAATATGGGAGCACATCACCATAAACTTCAAAATACACAACCTGGTCCCACATCATGGAACGACTGGAGTGCTAATACTTGGTCTGCGGGGTGGAGGTGGACAGGAACAGGGAATGTAAAATATTGCGATTTAATGACCTATGAAAGTGGAACCTATTTTTCAGATGGAGTTTCTCATACAAGAGTTGGTTATTTTTCGGATCCTTTGATCACTTATCAAGGTGTGACAGTTGGACACGCATCTGATGGAGATAATGCACGGACTTTAAAAGAGGTAAAGCACTTTATTGCACAGTATAAAGATTCCACTACGCTTCAGTACTGCACTGCTGCAGGGGGAAATACTCTTTATGGAATTTCTAGTGTTCAATTGGGTTCTTTAACACAAAATGCTGGAACAAATCCATATTATGATTTCTCTAATTGTTCCGCAAATGTAACTGTGGGAACACCCATTCAGGTTATTGTTGGAATTTCGAACTCCTTTTCAACTCAACAGTTGTTAGCATGGGTTGATTGGAATGAGAATCGAACGTTTGAAAGTGGCGAACAAGTATATACATCAAGTATTGCAGGAGCAACTCAATATACGTTCAATATTACACCTCCAACTGGAACCACAGCAGGATTGAAAAGATTGAGATTAAGGTATCATATTACTTCAAGTGGACCCAATTCAACTGCTTGTGGAACCAGTACACATGGAGAAGTGCAAGATTTCACATTGAATGTGATTGCCTCTTCTTGTCAAGCGGTTTCAATTTCAAGTGATCCAGTAAATCAAAACATGTGCAATACTGGAGGGTGTTATTTAAGTATTGGCGTTACAGGAACAACTCCAATTACATACCAATGGCAATATTTAAATGGTGCAACATGGGTTAATGTATCGAATAATACTCCTTCGGGAGCATCTTATTCTGCTTCAAACAGTGCCTCATTAGGCGTGTTTAGTATAGCAAATCCACATACTTATCAATATCGATGTGTTGTAACAAACTGTACGGCTTTAAATAGTGACACCTCTCAAAGTGCTGTTGTAACTGTATATTCTCTTCCATCACAACCTTCCATTATTAGTGGAGACACGATCCCATGTGTTGGATCAACCAAAGGATATAGTGTTGTTGCAGTCTCAGGGAATACTTATAACTGGAGTTTCCCAGCAGGATGGAATCAGATGAGTGGAGGGACAACAAATTCAGTAACTGCTCAAATTTCAAGCTCTTCTGGGTATATTAGCGTAGCCCCGAGCAATATCTGTGGAATTGGGATGACATCTGGATTGCAAGTAACTCCAATTTCTTCCCCAACTTCCACGACAATAGTTGGATCAATTACTCCATGTCAAAATTCGGTTCAATGGTATCAATTGGTTGCTGATCCTACGACGACTTTATATAGCTGGAGTTTTCCTTCAGATTGGACCATCACAGTACCAACACAAAGTGTTGTTGGATGGAATTTTGAGAATGCCACCAAGAGAGGATTAATCACCAATAATCCATCATTTGTATCCACACCCTATAGTGCAGACAGCGGAAATGTGGCCAATATCAATATTGCTCCAATCAGCATCAAAGGGGGGGCAGAATTTACAGGATGGGTGACTGGAGCATCAGGTAGTTGTCCAAATGCTAATAAATGGGATAGTGGGATGAATATAAAGTATTGGCAAATCACTATATCTACCAAAGGAATTGATTTTTTAAAACTCAGTTCAAAACAACGCTCATCAAGTACTGGTCCAAAAAATTTCAAAGTACAATACAGTTTAGATGGAAGCATTTGGATTGATATTTCAGGAGCGATGATTACTGTGGCTGACAATTTTTCAGTAGGAGTTTTATCAAATTTGGATATTCCGAGCGTTTGTTCCAATCAGGATTCTCTTAGACTGAGATGGATTATGACATCCAATGTTTCTGTAGGGAATGGAACCGTTGGTTCTACAGGCACGAGCAGGATTGATGATATATATCTGATAGGGAAGGAGATGACCAATGATTCGGTGTCTGTTACTGTAGGGACACAAAATGGGACAATCACAGGAATTCCAATGAACAGTTGTGGTGCAGGAGTTTCACAGACTTTGGAGGTAACAAACATCACTGTTCCAGATCAGCCATCAACCATAACTGGCAACGTACAACCTTGTCAAGGAACGACAAACTTAACCTATTCTGTGACGAATGTATCAGGCGTAACCTACACATGGACGGTTCCGAGCGGTTGGAGTATCATCAGCGGACAAGGAACCCAAAGCATCACCCTAACTGCGGGAACATCTAATGGCGACATCACGGTGACCCCTAGCAACACTTGTGGGAATGGCACAGCCAGAACTTTGGCGGTAACCACGATTACTGTTCCAGAT
>JBLJBB010000097.1:0-10401 GCA_047638115.1 Bacteroidales bacterium | reverse complement strand
AACCAACCTCGCAGAGGTTGCAGATTAGTAACCGTAGGTTGCGAAGCTACCTGCGAATGATCGATGCCCCGCGACGATCTAATACCTCGAAGAGGTTGAAGAAAAAAATGAAAAATAAAATTGTAAAATGGTGTAATAATTTTTGAAAAAGTTTCTATTTTTATTTAATTTTAACTTAAATAGCGGCAATTATTTTTAATGTTTATTACTTTTTCAAATTATAACTTAAAGAAAATGAATATGTTAAAAAAAAGTTTAAAAATTTGACGTTTGTATGAAAAATTATTGTATTTTTGCAATCCGAAAACGATGATATGCCGCGTTCGTCTAGCTGGCCCAGGACATCAGGTTTTCATCCTGAAGATCAGGGGTTCGAATCCCCTACGCGGTACAACTCTAAGCTCCTATAAACGGAGCTTTTTTTTATTTTTATTTCTCATTATGAGTGGTTTATATCTGCATTTTCCTTTTTGTAATTCTAAATGTATCTATTGCAGTTTTTACTCCATTGCTTCCCTCAAAAATCAAAAAGAGTTCATCGATGCACTCCTCCTGGAAATTGAATTAAGAAAAAATGACCTCCAAAAGGATCCAATTCAAACCCTATATTTCGGAGGTGGTACCCCATCCCTTTTTTCGATCCATGATCTTTCAAAAATTCTAGTTCAACTGAAACAATCTTTTCCCTTTAGTTCACAACTTGAATTCACTTTTGAATCAAATCCAGATCAATGTACTATAGAATACCTTACATCTTTGCAAAAACTAGGGATTAATCGATTAAGTATTGGTATTCAATCTTTTAATGACGAAGTTTTACATTTCATAGGAAGAAAACACGACGCTAATCAAGCCATTTTAGCCGTTGAAAATGCTAAAAAAGCTGGGTTTTCAAATATTTCTATCGATTTAATCTATGGAATTTTAAACAGAAAAGTAGGAGAGTGGCAACAAGATTTGGATATTGCGCTATCTTTGCCCATTAAACACCTTTCTGCCTACGCGCTCACAGTGGAAGAGAATACAAAATTATTTAAGCAATTGAGTAAAAATTTATCTGAACCACCCCATGTAGGAAAAGATCAAGATGAAGAGTTGGCCATTTTAGATATGAAAATTTTGCTGGAATCTATAAAAAAATCCCCTTTTTACAGATATGAAGTTTCCAATTTTGCAATTCCAGGATTTGAATCCAAACATAATAGCAATTATTGGAATGGGACTCGCTATTTAGGATTGGGACCCTCAGCACATAGCTATGATGGTGATATTCGTTCTTGGAATGTCGCTTCTTTAACAAAATATGTGGATGGAATGGTTCATGGGAAACCAATTTCTGAGTGTGAAATGTTGACCATCTCCGATAAGTATAACGAAGCCATTATGCTAGGGATAAGAACCTCAAAAGGGGTGGCTGTTTCTGAAATATCAAAAAAATATGGAGAAGAGTTTGTGCAACATCTTCTCCATCAATTGGTAACGTTAGATAGCGATCTGTATAAACTTTCAGATGGGATTTTAACCGTGACAGAAAAAGGGTTCCCTGTTATAGATCATATCACAGAGATCCTTTTTATTTCTGAAGATTAATATCTGTCGATACAGTTTAGATCCTCGAAGGCAATTTTTAGTCTTGCCACAAGAGTCTCTTCCCCTTTGCGAAGGAATGCTCTAGGATCATAATATTTTTTGTTTGGTTTATCTTCCCCTTCTGGATTTCCGATTTGACCTTGGAGATAATCTTTTTTATCTTTATAATAATTCATAACTCCTTCCCAATAAGCCCATTGAGTATCTGTATCAATATTCATTTTTACAACGCCATATTGAATCGCTTCTTTGATTTGTTCTGGTTCTGAACCACTTCCACCATGAAATACAAAATTTACAGGATTAGGAGTTGTGCCAAATTTTTGTTCAATAAATTTTTGTGAATTGTGTAAAATGATGGGTTGCAATTTTACATTTCCAGGTTTATAAACACCATGTACATTTCCAAACGAAGCTGCAATAGTGAAATTTGGTGAAATTTTCATCAATTCTTCGTAAGCAAAAGCAACATCTTCAGGTTGTGTATAAAGTTTTGAACTATCAACTCCCGTATTGTCAACACCATCCTCTTCTCCACCTGTGATACCCAATTCGATTTCAAGTGTCATCCCAATTTTTGCCATGCGGGTTAAATATTTCTTGCAAATCTCAATGTTCTCAATGAGAGATTCTTCAGAGAGATCTAACATGTGAGAACTGAAAAGAGGTTTCCCAGTAAGTTCAAAAAACTTTTCCCCTTCATCCAATAAACCATCAATCCATGGAAGAAGTTTTTTAGCAGCATGGTCAGTATGAAGAATCACAGGAATTCCATACAATTCAGCCACTTGATGCACATGTTTTGCCCCAGAAACAGCACCTTGAATAGCTGCTTTTTCGTTTTCATTTTTTAATGATTTTCCTGCATAAAAAAGTGCTCCACCATTAGAAAATTGGATAATAACAGGAGAATTGACAGCTTTTGCAGCTTCCATTACTCCATTTACTGAATTAGTACCTACAACATTAACTGCAGGTAATGCAAAATGACCAGCTTTGGCAAATGAAAAAATCTCTTGGAGATCTTTTCCAGCAGCAACACCTGGTTTAACTTTTGATGAAATTCTTTCAGACATAATACAATATGATTAAAATTACAATTAATTTTCTAGATTGCAAAGATAAAGAATTTTAAATTAAATTGTGTTATTTTCTTAAGATTTGTTAATGTATTATATATTTAAATAGTTTTTTTTTGTACATTTGTCGTCTATTAAATTTAAAAAAAATGAAAAGAAATATTGTGCTATTTTTCATGTTCTGTTTTCTCAATCTGATGTTTGTATCAAATTTACAAGCAGCTTATTTAAAGAATATTCCACGTACGCTTATCCAACCCAATGGGGATACATTGCATTGTTTTGTCTCAGGTGATGAGTTTTATAACTATCTACACGACGCTAATAATTTCACTATTATTCAACATCCAATAACTGGTTTTTATGTTTATGCTCAAAAAGAGGGGAGTTTCGTAGTTCCTACTCAATATGTAGCAAATAGTGTAAATCCTGCGGAAGTTGGATTAAAATCGGGCGCAACAATCTCTCCTGAAACTTGGATGGCTCGAAGAAATGCTTTTAATGAGCAAACACCATTAAAAACTCCTTTACAAAACTCAAAGAATAGTTTAACTCCATCAAATCCTAACCATGGACATTTAAATAATCTTGTAGTATTTATTCGTTTTTCATCTGAAACAAACTTATCAACCGGGTACTCATCTGTTGTAAATATGTTTAATGATTCAACAGTTTCTGCAAATTCAATGTATAACTATTTTAAGTCAACTTCTTATAATCAACTCTTTATCACCTCTTCATTCTATCCAGCACCTTCAGGTAACACCATTTTGTCCTATCAAGATATTTATGAAAGAGCATACTATATGCCCTATTCTGCAACAAATACGATAGGATATAATGATGATTCTGAAAGAACTTCCAGAGAACATGGACTCCTTCAAAGAGCCGTTAATTTTATCTCTTCTTCTGTCCCCACCTCTTTAAATATTGATTATGATAATGATGGATATGTGGATAATGTTTGCTTTGTTGTAAAAGGGAATGTTGGAGATTGGAATGATCTTCTTTGGCCTCACAGATGGGCCTTATATTCACATAATGTTTATATCAATTCCAAAAGAGTTTACGATTATAACTTTATGTTAGAAGGAAGTACATACTATTTTTCTAATGCAGTATTGTGTCATGAAATGCAACACACTTTGAGTTATCCAGATTTATACCATTACTATGAAAATATTCTAAATCCTGTGGGTATTTGGGATATTATGGAGTCAACAGGTACTCCTCCTCAAAACTCAGGAGCATATATGAAATATAAATATGGAAATTGGATTGATTCAATTCCATTAATAACACCAGGAAACTATACTCTTAATCCTTTAGGGACTTCAGCAACTGGGAATGCATATAAAATTCAAAGTGAAATCCCAGGTCAATTTTTTGTACTTGAATATAGAAATAATAGTTCTCAATTTGAAAGTGCTTTGCCTGGAAGTGGTTTAGTTATTTATAGAATTAACGATTCATTCTCTGGCAATGCATCCTATAACGGAACCTCAACTTTTGACGAAGTATATGTTTTTAGACCTAATGGCACTACTTCCGTAGATGGAAATTTATCTAATGCATATTTCAGTTCACAATCCGGAAGAACTTCATTTGGTCCAACCACTAATCCACGACCATTTTTTACAGATGGAACTTATAGTACCATTAGTATTTCCAATATAACATCAGCTGGCTCCACAATTTCATTTACATATAATGGCTTACAACCTAGTATAATGTCCAGTGCAAACAATTTGAATCTTAGTGGATATCTCCCCACTGGAGCTCCATCACAATCTGTTTCAATTACTGGGTTAAATCTTACGGATTCAATTACAATTACTGCTACAACAACATTTCAAATATCAAAAAATAATTCAACTTGGTTCTCTACTCTTAAATTGCCAACGAGTGGAGGTACTTTATACATTAAATACAACTCAATGGTGTTGGGATCTCATACGGGTACAGTTACGTTAACCAGTGGTACAGCAACCCCAATTTCAATCTCATTGAATGGAACAATCTGTGATGCTATTTCTGTTTTCCCTTTTACTGAAGGATTCGAAAGTGGAACAATTCCTACTTGTTGGACTCAATCTTATGTAACAGGTCAGGTGAATTGGATCTATCAAAATGGGGGCCATGATGGGGGCACATCTACAAATCACCCTGCAAATGCACATACTGGATCATATAATGCCCTCTTTTATCACGACTCGAATAATGGTTATAAATCCAGATTGGTTACACCTGCTTTGAATTTATCTTCTCTTTATAATCCTCAACTGACATTTTGGAGAGCACATCCTGCCTGGGGAGGTGATATTGATTATCTGAGAGTTTATTATAAAACATCTCCAACTGGAAATTGGACACTCATCAATGCATTTACAACAAATATCTCTTCCTGGGCTTTCACTGAATTAGATTTACCAAACCCATCTGCTACCTATTTTATTGCTTTTGAAGGTGTGGCTAATTATGGGTACGGTGTATCAATTGATGATATCTCTGTAACTGGATTGTCAGGTGTAATGACCATTACAGCAACCAGTGGTCCTAATGGAACCATTAGTCCAAGTGGAAATGTGGCCGTTTCTGTAGGTAATTCTCAAAATTTTACATTTACACCAAACTCAGGATATATGGTGGATTCTGTGTTTATCAATGGTAATTATGTGGGTAGATTTAACTCTTATCAAATTAATAATGTTATTGCAAATCATACGATTCATGTAACTTTTAAAATTCCAAATAGTTCTATTCAACTCTCTACTGATAGCTTAAATTTTCAAACCGTTATTTCTACCCCTTCAATATCAGCCAATGTTGAAATTCAAGCATTTGATCTGAATGATCCTATTGTAATTACAGCTCCTCAGTTTTTTGAAGTCTCCCTAAATAGTACGGTTTGGCAAAATTCCATTACACTTCCTCATAATGCTAATCAATCGATATTTGTTAGGTTTAATCCTTCTACAATAGGAACCATTGTGGATTCCTTAGTGCTGTCAAGTGGACAAAGTACCACTTATGTTACTTTAATTGGAACAGCTTCAGGATACATTTATACAATTTTATCAATGAGTAATGCTGGTGGAACTATAGACCCTGTGGGAAATGTTTTTGTAGAAGAGGGAGATAATCAATCTTTTACAATGACTCCTGAAACTGGTTTTATTCTTGGAGCACTTTATATCGATGATCAGATTGTGGATATTCAAAATCCATACACTTTTTCAAGTGTTAATAACGGTCATATTATTTACGCATATTTTGTGGATCCAACTAAAATTGATGATCAATCCTGGGATGAAAATATAGTGCTCTATCCTAACCCAGTGCAAAATACACTTTATATCAGACAATTAAAACATTCATCGAGTGCTAACATCACATGTCAATTGTTTGATGTTGCTGGAAAAATTATTTCAACTCAAGAAATATATAATGATGTATTGAGTCTGGATGTTTCATCTCTTTCACAAGGGATCTATTTTATAAAATTTATTACTCCAGAAGGAAACATCACTAAAAAAATCTTCAAATACTAATTTATAACTCTTTTTTTGAAATGGCTTATACTATTGACTTTACCAAACTTACACAATTCGTAAATCTTGAGCTCGTCGCTAAACAAGTTGTAGAGGGCTTTATTACCGGAATTCATAAAAGCCCTATGCATGGCTTCTCCGTCGAATTTGCTGAACATAGACAATACAATACTGGCGAACCCACCAAACATATAGATTGGAAACTTTTTGCCAAAACCGATAAACTATTTACCAAAAGATACGAAGAGGAAACTAACCTAAGGTGCCAGATTGTTTTAGATACCTCCTCTTCGATGTATTTCCCAATTAGGAATACCTACAATTTAGCTTCTCCTAATAAGCTGTTCTGGGCAATATATGCAGCTGCTGCTATGATTCAAATCCTTAAAGGACAAAGAGATGCCGTTGGGTTAAGTGTTTTTTCTGATACTTTGGAGTTGCACACTGCTGCCAGAGGTAGTGAAGCTCATCAAAAAATGATCTATCGCGAAATGGAAAAGATTCTGCAACCTATTGGTACTGAAATTAAAAAGTCCTCATTGGTTACAGATACTTTGCATCGTATTGCAGATCAGATACATCGCCGCTCTATGGTGGTGATTTTTAGCGATATGTTCGAATCTCAAACCAATACAGATGAGTTAATGTTGGCACTTCAACATTTGAGACACAATAAACACGAAGTGCTCCTCTTCCATACCTACGATAAAAAATTGGAGTTTGATTTTGCCTACGACAATCGTTTGTACAAATTTTTGGATATGGAAACTGGGAATGAGATAAAACTTCATACCAATCATATTAGAGAATACTATAAAACTGCTATTGGCGACTTTTTTCAGGAACTCTCATTAAAGTGTGGCCAATACCAAATTGACCTGATTCCCGTTGATATTAACAAAGGACTTGAACAAGTATTGCTCCCTTTCCTATTAAAACGAAAATAAAACAACAAATCTAATTATGCTATGTCAAATCTATCAATTACTCAATGGAGCGTGTCCGACAGACCACGTGAAAAATATCTGTCTAATGGATTTTCTTATCTAACGGATGCAGAATTAATTGCAATTCTTTTAAGAAACGGTTCTGCCAATGAATCTGCAGTGGAGTTATCTAAAAAGCTGCTTGCAGAGAACCAAAACAGTCTAAATGATTTAGCAGATCTCTCCGTGAAACAACTTACCAAATTTAACGGAATTGGTCAAGTAAAAGCGATCACTTTACTCGCTGCCTTCGAACTTGGAAAACGAAGAACAGTGGAAAAAGTGAAAGATCAACATAAAATTTTAACTCCAGAAGATCTCTGCGCTTATATGCAGGATAAAAATGCAAACAAACCCCATGAGGAGTTTTGGGCCATTTTTGTGAATCAAAGTTCCAAAATTTTAGGTACCCATATCATTGGTCAGGGGGGACTCACTGCAACCACTGTCGATGTTAGAATCATTTTAAAACACGCCTTAGAACTCTCCGCAACAGGAATGTTTGTATGCCATAACCACCCCTCTGGACAGCTTAAACCGAGTAACGCAGATAAACTGCTCACTAACCAACTCAAACAAGCTGCTCAGCTTCTCAATATTCAAATCTTAGATCACATTATTGTATATAAAGATACATTTTATAGTTTTTTTGAACACGATATTCTCTAAAATATGAAACTTCTAACCATAATTGGAGCCAGACCGCAGTTTATTAAAGCCGCTGCTTTAAGTAGAACAATTTTGTCCTATTTTAATCAAGAGATAACCGAATATATTTTACATACTGGGCAACATTATGACCCTAATATGTCTGATATTTTCTTCGAAGAGCTGAATATTCCAAAGCCCCATTTCCATTTTGACTTTAATAATACTGCAACTAAAGATGCTCACAATCAACTGGTTGATGAGATACGTAAAGTGATTCAACAATTGAAGCCAGATATGGTTTTGGTTTATGGAGACACCAATTCTACCCTTGCCGGGGCAGAAGCTGCTCATCTTGAACAAGTTCCCCTGGCTCATGTGGAGGCAGGATTACGATCTTATAATGATCAAATGCCAGAAGAGCACAATCGGGTACAAACCGATCAGTGGTCGCAGTTGCTTTTTGCACCTACAGAAACCGCAATTTCTAATCTAACAAAAGAGGGGATTGTAAGTGGACAATCTACGATCAACACCCAATTTCCTAGAATAGTAGTGCAGTGTGGTGATATTATGTATGATAACTCACTCTATTTTGAGGAGCTTTCTGAATCACGAAAAGAGATTTTGAAAGAGTTAAGAGTGAAAGATCATCAATATGTGTTAGCCACTATCCACCGGAATTTCAATACCGATTCTACGGAACGATTAAGTTCCATTTTTGACGCTTTAATCCAAATATCTAGTGAGATTCCTATTGTTTTACCACTTCATCCCAGAACTTTGAAGTCGATTGTGAATGAATTTGACGAACAGATACTTGATAAAATGGAAGAGGCCACAAATTTGATAATCGCTGAACCTTTATCCTTTTTAGAGATGACTTATCTTGAGCAACATGCAAAGATGATTATAACTGATTCTGGAGGTGTACAAAAAGAGGCGTATTTTTTCGAGAAACCCTCCATCATATTGCGCCCAGAAACCGAATGGGTTGAAATTGTAGCTTCTGGGGCAGCCATTTTAGCAGATGCCGACCCCAAACAAATTGTAAATGCCTACCAACATTTTTCAAATCATCCTCCTAAAAAGTTTCCTCCCATTTTTGGAACAGGAGATAGCGCAAATCTGATTTTGGAAACGATGCTCCAATACCTTGAGAATGAATAATTAAGAATGAAGAATGAAGAATGAAGAATCAATAGCCCTGTACTTTAGTGCAGGGCTATTGATTAAGGGCTCTTTTGTAAGTTAATAAAGCCCGTTTCCGGGCAAAGGTGTGTTCTACGATAGGTTTTAAGTAGCCGGGTTGGTACTCTTTAACCCATTTTCTTACGTAGATCAGTTCTGGATCAAATTTTCGGGTTTGCTCTTCGGGATTGAAAATGCGGAAGTAAGGTGCTGCATCACAGCCACAACCTGCTGCCCACTGCCAGTTCCCATTGTTAGATGAGAGCTCATAATCAAGTAGTTTCTCAGCAAAATAGGCCTCACCCCATCGCCAATCGATCAACAGATGTTTGGTTAGAAAGCTTGCCACAATCATACGAACTCGGTTGTGCATCAGTCCCGTTTCATTAAGTTCCCGCATCCCCGCATCCACGATGGGGTATCCGGTTTCCCCTTTGCACCACAATTCAAACTCTTTTTCATGGTTGCGCCAGGCAATGTGTTGATATTTTTTTTTGAAACTTCCATGTACAACTCGTGGATAGTGGTAGAGGATCATCATAAAGAACTCCCTCCAGATTAGCTCATTAAGCCATGTTTCATTCCATTCCAAAGCTTTAAGTACAAGGTGTCGAATACTCACCGTTCCAAATCTTAGATGTACACTAATCCTGCTGGTACCTAAGAGATAGGGATAATCTCTCGTTTTTTCGTAATTCATGATCATTTGATTATCCAACTCTTTTGGAAGAGATGGATAATCAGTTGTTTCAAACCCCAACTCTTCCAAAGATGGGAATAGGAAAGGGTTGATTTTCAATAAATTTGACAAATGTTTTTCACTATTGTACACAGGAACCCCATTTTCTGCCAATTTTTGTTTCCAAATTTTCGAATAGGGTGTAAAAACAGAATAGGGGGTGCCATCATTTTTCATAACGTCATGTCTATGAAAAATCACGCGATCTTTGAATGCATTCCATGAAATCTGAGAAGCTTGAAGATATGTGGAAATTTCGTTATCTCTTTGAATATCAAAAGGATCATACAATTCATTTACAAACACTGAAACCACTTCAAAGGTAGAACATATGGTTTTAAAACCCTCCAAAGGGGTATCCTGAATGATCCAAAGTGATGCCCCAAATTGTTGCAGTTCATGCTCTAATTCTTTTAATTGCCGATAGATAAATGAGATACTTCTGTCTTTTTTATTATAGATTGAGTGGTCATTTTTTTTGTCAAAAATATAGATTGGCAACACTGGATACCCGCTTTTCAGGGCATTCAGCAGTGCATGATTGTCAAACAATCTCAAATCTTTCCTAAACCAAAAAACCGAAACTTTCTCTTTTGTTTTCATAACTTTGGTTTTTT